>NZ_JAAAFV010000072.1:289796-317442 GCF_019352915.1 Pseudomonas sp. Xaverov 259 | reverse complement strand
GCGTGCCGGCCCGCTCCCACATTGGCCTTGTTTCAGCAGTGGGAGCTATGTAGGGCTTAGTGCTGCAGGATTTTCTCAAGGAAGTGCTGCGCGCGTTCGGAGCGGGCGCTGATGTCGCCGAAGAACTCCTCTTTCGGGCAGTCTTCGATGATCTTGCCGGCGTCCATGAAGATCACGCGGTCGGCCACTTTGCGCGCGAAGCCCATTTCGTGGGTCACGCACATCATGGTCATGCCTTCGTGGGCCAGTTGCACCATCACGTCGAGCACTTCGTTGACCATCTCCGGGTCGAGCGCCGAAGTCGGTTCGTCGAACAGCATGACGATCGGGTCCATAGCCAGGGCGCGGGCGATGGCCACACGTTGTTGCTGGCCACCGGACAGTTGGCCCGGGTGCTTGTGGGCGTGCGCCGACAGGCCCACACGTTCAAGCAACTGCAGGCCTTTTTTGGTGGCTTCTTCCTTGCTGCGGCCCAATACCTTGATCTGCGCGATGGTCAGGTTTTCGGTGATGGTCAGGTGCGGGAACAGCTCGAAGTGCTGGAACACCATGCCCACGCGCGAGCGCAGTTTGGGCAGGTTGGTCTTCGGGTCGGCAATGGAGGTGCCGTCGACCACGATGTCGCCCTTCTGGAACGGTTCCAGCGCGTTGACGCACTTGATCAGGGTGGATTTACCCGAGCCGGACGGCCCGCACACCACGATCACTTCGCCTTTTTTGACATCAGTGCTGCAATCGGTCAGCACCTGGAAGTCGCCATACCACTTGTTGATGTTCTTGATAGAGATCATACGGCAAACCTTTTTTGCAGACGCTTGACCAGCAGCGAGGCGGAAAAGCTGATGATGAAGTAGACGACACCGGCGAAGATCAGGAACTCATTGGAGCGGCCGATGATGTCGCCGTTGGAGCGGGCGGAGTTGAGGAAGTCCACCAGGCCCACGGTGTAGACCAGCGAGGTGTCCTGAAACAGGATGATCGACTGTTGCAGCAGCAACGGGGTCATCTTGCGGAACGCCTGGGGCAGGATGATCAGACGCATGGTCTGGCCATAGGTCATGCCCATCGCCTGGGCTGCGCCCATCTGGCCCTTGGGGATCGACTGCACGCCGGCCCGCACGATTTCACAGAAGTACGCGGCTTCGAACATCATGAAGGCCACGACGCAGGAGGTGAACGCGCCGATCGGGGTGTCTTCGCCAGTGATCCAGCGCAACACGAACGGCACCGCCAGGTAGAACCAGGTGATCACCAGCAGCAGCGGGATCGAGCGGAAGTAGTTCACGTAGGCGCCGGCCAGGCGCGACAGCAGTTTGCTCGACGACAGGCGCATCAGCGCCAGGACCGTACCCAACGCGATGCCGCCGACCACGCCCATGACCATCAACTGCAAGGTCATGACCATGCCGTTCCACAGGCCTGGGATGGCGGGGATGATACCGCTGAAATCGAAGTCCATTATTTACCCCCCACGGAGATCAGGCCGGGCACCGCGACTTTCTTCTCGATCATGCGCATCAGCAACATCAGGCTCATGTTCAAGGTGAAGTAGATCAGCGTGGCCAGGGTGAAGGCTTCAAACAGGTTGGCCGAAAACTCGGCGGTCTGTTTGGTTTGCGCCAGCAGTTCCATCAAACCGATCAAGGACGCCACGGAGGAGTTCTTGAACACGTTAAGGAATTCCGAGGTAAGCGGCGGAATGATGATGCGGTAGGCCTGGGGCAGCAGCACGTTCCAGTAGATCTGCGGCAGCTTGAAGCCCATGGCGCGCGCCGCAGCCTCTTGGCCACGTGGCAGCGCCTGGATGCCGGTACGCACTTGTTCGCACACACGGGCGGCGGTGAACAGGCCCAGGCACACGACAACGCTCAGGTAGGCCGAGGTGGTCGGGTTGAGGTCTTGTTTGTACCAGTCCTGCAGGTTCTGCGGCAGCATATCGGGTACCAGGAAGTACCAGATAAACAGCTGCACCAGCAGCGGCACGTTACGAAACAGTTCCACGTAGCAGGTCGCGATGCCGGCTACGATGCGGTTTGGCACGGTGCGCATGACCCCCAGAATGGAGCCCAGCAACAAGGCGATAATCCATGCCACGACAGCGATGGCGATGGTCCAGCCCAAGCCAGCGATGTACCAGTCGAGATAAGTCTCGCTGCCAACGCCGGTGGACTTGAAGAACACGCCCCAGTCCCAGTTGTAATTCATTAGGGTCTCCCCTCGAGATCGATCGATGTACAAGCACCCGCTTGGGGAAGATCCTTTCCCGCCTGACGGTGAACGCCAGGCACACGCGATCGGCTCGAAAACCGCCAGGTCGAGTGTTCCACATTAAAGCCAGCAGGTAGTAACAGACGCCTGAGGGAGCGGTGGCTCCCTCAGGACATAAGCTTAGTCAGGTATCAGATTTTTACGTCAGGGGCTGGCTTGTCGCTTGGGTTAGCGATCAGCTCCTTAACCTTTTCGCTCATCGGGAAGTTCAGGTTCAGGCCTTTTGGTGGGATCGGGCTTTCGAACCACTTGCTGTAGATTTTGTTGATTTCGCCGGATTTGTACAGGGCAACGATGGCGTCATCCACGGCTTTCTTGAAGGCCGGGTCGTCTTTACGCACCATGCACGCGTAGGCTTCGAAGGATTGTGGAGTACCGGTGATGACCCAGTCGTCCGGCTTCTTGGCCTTGGCTTCTTCGCCGGCCAGCAGGGCGTCGTCCATCATGAACGCAACGGCACGGCCGCTTTCGAGCATCTGGAAGGATTCGCCGTGGTCTTTGGCCGAGATAACGTTCATGCCCATCTGCTTGTCGGCGTTCATCGCTTTGATGATGCGCTCGGACGTGGTGCCGGCGGTGGTCACGACGTTCTTGCCTTTCAGGTCGGCAAAGTCAGCGTAGGACGGCTTGCCATCCTTGTCCTTCTTGACCAGCAGACGGGTGCCGATTTCGAAGATGTTGACGGTGAAATCAACTTGCTGGGCGCGTTCGGCGTTGTTGGTAGTGGAGCCGCACTCAAGGTCCGCAGTGCCGTTCTGGATCAGCGGGATACGAGTCTGCGAAGTCACCAGGTTGTACTTGGCCTTCAGGTCGGGTTTGTTCAGGTCTTTTTTCAGGGCTTCAACCACAGCCAACTGAACGTCGTGGGAGTAGCCCACGGGTTTGCCCGAGCCATCCGCGATGTAGGAAAACGGAATGGAGCTGTCGCGGTGAGCGAGGGTGATGGTGCCGGAGTCGTTGATTTTCTTCAGTGTGCCGGTGAGTTCGGCGGCGAAAACTGGAGTGCTGATCAGAGCAGCAGCGATAGCTGCGCCCAGGATATGGGGAACGATGCGCATCAATACTTCCTCGACATTTGTTTTTTTTATGAAGCCTGCTAAGCGGCTCTCTTTGTACTGCGAATGCCCATGACGGCTCCTAAGGCGCCTCAGGCAATCGTCAGGGAGTGTAGAGCATGAGTCGTGCCATACCGCAAATAAAAGGTTATTTGATTGATTTATAAGGAGATTAACATTGTGTTACGAGGGATTTGTAACGCTTCGGTCCGGCAAACCGAATGGGGTGGGGTGTGGCGTTCGGAAAACCGAATGCTCAGCAAGCTATTCCGAGCAGGGCTTTTGTGGGAGCTGGCTTGCCTGCGATGGCATCAACCGGGTTTGCCTGATGTACCGAGTTGCCTGCATCGCAGGCAAGCCAGCTCCCACACAAGCCAGCTCCCACAGGGGAAGGTGCAGGTTTTAGAAGGTGTAGTCCGCCGACACCACCGCCGCACGCCCATCACCTGGCACTGCCCAACCGTTGTTACGGATGCGCGTCAGGTATTCCTTATCGAACAGGTTGTTGACGTTCAACTGCAGGTTCAGCTGTTTGTTGACCTTATAACCGAGCATCGCACGCTGTACCGCGTAGCCAGGCGCTGTCGGTGCCCCGGCGGCGCTGACCAGGTACTGCTTGGATTGCGCGGTGATGCCGTAGCCCACTTGGAAGTCATACGGCAGGTCGTACACCGTCCACAGGCTGGCCGCGTGTTTTGGCGTGAACGGTAGCGGTTCACCTTTCTGCGCGTCGAAGCCGGTACTTGCCAGGGTGAAGTCGCTGGCGCTGCGCAGTACGCGGGTGTCGAGGTAGGTGTAGTTGGCGAAGACCTTCCATTTGTCCGTGATCGCGCCGCTCAGACCCAATGCAACGCCGTCCGCACGTGCCTTACCGTCGAGCGATTGCGTGCCGCTCAGGTTGGTTGGGTCGGTGCTGGCGACTTTGTAGTTGGTGCGGTCATTACGGAAAACTGCGCCAGTGATCGACAGGGCGTTGTCGAAGAAGTCCCACTTGGTGCCGATCTCATAGCTGACCGCGGTTTCCGGGGAGACATTGCAGTTGTTGATGGCCGCCGTGTTGTTCTTGGCGGGGGTGTAGCAGCTGCCGTTGACGCTGGCCTGGGACGGCGTCTTGCTGTTGCCGTAGGCAATGTAGATGCTGCCGTTTTCGGCCGGCTTGTACACCAGCGCCAGGCGATAGGACGTCAGGTCATCCGCCTGGCCGAAGCGCCCGCCAGGGGTTTCCACACCGGTGCTGGAGTAGGCGTTGGTCACCGAACTGCCGGCGTTGTGCTCGTAGCGCAAGCCGCCGTTGATTTCCCATTGCGGGTTGAGCTTGAGCGTGTCGAAGGCATAGGCGGCGCGGTTGTTAAGCGCACCGTCGATGTGCGCCGCACGGGTGAAGTTGACCGGGCCGTTCCATTCCGAGTTCGGGTCGCTGAAGCTGACCGGTGGCGGCACGATGGTGCTGCCGTTGGCGTTGGTCAGCCATTTGCCGGTGTCCGCCTCGTATTCCTCGCGGCTGATGGCGATGCCGGTGACCAATGTGTGCTCGACGAAACCGGTGCTGAAGTGGCTGGTCACGTCAGTCTGGTTGGTGAACATTTTGTTCTGAGTGTTGCGCTCGTTACCCAGCGAGCCGCCGCTTGGCTGGAAGTAGCCGGGTTTGAGCCCGCCCGTGCACGGGGCGCCGGTGATCTGGGTGCCGGTGGCCAGGCAGCCGGCCTGCGCGCCTTCGGGGCCGGAGGCACGCAGGTCTTGGCGCACGCGCTCGACGCGGGTGAAGTTGCGCACCGAGACGGCGTCGTTGAAGTCGTGCTCGAGCTTCAGGCTGAACGCGTCCGAGGTGATTTGCTGGTCATTGATGTTGTGGTAGCCGTAGTAATCGCTCCAGCCCACGCCCGGCATCGGTTTGCCGTTGTAGATAGGGATGCCGTATTGCGGCGTGTTGTCGTCTTTCTGATGCTCATAGCTGACGGTGACACGCGTTGGCGTGCCCAGCCCGAAGGCGATCGAAGGCGCGATGCCCCAGCGCGAGTAATCTTCATAATCGCGGCCCGGCACGTCGTTACCATGGGCCATCAGGTTCAACCGGAAGGCGGTGGTGTCGTTGAGTTGCTGGTTGGTGTCCAGGGTGAGGCGCTTGTAGCTATCGGTGCCGATACCGGCGCTGATCGTGGTTTTATCGCGCAGCTCAGGCTGCTTGGTCACCAGGTTGATGGTGCCACCGACTGCACCGGAACCCGAATACACCGAGCTTGCGCCGCTGACCACTTCGACCTGTTCCAGGTTAAACGGGTCGGTGCGGCTGTATTGCGCGCTGTCGCGCACGCCGTCGACGTAGATGTCGCCACTGGCCGAAAAACCGCGCAGGTTGATGCTGTCGCCATAACCGCTGCCGCCTTCGCCGGCCCCAAAGGTGATGCCGGGCACGGTGCTGAGCACATCGCGCAGGGTCAGCAGGTTCTGGTCATGAATGACTTCCTTGGGCACCACCGTGATGGTCTGCGGCGTATCGCGCAGCAGCTCGGTGTACTTGGGGGATGAGGGAGCGGCGGGGTTGTAGGTGCTCTGGCTCGGCGCCTGACCTTCGATACTGGTCGCGCCGAGCTGGATTACGCCTGTGCCGTCATCTGCTGCAGTCTCCACCGCATAACTGAATCCTCCCTGCGCAGCCACTGCCAAACCCACCGCCGACGCGAGCAAATGCCGCGATGAAAGGGGGGCAGAACTGATCCCGGTAGCCATTGATTATTCTCGTGTGGGTGAAAGTGAGAGGCGATCGTAATTGATAAAGGATCTCAAATGTAATAGTTTGTAACGAAATAATTCATGAAACTTTTGCGGTCCAGGATCGCGATGTAGGGCAGCCATGCAAAGCAACCCAGCGGATATCGGTGAAAACCCACGGGCCTACGCACGTTGGGTCATACATACCGCGCAACTGGGCGATGCCGACGCGCAGGCGACGTTGGCGCAGCTGCTGCTCGACGGCCGTGGCGTGCAGAAGGATGAGGCGCTGGCACTGAGCTGGTTTCGTATCGCCGCACGCCAGCGTCACCCCATGGCGATCAACATGATCGGGCGCTGCCTGGAGAACGGCTGGGGCTGCGCCATCGATCTGGCGGATGCCGCGCAGCATTACCGACAGGCCGCCGACCTGGGTCTGGATTGGGGGTTGTACAACTACGCGCAATTGCTCACCGGCGGGCGCGGTGTAGCGCGTGACTTGGGCGCGGCGTATGCGCTGTTTGCGCAGGCGGCGGATAAGGGCCACGCCAAGTCGATGAACCTGCTGGGGCGTTTCCACCATGAAGGTGTGGTGGTGCCCAAGGATGTGCGCCTGGCCAAAGCGTGGTATCAGCGCGCGGCGCTGGCCGGGGATTTTCGCGGGCAGTACAACCATGCTGCGGAGTTGGTGGCAGAGGGCGATGAAGCCCAAGCCTGCGTATGGCTTGAGCGTGCGCTGGCGACGGCGACGCCGGGGTTCCTGCAGGCCGCTTATCCGGTGCTGCTGGGCTCGGCCATCAGCGCAATTCGAGACATGGGCCTGCGTTATCAGCGCCAGGCACTCGCAACATAAAAAAAGCCCCTGAACCTTGCGGTACAGGGGCTTCTCGTTGCGGCCTGCGATCAGGCCGCTTCAATCTTTGCGCGGTTTTGCTCAACCTTGGACAGGTAGCGCTGCACGTTGTCCTGCTCTTGCGGTGTGGTGAACAAGCCCAGCTTGGTCCGGCGCCACAGCACGTCCTGCGGTTGCGTCACCCATTCTTCGGCGCACAGGTAATCGACTTCGCGGGTGTACAGGCCGCCACCCAGGTGCTCGCCCAAGTCAGCCAACGATTGCACACCTTCGAGCAAGCGCCAGGTACGGCTGCCGTACGTGGTGGACCAGCGGCGTGCGATCTCACTCGGCACCCAGTCGAACTTGGCGCGAATCGCTTCGGCCAAGGCTTCTGGCGTGCTCATGTTTTCGCCGCCCGGCAGGCTCGCCGTGGCAGTCCAGCTTGGGCGCATCTGCGTGAAAAACGGCGCCAGTTGCGCCATCGCCGACTCGGCCAGCTTGCGGTAGGTGGTCAACTTGCCGCCGAACACCGACAGGATCGGCGCTTCACCGTTACCGCCAGACAGCGACAGGGTGTAGTCGCGCGTAATGGCCGAGGGGTTGTCCGATTCGTCGTTGCACAGTGGGCGCACGCCGGAGTAGGTGTGCACGATGTCGTCGCGGCTCAGCTGCTTTTTGAAGTGCGCGTTGACCACGTTGAGCATGTAGTCGGTTTCACCTTCGGTAATCGCAACCTTCGCCGGGTCACCGGTGTACTCACGGTCGGTGGTGCCGATGATGGTCAGGTGGTTCAGGTACGGAATAGTGAAGACGATGCGCTGGTCTTCGTTCTGCAGAATGTGCGCGTGCGCACCTTCGTAGAGTTTCGGCACGATCAGGTGGCTGCCCTGGATCAAGCGGATGCCGTAAGGCGAGTCCAGCTTCAGGTCTTCCTTGATGAACTTGGCGACCCACGGGCCGGCGGCATTCACCAAGGCGCGGGCGCGGATCGAGAACAGGCTGCCATCGGCGCGCTCCATGTTCATTTCCCACATGCCGTTACTGCGGTGTGCGCTGATGCAACGGGTCTGGGTGTGGATATGCGCGCCTTTTTCACGGGCGGCCATGGCATTGAGCACCACCAGGCGGGCGTCATCGACCCAGCAGTCGGAGTATTCGAAGCCTTTGGTGATTTCGCTTTTCAGCGGGCTGTCGGGGCCGAACTTCAGGCTCTTGGAACCGGCGAGTTTTTCGCGCTTGCCCAAGTGGTCGTACAGGAACAGGCCAGCGCGGATCATCCAAGCCGGGCGCAGGTGCGGGCGGTGCGGCAAGACAAAGCGCATCTGCTTGACGATGTGCGGGGCCTTGGCCAGCAGCACTTCACGTTCGGCCAGCGCCTCGCGCACCAGGCGGAATTCGTAATGTTCGAGGTAACGCAGGCCACCGTGGATCAGCTTGCTGCTGGCCGAAGAGGTGTGGCTGGCCAAGTCGTCCTTTTCGCAAAGGAATACCGACAAACCGCGCCCGGCTGCGTCTGCTGCAATGCCGACGCCATTGATCCCGCCGCCAATTACGGCAACGTCATAGACTTCGGCAAGCGGTGGAGCAGGCAAGGTGGAAGGGTTCATCGGCTGGCCTCGCGATCTTTTTCGTCTTGGAATTCGAACATTAATGTTCATTTGCGAAAATGGTAGCTGATAAACGCGCGCGCAGCCACCCGACTTCGATTGAAAAAACTCATCGAAGGGCGGGGAAAGGAAGAATTGTGAACATGAACCTAGGGCAGGCTCGGGAGTTTTGGTGTCGGATCTATCGCTATCGCGGGCAAGCCCGGCTCCCACAGTTGACCGGGTTCCAACATGAAAATGCGGTCAACTGTGGGAGCGGGCTTGCCCGCGATGGCGATGCTACAGGCGCTAAACCACTTCCAGCCTGACTTTGTGCTGGTTTAACAACTGCACCAGCGCCGGCACCGGCTGCTGATCCGTCACCAAGCAATCCACCAGACTGATCGGCCCCAAACGAATCATGGCATTGCGCCCGAATTTGCTTGAGTCCGCCGCCAGAATCACTTGGCGCGCATTGGCGATAATCGCTTGGGAAACCCTGACCTCCTGATAATCGAAGTCCAACAAGCTGCCGTCTTCGTCAATGCCGCTGATGCCCACCAAGGCAAAGTCGACCTTGAACTGGTTAATGAAGTCGACGCTGGCCTGGCCCACCACACCGCCGTCACGGCGCACATTGCCGCCGGTCAACAGCACATCGAAGTCGTCCTTGGCACTGAGCATGGTCGCAACGTTGAGGTTGTTGGTGATGATTTTCAGGTGGTTGTGATTGAGCAGCGCACGCGCGATGGATTCGGTGGTGGTGCCGATATTGATAAACAGCGAGGCGTGATCAGGGATTTGCGCGGCAATGGCTTCGCCGATGCGTTGTTTTTCGTCACGCATCTGGTCGGCACGCATGGCGTACGCGGTGTTCTCGACACTGGAGTCATAGGCCGCGCCGCCGTGGTAGCGGCGCAGCAGATTGGCGTCCGCCAGCTGGTTGATATCGCGGCGGATGGTTTGCGGGGTGACAACGAATAGCTGCGCCATCTCTTCGATACTGACGTAGCCGCGTTCGCGCACCAGTTCGAGGATTTGTTGTTGGCGGGGAGGCAGATTCATGGGGCTTCCTTTGGGCTGCCATACAAAAGTGGCCCATGATGCCGCAGCAATCGACTCCCCGCCAGTTACAACCCGATATGGGTCCGGCGGTTGGCTTATTCAGCGCCTTCGTGCGGTTCCCAGTCGCGGGTGCGGCTGACTGCTTTTTGCCAGCCGGCGTAGAGCTTCTCTTTGGCGACTTCATCAAGCTGTGGTTCGAATTCGCGCTCGATCACGGCCTTGCCACGCAGTTCTTCCAGGCTGCCCCAGAAACCGCAGGCCAGGCCTGCCAGGTACGCGGCGCCAAGTGCCGTGGTCTCGCGCATTTGCGGGCGCTCGACCTGGGTGCCAAGGATGTCGGCCTGGAACTGCATCAGGAAGTTGTTGGCCACCGCACCGCCGTCCACACGCAGGGCTTTGAGGCGTTCGCCCGAGTCCTGTTGCATGGCGTCCAGCACGTCGCGGGTCTGGTAGGCAATCGACTCCAGGGCGGCACGAATAATGTGGTCCACGCGCACGCCACGGGTCAGGCCGAACAGCGCGCCACGGGCATATGGGTCCCAGTACGGAGCGCCCAGGCCGGTAAAGGCGGGCACCAGGTACACGCCGTTGCTGTCTTTGACCTTGCCGGCGAAGTATTCGGTGTCGGTGGCGTCGGCGATGATTTTCAGCTCGTCACGCAGCCATTGCACGGTGGAGCCACCGTTGAAGACCGCGCCTTCGAGGGCGTAAGCCACTTCGCCACGCGGGCCGCAAGCGATGGTGGTGAGCATGCCATGCTTGGATTTCACCGCTTTGTCGCCGGTGTTCATCAGCAGGAAGCAACCGGTGCCGTAAGTGTTCTTGGCCTGGCCGGCTTCCACGCACATCTGGCCGAACAGAGCCGCTTGCTGGTCACCGGCAATCCCGCCGATGGC
The DNA here is from genome assembly GCF_019352915.1 of Pseudomonas sp. Xaverov 259. Classification (NCBI taxonomy): domain Bacteria; kingdom Pseudomonadati; phylum Pseudomonadota; class Gammaproteobacteria; order Pseudomonadales; family Pseudomonadaceae; genus Pseudomonas; species Pseudomonas sp. Xaverov 259. The sequence continues at coordinate 307,028 of NZ_JAAAFV010000072.1, read as the reverse complement.
GATGCCGCTTTTGGTGCGGCCGTAGATTTCCGAGGAGGATTTAACTTCCGGCAGCATTTCGCGCGGCACGTCGAGAATCTCCAGCATCTTCGCATCCCACTCCAGGGTGTGGATGTTGAAGAGCATGGTGCGCGAGGCGTTGGTGTAGTCGGTGACGTGGGTTTTGCCGCCGGTAAATTTCCAGATCAGCCAGCTGTCGATGGTGCCGAACAGCAGTTCGCCGTTGCGCGCACGCTCACGGCTGCCTTCGACGTTGTCGAGGATCCACTTGAGCTTGGTGCCGGAGAAGTACGGGTCGGTGACCAGGCCGGTAGTGTCGCTGATGTATTGCTCGTGGCCGTCGCGCTTGAGCTGCTGGCAGATCTCGGTGCTGCGGCGGCACTGCCACACGATCGCGTTGTAGATCGGGCGGCCGGTGATCTTGTCCCAGACCACGGTGGTTTCACGCTGGTTGGTAATACCGATGGCGGCGACCTGGTCATGGTGCAGGCCGGCTTGTGCCAGGGCCTCGACCATCACCGCGCTCTGGGTAGCGAAGATTTCCATCGGGTCATGTTCGACCCAACCGGCTTGCGGGTAATGCTGAGCGAATTCACGCTGGGCGGTGCAGACCACGTTGGCGTCACGATCGAAGATGATCGCCCGCGAACTGGTGGTGCCCTGATCAAGGGCAATGATGTAGTTCTTATTCTGAATGTCGGTCATGTCAATTGCCTTGGACGAAATAAGGAAGTCAGAAATCAGCCTGGGCCGCGAAGGGCAGGGGACCAGGCCGGCGCTTTCAGGAAATACGAGTCTTGCCGTTGACAGCCGTGTCAGGTGTTTCTTCAGCTATAGCAGGTGCGGCGCTCGGCAGGTGGCGGGCAATCAGCCCGCGATATGCCGCAGCGCCGAGGCAGGCGCCGACAATCGGCGCGAAAATCGGTACCAGGAAGTAAGGAATATCGCGGCCGCCAGTAAAGGCCATTTCACCCCAGCCGGCGAAAAAGGTCATCAGCTTGGGGCCGAAATCCCGCGCCGGGTTCATCGCAAAGCCGGTCAGCGGGCCCATGGCGCTGCCGATTACCGCAATCAGCAGGCCGATCAACAGTGGGGCCAACGGGCCGCGGGGCAGGCCGTTGTTATCGTCGGTGAGGGCCATGATCACGCCCATCAGGATGGCGGTAATGACCATTTCCACCAGGAATGCCTGGGCCGTGCTCAGCAGGGCGTGCGGGTAGGTGGAGAACACCGACGCCAACTCCAGGCTGGCCTGGGAGCCGCGAAGCATATGATGAGTTTGTTCGTAATCGAAAAAGAGGTTGCTGTACAGCGTGTAAACCAACGCCGCCGAGCAGAACGCGCCAGCGATTTGCGCGAGGATATAGAAGGGCAGTTTGCGTTTTTCGAAATCGGCAAAGATGCACAGGGCGATACTCACCGCCGGGTTGAGGTGCGCCCCGGAAATACCGGCTGTGAGGTAGATCGCCATACTCACGCCGATCCCCCAGATGATACTGATTTCCCACAGCCCGAAGCTGGCACCCGCGACCTTGAGCGCAGCGACACATCCTGTACCGAAGAAGATCAGAAGCGCAGTCCCCAGGAACTCGGCCATGCATTGGCTCGAAAGTGAAGGCTGTTGAAGAGCAGTAGTCATGGCAAACCTCGATTGTTGTTCTTGTTGGCGCACAGCCTCAACGGGCCGTTGCGCGATTTTCACCGTAATCAGGATCCCCATCCTGACTGCAGCTTCCCGCTGGAACACTGGAGTACTATTCCTACAGTATTCGGAAACGAAAAAATATAGACAAGAATGACCGCTGTCAAAGGTCGAAAGTGAACCATTGGTCATTTTCGAACTATTGGTCTGGTGAATGATCACGGGTAGGGCTGCAAGTGTTCACAGCAGCAGGGGCACACTAGAGCGTTTTGCGCGGGGTTGGCCTAGAATTGGCGATCTTTTTGCCGCGCCAGGAGTAGTCATGACCCCCGCACTGGACCTGTTGAAAAAAGTTCGCGCCGAACATCGCGTTCACAGTTACGAGCATGATCCCAAGGCAGCGTCCTATGGCCTGGAGGCCGCGGAAAAATTGGGGCTCGACCCGGCGCAGGTGTTCAAGACCTTGCTGGCCAGCAGTGAGAAAGGCGAATTGCTGGTGGCGGTGGTGCCGGTCGTCGGAAGTCTGGACCTTAAGGCGCTGGCCCATGCGGCCGGGGTTAAAAAAGCCGAGATGGCCGACCCGGCGGCAGCGCAACGCTCTACCGGTTACCTGTTGGGCGGCATCAGCCCGTTGGGGCAGAAGAAGCGTTTGCGCACATTTATCGATGAGACCGCGCAACAGTTTGCGACGATTCATGTGAGTGCCGGCAGAAGGGGATTGGAGGTGGAACTGGCTGCAGCGGTGCTGGCCGAGCATACCCAGGCCAAATTTGCGCCGATTGGGCGGGGCTGAAATTCACTTCTGAATCCACTAAAAAACCAATGTGGGAGCTGGCTTGCCTGCGATGCAGACACCTCGGTCTATCAGACAGACCACAGTGATGCCATCGCAGGCAAGCCAGCTCCCACATGTTGATCCGGTTTTTGTCAGTTGCTCAGTGCGCCGGGCTGTAGCGGCGAACGCCGGATTCGACCTGAGGAATCTGCGCCGCCGTACTGCCGGACGCTTGGAACAACACCAGATGTTCCGCTGCCACCCGAATCCCCACCTGTGCACCGACCTGATGGTCCGCATGGCTGGGGAAAATCGACTCCAGCTGTGCGCCGGTCGGCAGTTGCAAACGGTACAACGTCGAAGCACCGAGGAAGGTCTTGCCGACAATCCGCGCTTTCAACGCGCTGTCCGGCGCATAAACAATGTCATCCGGGCGTAGCAACACATCCACCGCGCCACCGGTTGGCCAGGTGTAGGCACGGTTACCGCGCAAGTCACCCAGTTCGGTGCTGACCGATTCCGGCGAACTCAATTGCCCACGAATGAAGTAACCCTGGCCGATAAAGCTGGCGACGTAAGGCGTCTGCGGTTCGTGATAGAGGTTGTAGGGCGTGTCCCACTGCTCAAGACGGCCTTCTTTGAACACCCCCACCTGATCACTCACGGCGAAGGCTTCTTCTTGATCATGGGTGACCAGAATCGCACTGGTGCCGCGAGCCTTGAGAATGTCGCGCACCTCATGACTGAGCTTGCGCCGCAGTTCGCCATCGAGGTTGGAGAAGGGTTCGTCGAGCAGCAACAGTTGCGGCTCCGGCGCCAGCGCGCGGGCCAGGGCGACACGTTGTTGCTGGCCGCCGGAAAGCTCGTGGGGGAAGCGCTTGCCGAGGTTTTTCAGGTTGACCAGTTCCAGCAATTCAGCGACCACGCGGTCTTTTTGCGGGTGCTTGCGAATGCCGAAGGCGATGTTGTCGGCCACGCTCAAATGCGGAAACAGTGCGTAGTCCTGGAACACCATGCCGATGCGACGTTTCTCCGGCGCCAGGGTGAAACCCGCACTGGAGATCACTTCGCCGGCCAGGCTGATTTCGCCCTCATGCACCGGTTCAAACCCGGCAATCGCCCGCAGGGTTGTGGTTTTGCCGCAACCCGAGGAACCCAGCAGGCAACCAATGTCGCCGGCGTTGAGGTGCAGATTGAGATTCTGTACCACCCGTTGATCTTGATAGCCGCATGCCAGATTGCGCAGGTTCAGCAGTAATGGCTGGCTCATGCGTGGTGGTACGACGGTGGCACGAGGAATTCGAGCAGCGCCTTTTGCGCGTGCAGGCGGTTCTCGGCCTGGTCCCACGCCACCGAGCGCTCATCGTCAAGCAGGTCCAGGCTGATTTCTTCGCCACGGTGCGCGGGCAGGCAGTGCATGAACAGCACGTCCGGCGCGGCCAGGTCGAGCAGGGCGCGGGTCACCTGGAACGGCGCGAACAGCGCCAGGCGCTTGGCGGTTTCTTCTTCCTGGCCCATGGAGGTCCACACGTCGGTGCTCACCAGGTGCGCGCCGATGACCGCGTCACGCGGGTCGCGCACCACGGTCACGCGATCACCGGCCTGGGCCAGGAAACGTGCATCCGGCTCGTAGCCTTCGGGGCAGGCAACGCGCAGTTGGAAGTCGAATTGGATCGCCGCTTCTATATAGCTGTTGCACATGTTGTTGCCGTCGCCGATCCAGGCCACGGTCTTGCCCTGGATCGAACCACGGTGCTCAAGGAAGGTTTGCATGTCGGCCAGCAACTGGCACGGGTGCAAGTCATCGGACAGGCCGTTGATCACCGGTACGCGCGAGTTGGCGGAAAATTCGGTCACGGTGCTGTGCGCGAAGGTGCGGATCATCACCGCATCGAGCATGCGCGACATCACGCGGGCCGCGTCGGCGATCGGCTCGCCACGGCCCAGTTGGGTGTCACGCGAGGACAGGAAGATGGCTTGGCCACCCAGCTGGATCATGCCGGCTTCGAACGACACGCGGGTGCGGGTCGACGACTTCTCGAAAATCATCCCGAGCACACGGTTTTTCAAAGGCTCGAACAGTACGCCGCGGTTACGCAGGTCTTTAAGCTCAATGCCTCGACGGATCACGCTGACCAGCTCTTCGGGCGTGCAATCCATCAGGGAGAGAAAGTGCCTTGCGCTCATCATTAACTACCTTTTTGCAACAGACCGCAGATACTCAAAGCCTTGTTTATTGTGACAACGGGCGAGACCTGCGGCGAAAGCCGCACGGGGCGACGAAATAGGGGAAGGCGCGATCTTATAATTAAATGTCGCGTCTTACCAATAGGGCTACGGTTATTAAGGGTGTTCAAGAGGGGCGCCGGAGCGCTTTTGAAGCCTGATTCCTGACAACAGCGACCCATTTGTACACTGGCGCCGAGACCTTTTGCAATGTGTGGGGGCGGGCTCGGGCCAGGCTGCGTCGGTTTCGGAGGTGCTGTGCCGGGTTTTGAAACATTTGCTCACGGTCTGGCCTATGCCCTTTGATTCACGCGGCGAACGTTGCTGGTGCGCATGCCGGTGTCGGGCCATAGTTGGGCCAAAGCCCAATAAAGAGACTGGCCATGACCAAGACTCTCCACCACCGTGCCTGCCATCTGTGTGAAGCCATCTGTGGTCTGACCCTGGAAACCACTCAGGCGCACGACGGCAGCCTGGCGATCACCTCCATCAAGGGCGACCCGCTGGATACGTTCAGTCGCGGACATATTTGCCCAAAAGCCGTGGCGCTGCAGGATATTCAGAACGACCCCGACCGCCTGCACCAGCCCATGCTGCGCGTGGGCAGCGACTGGCAGCCAATCCCGTGGGATGAAGCCTTTGCGCTGGTAGCCGATCGCCTGGCGGGCATCCAGGCCCGGCATGGGCAGAACGCGGTGGCGGTTTATCAGGGCAATCCCAGCGTGCATAACTACGGGTTGATGACCCACAGCAACTACTTCCTTGGCCTGTTGAAGACGCGCAATCGGTTTTCCGCCACCTCGGTGGACCAGTTGCCCCATCACCTCACCAGTCACCTGATGTACGGCCATGGCCTGTTGCTGCCGATTCCGGATATCGACCACACCGACTTCATGCTGATCCTGGGCGGCAACCCGCTGGCGTCCAACGGCAGCATCATGACCGTGCCCGACGTGGAGAAACGCCTCAAGGCCATCCAGGCGCGTGGCGGCAAAGTGGTGGTGGTTGACCCACGGCGCAGCGAGACGGCGGCGATTGCCGATCAGCATGTGTTCGTGCGGCCCGGTGGCGACGCCGCGTTGCTGTTCGGGCTGCTCAACACCTTGTTCAGCGAAAACCTGACCCGTGACAGCCATTTGCCGATTGCAGGCCTTGAGGCTGTGCGCCAGGCGATTGCCGGGTTTACCGCTGAAGCCATGAGCCGCCAGTGTGCGGTGCCTGCCGAGCAGATTCGCCAGTTGGCGCGGGACTTCGCGGCGGCGGACGCGGCCGTGTGCTACGGGCGCATGGGCGTATCGACCCAGGCCTTCGGCACGCTGTGCCATTGGCTGGTGCAATTGATCAACTTGGTCACGGGCAACCTCGACCGTGTCGGTGGCGCCCTGTGCACCACGCCGGCGGTGGACCTGGTGGCCGCCACTGGCGGTGGGCACTTCAATCGCTGGCAAAGCCGGGTGTCCGGTCGGCCGGAGTACGGTGGCGAGTTACCCGTATCGGCCCTGGCCGAAGAAATGCTCACCGCAGGTGAAGGGCAGATCCGCGCCTTGGTGACGGTGGCCGGAAACCCGGTGCTGTCCACGCCTAACGGTCGCCAACTGGAGAAGGCCCTGGACGGCCTGGAATTCATGGTCAGCGTCGACCTGTATATCAACGAAACCACGCGTCATGCCGACCTGATCTTGCCGTCCACTTCGGCGCTGGAAAACGATCACTACGACACCACGTTCAATATGTTTGCGGTGCGTAACGTCACCCGCTTCAATCGCGCGATCCTGCCCAAGCCTGCCGGTGCGTTGCATGACTGGGAGATCTTTGTCGGTTTGGCCAAGGCCTTCGCTGCGCACACCGGTGTTGCGCTCAAGCCAACCGTGGCACCGGCACAGATGATCGACTTTGGCTTGCGCGCCGGGGTTTATGGCGATGCTTCCGAGCACAAACTGTCGGTGGCCATGCTCGCCGAGCATCCCCATGGCGTGGACCTGGGGCCGCTCAAGCCCAACCTGGCCGCCCGCTTGAAAACCGCCGACGGCCAGGTGCAAGCGGCGCCTGCGGTGATCCTGGCGGACCTGGCGCGCTTTGCGGCCCAGCCGGTGCCAATGGTCAATGAGCTGTTACTGATCGGCCGTCGGCATGTACGCAGCAACAATTCCTGGATGCATAACTATCACCGCCTGGTGAAGGGCAAGCCGCGCCATCAACTGCATATGCATCCCGACGACCTTGCCAGCCGGCAACTGAGCGATGGGCAGTGGGTGCGCGTCAGCTCACGCATTGGCGAGATCGAAGTGGAAGTGGTGGCCAGCTTGGACATGATGCCCGGCGTCGTCAGCCTGCCGCACGGCTGGGGGCACGGTCGGCCGGGCGTGCGCATGAGCATCGCCAGCAGCCAGCCTGGGGTCAGCGCCAACGACCTGACCGACGAGCGGCAATTGGACGAATTGTCTGGAAACGCCGCGCTCAATGGCGTGCCGGTGCAGGTGGCCGCCGCATAAGGCCCGAGCACTGCGCTGGAATTTTGCGTTACAATGCGCCACCGTGCCGACCTGTGAGTCGCAAAGTTCCAGCCGAGGTGTTCCATGGATATCATCGAAACGATCAAAGAGCAGATTGCCAATAACACCATTCTGCTTTACATGAAGGGCGCCCCGAACGCTCCTCAGTGCGGTTTCTCCGCGAAGGCTTCCCAGGCCATCATGGCGTGCGGCGAGAAATTCGCTTACGTGGATATCCTGCAAAACCCGGAAATCCGTGCCAACCTGCCGAAGTACGCCAACTGGCCAACTTTCCCACAGCTGTGGGTAGCCGGTGAGCTGGTCGGCGGTAGCGATATCATCACTGAAATGGCAGCTGATGGTTCGTTGCAAGCGTTGATCAAAGAAGCAGCGGTAAATGCGGCAGCCAAGACTGACGCTTGATCCGAATGCAATAAAAAGCCCCGCTTCTCGAAAGAGAGCGGGGCTTTTTTGTGATCGTTCCCACGCTCCGCGTGGGAATGCATCCTGTGACGCTCTGCGTCACCATGCTCAAGTGGGAACGATCTTCAGCGCTTATTCACCCATCTGCGATTGCAGGTAGTTTTCCAGGCTGACTTTAACGATCAGACCCAACTGAGTTTCCAGCCAGTCGATATGTTCTTCCTGATCTTCCAGGATATCTTCCAGCAGTTCACGGCTGCCGAAGTCACCTTTGGTTTCGCAGTGAGCGATGGCGGCCTTGAGGTCGCTGTGGCTTTTTTGCTCGAACTTCAGGTCGCTGCTGATCATTTCCTGGGTGTGCTCGCCGATGTTCAGCTTGCCCAGGTCCTGTACGTTCGGCAGGCCTTCCAGGAACAGGATGCGCTTGATCAGCGCGTCGGCGTCCTTCATGGCCTTGATCGATTCTTTGTATTCACGCTTGCCGAGCTTTTCCAGGCCCCAATCGTCATACATGCGCGCATGCAGAAAGTACTGATTGATCGCGACCAGTTCATTGGCAAGGATTTTGTTGAGTTGCTGGATGACTGAGATGTCGCCTTTCATGACTGGGGTCCTGCCCTGTAATAGCTGTGTATAAGGCGGAGTTTGAGCGGCGAAATCTCTAGTGTCAAACCTAAGTTATTGAATAATAAATGAAAATTAATCGGAATAAGAATGTTTGTGTTCCGCGTCTTGGCGCTAACTAATTGAATTACGGGCATAAAAAAACCGGACACTAAGTCCGGTTCTTCAAAACACGCCTATTTAAGCGTGTGTAAATTCTGCTGAGTAGGGGAGCGCGGCCTGGGCTGTTTGCAGCTGCGTCAGGGTTTCCCGTACCACTTGCTTGGCGAGGCAAGCACATTTGCCGCACTGGCTGGCAACGCCGGTGGTTTCACGTACTTCCTTGTAGCTGCAGCAACCTTCGTAGATTGCTTCGCGGATTTGTCCGTCGGTGACGCCAGTGCAGAGGCAGACATACATAAGGGAGAACCATCGCGGGTTTAAGGCTTAAGTGCGATGGATCTTAATGTTAACGAGAATGATTGTCAAAGTAGATTCGCAGGCTATTGCCAGGTACCTGCGGCGCGCTGACGAACGGTTTTTTCAGTGTATGATGGTCGGTCTTCACGAAGCGTGACTGCGTCACAGGGCTGTCGCTTAACTGCGCCAGACTTGGGCCGGTCCTTTTACTTCAATCGTCACCCTTACATCAGGAGATACCCAATGAGCGTACTCGTCGGCAAACAAGCCCCGGATTTCGACGTACCTGCCGTCCTTGGCAATGGCGAAATCGTAGACAGCTTCAAACTGTCTGAAGCCATCAAAGGCAAATATGGCCTGGTGTTCTTCTACCCGCTGGACTTCACCTTCGTATGCCCGTCGGAGCTGATCGCTCTGGACCACCGCATGGACGATTTCAAGGCGCGCAACGTTGAAGTGGTCGCCGTTTCCATCGACTCCCATTTCACCCACAACGCCTGGCGCAACACCGCCATCAACGATGGCGGCATCGGCAAAGTCAAATACACCATGGCTGCCGACATGAAGCACGACATCGCCAAGGCCTACGACGTTGAGTCCGAAGGCGGCGTAGCGTTCCGTGGCGCGTTCCTGATCGACGACAAGGGCGTTGTGCGCTCGCAGATCATCAACGACCTGCCGCTGGGCCGTAACATGGAAGAGCTGATCCGTCTGGTTGACGCCCTGCAATTCCACGAAGAGCACGGCGAAGTCTGCCCTGCCAACTGGAAAAAAGGCGACAAAGGCATGAACGCTTCGCCAGAAGGCGTTGCGGCTTACCTGACCGAGAACGCCGGCAAGCTGTAAGCCTCGTTTCAGGTACAAAAAAACCGGCCTGTGAGGGCCGGTTTTTTTATGCACGGGAATAGATTCTGTGGCTGAGTTTCGGGATCAGCGGGACTGTTGTGGCGAGCGGGCTTGCCCTGCGTTGGGGCGCGTAGCGGCCCCTGGTACAGGCAACGCGGTTTAACGCAAGAGTGCGTCGACTTAATTGGGGCCGCTTCGCAGCCCAACGCGGGGCAAGCCCGCTCGCCACAACAAGCCCGCTCACTAAAAATAAGCGGGCATGCCACCAAGGCACCGTCAGTCGTTGAAGTCTTCCCAGCCGCCCATCTGTTTCCAGCGATTGACGATGCCGCAGAACAGATCGGCAGTCTTCTCGGTATCGTAGCGAGCCGAGTGGGCCTCACGTCCGTCAAAGTCGATACCGGCCGCCTGGCAGGCTTTCGCCAGTACCGTCTGGCCATAGGCCAAACCGGCGAGAGTGGCGGTGTCGAAGCTGGAGAACGGGTGAAACGGGTTGCGCTTCATGTCCAGCCGCGCCACGGCAGCATTCAGGAAGCCGAGGTCGAAGCTGCTGTTGTGGCCAACCAGAATCGCGCGTTTGCAGCCATTGGCCTTCAACGCTTTGCGCACACCACGGAAGATATCGGTCAGCGCCGCTTCTTCACTCACGGCCATGCGCAGTGGGTGGTCGAGCTTGATCCCGGTGAACTCCAGGGCGGCAGCTTCGATATTCGCGCCTTCAAACGGCTCCACACGGAAGAAGTGCGTGTGTTCCGGGAACACAAAACCCTGCTCATCCATGCCGATAGTGGTCGCGGCGATTTCCAGCAATGCGTCGGTGGCGCAGTTGAAGCCACCGGTTTCTACGTCGATGACAACCGGCAGATAGCCGCGAAACCGCTCGGCCATCGGGTGGCGGGAGCCGCCACCACTGTGCTCGTGTTCGTCGTCGTAATGGTCTTCACTCACTTGCTTTCCTCCAGCAGGCGCCAGCGCAGTGTTTCACCGGCGCGCAGCGGGATAACAGTCAGCTCGCCAAACGGCAGGCTGGCAGGGGCGGTCCAGTCTTCACGAACCAGGGTAATGCGATCGGTATTCGCCGGCAGGCCGTAGAAACGCGGGCCGTTGAGGCTGGCGAAGGCTTCGAGCTTGTCCAGGGCGTTGCGTTGTTCGAACGCCTCGGCATACAGCTCGATGGCGGCATACGCGGTATAGCAACCGGCACAGCCGCATGCGGCTTCTTTGGCGTGCTGGGCGTGGGGCGCCGAGTCGGTGCCGAGGAAGAACTTCGGGCTGCCGCTGGTGGCGGCGTCCAGCAAGGCCACCTGGTGGGTGTTGCGCTTGAGGATCGGCAGGCAATAGAAGTGCGGACGAATCCCGCCCACCAGCATGTGGTTGCGGTTGTAGAGCAGGTGATGCGCGGTGATGGTCGCGCCGACGTTGGCCGAAGCCTCGTTGACGAACTGCACGGCGTCGGCGGTGGTGATGTGCTCGAACACGACCTTGAGGGTCGGGAACAGCTCGACCACACGGCGCATATGCTCGTCGATGAAGATCTTTTCACGATCAAACACATCCACGTCGCCACGGGTGACTTCACCGTGGATCAGCAGCGGCATGCCGACTTCAGTCATGGCTTCGATCGCGGGCAGGATCTTGTCGATACTGGTCACGCCGGAGTCGGAGTTGGTAGTCGCGCCCGCCGGGTACAGCTTGGCGGCGTACACAAAACCGCTGGCCTTGGCCTCGCGAATTTCGGCAGGCTGGGTGCGGTCGGTGAGGTAGAGCACCATCAACGGTTCGAAGCGGCTGCCGGCCGGGCGCGCAGCGAGGATACGCTGGCGATAGGCATCGGCTTGCTCGGCATTACGCACCGGAGGTACCAGGTTAGGCATGATAATCGCGCGGCCAAACGTGCGCGCTACATCGGCCACGGTTTGGGGTAACGCAGCACCATCGCGAAGATGAATATGCCAGTCGTCGGGACGCAGCAGGGTCAGGCGGTCGGACATTGGGGATTCCAGGCGGGTCAATCTGGTGGGAATGCTACCGGAAAAGACTCTTGCAGGCACTCGCTATCAAGTTTTGCCGCACGTGTCCGATATCCCTGGGTATGCCTTAACGACGTATGACGCTTTGAAGTGTTGTAGAAACCAGTGGAGCCTCCCGTGCGCCAGCATTATCTAGCCCTGCTCAGTGTGTTCGCCAGCCTGCCTGCGATGGCACTCACATTCCAGACACGTCTGGAGAACATTGAGTGGAAGGTGGAAGGCGACCAATTCGAGTGCCGCCTGACCCAGCCGATCACCGATTTCGGCTCGGGGGAGTTCGTGCGCAGGGCCGGCGAGCAGGCCACATTTCGCCTCAAAGCCTATAGCGGCGCGCTCGGTGCGGGCTCGGCGACCTTGTTGGCGGCGGCGGCACCCTGGCAACCGGGCCGTGGTGATATCAACCTCGGCGCCGTGCGTGTGGGCAGTGGCGACGTGCTGTTCAACAGCTCCCAGGCGCAGGCCGGGCGTTTGTTCACTGGTTTGCTCGAAGGGCGCAGCCCCACCGTGCGGCATTACGGGCGTGAGGGCGGCTACTCGGAAATCCGCCTGTTGCCGGTGAAATTCAACAAGGCCTTCAACGACTATCAACTGTGCACCACCAAGCTGTTGCCGATGAATTACGATCAGGTCAAACAGACCGAAGTCGGCTTCCCCGGCGGCGGTATCGAGCTGGACGCTGCAGCCAAGAAGAAGCTGGACGTGATTCTTGCGTTCATGAAAGCCGACCCGACAGTTAACCATGTCGAGTTGAATGGCCACTCAGACAACAGCGGTAACCGCCTGACCAACCGTGACGTCTCGCGCCGTCGTGCCCTGGCGGTGATGGACTACTTCAAGGCCAATGGCATCCAGGAATCGCAGATCACCCTGCGTTTTCACGGTGAAAGTTACCCACTGGCGCCCAATACCAATGCCGCCAACCGCGCCCGCAACCGTCGCGTGAATATTCAGCTCGAACGCGTGGCGGCCCCCGAGAAACCGGCGCCCCAGGCCACTGGCCCGACCAGCGCGGCACACACCTCCTAAGGTGCGACCATCGGTCGCCCGCTCGACATAATCTGTCGCTTTATCTTCATTTGCTGTCGCGCCTCTGTAAATTCACGCTTTTGGTCGGTAGAATCGACGGCTTTCCGTACAACCCCGTGGAGTGATGGCATGGCCGACGTAAACAAGGTCGTTCTCGCGTATTCCGGCGGCCTGGACACTTCGGTGATCCTCAAGTGGCTGCAGGATACTTATAACTGTGAAGTGGTGACCTTCACCGCTGACCTGGGTCAGGGCGAAGAGGTCGAACCTGCACGTGCCAAGGCGCAAGCCATGGGCGTGAAAGAGATCTACATTGACGACCTGCGCGAAGAATTCGTCCGCGATTTCGTCTTTCCGATGTTTCGCGCCAACACCGTCTACGAAGGCGAGTACCTGCTGGGTACTTCCATCGCACGTCCGCTGATCGCCAAACGCCTGATCGAAATCGCCAACGAAACCGGCGCCGACGCCATTTCCCATGGTGCTACCGGCAAGGGCAACGACCAGGTGCGTTTCGAACTGGGTGCCTACGCCCTCAAGCCAGGCGTGAAGGTGATTGCTCCTTGGCGTGAATGGGACCTGCTGTCCCGTGAAAAGCTGATGGATTACGCTGAAAAGCACGCAATCCCGATCGAGCGTCACGGCAAGAAGAAGTCCCCGTACTCGATGGACGCCAACTTGCTGCACATCTCCTATGAAGGCGGCGTGCTGGAAGACACCTGGACCGAGCACGAAGAAGACATGTGGAAATGGACCGTCTCCCCGGAGAACGCTCCAGACAAGGCCCAGTACCTGGAACTGACCTACCGTAACGGCGACATCGTTGCACTGGACGGCGTCGAAATGACCCCGGCCACCGTGCTGGCGACCCTGAACCGTATCGGTGGCGAACACGGTATCGGCCGTCTCGATATCGTCGAGAACCGTTATGTGGGCATGAAGTCCCGTGGCTGCTACGAAACCCCGGGTGGCACCATCATGCTGCGCGCCCACCGCGCTATTGAGTCGATCACCCTGGATCGTGAAGTGGCTCACCTCAAAGACGAGCTGATGCCCAAGTATGCCAGCCTGATCTACACCGGTTACTGGTGGAGCCCGGAGCGTCTGATGTTGCAACAGATGATCGACGCCTCCCAGGTTCACGTGAACGGCGTTGTGCGCCTGAAGCTGTACAAGGGCAACGTGATCGTTACTGGCCGCAAGTCCGATGAGTCGCTGTTCGACGCCAACATCGCCACCTTCGAAGAAGACGGCGGCGCCTACAACCAGGCAGACGCGGCAGGCTTCATCAAGCTGAACGCGCTGCGTATGCGCATCGCCGCCAACAAGGGTCGCAAGCTGTTCTGAGTGCTGCCCTCGTTGTAAAAAATGGCCCCTTGTTCAAGGGGCCATTTTTTTGTCTGCATATAAAGGCAGGTGCCTTAAATACAGCCTGATGTTTAAGCGATGCGCTGTCGTTTAAGTTTTGTTGAATATCGAAGTTAAACGCGGCCGTTTCAGCGGTGGCGTGTTTATTTCTGTACGACTGAATGAATTTTTTACACCTGCACAGGAACTATGTCTTACGGAAAATTCACTACCTAAGTACGGCGAGTATGTAGGGCGCTGAAACTTCTGTAGGAAATAGGGATGTAAACAGGTATGTTGAATGGAACTAAAACAGTTGATTTTTTTTTCAGTTGTTCGCTGGCCTTGCGGCGACAAGCAAGGGGTATTTCCTGAAAGTCATGTGCGGTACATTTACCTCATGCCCATTTTGCGGTGCATATTTCACTCAAAATATGTATGGCCCCGGAAAGTTCTGAAGGGTTCCATAAAACCGTATGCGCCAGAGTTTGTGTTTTTTTGTAGGTTAATTCCTATATCGTTGTGGGTTGGGTCTCTGCTTGCTGTTGCTTGGGGGGGAGCGCTATGCCAACTAGGAAACGACTAGGCTATTGTGCTTGCTCTAAATAATTCGAACAGCGAAATTGGACTTTCTCATGAATAAAGTGCTGATCGTGGATGATCATCCCGTCATTCGTCTTGCTGTGCGCATGCTAATGGAACGTCATGGTTATGAAGTCGTTGCCGAGACTGATAACGGCGTCGATGCGTTGCAACTTGCACGGGAACATATGCCGGACATTGTCATTCTGGATATCGGAATACCCAAACTCGATGGCTTGGAAGTTATCTGTCGCCTGGCGTCTACCAAGCAGGCTGCGCCCGTCAAGGTGCTGGTGCTGACGTCTCAGGCGCCTGGCCATTTTTCCATGCGCTGCATGCAGGCGGGGGCGGCGGGCTACGTGTGCAAGCAGCAGGACCTGACGGAGTTGTTGAGCGCCATCAAGGCGGTGCTCTCCGGCTACAGCTATTTTCCCAACCAGGCGCTCAACTCGGTACGCTCGACCATGGGCAATGCCAGCGAGGCGGACATGGTTGAACGCTTGTCGGGTCGCGAGATGATGGTGCTGCAGCAACTGGCCCGAGGCAAAACCAACAAGGAAATCGCCGACGGCATGTTCCTGAGCAACAAAACCGTCAGCACCTACAAGACCCGCCTGTTGCTCAAGCTCAATGCACGTTCCCTTGTGGACTTGATCGAGCTGGCCCAGCGCAACGGCCTCGTGTAGACACGGGTGCGGTTGCACACCAAAACCTGAAAACCCGGCAAAAAAAAGCCTCCGTCAGGGAGGCTTCCGGCCGTCAGCGCATTGATCAGAGGTCGAAGTCGTAATCGGCCAGTTGTTTTTGCAAGCGTCGCTCTTCCAGCAGGTTGTCGATAGTGCGGCGTTTGCTCAAATTGGTCTTGGCCACCTCTGCCACAGGGGCTTCCCCTTCGTCATCCGTCACTTCAACGAGATCGTCTTCTACATCCAGTTGTTCTTTGCCAGTGCTCATAAGGTTAACTCCGGGCTAAGACTGCCGTTGGCGCTCCTTATAACGATAATCCACGAACGGGTAAAAAAGATTTTTTCAATCGACTGATCGAGAAAACCAATGAACCCTCAATCGTCGGAGGTTTTGTCCTTGTATTCGCACAGGTCTTCGATGCGGCAACTCCCGCAGCGAGGCTTGCGGGCCTGGCATACGTAGCGCCCGTGCAGGATCAGCCAGTGGTGGGAGTCGAGCAAATACGGCTTGGGTACAAACTTCATCAACTGCTTTTCTACCTCGACCACATTCTTGCCGCGCGCGATGCCGGTTCGGTTGCTGACGCGAAAAATATGCGTGTCCACTGCCATGGTCAGTTGCCGGAACGCGGTATTGAGCACCACGTTGGCGGTTTTGCGGCCTACGCCGGGAAGGGCTTCCAGGGCTTCGCGGGTTTGCGGCACTTCACTGCCGTGCAGCTCAACCAACAGGCGGCAGGTCTCGATAACGTTCTTGGCCTTGCTGTTGTATAGGCCGATCGTTTTGATGTACTCCGACAAACCCTCCACACCCAGGGCATAAATGGCGGCTGGCGTATTGGCCACCGGGTACAGCTTGGCCGTAGCCTTATTGACGCCAACGTCGGTGGATTGTGCCGACAGGATCACCGCAATCAGCAACTCGAACGGCGACGAGTAGGCCAGCTCGGTCTTGGGTTCCGGATTGTCTTCATGAAACCTGCGGAAAATTTCCAGGCGTTTTGCGGCGTTCATGGGGCAGTTGTTTCCTTGCAGGCGATCAGCGCGATTGTAGCAATACGCAGGGCAGGGTTTATCGCCGGTTTATGCGCTGTTATGCGCATCCACTTGGCGTTGCGCGTCATCGAGGTTGCTTTGCGCCTCGGCCAGTTGCTGTGGGGCGGCGTTGAGATCCTGGGCTTTCTTCAATTCAGCGCGGCGCATGGCCAGCTGGATTTTAGCGCGCTTGAGGTCGGCGCCGTTACTGGGCGCCGTTGCAGGCATCGGTGTGCTCTGTACTTCCAGGGCGGCCAGCGCCTGCTCCGCCGCTTCGAACTGCTGTTGCAGCACGATCAACTGCGACTGCTGCTCAAAGGTCGGTGGATGTCCGAATGCCTTGAGTGATTTATGCAGTTGGGCACGGCTCATGGCAACGGCGATCTTGGCTTTCTTGACCGCTGTATCCCGGGCCGCTTGAGTGTCATCGGCTGCTACGGGGGCAGCCGGCGGTGCCGAACGTTTAGCCCGCGCCAGGCGCTCGGCGAGCTTATGCGCTTCCTCGCGTTGCAGCCGCGCATTGCGTTGCTCAAAGCGTCGCCGCGCGCGGTCGCGCTTGAGAGTACGCGCCTGGTGTTGCAGATCATTGGCTGCCAGGCCGCCGACAATCGCCAGCACAGTGGTCGCTGGGCGCATTTCAATGCAGTCCACAGGGCAGGGCGCAACACACAGGTCGCAGCCGGTGCACTCATCCATGATCACGGTGTGCATCAACTTGGCGGCGCCGACAATCGCATCCACCGGGCACGCCTGGATGCACTTGGTGCAGCCGATGCACTCGGCTTCGCGAATGTAGGCGACCTGGGCCGGGGCTTCGCCGCGAGTGGTGTCCAGTTCCAACACCGGCACGCGCAACAGGTGGGCCAGGCCAGCAATGGTTTCCTGCCCACCGGGCGGGCACTTGTTGATCGCCTCGCCCTGGGCGATGCCCTCGGCGTAAGGCTTGCAACCCGGATGCCCGCATTTGCCGCATTGGGTCTGCGGCAGCAGCGCGTCGATACGTTGAATCAAGTTCATGGGGTGATCATTGGTATGCCGGTTGAACAAACAGGGTCTGTTGGAGTGGCTAGTGAGTCTGTTGTGGCGAGCGGGCTTTCTG
>NZ_JAAAFV010000072.1:139030-289605 GCF_019352915.1 Pseudomonas sp. Xaverov 259 | reverse complement strand
CTCGCCACAAGAAGCCCGTTTGCCACGGGATGCCCGCTTACCGCAGACGGGCTTTGCCGGCTTACTTGATACGTTGACCCGGTTTGGCACCGCTGTCAGGGCTCAACAGGTAGATCTCTTCGCCGCCAGGGCCTGCCGCCATCACCATGCCTTCGGAGATACCGAACTTCATTTTGCGTGGCTTGAGGTTGGCGATCATCATGGTCAGGCGACCATCGAGCTTGGACGGGTCCGGGTAGGCGCTCTTGATGCCGGAGAACACGTTACGTTGTTCGCCACCCAGGTCCAGGGTCAGGCGCAGCAGCTTGTCGGCACCTTCTACGGCCTCGGCCTTGACGATCAGCGCAACGCGCAGGTCGACGGCGGCAAAGGCGTCGAAGTCGATTTCTGCCGAGATCGGATCCTTGGCCAGCTCACCGTTACCGGCGGGCGCAGCCGAACCGGTGTCGGTCTGGCTGGCGACCAGGTCTTCTTTCGAAGCGTCGGTCATGGCCTGGACTTTCACCGGGTCAATACGAGTCATCAACGGCTTGAACTCGTTCAACTGGTGGTTGCTGAGCAGGGTGGCGTGGTCGTTCCAGGTCAGCGGCGCGACGTTGAGGAACGCCTCGGCATCAGCGGCCAGCAATGGCAGCACCGGCTTGAGGAAAATCACCAACTGACGGAACAGGTTGACGCCCGTAGCGCAGATGGCCTGGACTTCCGCCTGCTTACCTTCCTGCTTGTTCAGAGACCACGGTGCCTTGTCGGCGATCCAGGCGTTGGCGCGGTCGGCCAGGCCCATGATCTCACGCATGGCGCGGGCAAAGTCACGGGCTTCATAGGCGTCGGCGATGCTTGGCGCGGCGGCCAGGAAGGCTTCGGTCAGTTCCGGAGCGGCGTTTTCAGCCACCAGCAAACCGGCATTGCCCTTGTGGATAAACCCGGCGCAACGGCTGGCGATGTTGACCACTTTGCCGACCAGGTCCGAGTTGACCTTTTGTACGAAGTCTTCCAGGTTCAGGTCCAGGTCGTCGACCCCACGGCCCAGCTTGGCGGCGTAGTAGTAGCGCAGGTATTCCGGCGACAGGTGGTCCAGGTAAGTGCGCGCCTTGATAAAGGTGCCACGGGACTTGGACATTTTCTGGCCATTGACCGTCAGGTAACCGTGCACGGCGATGCCGGTCGGCTTGCGGTAGCCCGAACCTTCGAGCATGGCCGGCCAGAACAGCGCGTGGAAGTTGACGATGTCCTTGCCGATGAAGTGGTACAGCTCGGCGGTGGAGTCCTTGGCCCAGTACGCATCGAAGTCCAGCTCCGGCGTGCGGTCGCAGAGGTTCTTGAAGCTGGCCATATAGCCGATTGGCGCGTCCAGCCACACATAGAAGTACTTGCCCGGCTCGCCCGGGATCTCGAAGCCGAAGTACGGCGCATCGCGGGAGATGTCCCACTGCTGCAGGCCGCTGTCGAGCCATTCGGAGAGTTTGTTGGCCACGGCGTCCTGCAAGGTGCCGCTGCGGGTCCAGGTTTGCAGCATTTGCTGGAAATCCGGAAGCTTGAAGAAAAAGTGCTGGGAATCCTTGAGCACCGGGGTGGCGCCGGAGATTGCCGACTTCGGGTTCTTCAAGTCAGTCGGTGCGTAGGTTGCACCACATTTTTCGCAGTTGTCGCCGTACTGGTCTTCGGTGCCACATTTAGGGCAGGTGCCCTTGATGAAGCGGTCGGCCAGGAACATTTTCTTTTCCGGGTCGAAATACTGGGTCACCGAACGCTGGTCGATGTGCCCGGCTTCCTTCAAGCGCAGGTAGATCTGGCTCGACAGCTCACGGTTTTCTTCGGAGTGGGTGGAGTGGAAGTTGTCGAAGTCCACCAGGAACTCGGCAAAGTCGGCGCTGTGTTCAGCCTGCACATTGGCGATCAGTTGTTCCGGGGTGATGCCTTCCTTTTCGGCGCGCAACATGATGGCCGAACCGTGGGCGTCGTCCGCGCAGACATAAATGCATTGGTTGCCGCGATGCTTCTGGAAGCGCACCCACATATCGGTCTGGATGTACTCAAGCATATGGCCAAGATGGATGGAACCATTGGCATAGGGCAGGGCGCTGGTGACGAGGATCTTGCGTGGCTCGGACATGGGGCTCGGCTACTTGATGAAACGGAGGTCGGCCACTATAAAGCGCCGGGAAATATATTTCACCCCGTGGTGCTGTTTCTGAATCTTCCCAGGTCTCGAAAGCATGCCGCTGGGCGGCCGGAACGGTTAGGATAGCCGCCTGTTTCAGTCAGTCTTTTTTCGGGAGTAGCCCATGAGCGCCGTCAATCGCGCAGCGGTGGAAGCCGTTCTTCGCCAGTACACCGACCCCTATTTGAACCAGGATCCAGTCAGCGCCGGCTGTGTACGTGCCATTGAAGTCCAGGGCGACCAGGTGTCGGTCCAGTTGGAACTGGGCTATGCCGCCGGTTTGTTCAAGAGCGGTTGGGCGCAGATGCTGCAAATGGCCATCGAAGGCCTGGACGGCGTGCGTTCGGCCAAGGTCGACATCCAGTGCGTGATCGCCGCGCACAAGGCCCAGGCGCAGATCCCGGGCCTGGCCAACGTCAAGAATGTCATCGCCGTGGCCTCCGGCAAGGGCGGCGTGGGTAAATCCACCACCGCCGCCAACCTGGCGCTGGCGCTAGCCCGAGAGGGTGCGCGCGTGGGCATCCTCGACGCGGATATCTACGGCCCAAGCCAGGGCGTGATGTTCGGCATTGCCGAAGGCACGCGGCCCAAGGTCAAGGACCAGAAGTGGTTCGTGCCGATCGAGTCGCTGGGCGTGGAAGTCATGTCCATGGCCTTCCTCACCGACGACAACACACCGATGGTCTGGCGCGGGCCGATGGTCTCTGGCGCCTTGCTGCAACTGGTCACCCAGACCGCCTGGGGCGACCTCGATTACCTGGTGATCGACATGCCGCCAGGCACTGGCGATATCCAACTGACACTGGCGCAAAAAGTGCCGGTGGCTGGCTCAGTAATCGTGACCACGCCTCAGGACCTGGCGCTGCTGGATGCCAGAAAAGGCGTGGAGATGTTCCGCAAGGTCAACATCCCGGTGCTGGGCGTTGTTGAAAATATGGCGGTACACATCTGTTCCAACTGCGGCCACGCCGAGCATTTGTTCGGCGAAGGCGGCGGCGAGAAGCTGGCGACCCAATACGGGGTTGAGTTGCTGGCGTCGCTGCCGCTGGCGATGGAAATTCGTGAGCAGGCCGACGGCGGCAAGCCGACCGTGGCCGCAGAGCCCGATGGGCCGATCGCTATGGTGTACCAGGAACTGGCCCGTCATGTGGGCGCGCGGATCGTCCTGCAGGAAGCGACGGCACCGGCGATGCCGACCATCACTGTCAGCGACGACTGAGTCTGCTGAATGAAAAAAGCCTCGACCTTGTCGGGGCTTTTTTATGCCTGCCGATCAGTCAAGCGTTCTCAATCACGCGTTTGCGCAATTGCGCATGTAAGCATTTGCTTACTTTTTCGTAAGTGATTGGTTTTTTTACCGGGCATGTCCATCTCGAAATGGTGAGAGGATTTTCTATCCTTATGAAAAATAACAATTATTTATACTTGAATGGGCGTTCAAGTCTGTCAGCCGATCACTTGGATCCCATTGAACTTCCCTCGGAACTCTCTAAGATCAGCCCTGTGTCCACGGATTGGCACAGCCATCAAGGAACGATGGTTGAAGGAACGTCGCAGGATGCGATTCATCAGGACGATGAAAAGGAATACAGGGACTAGGGAAAAAATGTGGGCGGGTCATACCGCCCCTTTTTTTTGCCTGCAGAAAAGTGAAACCGACCACCCGGAAACGCAAAAAGGCCCGCAAGGGGCCTTTTTTATTGGGCGGCGGCGCTATTAGCGCTCGAGGTCTGCAATCTTACCTTTCTTGCCATCCCACTCCGCTGCGTCAGGCATCGGATCTTTACGTTCAGTGATATTTGGCCAGATTTCCGCCAGCTCGACGTTCAACTGAATGAATTCCTGCATCTCTGCCGGGACTTCGTCCTCGGAGAAAATAGCGACGGCCGGGCATTCTGGTTCACACAGGGCGCAGTCAATGCACTCATCCGGGTGGATAACCAGGAAGTTCGGGCCTTCGTAGAAGCAGTCCACCGGACACACTTCGACGCAGTCGGTGTACTTGCACTTGATGCAGTTGTCGGTAACGACGAAGGTCATTTCTAATTCTCTCCTCAGGCGGCGGCAGCGAAACCCTTTGTGGCAGGGCTCGCGAGGTTCGGGAGCGATAGTCTGCAGGCCAGGCTAATAACCCGCAGCATCCCAAACCGCGCGAGAGTCTACCAGCTTGCAAGCCTGTGCGTTATATCCGAACTTGCAGTGCATATAACATTTCGAGCGCTTTACGCGGCGTCAAGCCGTCCAGGTCAAGCTTTGCCAACTCATCCAGCACCGGATGGGGCAGGCTGGCGAACATATCACTCTGGTGCGGCGCGCTGGGTTTGGCGCTGGTTTTGGCCGGGCTTGCCACCGGAATCTCGTGGGGCAGGGCGGTTTCTTCCAGGCGGCTCAAGTGTTCGCGGGCACGGCTGATGACTTGCGCGGGAACCCCCGCCAGTTGCGCCACGGCCAAGCCGTAACTCTGGCTTGCCGGTCCCGGCAGCACGTGGTGCAGGAACACGATGCGCTCGTTGTGCTCAGTGGCATTGAGGTGCACGTTGGCCACCAGCGGCTCGCTTTCCGGCAATACCGTCAGCTCGAAATAGTGCGTGGCAAACAGCGTATAGGCGCGCAAATGCGCCAAGCGCTCGGCCGCCGCCCACGCCAGCGACAAGCCGTCGAAGGTGCTGGTGCCGCGTCCCACTTCGTCCATCAGCACCAGACTGCGTTCGGTGGCGTTATGCAGGATGTTGGCGGTTTCGCTCATTTCCACCATAAAGGTCGAACGCCCACCGGCCAGGTCATCACTGGAACCGATCCGCGTGAAAATGCGGTCCACCAGCGACAACTCGCAACTGGCAGCCGGCACAAAGCTGCCAATATGCGCCAGCAACACGATCAATGCGGTTTGGCGCATGTAGGTGGATTTACCGCCCATGTTGGGACCGGTGATCACCAGCATGCGCGTGTCGTCATCCAGCGACAGGTCGTTGGCCACGAACGGCGTGGTCAACACCTGCTCCACCACTGGGTGGCGCCCCTGCACGATACGCATGCACGGCTCACTGACAAAACGCGGGCAGTTCAGGTCAAGATTCAGTGCGCGCTCGGCCAGGTTGCTCAGCACATCCAGTTCCGCCAAGGCGGCGGCGGTGTCTTGCAGCGGCGCCAAGCGGCTGATCAAATCTTCGAGCAACGCTTCATACAGCATCTTTTCGCGCGCCAGGGCACGGCTCTTGGCCGACAGGGCCTTGTCTTCGAACTCTTTCAGCTCCGGCGTAATGAAACGCTCGGCGCCTTTAAGGGTTTGGCGACGCTGATAATCAATCGGCGCCGACTCGGCCTGTTTGCTCGGCAACTCAATAAAGTAGCCGTGGACGCGGTTGTAGCCGACCTTCAAGTTGGCCAGGCCGGTACGGGCTTTTTCGCGGGCTTCCAGGTCAATCAGGAACTGCCCGGCGTTTTCGCTCAGCGATTGCAGCTCGTCCAGCTCGCTGTCGTAACCGGTTTTAAGCACGCCGCCGTCACGGATAATCGCCGGCGGGTTGTCGATAATGGCTTTTTCCAGCAGCGCCGCGAGGTCCGGGTAAGTGCCGGCCGTTACGGCGAGTTGTTGCAGGTGCGGCGTGTCCAGTTCGGTCATGGCCACTTGCAGCTGCGGCAGCGCGCTCAAGGCATCGCGTAGGCGCGCCAGGTCACGCGGCCGCGCATTGCGCAGGCCGATCCGCGCCAGGATGCGTTCGATATCGCCGATTTCTTTAAGCTGCGGCTGCAGGTTCTCAAAGCGATAGCGATCCAGCAGGCAAGTGATCGACGTCTGACGCGCTTGCAGCACAGTCAGGTCGCGCAGTGGGCGGTTCAACCAACGGGTCAGCAAGCGGCTGCCCATGGCCGTCTGGCAACGGTCGACCACCGATTGCAGCGTGTTATCGCGGCCACCGGCCAAGTTGGTGTCCAGCTCCAGGTTGCGACGGCTGGCGCCATCGAGCACCACGGTGTCATCCAGGCGCTCATGGCGCAGGCTGCGCAAATGCGGCAGGGCGGTGCGCTGGGTTTCCTTGGCATAACTGAGCAAGCAACCGGCAGCGCCGATGGCCAGGGTCAAGGTCTCGCAGCCGAAGCCTTTAAGGTCCTGTACCGAGAACTGCTGGCACAGACTTTTCAGCGCCGTGTCGCGCTCAAAATCCCACGGCGCACGACGCTTGGTCCCACGACGTTTTTCCGCAGGCAGATCCTTGGGCCAATCATCCGGAATCAACAACTCCACCGGATTGATGCGCTCCAGCTCCGCCAGCAGGTTCTCCCAACCCTTGATCTCCAGCACGCTGAAGTTGCCGCTGGTGATATCCAGCACCGACAGGCCAAACAAACGCTCATCACCCAGCACCGCCGCGATCAGGTTGTCACGACGCTCATCCAGCAACGCCTCATCACTCACCGTGCCCGGCGTGATAATGCGCACCACCTGACGTTCCACCGGCCCTTTGCTGGTGGCCGGATCGCCGATCTGCTCACAGATCACCACCGACTCGCCCAGCTTCACCAGCTTGACCAGATAACCTTCCAACGAATGGTAAGGAATCCCACACATCGGAATCGACTGCCCCGCCGACTGCCCACGCGCGGTCAGGGTAATGTCCAGCAGCTTGGCGGCCTTCTTCGCGTCTTCGTAGAAGATCTCGTAGAAGTCGCCCATGCGATAGAACATCAACTGATCAGGGTGCTGGTTTTTCAGGCGCCAGTACTGCTGCATCATCGGGGTGTGGGAGGACAGATCGGAGGTGTTTTTACTCATCAGATAGTTAGCAAATTCATTAAAAGGAGTGGGGCAAAGATGGGGCGCTTGGCCCTGCTAATTTTGCGATGGCGGCAAGGTTAACACGCGAGGTCGAGGGTTCGCAGGTCACAAACAGCCAGGTAAAAGCCAAAAATGGCGCAGCGCCCAATGGCCATCACTCTTAAGAAGGAACACCGAACCCATGGCGAGGGAGCTTGCTCCCGCTGGACTGCGCAGCAGTCCCATGCTCTTGAAGCAAAGAGCAGGGGCCGCTTCGCAGCCCAGCGGGAGCAAGCTCCCTCGCCACAGATCAGCGGTGCTTGTGCTATCTCTTAACTGATCGGAATCAGGCACCGCACCGGTTTTTCATTCGCCCCTTACTGAAGGTTAGCGGGCGAATCCAACACCTTCACCACATCATCAACCACCGCCTTGACCATCTCCTGCAAGTAATGCGACGCCCAAGCGTAACGGTCCGTTTCCTTGGTCATCGCCGCATCTTCGGCGAGTTGTTTGGCGACGTGGAGGAGGTCCGAGGCGTGGTTTAAGGCTTCGTGCAGGGAGACGCCGCTGTTGACGCGGAATAGCGGTTGGTCGCAGTGGAAGGAGAAGGGGGTGACGCCGAGGGTGGTTAACGCAGACGGATTTGTAGCGGTCATCGGTAAAACTCCCATATCGGTTGAGAGCTACCACGTTCGTTATCAGGCGAATTGGGTGGCAGCTGTGCGCAGGCTGATAAACCGGAGATACAGGAACCCGGCAGACCCGAAGGTCTCCCACGCACAGCCGCCATTGCACGAAATGTTGGGCGAAAAAAAACGCCAGCAAATCGGGTTTTGGGGGCGCTAGGTGCGCCTGCATCTTGCCGGGTTATCAGGCCCGGTCGCTGAATTGGCAGCGACGGAGGGGAGGGTAGCGTGGTGGGGGTATGGGTGCAACTGGGGATATTGCGTCACAGAAAACGAATTTCCCCCCTGAACTATTCCCGTACGAAAGCTAACCCACTCAAAGCGCCGCATAGACCGGGGCGGCAAGGGGACAGATCAATTTAATTATTATCCAGAAAATAAATCAGTCCCCTCAGTTGTACTTCCCCCATTATCTAAGGCCCGCACGCGGGTAAAGTCGAGAATCACGGTAAAGCGTTGTTGCTCGAGCACCACTTCAATCTGCCAGCCCAGTTTTGCACATAGCTGGCGCATCAACTGCAGCCCCAGCCCGTAGCCAAAATCGTTGGATTCCTGCCGCAACTTGATCTCCCTGATGTGGTTGACGATGCGCAACTGAGGGTACTTGAAACTGATTTCCACGGTGCCGTCTTCTGCGTATTGCAGCGCATTGCGCAGGAAGTTACCGATCACAATGCGACACGCCGTGGGGGGCAATAGGCAGGGCTCGGTGTGGATGTTGATCATCAAGTCGATATCCCGGTTACCGATCAGGTAGCGATGCTGTTGAATCAACTCGCCAACCAACTCGCTGACGTCAATGTGTTCCTGCGGCAATGGCTCGGGGTTCTCGCGGCTCATCCACAGCAACGTCTCGGCGATCAGTTGCATGTTCAGCACCGAACGTTCGATACGTTGCAAGGGCGGTGGCAGGACGCCGCCGGACTGCATGGCCAGCAATTCAATATTGGCCTTGAGCACGGCCAGCGGGGTCCGAAGTTCATGACTGGTATAGCGCAACAAGCGCTCTTCACGCAGGCTGGCGGCCTGAACCTGCTCAACGCTTTGGGCCAGTACATCAGCCAGCATGTTGAACTCTTTGAAGCTGAAGTCCGGCCGTTTGCCAGACAAGGCTTCCGGATTTTTCAGCGTACTGGACCATTGGGCCAGACGCCCCAGCGGGCGAACCAACCACCAGACCAGCAATGCGATGATGATCAATGCCGGCACAAATACCGCCAGGCTGATCAGCGCAACGCTACGCAGTACCTGGTCAAAGTAGGCGTCGGACAGCGGAGTCTCGACCTCACCCCCGGCTTCATGATCGTGGTCGACGTCGTACATATAAAGAATTTTGCCATCACCGAGGGGCTGCTCGAGGATTATCTGAATCGGCGCGTCGTCGTCATCGGAGTACAGGTCGCCAAAGATATGCACCGCGCCGAAGGACAGACTCGGTGGTGTCGCCAGTATCTGGCGAACGTTTTCCGGTAACGCCTGCTTGCCGATGACGCCGGTATAGAAGTAGTTGCCTGGAGGCGGCGTGGTCGGGTCGTTGTTGTAGTGCCTGGTGAAATACTGGGCTTCCTCTTCCATCATTGCACTGGCGGTGTAGAGCAACCCGCGCACAGTGAATGCAGGCAGCAATTGGCTGTAAATCACTAGGACCACAGTAATCAGCAGCAGAAAGCTCCCACTGATCACCCATTTCAAACTCAGGGCGTTACGCATGGGGTTTTACCTGAATACCGACCCCGGGAAGCGTGTGGATCAAGGGTCGACCAAAGGGTTTGTCTACCGTCTTGCGCAGTCGATGCATATGGACTTTAAGCGTATTGCTGTCGGGTGGCTCGTCGCCCCAGATGCTTGTTTCCAGGCGTTCCCGTGGTACGGGTTCTGGGCTGGCACGCATCAGGTGCTCCAATAAGGTCCAGCAAATGGGCGACAAATGCAGCGCTTGCCCGGCGCGACTGACTTTACGGGTGCTCAACTCCATCACCAAGTCATCCACCTGCAGGCGACTGGCCTGACCACTGCGGCGCAGGCTCAGTGCTCGAATCCTGGCCACCAGTTCGGCCAACTCGAATGGCTTCACCAGGTAGTCATCAGCGCCCGCAGCAAAGCTGGCGAGTTTGTCCGACAGAGCATCCAATGAAGTGAGCATCAAAATGGGCGTCTGACTGCCTTGCTGGCGTAACCGTTCACACAATTGCTGGCCGTCCAAACGCGGCAACATGATGTCCAGGATAATGACGTCGTAGTGCTGCTCAAGTGCCAGGTTAAGCCCGGTCTGGCCATTACTGGCGTGGTCGCAGACGATGCCGCTGATCTCCAGGTATTCAATGACGGTAGTGGCCAGATCGAGATTGTCTTCGACCAGCAGCAGGTGAATATGCACGGGATGTCCCCTTGGACGCTTGTCATTTATGGCCCGAAGGATAGCGGAAGTCAGCAGGGGTTCTCTGCAGGTTTACCTGACGTTAACCCATCACTGTTTAAGCTCAGGCTCTTCATATCCTGAGAGCGGCACAGCCATGAACCTGTCCTCGATGATCAAAGGCGCTTTGTTAGCGTTGATTTTTTTCGGCCTGATGGTCAGCGCCCTGCCGTCCCGGGGGCAGTTTGTGCGTCTGGGAGGCGGCGTCTGGTTTCTGATGGGCCAGCACATCGAGCAGACACGTGCGTACGGCGTTGCCAATGCACAGCCATAACGACGGCGTCAGCTACGCCTGGCAGGTAGCCATATGCCTCACACTGGTTGTGTGTGTGTCGGTGTCCATGGGTATCTATATCGTTCGCTTGAATACGCAAATTGATAAGCAACGAGAACTGTCGCCGGTGTATCTGCACGATTGTGACAAAGGGCTTGGGGGCTTTGTGGTCTACACCGACGGCAGGCGTAGCGTGGACAGTTGCTACATAGTCAATGAAAGTGAATCAACGGGCGTCGACGGGGCGCAGGACCCAACAAGACTTACCGCGTGGTGAACGGCTCAAATACACCCTCTCGTACAATAAAACCGCTCCCTGATCGGTTGGCACATTCCAGACACCAAGAACTCCACCCGCAGGGCAACCCGCTCAAAGCGCTGCATACACCAGTGATGACAGCCTTCCAGGCCGAGGGTCAATCATCGAATGACTGCCCGAAGTCGTGGTGACAAACCCAAAGCTCACTCGCCTCTCGGGGTCGGCGAAGCTTATCGGACCACCCAGCCCGATATGGCCAAAGGTGCCCGGGCCCATTGCGTGGGAAGCCGTCGGGTCACGTTGCTGTTCCAGCATGCAGCCCAAGCCATAACGCATTGGGCGCATCCAGACCCGATCCATGCCGTGACTGTGTTCTCGTGTGAATTCACTGAGCAGTTCGCAACCGATAAAGTGTCCGGCCATTAATGCCGTGTAAAAACCGGCTAAACCGTGCGCTGTGCCATGCCCGCACACCGCCGGTTGCTGATAGGCCCACCAGCGTGGGTCACTGGTTCGCCTGGGCACCATTCCGGGGTTGGTGAAGGCGAGTGTCGCGATGTGCGATGGCTCGTTTTTGAGCACCGTGCGCAACGCTTGCGAGTAACTGTCACCGACTCGTCCGCTGGCATTGTCGAAACGAGCAATGCGATGAAAGTCTTTTGCGTCCACGCCAAGGTGAACGTCGAGGGCACGGGGATCCAGAATCTCTTCATGGATAAAGACACAGGGATCACGCCCGTCCACCCGGCGAATCAGCTCACCCAGAATCCAGCCAAACGTCGTGGTGCCATACCCAAGGTCTGTTCCCGCTTCCCACCACAGCGGCTCGGCCTCCAGGACCCGCACCATATGCTCCCAGTCATACATCATGGCGTTATGGCCGGGGGTTCGCAGTGCCGGCAGGCCCGCGGTGTGATTCATCACCTGACGCAAGGTCACCTTGGCTTTGCCGTTTTGGGCGAACTCAGGCCAGTAGCGGGCCACGGATGCATCCAACTCCAGCTTGCCCTGTTCAACCAACATCAGCACGGCCACCGCGACGTAGGGTTTTACCACGCAAAAGGTATTGGCCAGCGTGTCGTGGCGCCAGGGCGTGGTGCCTTCCTGATCCGCCGTACCGGCCCATAAGTCGATAACGCGCTTTCCGTCTACTTGCACGCACAGCCCTGCACCACGCTCCTGCGGATCATCAAAAATGTCCTCGAAGGCTTGCCTGACCGCTGCGAACTGCTGCGTACAGATCCCTTGTGCTTTCATATGTCAGACTCCTTGTCGCTGTAGTGCTGCCCTTGATACGTGCGAGCGCGATGGCACTCATCCCCGCGACCGAGTGTGAGCGTGCTTAGTGGAATAACGATTCGCGCGCTTGTAGGTGCCGAAGTCATTGAATCTGACACCGGCTTGCGCCATGACTTTATGCGCATAGGCTGCCGTCATCTGGCGAAGATAGAACGGGTCTCTGACCACAAAGTGATGAATGCTGTGTGTGCTGCCAAAGTTGAAACAGAACAACTGAAACGGCCACAACCACCAGGGGTTCATCACTTGAGTTTGTTGTAACGGATTGCGCGGGGCAACATCGCCGTAATAGTGCATGTTTGAACTGATGAAAAACAGGCAGAACTGGCGTATCAAATTGGGCGCGATAAGAATAACAACGGTGCTATTAACTATCTCGATTAACCCCGGCGTTGCAGCGGAAGAGTGAACCTCCTGGCCCATGATCGAGCCAAGCCAGACAGTTGCGTGGTAGCCAAGAAACACATACCAGCACCCCCAATACAACAGGCCGAACGGTGTGTTGAGCCGAATAATCTTGCCTAACAACTTTACCTTTTTCCGCCATCCAGGTGCAAAAATCGCGTTTAGAAAACCAAATATAAAACCATCCATCAGTTTCAATAATCGCAGTATTCCCCACGGGCTACCACTGGTCGTTATCCAGGCCTCGACATCTGAATCAGTTCCGGACTCTTTGTGATGGTGAAAATGCAGACTGCGTCTTAACCAAGGACTGGGCATGCCCGGTCGGGCCAGCCAGCAAAAAAACATCATGGCATTATGGGCCAGTGGCTTTTTCCTGAAATAAAGACGATGAATCAAGTCGTGCTCGATTTCATGAATAAACGAAGTCAGTAGCGCATTGATAAAAATGCACAGCCATGCGGGGATAAAACCCTTGATGTAGAGACCTCCTGTGATAACCATGCCCACCAGTGAAAACACCATGACACTTGCGCCCAGCGCATCCTGGCGCTGCAAGATCGGATAACGTTCGCGCAGGTAATTGCCATGCTCGGTAATGCTGCGGGTAACCGTATCGATCTTTTCCTGATCGGTAGTTAGCCGATCAACTTCAACGGATTTTTCCAAGACTTTCATCCATTCATCCTCTGCTTGCGTCAGGGAATTGCCAGCCTTGTCAAGCCGGCCACGTCAACTGTTTGAACTGGAAAACAATTGGTATTTAACGCTGTTGCGTAAATCCAATGAATGCAAAATCGACGCTGTGTCAAAAACTTGTTAGGATTAATCCAGGCTTCAAAATGATAAGACAAGTTCAAGTCTTTGCAACTGTGTATTTTGGGTGGGTTCATTGTTACGAATGTGTAAGGGATTATTGATTTAGTTACAGTTTGTACAAGTATAAAAAGGACTTTGTACAACTATTGCCAAGGAGGCACCATGAGATCTCATCGCGTTAGATATTTCCGGCACTCTCTGCAAGCGCCCTGCGATAGCATCGAGAAAATACCCAGCCGCGATGTATTTGACGCGGTGTTTTGCGATGAGGCAGCAGACGAGGCGGTAAATCGCGCTGGCCTGGAAAGACTCATTCGCTACCTGCAGTGCGGGGATACCGTGGTGGTCGATAGCATGACCTCGCTGACTTCCAGTACCGAACAACTGTGTACTCTTATTCGACGGCTGGTGGAAAAACAGGTAACGCTGGAGTTTCTAAACGAAAACCTGATTTTCCGGCATGACTGTCTTGAGGTTGTGGAGACCATCATTGCGGTAATGGAGCGGATTGCAGCGTTCGAACGCGCCACAAGAAGGGAGAAACAGGCAACCGGAATCGCTGCCGCAAAGGTCCGTGGGTGCTACGGCGGTCGCAAGAAAAAACTGTCTGGCAATCAGGTGGTCAGTTTAATTGGCCGAGCCAGCGCAGGAGAAAACAAATCTAAATTGGCGCGTGATTTTGATATCAGTCGTCAGACACTTTATCGCTATTTGAAGCCCTCATAGGGCGTGTCAGCGGCCGAACGCAGCCGGGCAGAGGTTGAAAATTTTTGATATTGCATAAAATATGCAATTTAGCATTTGCCAACCCCAAAAACTCCCGGCACTATCGCCGTTATGCAAAAACGCAACGTTTCAACCGTCTTAAGAGAGCTGCTGGACCGCGACCGGATCTCCCCCACGGAGCTTCACCGGCGTACCGGCGTGCCTCAATCCACACTCTCCCGGATCCTCAGCGGCAAGATCGTTGATCCGTCGGACAAGCACATCTCGCGCATCGCCGAGTACTTTCGCGTCAGCACCGACCACCTGCGCGGGCGCGCGGCGTTGGGCGCTGGGCGCGATGACGGGCGCGACCCGATGCATTCGGAACTCAAGGACATAAGCCTGTGGGATGACGACACGCCCGTTAATGATGACGAGGTGTCGATCCCCTTTCTGCGCGAGGTTGAATTGGCTGCTGGATCAGGAAGATTCGTCATCGAGGAAAGCGAGAAGGCCAGCCTGCGGTTCGGCAAGCGCAGCCTTCGCCATAACGGTGTGCAGTTCGACCAGGCCAAATGCGTGACGGTGCGCGGCAACAGTATGTTGCCGGTGCTGCGCGATGGTGCGACGGTTGGGGTGAATGCGGGCAAGAGCGGCATTGGCGACATCGTCGATGGCGACTTGTATGCCATCAATCACAATGGCCAACTGCGGGTCAAACAGCTCTATCGCCTGCCTTCCGGGATTCGCCTGCGCAGTTTCAATCGCGATGAGCACCCGGACGAGGACTACAGCTTCCAGGATATCCAGGATGAGCAAATCAGCATCCTCGGCCATGTGTTCTGGTGGGGCATGTACGCCCGTTAACCTACTTGCGTAAGACAAAGCCCGCCCCTGTGCGGGCTTTTTTTCGACCTTAAAAAACCGTCAAACACCTGGCCCATCTGACTCTCGATGCACTGATGCATTCCGGCAGCGAAAATAAATGCATTTGTGCATTGACTGTATATGCATACATGCATACTCTCCATCTCAAGCCAGCCAACAAGGTGGTGGAGGCGGCAAGGATGCTGCCAAGGAAAGTGACAAGGACGGCACGCAACATCGGCAAGGACGCCATCGAAGCGATGGCAGGGATGCCAGGCAACACCGGCAAGGATGCCGACGCTCTTTAGTAGTAACGCTTGAAAAAACAGGCAGCGATGAACCGGCCTTAACGGTTCAGAGGGTTGGCAACTGACCCGGGTGTGCAGCGTAAAGCACCAGAAGCAGTTATCCGGCAGACAGGGATCGTGGTCGGAAAAACATTGAGTAAAGAACCGTACCGCGCCAGTAGCGCCGAACGTTCGAGGACATCATTACTGAAAAGCCCGGGCAACCGGGCTTTTTGGAATGCCGACCAATCGAAGCATGTGTAAATGAAAAATGGACTATTGGGTGCTCAGCCAGGAGGCGTGACATGACAAATGAACAACAAGCGTTAGCGGAAATGCCTATCTGGCTGGTCATCGTATTGGCAGTGATCGGCGGGGTGTCCGGCGAAATGTGGCGCGCCGATAAGGAGGGCGCACGTGGTTGGTCGCTGATGCGCCGCCTGGCCCTGCGCTCCGGCGCGTGCATGGTCTGCGGCGTTTCAGCCTTGATGCTGTGCTATGCCGCCGGCATGTCGATTTGGACCGCCGGCGCCATTGGCTGCCTCACCGCCATGGCCGGTGCCGATGTCGCCATCGGCCTTTATGAACGCTGGGCGGCCAAGCGCATCGGGGTCAACCAAGGCTCCGGTCAAGACCCGCAGTAACCGTTGCAAGGACGCTATTTAATATGACCCTTATCGAAAAGCCCTCCCAACTGCCCCTCGCCATCGGCGCGGCGCTGCACGCGGCCTTCCCGGACTTGAAGGTCGGCAATCATCAGGATTTTCAGGGCGCCTTGGATAAAACCGGCGTGTTGATCACGGTCGAAGGCAATGGCCCAGGCATTCGCTCTCGAGAAGGGCGCAAGGCTCACGCCCTGACGATTTCGCTCCGGGCCATAGTGGCGCCGGGTGCGCTGCCGTTTGATGCCTGCGACCTGGCCAGTCAGCTTATGGACCAGGTGCTGGATAACCGTTGGGGCCTGCCATTGGCCCAGTGTGATTTGCCGATAAATATCGTCGCCGCTCCGGTTGCTGCAACAACAGCAGAAACAGACTACGACACTTGGACTGTCTCCTTCACCCAGACCGTCTACATCGGGCCGGTATTACTCACAGATCCTACCGGCCAGCCGCTGTTTGCCCGCACCTGGGAAGTGTCGAACCTCGACGATCCCGACCAATACAAACCACTGGCGGAGTAGCCCATGTTCGACGCGCTGTTACGCATGCAACTGGGGCCGATTGTCGAACGCCTGGCAGAGATGGAAACCCAACTTGAAGACCTGTATCGACGCGCCGAGAGTTTTTGTCGGATCGGTACGTGTCAGTCGGTCGACGCCGCCAGCAATACCTGCAAGGTCAGCCACGGAGAATTGCTCACGCCGGCAATCCGTTTTTTCAACCCCAGCGCAGGCGCACAAACCGAAACGCGCATCCCGTCCGTGGGTGAACAATGCCTGTTGCTCAACTACGGCGGCGGCGAAGGCGGTGGTCAATCGGTGGCCTTGTTCGGTCTCAATAGTAGTCAGTTTCCGCCCGTCTCCAGCGTTGCCACTTTGACCCGGCGGCGCCATCAGGACGGCACCCAAAGCGACTACGACGACGCCAGCCACGCCTTCAATTGGGTCAACGGCCCCACTACCTTCAGCGGCACCCGCGAACAGGTCGACGTCAAGGTCGGCGCCGCCAGCCTGACCATGAGCGCCCAAAACATCACCCTGCAAATCGGCGGCACCAGCCTGGTGCTGGACGCTGGCGGCGCGCACTTCAGCGGCCCGCTGGTTGATCACCAAGGGCGCGTCATCAGCCCCCGATAAGGACATTCCATGCTCGGCATCGATCGAAACACCGGGGCAGCCGTCGATGACTGGCTGCAGTTCGTGCAGCGCGCCACCCGAGCGCTGACCACCCCCGTGGGCACTCGGCAGAAACGCCCGCTGTACGGCTCGCTGATCCCGCAACTGCTCGGCCAGAACCTTGGCGACGACCTGCTGATCCTCGCCCAAAGCCACGCCGCGAAGGCGTTCTACAACACCCACAACGGCATCGGCGACTTCCAACCCCAGGTCATCGTCGCCACCCGCCAGGGCGCTGGCCTGTTACTGCGCTTCGCCGGCACCTGGAAAAACCGTCAACAAACTTTCGAGGTCGTGACATGAGCATGCTGATCCCCGGCCAGAACCAACTGGCGGAACCGGCCATCATTGCGGTGGATGAGTTCGAGCCGCTGCTGGCCGAATTCAAGGCGTTCGTTGTTGACTACGTCGCCACCCGAGCGCCGCAAAGTGCGGCCAAACTCAAAGTCAGCCTCGACAACGAAAGCGAGTTGCTGACCCTGGCCCTGGAAGCCTTTTGCGTGCGGCTGCAAACCCACGAACGCAAATACAACGCCCGCATCAAGCAGATGCTGGCGTGGTGGGCCACCGGCAGCAACCTGGATGCACGCCTGGCGGATATGGGCCTGGAACGCCAAGTACTCGACCCCGGCGACCCAGTGGCTTTCCCGCCGGTGCCGCCGACGTTTGAGAGTGATGACGACGCTCGCTTGCGTTATTACCTGGCACCCCATGCCCCGGCAGCAGGCTCGCGGATGCAATATCGGCGAGAGGTTTTTACCCTGGGTGAACGGCCGTCGGTGAAGGTGCAAAGCGCGACGCCGGGTGTGGTGACGGTCAGCTACACCTTTGACCCGGATGGTTACTCGGCGCAGGTCAAGGACGGCAACGCGCGTCGAACGGCGCCCGGCGAGGTGATGGTCACGGTGCTTTCTCGCGAAGGCGACGGCAGCCCATCCGCCGATTTGCTTGACGGTGTTCGTCGCCATTTCGCACGGCCGGATGTGCGGCCAGAGACCGATCTGGTCAGCGTGCAAGCTGCGAAAATCCTGCCTTACAAAATCCGTGTGGTAGCGAAGATCAATGCCGGCCCGGATTCGGGCCTCACTCAAGTAGCGGCTCAAAAACTGCTGCAGGACTATGCGAAATCCTGTCATCGGCTGGAAGGTCGTGTGGACCCGAGTTGGATTGATTACGCCATTCATACAGCGGGTGCCGCACAGCTTGAAATCCTTGAGCCTGTATCTCCGATTCAGGCAACGGCCTTTCAGGCGCCCTATTGCACCGGTGTCGCGGTTGAGGTGCGAATTTTATGAGCGAAGAACAAATCAATCAGAGCCTCCTGCCGGCGAATAGTTCGGCACTGGAAAGGGCGCTGGACCTCGGTTTCGCAAAGCTGGTCAACCGTATTACGCCGCCTTTTCCGAGTCTGATGAACCCTAATGAAACGCCTACGGAGTTTCTACCCTACCTGGCTGCGGATCGCGGTGTGGCGGAATGGAGTGCTAACGCTGCGGAGTCTGAGAAGCGTCTTACCGTCGGATTTTCTTGGCCAACAAAACGCCAGGCAGGTACGCGCCTTGCGCTCGAAAATGCGGTCCGGGGGCTTGAATTATCGCCTCAAATACAGGCGTGGCATGAGAAGTCTCCTACGGGTGCCCCATACAGTTTCACCGTTAGAGCTTTCACTGATCGGCCTTACAGCGAAGAGATAAACACTCGGCTCGACAAGCGCCTCGCGGATGCAAAAAGCGAGCGTGACACGTTGGCGGTGAGTGTCGGGTTATCCGCATCAGGCAATCACTGCATCGGTGCGGTCACTGTATGTGGGGAACTGACCACGATTTACCCCTTCAAGTTGGAAGGCCTCTCATCCATTTCGCCGCTTTATATGGCGGCGGGTATTTACACCGTCGAGACCATGACCCTTTACCCGTTGGAGTAAAAATGGCTGATTACTACACACTGTTAACAAACGCCGGGATCGCGCACGAGACCGCTTGCAAGGCAAGCGGGACGCCTATCAAGTTGACGCATATGTCGGTCGGCGATGGCGGCGGTTCTGTTTATAACCCCGACGCGACCGCGGTCGCTTTGCGCCGTGAGGTATGGCGAGGCAGCATCAATGCATTGATGCAGGATCAAAAAAACTTAAGCTGGTTACTGGCTGAGGTGACGATTCCTAATGAGGTGGGTGGCTGGTATGTGCGCGAAGCCGCCATATGGACTGACACCGGTATCCTCTATGCGGTCATTAAGTATCCAGAGTCATTCAAACCGGTAATGGCCGATCAGGGCGCAGGCAAAGAGTTCTATCTGCGTGCTATTTTTCAAACGAGCAACGCGTCGAATGTGGTGCTGTCGATCGATGACTCGATCGTCAAGGCCACGCGTGCCTGGGTGGCCGATTACGTGGCAGGCGAGCTGGCAAAACTGGACACTAAAAAGTCCGTGCGAGCCGCTGCAACTGGGCCAATTGTGTTGAGCGGTGCTCAAATGCTCGACGGCGTTGCCGTTGTGGCGGGCGACAGCGTACTGGTAACGTTCCAGGCGATTGCGGCCACTAATGGTATTTACACTGTTGCCAATGGCACTTGGTTTCGCCGTACTGATGCAGATGTCAGTGGTGAAGTAACACCTAACTTGATAGTCAGTGTTGAGGAGGGCACGAAGTACGCTGACACGCTGTGGCAACTGACCACGAACGCACCGATTATTCTTGGCACGACAGCGCTCGAATTCGAGCAGATTTATGGCCCGAGTGGGGTCATTCCTGGCACGTATCGGAGTGTCTCGGTTGACCGCCGGGGTTTTGTGATCGGTGGCACCAACCCAACCAGTCTCGCGGGTTTCGGTATTGTGGATGCGTTCACAAAAACCGAGAGCGACGTGCGTTTTCAGCCAAAATTGACCTACCTGCCTGTTCAGCAAGGCACGGGTATTGGCCAGCTCCAAAACACGGTAAGGCTGGGGTGGTCAGGTAATGGTCTGAAGTTGACCATTGATAATTCCGATCTCGGAAAAATCTGGACGTCTTCTGATTTCTCTCCCGATACCAAGGCTAATTGGGGGTCGACGCTTGCCGCTTATGGAGTGACTAACGCATTTACCAAGGACGAAACCAATTTTCTGGTCGGGCAACGTGTTATGCGCGACGGTGTGACCAACATAGGCATGGCCAGTAATGACCCATCACTTATGTATATGCGCCGTGAAACAGATAACCTGGTGTATTTCATACAGAAGAAATTGGATTACACACCCGTCTCGCAAGGGACCGGTGTAGGCCAAAATAGCTCAAGGGTAAACATTGGTTGGTCCAGCGTTGGTTTGAAAGCAACGGTTGATACAACAGACTTGGGGAATTTTTGGTATTCCGGAAACTTCTCTCCCGATGCCAAGGCAAATTGGGGGTCGACGCTGGCGGCCTATGGTATTACCAACGCCTATACCAAAGATGAGACGGGTTACCTGGTTGCACAACGCGTTATGCGCGATAGTATTACCAATATCGGCATGGCCAGTAATGATCCAGCGCTTATGTACATGCGCCGTGAATCGGATAACGCGTTGTACTTTATCCAGAGAAAACTGGATTACACACCCGTCGCGCAAGGCACCGGGGTGGGCCAGACTGGATCAAAGGTTAACATCGGCTGGTCGACTGTCGGCTTGAAGGCGACGGTGGATACAACGGATCTGGGCAATTTTTGGTACTCCGGCAACTTTTCGCCTGACACCAAGGCAAATTGGGGTTCAACGCTTGCCGCCTATGGCATTACCAACGCGTATACAAAAGACGAAACAATTGCCAAGTGCGAAGAGTATGTTTGGTCCAGGCCAATTCGCGATTCCATCACCACGGTAGGGATGGCTTCCGATAACCCCGAATTCATGTACATGCGCCGTTCAACTGACGGTGTCGTTTATTACATTCAGCCGCGTTTGGGCTACACGCCGATACAACAGGGCGGTGGCGTGGGGCAGGTTAATAACAAAATCAAACTGGGCTTTAACTCGGCAGGGAGTCTGCGTTTAACGGTAGATGCAACAGATTTTGGCGATTTGATCAGTGACGCAAATCATGGTGCAAAAGTGGCTGCCCTTGGCCTAAGTGCAGTCGGGCAATATGCATTTGCGCGTCCGCTGGTTGCGCAGCCTGCCTCTAACCAAGGCACTATATTGGCGGGCAGTCAGTTGCTCTATACATCGCTCACTGTAAGTGACGGTGCAGGCAATAATTCAGGCCTGCTCAACGTAGGGCAGTGGCGCTTGCATGGTGCTTTAACCGGCTACAACGCTTCGTTGTGGCAACGTGTTTCTTAATTAAAATATAAGGTGATCAAATGTTTACCGTTCTAAGTGCAAACAATCCACGTTGGACCGACCAGGCGCATAGCGCAATAGTGCTGAACGTGGTTTTTGAACAAACCAAAGAGACCATTGGGGAACAGCCCTTCGCGGCATCTCCTAATGACGCTGAGCCTCACGGTGTTGAGCTTTTCGAGCGTGCGAAGGCTGGCGAGTTTGGAGAGGTTCAAGAGCCTACGCGTGAAATGATCCTCGCGCTGGTGATGTGCATGCGTACGGATAAGGCTGCATCCGCTACCCAGAAAATCAACGAATTGCTGACGGCTGTTGAGGTATTGCAGGACACCATCGCCGCTGGTTTGGCGGGAGATGAGGCTGACGAACTGCCCGCCAGGCAAGCTGAGGTGGCGGCTTGGCGCCTGTACCGCGTGCATCTTGCACAGATGGAGGGCCAGCCTGATTTTCCACAGGCAGTGATCTGGCCGGAACAGCCCGCGAGCCCTTTCATTTACACACCGCCATCCGAGCCTGAAGTGAAGGCTTTTCAGGGCGTCGATCCCTCCGAACTTCCAAAGAAATAACCTCGCGCCTTGGCGCGTAATGCTTAACCCGACATCTGAAACATCCCCCGAGAGCCGCGTTGCGGTTTTTTTTATGCCTGGAGATTCAAAAAATGGCTACGTCTAATCGCCAGAAATACACCGTCCTCGTCCCTTTCCCCACCGGAGGTGGCCATTGGTCCACTGCCGGCGAGGAGCTTGAACTTCTGGACGTCGAAGCATCCGCCCTGCGCACCGCCGGCCGCCTGGAACTGACCAGCGTCCTTAACTCCACCCCCAAGAAGGCTGACTGATCATGGCTGAGGTTTTGAACTTCGAGCACAACGGCATCACCGTAAATGCCACCGAATCCCCCGAGGCCATGGGTGGCCTGGGCGACAACGTTATCGGCCTGGTCGGCACCGCGCCGAATGCCCACGCGTCGATCCCGAAAAACGCGCCGTTTCGCATCAACAGCTTCACCACCCAGGCGCTGTTGGACCCGACCGGCGCTGAGTCGGGCACGCTGTTTCAGGCGGTGTACCAGATCCTCAAAGTGGTCAAGGTGCCGGTTTATGTGGTGATCGTGGAGGAGGGCGCAACCCCGGCCGACACAATCAATAACGTGATCGGCGGCAACGAACCGACCACCGGCCGCAAGCTGGGTCTGGCGGCTCTGAGCAGCGTCCCTGAAGACCTGACCATCATCGGCGCGCCAGGCTTCACCGGCACCAAGGCCGTGGCCGGTGAGTTCGCTGCCTTTGGCAAGCGCATCAAGGCCCGTGTAGTGCTGGACGGCAAGGATGTCTCGGTCGCTGACCAAGTGACCTACAGCGGTGAACTGGGCGGCGCCGAGCTCGGTTTTGACCGTTGCCTGCTGGTGCACAACCTGCCGTCGGTGTATTCCAAGGCAGCCAAGAAAAACGTGTTCCTGTCGCCATCCTCGCTGGCTATCGCCGCGCTGGCCAAGGTCAAGCAGTGGGAAAGCCCAGGTAATCAGGTGACGTTCGCCGAGGACGTTTCCCGCGTGGTCGAGTACAACATCCTCGACACCTCCACCGAAGGCGACCTGCTCAACCGTTACGGCGTGAGCTACTACGCGCGCACTGTCCTTGGCGGTTTTTCGCTGCTGGGTAACCGCTCCATCACCGGCAAGTTCATCAGCTACGTCGGCCTGGAAGATGCCATCAGCCGCAAGCTGGTCAAGGCCGGCCAGAAAGCCATGGCCAAGAACCTCACCAAGTCGTTCATGGACCAGGAGGTCAAGCGCATCAACGACTGGCTGCAAACCCTGGTGGCAGACGAAACCATTCCCGGCGGCAGCGTGTACCTGCACCCGGAATTGAACAGTGTCGAGAAGTACAAGAACGGCACCTGGTTCATCGTCATCGACTACGGCCGCTACGCGCCGAACGAACACATGATTTATCAACTCAATGCCCGCGATGAAATCATCGAGCAATTCCTGGAGGACGTTCTCTAATGTTTACCAACCGTGTAAGACAGGCCATTGCGGCCACCCTTCAAGGCCTGCCGTTGTCCGCGACGGTGGAGGAGTTCACCCCGCCGAAGATCGAGTTCGACATGGAACCCATGTCCGGCGGGCGCTTTATTGCAGAAGAAATGGCCAAGAGCGGCAAGGTGCTCGGCGCCACCCTGGTGCTGCAAGGTGCCGGTCCGGAAATCATGCTGGCCCTGGGCGTGCGCCTGGGTGACGACATCCTGCTCAACGTGCGGGAAGCCGGGCAAGATCAGGACGGCAAAACCTACTTCACCTACCACACCGTCGGCGGCAAGTTGAAATCCCTGGCCGAGGCGAAGCTGAAGATGGGCGACAAGGCCACCACCACTCTGGAATTGTCCTGCCGCACCTACAACCGTCTGGAAAATGGCATCTCGGTAATCGACATCGACGTGCGCACCCAGAAGTTCGTGCTCAACGGCGTCGACATTCTCGGCGATGCCCGCCGCGCGGTGCTGATGCCGTAAGCCTTCACGGCACCTGAAGTGGACACTGTCAGTGTGGGAGCGGGCTTGCTCGCGAATACGGCGTGTCAGTCAATGCATGTGTGGCTGATAGACCGCTTTCGCGAGCAAACCCGCTCCCACATGGACCGGTGTTGTCTTGCGACTACTTTTTTACCAAGGAATTGCCCCATGGCCTGGATGCCACCGCTGCACATTCTGCTGTCTCCGATCAGCGCCGACACCGGCGCGACGATCCAGCAGATTCAACTCAAGCCGTTGTTTTACGCCGCGCAAAAAGACGCGCTGGCCCGGGCCGGTGATGACGAGGACGACCAGTTTTTTGAACTGGCGAAACTCGCCACCGGCCTGTCGGAAAAAGAACTCGATCAGCTCAAACGCCCGGACTACGTGAGCATCGCTCAGTACGTACATGACATGTCGACACGCCCTACGTCGTTCTTCCTGGATCAGCCTGACGAAGCGGCCCACGACCAGCCTGTCCAACTGTTGCTGGCCCTCGACGCGGCCGGTCGCAGCCTGACCGAACTGGCCCTGGAAATGCCGGCCCTGCGCGCCACCAAAGTGATG
Source organism: Pseudomonas sp. Xaverov 259 (assembly GCF_019352915.1). Classification (NCBI taxonomy): domain Bacteria; kingdom Pseudomonadati; phylum Pseudomonadota; class Gammaproteobacteria; order Pseudomonadales; family Pseudomonadaceae; genus Pseudomonas; species Pseudomonas sp. Xaverov 259. The sequence goes on along the minus strand of NZ_JAAAFV010000072.1, from coordinate 265,446 downwards.
AAAAAACTCGCCACCCACAAAGAGCGCGCCGAGTTCATCACTGCGCATTGCACCGGTTTGATGATCCCCGATCTCGCCGGCCTGACAGTGCCCGACTGGACGCAACTGCAGGAGCGCATCGACGATTTTTTAAATCAACCGGCGGACTTCTTTCGCAGCGCGACATCGAAGTAATCCTCGATGTGGTGCCGCTGATTTACTCGGTCAATGAGGCAGAGATCCTCGACTGGGACGCCGGCAAAGCATTGCGCCGCTACGACATTGCGATCACTCGCCTTGGCGTTAAACAGGAGTAAGCGGGATGCAAGAGAGTCAATTTGGAACGCGACTCGCCCAAGAAGACAAACGTTGGCTGCTTGGCGATGCGGACCTTGGCAGTGTGCTGGCACCTTTTAGCGCAGACCTTGCCGCGCCTGTCAGCCTGGATTCGGTGTCTCAGCCTGCGCCGCAGCCAGAGCTGACCTCGGCGTTGGTCACCGTCAGCGTGGACATCAACGCCCTGACACAAGAGCAGGTCCGTTTGCGCGAGGCGCTGGAGACGCTCACCAGCACGCTGTTTATTACCGAAAATTCGCTGGCGACCCAAACCACACATATCAGCACCGCAACCGCCAAAGGCGAGCCGGTCAAGCCTGCGCCCCGCTCCTGGACCGACCAAGGCCTTGAGCTAGGCGCGGATGCTGCCAAGTTCGTCGGCAAGGAAGTGCTCAGCGGTTTGTGGGATAAGGCTAAGGACAGGCTTTCCGGCCGCGCGCTTGATGCGGTGGCTGACCGCTTTCCAACCGCCGCCAAGTGGCTTAAAGAAGATAAGGACAAGGACAAGGGCAAAGACGCGGGCAAGGGCAAGGACTGCTGCTGCACGGGAGCGCTGCCAGCGGATATTCGTGGCCCACTTGAAACGGCCGCCGCGCAGGTGCCTGAAAGTGTCGGCGAGACCGCCAGGAACAAAGACAAAGCGCGGCCCAAAGGCACTGCAAGCAAGCCGCGCGGCGCGCGCAAGAAGACCCGTCAATCCAGATCACGCGAGGTTAAAACCAGCCTGGTCAGAACGTCGGCCGATATCAAATCCCAACGTTCCGCCGCTGCGGCCAAGGTCTCGCTCCCGGTCAATGTCATGGGCCAACCACTGCTTGCGTTCGACAGCAAGCGAGCGGCGCAAGCCGCTACCCAGTCTCCGGGGGCTTCGTTTACTTCCTATGCGGCGCCTGCGGCAAACCGAACCCTGACGCGTGGTGCATCCAAAGGCCTGGCGGCGGGGTTGTCGGGAGCGCTGGCAAAACTCGAGTCGTCTTCCGTGCGTCGCATTGGCCCTATGAAATATGTCGACACCGCCATGGACGTGGCCCAGGGCCTGCGCAACGGCGACGCCAAAGCCGTCGGCGCCGGCCTCACTACCGCCGGTGGCGCCTGGGCCGGAGCCTCCGCGGGCGCGGCCATTGGCACGCTGATTTTCCCCGGTGTCGGCACTGCGGTCGGCGGCGCTATCGGCGGCTTGCTCGGCAGTGAAGCGGGCACCTGGCTGGGTGACAAACTGTTCGGCTCAAATGACCGGCTGCCTGCACCCGGTGCGGTGAGCAAGGAACTCAACGCCGCGCGTACCGATAACGTGCAAGTCACCCTCGCGCCGAGCATTCAGATTACTGGCGTGAACCCCGCCGATGCCCAGCAAGTCGTCAACCAGGTGATCCAGGCCCTGCAATTTCAGTGCATGCCGATGGTCACCGACACCCTTGGCATTCGGCGCAACGCGGCGCTGGCCGACCCACCAGGAGGTGATTGATGCGACAACAAATGGTCCTCGGCGACTTTATTTTTGGCCTGTCCCGTGGCTTTGCCTATTCCGGGCTGGTGCGTACCACTGACGGCGGCTGGAGTGACCTGGCGATCATTGCCAGCAAGCCCCAGTCGCGGCAAAGCGGCCAGAAGCTGGAGAAGCTCACGTTCACCGGCACAGCGATGTACGCCATCGGCATGCAGCGCCTGGACGAGTTGCGCGCCCTGCAAAATGCGCGTGCGCCGCTGCCGTTGGTCGATGGCATCGGCCGTAACTGGGGCCTGTGGCGGATCAATTCGGTGATGGAAACCCAGAGCAATGTGATCGATGACGGCACTGCCATGCTCATGGCCTGGACTATGGAACTGGAGGAATTCGTCAATGCGTAGAGTGCGAAGTATTGCCGGTGATTCGGTCAACCTGTTGCTCTACCGCGAATTGGGCCGTTGCGATGATGCGGCGGAAGAAACCCTTTGGCGCCTGAACCCCGAACTTGCCGAGTACGGGCCGGTACTGCCCGCCGGTGCGTGGGTCATAGTACCGGAAATGCAAGCGCGGCCGGCTGCTGTGCGGCCTGTTCTGGCGTGGGATTAAGGAGGCAACATGGCACAGGGATTTACGCCGATCGTTGAGTTTTATGGCGCTAATGCCGCACTTCTCAATCAACGCCTGATGCATTGGAGCCATACCGACGCCGCGGGTATCGAGTCTGATCGGCTGGAGTTGACCCTCAATATCGAGGGGCTGGAAGGTTTGCCCAGCCTGAGCGGCAAGATCGGTTTGCGCGTGGGTTACCAGGAATCGGCGCTGGTGGAAAAAGGCGAGTTCGTGATCACCCAGCGCACGCCCGTGTTGTTTCCCATGCGCTTGATGATCGTGGCGACTGCCGCACCGTTCAGCATGCTCGACGCCAGCGGTTATCGACAGCGACGGTCGGCCAGTTACGGGCCGACCACGCTGGGCGCACTGTTTCGCCAACTGGTCAGTCGCCACGGTTTTTCACCGCGTGTGGCCCCGGCGCTGGAAGGCATTGCGATTGCCCATATCGACCAGTCCAACGAAAGCGACATGGCGTTCATCACCCGCCTTGCCAAACGCTACAGCGCGGTTACCAAACCGATCAACGAGTTGTATGTGTTGGCCGAGGCGGGGCAGGTCAAATCACTTTCCGGGCAATTATTACCGCAGGTGAAGCTGTCCGTGACCCAGGACAACCGCCCTGGTGACCAGGCCTTCATCACTGCCAAGCTCGACGAAACGTCTCGCTCCAAATACATGGGCAGCCGCGTGACCTGGTGGGATGCCGCAGGTGGCAAACAGCAGGTAGTCGAAGTTGGGGTGGCCCCATTCAAAACCTTGCGCCAGCGCTGCCAGAACCAAGCCGAGGCGCGTGCCGTGGCTGAAGGCGAACTGCGTCGTGTGGGACGCGAAGGCTTGAAGCTGGTGATCGATTGCCCTGGCAACCCTTTATTGGCTGCCGAAGGCGTGTTGGTACTGGATGAAACCTGGCCTTCGTACATGCAGGGGCAGTGGTCGATGAAGCAGGTGGTGCATGTGGGCGATCCGGCGACGGGGTATCGCAGTTCGATCACGGCGAATGGGTTGTCCGCGTGAACAGGTAAGTTATTCGCAGCATTAGTTCACTGATGTTGGAGAAACTTATGTTGAGAGAGTTTCGATGCGGAAACTGCAAAAAACTCCTTGCTCGAATAGGTGAGGTCACAGAACTCCAGATCAAATGTTCCCGATGCGGGACGTTGAACCATGTGAAGGCCACGCGCCTCGAGCAATCGCCCATGAGCGCCATACGCCCACTATAGAGGCCTGAACTTAAATCAGCTCAGTAACGGAGTTTAAAATGGAAAACGCAAACTCGGCGTCTCAAACCTTGCAAGATCTTTGGACTCAAGTACAACCGGTGGATAACACCGGCATGCTTAGGCGGGTGGTTTTTGCGCAAGGCAAGTTTTATGCGGTTGGTGGCAACGGTCTTACCACAACCACTCAGGTTGTCAGCGGAGGCGCAACTGGTACAGCGTGGACCAAGCTTAAGGGCGCCCTCACCTCTGATAGCGCAAAGGTCCTCAACGAGCTGTACTGGAACGGTATTGGGGTATCGCTTCAAGCCCTTTCTCAATCCGGCAATCTGATCTTCGGCAGCACAGACCACCCTGAAAGGGTTTGGACAGATCTTACGGCAACTGTTCGCGCGTCCGCAGACTTGCAAGGCATTGTGTTTTATCGGCCAATCAACGGCGAGAACTACACCTGGATACTGGTTGGGTCTAACGGTAAAGTCTTTTCCCGTTATGGCGATTGGTCAGGCCAGGTGGAGCGCACTACGACCTTCACTTCTAGCGAGACTGTGTACTGCGTCAACGTCATTGGCAGTTTTGTGTTGATTGCGGGATCGAATGGGAAGCTGCTTAGCGCTGTGAAGATGGCGACGGATAATCCGCAAACATTCACGACCAGAACCAGCACCTTCGGCTATAGCACCATCCTTTCCATGAAGCTTTGCAACGGGAAAATGTTTATCGTTGGTGCGGATGGCAAGATGGCATATTCATCCGATGGCCTTAGCTGGACTGCTGTTGAAGATACCAGTTTCGGTGGAACCATCATCCGCGACATTGCTTACGGTAACGGCAAGTATGTAGCTGTCGGCGACGGCGGCAAGACAGCCGTTTCCGAGGATGGGATCGGCTGGGCTCAGCAAGCCAACACTTTCGCAGGAACCGATATCCGGAGCGTCGCCTACGGCAACGGCAATTTTACAGCTGTTGGTGCAGACGGCAAGATTGCTTACTGGACTCCATGATCTTCTATCTCCTTGCGTAATAGAGCCCAGCCGTCGCGCTGGGCTTTTTATTGCCTAATTTTCCCCAAGCCCTCAGAGCCTCTCACTTGTCACGCTGATGAGGGACCTATTCAGGGCCTCGCCACTGAACGGGGACGTTTGCCTTAAGCCGTTCGTCCATTGATTGGCACTGACCATGACCTGCCAGCCTCTCATGTTCAAGCGCGGATATCCCGAGCATAAAAACGGAGAGTCAGCATGGACATCGATAAGAATGCGCCAGGCAATATTTCTCAGCAGGAAGTCACACGCGGCACTGATAACGAGACAGGGCATGACCCAAGGCGTGATGAGGACAAGATCCCGCTGCCGCCTGACGACGATGCACCTCTCGAAGAGGATATGTCGGATGTGGACGCCGCTGATTCAGTAGCGAGCGAGCATCCTGACAACTGAGTAAAATCAGCTAACAAACCCGGCGATTGTGTCGGGTTTTTTATTGCCCACGGAAAGGGTAATTCAGCAAAAGGAATTTGCAGATGTTGAAAGAATTCAGATGCGGTAACTGCAAAAGACTTCTCGCCCGCACGGGTGGGTTTACAGAGCTCCAGATCAAATGTTCCCGATGCGGGACGTTGAATCATGTGAAGGCCGCGAGCCTTGAGCAATCGCCTTTGAGCGACATGAAAGCGGAATCCTCCGCGATAAATCATTCGACTCAATAGGTGAAGACACATGAACACTATATTGAACTTCATCGTCTCTGAGAGCGCTAGGTCGCAGCATTCGCGTGCGGTTAATTCAAGGCGCGTGTGCTGCGTAATAGCTAAAGGATGGATAGGAAAAAGGGAGGCTCTATGTTTACGATTGACTACAACACTTATCGCACGCTTAAACCTTACGGCAAACGTGTACGTTTCCTGGTGTTGCACTACACCGCGTTGGACTTTTGTCGCCGAAAAACGTGGTTGGTCATTCTGATATTTCGGTCGGTCGCAAATCAGACCCGGGCCCCAAGCTTCCCTGGAAAGACCTTGCGCAGGCAGGTATCGGCGCCTGGTGCGATGATTCAGTCAAAGACAAATACCTCCAGCAATTCAGTGACGAAATGCCTGAGCGTGACCAAGTGGTTCAGGCGTTTACCCGCTATGGCTATGGCATTGAAACGCCCCCTTCTGATGGTTTTTTCAGTGCGCTGGTACGGGCTTTTCAACTGCACTTTCGGCCTGAAAACCATGATGGCGTGCTGGATTGCGAAACCTGCGCGATCTTGTATGCACTGAATGAAAAATACGTCTGAGTTCGTGCGGCACTCAAAGCTCGATCTTCATTTCGAAGCGCCGAGGAGGGCAACATGGTCCTGTCCGAGCAACAGTTAGTTAAAGTCTTACCACGCTCACAGCTTAAAGCTGGCGTTTTCATTTCTGCGTTAAACGCGGCCATGTCACACCACCAAATCATCACACCTGAGCGCATGGCCGCATTTCTTGCCCAAATCGGCCACGAATCCGGCCAGTTGCTCTATGTGCGAGAACTGGGCAGCGATCAATACCTGAGCAAATACGACACCGGCACCCTGGCCGCGCGTTTGGGCAACACCCCCGAGGCCGACGGCGATGGCCAGAAGTACCGGGGCAGGGGGCTTATTCAGATCACCGGGCGGCGCAATTACCTTGCCTGCAGCCAAGCGTTGTTCGGCGACGAGCGCCTGTTGCAGCAACCGCAACTGCTGGAGCAGCCGCAATGGGCGTGTGAGTCCGCCGCATGGTTCTGGCAAAGCAATGGTTTGAACGAACTCGCCGACAAAGACCAGTTCACCACCATTACCCGGCGCATCAATGGCGGGCTGAACGGGCTGGATGAGCGTTTGCAACTGTGGGCGCGGGCGAAGGCGGTGTTGGGCGTTTCCTGAGGTGGCGTGCGCGTCGTCGGCCGTTAGCGTCTTGATGCACTCTCTAACTTGCATGGCCGATAGGCTCCTGTAGGGTAGGCAAACCCCGCCCACTCCTGGAGACGACTGTGAAGGAAATCACTCAACTGGCCGCTGAACTGGGTCGCCGTTTGCAGGTACTCAATGCCCACGTCACCACTGCCGAGTCGTGCACCGGTGGCGGTATCGCCGAAGCCATCACGCGCATACCGGGCAGTTCGGCGTGGTTTGAGGCCGGTTATGTCACTTACTCCAATCGGCAGAAGACCCGGCAGCTGGGCGTGCCGGAGGCGTTGTTCCCCAAGGTCGGCGCCGTCAGCCAGGAAGTGGTGGAGGCGATGGCGCGCGGTGCGCAGGAAAAAAGCCTGTCGCGCTTTGCCGTGGCGGTCAGCGGCGTGGCGGGGCCGGATGGTGGTTCGCCGGATAAACCGGTAGGCACTGTATGGCTGGCGTTCGGCGTGGGTGATGAGGTGACGGCCGAGTTGGCGCACTTCCCCGGCAACCGCGACGAGGTCCGTCGACAAACGGTAAAGGCCGCGCTGGAGGGCTTGTTGCGACGAGCTGCAGCAGAAATCGAAAATCAGGGGTAGGCGATCCCGGATCTTTGTGGAACAATACTGTCTACTTATACAGGTGTTGGCCGTCAGGCCTTATTGATTACGTGAGGACTTTAATGGACGACAACAAGAAGAAAGCCTTGGCTGCGGCCCTGGGTCAGATCGAACGTCAATTCGGCAAGGGTGCCGTAATGCGTATGGGCGATCACGACCGTCAGGCGATCCCGGCTATTTCCACTGGCTCTCTGGGTCTGGACATCGCACTCGGCATTGGCGGCCTGCCAAAAGGCCGTATCGTTGAAATCTACGGTCCTGAATCTTCCGGTAAAACCACCCTGACCCTGTCGGTGATTGCCCAGGCGCAAAAAATGGGCGCCACCTGTGCGTTCGTCGACGCCGAGCACGCCCTGGACCCGGAATACGCCGGTAAGCTGGGCGTCAACGTTGACGACCTGCTGGTTTCCCAGCCGGACACCGGTGAGCAAGCCCTGGAAATCACCGACATGCTGGTGCGCTCCAACGCCATCGACGTGATCGTGGTCGACTCCGTGGCTGCCCTGGTACCGAAAGCTGAAATCGAAGGCGAAATGGGCGACATGCACGTGGGCCTGCAAGCCCGCCTGATGTCCCAGGCGCTGCGTAAAATTACCGGTAACATCAAGAACGCCAACTGCCTGGTGATCTTCATCAACCAGATCCGTATGAAGATCGGCGTAATGTTCGGCAGCCCGGAAACCACTACCGGTGGTAACGCGCTGAAGTTCTACGCTTCGGTCCGTCTGGACATCCGCCGTACCGGCGCGGTGAAGGAAGGTGACGAAGTTGTTGGTAGCGAAACTCGCGTTAAAGTCGTGAAGAACAAGGTCGCTCCGCCTTTCCGTCAGGCAGAGTTCCAGATTCTCTACGGCAAGGGTATCTACCTGAACGGCGAGATGATTGACCTGGGCGTACTGCACGGTTTCGTCGAGAAGTCCGGTGCCTGGTATGCCTACAACGGCAGCAAGATCGGTCAGGGCAAGGCCAACTCGGCCAAGTTCCTGGCAGACAACCCGGATATCGCTGCCACGCTTGAGAAGCAGATTCGCGACAAGCTGCTGACCCCAGCGCCAGACGTGAAAGCTGCCGCCAACCGCGAGCCGGTTGAAGAAGTGGAAGAAGCTGACACTGATATCTGAAGCAAACGATGACTGTGGTACTGGATACACTCGTCGCCGTTCGGCGCACCGCGATGGACCTGCTCGCTCGCCGCGAGCATGGTCGAGTCGAGCTGACGCGTAAACTGCGTCAGCGCGGTGCAGAGCCCGAGATGATCGAAACAGCCCTCGACCGTTTGACGGAAGAGGGGCTGCTTTCCGAAGCCCGCTATCTTGAAAGCTTTGTTTCCTACCGCGCGCGCTCCGGCTACGGCCCGGCGCGAATTCGTGAAGAGCTGAGCCAACGCGGCCTGCAACGTGCCGATATCGACCTCGCCCTGCGTGAGTGCGGTATCAGTTGGCAGTCGCAGTTGGAAGATACCTGGCGTCGCAAGTTTGCCGGCCATCTGCCGATTGATGCCCGGGAGCGTGCAAAGCAAGGCCGCTTCTTGAGCTACCGCGGGTTTTCGATGGATATGATCAGTCGGCTGCTCAGCGGTCGAGACATGGACGATTAAGTCTTCAGGCTGGTAAAAATCTAAATGTGTTGGTTGCCGGGATGCCAAATCCCGATAAAACAAAAGGCCCACTACGACAGTAGTGGGCCTTTTTTTTTGCCTTAAAAATCACGCCGGCTCCGGCGCCACCCGCTGCTGTGTCTTGCCCTGAGCCTGAGCCCAGTTCTCCGGCAAATTGATGTAGTCCACCAATTCCCGCAGGCGGCCCTGATCACGGCCATTGAAGTTGAACACCAGACGGGTCAAATGGCTGAACCTGGGCTCATCGTGTTCCTCGCCTGTGTAAGCAAGCTGCTGAAACTCACCACTCAGGCGCAGGCTGGCGAACTCCGTCTGCAAATGGGCCAAGGCCCGCTCACTGAGCCGATGGTTCATGCGCACCACAAACTCACGCTTCAACCAACGCGTGGAATGGAAGTTGGCATAGAACTGGTTGATCTCCGCCACCGCTTCTTCAGCACTGTAGACCAGGCGGAGCAGCTTGAGATCGGTGGGCAGGATATAGCGATTGGCCTCCAGCTGGTTGCGGATAAAGTCCAGCGCGCCTTGCCAGAAACCGCCGCCGGGGGCATCCAGCAGCACCACCGGCACCAGCGGGCTCTTGCCGGTCTGGATCAGGGTCAGCACTTCCAGTGCTTCATCCAGGGTGCCGAAACCGCCTGGGCACAGCACCAATGCATCGGCTTCCTTGACGAAGAACAGCTTGCGCGTAAAGAAGAAGTGGAAAGACAGCAGGTTGTCGGTGCCATCAATGGTCGGGTTGGCGTGCTGTTCAAATGGCAGGGTGATGTTGAAACCCAGGCTGTGCTGCAGGCCAGCGCCTTCGTGGGCAGCAGCCATGATGCCGCCGCCGCCGCCGGTGATCACCATCAGGTCCGATTGTGCCAGCAGTGCGCCGACTTCCCGGGCCAGGGCGTACAACGGGCTTTCGACCGGTGTGCGTGCCGAGCCGAACACGGTCACCTTGCGGCGGCCCTTGAACTGTTCCAGTACGCGGAAGGCGTTCTCCAACTCGCGGATCGCCTGCAAGGTGATCTTGGCGTTCCAGCGGTTGCGGTCGTCCTGCGCCATGCGCAGCACTGTGAGGATCATGTCGCGATAAAGGGGGATATTCGGGCTGTTGGGAGCGACCAACTGGAGTTGTGCGTCGACCTGCTGCGTGAGGTCAGCGCCGTTTGCTTCAAAATGACGGAGCAGGCGGTCATTCGGTTCGTAAGGCATTCAACTTCTCCTTCTTCACAGAACCTGGGCCATCGGCGAGAGATTCGTCCGCGGCCACGACACTGCATGTGTCGCTGCACGCCCTTGGCGTTGCACGGTGTTCGCCAGGCGGCAAAACGGGCTCTGTATGTTCCTTGTGATTTGGAAACCTTTGCACTGCAAGTCGCAGGAGGGCAACCTTCTTTTGCCCTGAAAATATTACAGAACGGCGTGGAAAACGCTGTGGATGGGCTGCCGGGATGGCTTGATCATGAGCCGAAAAACCCATGGCTGGCAACCGCTTATTGGTCACTCATCACGCAGTTTAGTCGTTGCCGGGCAAATGCAGCGGGGGAGGTGTGCGCCACTGGACAGTCGCGCACGATAATCGAACGGTGGTTTACTTTTTCTTCTTGGCCGGTGCCGGGCAATCGGCTTCCACGAACTTGACCGAGGCTACCGGGCGGTTGGTCTTGTTCTCGGTGATTTCATAACGCATCACGGCGCCCTTGGCCATCAGCTCGCGGTAGCCTTTGTTCAGGCACACGCTTTGACCCAGCTGGAAATACACGGCCTTTTGGTTGGCGCGCATCTGTTCGGCACGATCCGGCTGCACACTGAGGTGATCGATCAGTTGCATGCCTTCAACGGTGTAGGCCACTTCCAGGGTTTTGTCATCGATTTCCCGGGGCAGGTCCTTGTTGCTTTCGGCCGCGACGCTTTGCAGCTTCCTGTTCATTTGGGCCTCCAGCAGCGACGCCGCGTGGGCACCCATGGGCAGAACCAGCGCAAGGGCGACGGATGGGGCAACAAGACGCAGCATGGAACGCAGCATGAAACTCTCCTGATTCGGTTACTGGTGCATAGACCAGCCACTGCGCTGTGCGTTCAGTGGCGCGCAATTATAGGTGACCGCTTGCCACTACAGCCAGGCGTATCGCTGGTAAACTGCGGACACTTAGCCTTGTTCGAGTTTTTTCTGTGTCGATTGACCTCTGCTCGCGGTGCAGCCGATGAGCCACGCTGTCTCCCGCTTGCGTACCCAGCGCCTGGCGCGCGCCGTCCGGCCGTTTCTAAACCGCGGCTCACGGGCCGAACGTTGCCCCGGCTGCCGGGTGATTCCCGAGTACTGCCTGTGCGCCTGGCGCCCGACAGTGCAGGCCCGCTCCGCCATGTGCCTGTTGATGCATGACGTGGAACCGATGAAGCCCAGCAACACCGGCTGGCTGATCGCCGATGTCATCGACGACACCACCGCGTTCGCCTGGTCGCGCACAGAAGTGGACCCCGAGTTGCTGGCCCTGTTGGCCGACCCGCAATGGCAGCCTTATATCGTGTTTCCGGGCGAGTTCGTTGCGCCTGAGCGGGTGTGCAGCGAGGTCAAGGTGCAAGACGGCAAGCGCCCGTTGTTCATCCTGCTCGACGGCACCTGGAGCGAAGCGCGCAAGATGTTTCGCAAAAGCCCTTATCTGGAGCATTTGCCGGTGTTGAGCCTGGCGCCCGAACAGCTGTCGCGCTACAAGCTGCGCCGGTCTAAACGTGATGATCATTTCTGTACTGCCGAGGTCGCTGCGCTGTGCCTGGAACTCGCTGGCGACCCAGCCGCCAGCGAGGTACTGGATGCCTACCTCGATGTATTCAGCACGCATTACCTGGCGGCTAAATTCCAATTGCCGGTGGACCCTGCGGACAGCGTGCACACGCGGCTCGCGCCCCATATCCCGACGGTATAACCAGACGACGTTTGCATGATGGCACCGTAAACACGCAACCCGCTAAAATGCCCACGGGCGTAGTGCTTGACCCCCCAGACTGCGCTGGGCATGCTGGGCGCCGATCAGGGCTCCCCTAAAAACAGGATCATTTAATCAATGGCCACATACGAAATCCTGATAGCTGATGACCATCCGCTGTTTCGCAGTGCGCTGCATCAGGCCGTCACCTTGGGCCTTGGCCCTGACGTGAACCTGGTGGAAGTCGCCAGCATTGCCGAACTGGAAGCCCGCCTTAACGAAAAGTCCGACTGGGACCTGGTGCTGCTCGACCTGAACATGCCCGGTGCCTATGGTTTCTCGGGGCTGGTGCTGTTGCGCGGGCAGTACCCGCAGATCCCGGTGGTGATGGTCTCGGCCCAGGAAGACGCCGATGTCGTGGTGCGCTCCAAGGAATTTGGTGCCAGCGGCTTCATTCCCAAGTCCAGCGCCATGGAAGACATCCAGAATGCCGTGCGCAAGGTGCTTGACGGTGATGTGTCCTGGCCGCCGCAAGCGTTTGAAGAAATCAACGTGTCCGACGAAGCCAAAGCCGCCCGTGATGGCCTTGCCAGCCTGACACCCCAGCAGTTCCGAGTGCTGACCATGGTCTGCGAAGGCCTGCTGAACAAGCAGATTGCGTACGAGCTGAGTGTGTCGGAAGCGACCATCAAAGCCCACGTGACGGCGATCTTCCGCAAGCTCGGCGTGCGCACACGCACTCAGGCGGCGCTGCTCTTGCAACAACTTGAGTCAATTTCGCAGCATTAAGCTGTACCCGATTCACGCTTTTTTGACTTTGCGTGATCTAGTTTCCCCACTTCTTTGGTTCAGTTGCCTACATCTATGTCGCCTTTCAAGGGTCAAACCGGTATCAAACGTATCTTCAACGCAGGGGGCTATTCCCTGGATGGCCTGCGCGCAGCTTTCACCGGCGAGGCGGCATTCCGCCAGTTGGTGTTGCTGAACGTGATCCTGATCCCGCTGAGTTTCTTCCTGCACGTCAGTCGGGTCGAGCGCGCCTTGCTCATTGCGGTCTGCCTGCTGGCCTTGATCGTTGAGTTGCTCAACTCGGCGGTGGAAGCGGCTATCGACCGGATTTCCCTCGACCGCCACCCGCTGTCGAAAAACGCCAAGGACATGGGCAGCGCCGCGCAATTTGTGGCGCTGACCATGATCACCCTGGTGTGGGCCGTGATCCTGATCTAAGCCTCAGGCAATATTCGGCAGCACGATCTCGTCGCTACGCTGAACCCCTGCGGTGAAGGCGCGGCACAGTTCCAGGAACTCGCGCATCGCCGAGGTCTGATACTTCTGTTTATGCCAGATGAAGTAGAACTGCCGGGCCAGGTCCAGGTCCGGGGTTTCCACCGGCACCAAGCTGCCGCGACGGAACGCATCGCGTAGCGCCAGCCGGGAAATGCAGCCAATCCCCAACCCTGACTCCACTGCGCGCTTGATCGCTTCGGTGTGTTCCAGCTCCAGGCGGATATTCAGCGCGCTGCGGTGATGGCGCATGGCCTGGTCAAAGGTCAGACGCGTGCCCGAGCCCTGTTCGCGCAGGATCCATGCTTCGTGGGTCAGCTCTTCCATGGTCGCCACACCGCGCTTGGCCAAGTGATGCTGCGGCGCACAGAACACCACCAACTCATCCTCGACCCAGGTTTGCACCTCGATGTCCGGGTGGCTGCAGTCGCCTTCGATTAGACCCAGGTCAATTTCGTAATGCGCCACTTGGTGCACGATATTGGCAGTATTCTGCACATGCAGCTTCACCTGGCTTTCGGGGTGCTGCTGCATGAAGCTGCCGATCAGCAGGGTGGCCAGGTAATTGCCGATGGTCAGGGTGGCGCCAACCGCCAGGGAGCCAAAGCCCGACTTGCCGTTGAGCAGGTCTTCGATTTCCTTGGCCTGGTCCAGCAGGGCCACGGCCTGGGGCAATAGCTGATGGCCGAGGGCGTTGAGGCTCAGGCGCTTGCCCGCGCGGTCGAATAATTGGCAGCTGGATTGACGCTCCAGCTCGGTGATCGAGGTGCTGGCGGCGGATTGAGATAAGGCCAGAAGGCCAGCAGCGCGTGAGACGCTTTCCTGCTGGGCGACGGCGACGAAGACTTGCAGTTGACGTAGAGTAAATCGCATATCGATATAACCGATAACCCTTATCTTAATAATCCAGTTAACAGATATTGTCGCCGCCATTAGAATGCTGTGCAATTGCGCATCTCATCTTTGGCGCAGACCCATTTCCAGGAGTTCCCCGTACATGAGCAACATGAACCACGAACGTGTCCTCAGTGTTCATCACTGGAACGACACGCTGTTCAGCTTCAAGTGCACCCGCGATCCGGGCCTGCGCTTCGAGAACGGTCAGTTCGTGATGATCGGCCTGCAACAGCCCAATGGCCGCCCACTCATGCGCGCGTACTCCATTGCCAGCCCGAACTGGGAAGAGCATCTGGAGTTCTTCAGCATCAAGGTGCCCGATGGCCCGCTGACTTCCCAATTGCAGCACTTGAAGGAAGGCGACGAGATCATCATCAGCAAAAAACCGACAGGCACTCTGGTGCTTGACGATTTGAAGCCGGGCAAACACCTGTACCTGCTCAGCACCGGCACTGGCCTTGCTCCATTCATGAGCGTGATCCAGGACCCGGAAACCTATGAGCGCTTCGAAAAAGTGATCCTGTGCCACGGCGTGCGTTACGTCAACGAAGTCGCTTACCGCGAATTCATCACCGAGCACCTGCCGCAGAACGAATTCTTCGGTGAGGCGCTGCGTGACAAGTTGATCTATTACCCGACCGTGACCCGCGAACCGTTCGAAAACGAAGGCCGCCTGACCGACCTGATGCGCAGCGGCAAGCTGTTCAGCGACATCGGCCTGCCGCCGATCAACCCCGAGGACGACCGCGCCATGCTGTGCGGCAGCCCAAGCATGTTGGACGAGACCAGCGAAGTACTGAACAGCTTCGGCCTGAAAGTTTCGCCGCGTATGCGTGAGCCGGGTGATTACTTGATCGAGCGCGCGTTCGTCGAGAAGTAAACACTGCTCAAAAAAATGTGGGAGCCGGTTTGTGTGGGAGCTGGCTTGCCTGCGATAGCATCACCTCAGTTCAACTGAATGACCGAGGTGTCTGCATCGCAGGCAAGCCAGCTCCCACATGAGCGGCTCCCACAGTTATTTTCGGCGTTTACTTGGCTGGAACCACTTCCAGCACACAAATCAGGCCCGCCTCTGGATAGTGCCAACGCACATCCACATCCCAGAACTGCGCGCCGTATTCACGCTCAGGCCCTGGCGTCTGATACGCCGGTCGTGGGTCCTGGGCCAAACACTGCTCGATCAGCGCCACCAGCGGCTCATCAAGGCGCTGCGCATGGCCTTGCGCCTGCAACAGGGCGGCCTTCAACCACTGCACGGGAATCAGCTGCGGCGCACTGCTGGCAATCTCATTGGTGGCGGTGTCAATGATGTCCGCGTACGGCACGTACGGCTTGATATCCAGCACCGGCGTGCCGTCGAGCAAATCGATCCCGGAAACCCACAGGCGGCCCGGCTCGACCTTATCCAACTTCACCACCGACTGGCCAATGCCGTTGGGGCGGTGCGTTGCGCGGGTGGCGAACACGCCCATCGATGTGTTGCCGCCCAGGCGTGGCGGCCGCACCTTGAGGCGCGGCTTGTCTTCCAGGGCCTGGTGGAACAGAAACAGCAGCCACACATGGCTGACTTGCTCCAGGCCCTGCACCGCCTCGCCCTGGTCGAACGGCGCCACCAGCTCCAGCACGCCGCGGGCGGCCGGGGCCAACTGCGGCTGGCGCGGGATGGCGAACTTCTCCTTGAAGCAGGAGCGCACGAAGCCGACGGGCGAGACCGAGTAGCTCATGGCTTACGCACGAACTCGCAGCGTCAGGCCCTTGAGGAAGTTGCGCAGCAACTGGTCACCACAGGTGCGGTAGTTGGTGTGACCGAACTTGCGAAACAATGCGCTCAGCTCAGGCTTGGACACCGGGAACTCAGCAGCCTTGAGGATGGCGTGCATGTCGTCTTCCTTCAGTTCGAAGGCCACGCGCAGCTTCTTGAGGATGATGTTGTTGGTCACCGGGGTTTCGATCGGCTGCGGCGGACGGCTTTCGTCCTTGCCACGCTTGAAGATCACCAGGCCATCGAGGAAGTGCGCCATGACGTCGTCCGGGCAGAACACAAAACCTTCTTCCTCGTCTTTCTTGAGGTAAGTCAGCAGGTCTTCCTTGGTGACGTCCATGCCGCCGATTTTGATGATCTCGACCATCTTGTTGTCGCTGATGTCGAGCATGTAGCGCACGCTGCGCAATACGTCGTTGTGAATCATGGTGGGCAATCCTGGTATTCAACTGAGGGCACCGCGCAGAGTCGCCGGTGCCGAGAAAAGGGGGGCGGCTTAGAACTTCTCTTTGCCGGACAGGTAACGCCATTGGCCGACCGGCACCTTGCCGATGGACACGCCGCCGATGCGGATGCGACGGATGGCGATGACTTTCAGGCCGACCGCTTCGCAAAACAGGGCGATCACGCCCGGTTGCGGGTTTTTCAGTGCAAACCGCAGGCGGTTTTCGTTCTGCCAGCTGGCTTTGACGGCCGGCAGCTCTTTGCCTTTGTAGGTCAGGCCGTGGTTCAGGCGGTTGAGGCCATGGGCAACCATGTCGCCTTCAACCTCGACCACGTATTCCTGCTCGATCTTGGCGGCATCGGCGGTCAACTTGCGCAGAGTCTTCCAGTCCTGGGTGAACACCAACAGGCCGCTGGCCTTGGCCTGCAGGTCGGCGCTGGCGGTCAGGCGCAGGAAGTGGCCCTTGAGCGGGCGTTTGCTGAAACGGTGCTCTTCGGACAGCGTCTCGGCGCTGATCGAGGCCATCGCCGTTTCCACATTCACACCCACCGGGGCGTGCAGCAGGATGGTCACCGGTTCCGGCACCGTGGCTTTAGCCTCTGGGTCCAGCTCGACCTTCTGGGTGGTGACCTTGAATTGCGGTTCGTCGATCACTTCACCGTCCACCGAGACCCAGCCGCCTTCGATGAACAGCTCAGCCTCCCGACGGGAGCAACCGACCAGTTCGATAAGGCGTTTGGAAAGGCGTATGGGGTCAGTCATGACAAGGGCCGTAGCAAAAGGGGGCGGCTATTGTACCTGTGTGGCGCCGGTTAATCCCGGACCCATTTCAGCGTAGTGGCTTTATTGGTTGGTACACGGTTCAAAATGTGGGAGCGGGCTTGTGTGGGAGCTGGCTTGCCTGCGATGGCATCACCTCGATTCCAAATGCACGACCGAGGTGTCTGCATCGCAGGCAAGCCAGCTCCCACACAAGCCAGCTGCCACATGTCTTCGGTGTTGTGTCACCCACTACGCAGCTGTTGTTGGCGCAAGCGCATATGCAGCAGCGGGTACGGCTGGCCCAAGCCATCATGCTCCGCCCGTCCGACCACCTCGAAACCCTGCTTGAAGTAGAACCCCAGGGCCTGCGGGTTCTGCTCGTTAACGTCCAAGGCATCGGCATTCAGGTGCTCGATCGCGTATCGCAGCAATTGCCGACCCAAGCCCTGGCCACGGTACTGCGGGTCGATAAACAGCATCTCGACCTTGCCCGCTGCCACCCCGGCAAACCCGGTGATGCGCTGGCGCGCGTCCTTGGTGCAGATCAGCATCACCGCGTCCAGGTAGCGCGTCAGCACCAGCTCTTTGAGCAGTACGATGTAGCTGTCCGGCAAAAAATCATGGGTCGCTCGCACGGAGTCTTCCCAGATTTGCGCCAATTGCGCGTAGTCGCTGGTTTTAGGTGTGTGGATAACCGAATGCTGACGCATGCCCGCTGCCCCTTGCCGATGATCGGCGCTGATGGGCAAACGATAGACCTAAAAAAGCCCCGCATCTTGCTCAGACACGAGGCTTTTTCAATTTTTCACGCCGATCGTTCCCACGCTCTGCGTGGGAATGCCTCGCCGGACGCTCTGCGTGCGCAGAGCTAGTCGCGCTTTTCAGCCCACAGGTCGTACTCGTCAGCATCTGTCACGGTGCACCAGACCTTGTCACCCGGCTTCAAGCCGCTGGCATCGTCGATAAACACGTTACCGTCGATTTCCGGCGCATCGAAGAAGCAACGGCCCACTGCGCCTTGCTCGTCGACTTCGTCGATCAGCACTTCGATTTCCTTGCCAATGCGCAGTTGCAGGCGCGCCGAGCTGATGGCCTGTTGATGGGCCATGAAACGCTCCCAACGTTCCTGCTTGACGTCGTCCGGCACGATGGCCGCATCCAGCAGGTTGGCCGGAGCGCCTTCCACCGGCGAGTACTGGAAGCAACCAACGCGATCCAGCTGCGCTTCGGTCAGCCAGTCCAGCAGGTACTGGAAGTCTTCTTCGGTTTCGCCTGGGAAGCCGACGATAAAGGTCGAACGGATGATCAGCTCCGGGCAGATCTCGCGCCAGTTCTTGATGCGCGCCAGGGTCTTGTCTTCAAAGGCCGGGCGTTTCATGGCCTTGAGGACTTTCGGGCTGGCGTGCTGGAACGGGATGTCCAGGTACGGCAGGATCTTGCCGGCGGCCATCAACGGGATCAGCTCGTCGACGTGCGGGTACGGATAAACGTAGTGCAGGCGCACCCATACACCCAGGCTGCTCAAGGCTTCGCACAGTTCGGTCATGCGGGTTTTGACCGGCGCGCCGTTCCAGAAACCGGTGCGGTATTTCACGTCGACGCCGTAGGCGCTGGTGTCCTGGGAGATCACCAACAGCTCTTTAACGCCGGATTTGACCAGGCGCTGGGCTTCGTCCAGCACGTCACCCACCGGGCGACTGACCAGCTTGCCGCGCATCGACGGGATGATGCAGAAGCTGCAGCTGTGGTTGCAGCCTTCGGAAATCTTCAGGTAGGCATAGTGGCGCGGCGTCAGCTTGATGCCTTGCGGCGGCACCAGGTCGATCAGCGGGTTGTGGTCCTGGCGCGGCGGCACCACTTGGTGCACGGCATTGACCACCTGCTCGTACTGCTGCGGGCCGGTCACGGCCAGCACGCTTGGGTGCACGTTGCGGATATTGCCTTCTTCCACACCCATGCAGCCGGTGACGATGACCTTGCCGTTTTCCTTGATGGCTTCGCCGATCACTTCCAGGGACTCAGCCTTGGCCGAGTCGATGAAGCCGCAGGTGTTGACCACCACCACGTCGGCGTCCTGGTAGGTGGACACAACGTCGTAGCCTTCCATACGCAGTTGCGTAAGGATGCGCTCCGAGTCGACCAGAGCCTTCGGGCAACCCAGGGATACAAAGCCGACCTTGGGGTTGGCTTTTGCGATGGTGGTGGACATGTCTAACCTCGGTATTGAATGACGCCGCCAGTCGGGCACGACACGGCGGTAGACGGGCGCTTGGTGCGCCTCTGATCAAAAAGTGCGCAATTCTATCGACGGGCAGCGCGCTTGACCAGCTTTATACGGGGAAATGCGACGAGTGCGGCGTGGCTATCAGTTGCCCTCAGTTGGTGTTTGCCGGGAGCTGGCTGCAATCCTGACAAATCCGCTGCCGCTGAACCTGCGCCATGTCGAATTGACGGCGGACAGGTCTGCTCGTTCGTGTACCAAATCAGCTCTACGCCGGCGTGAAAGCGCTTTTTCTATAGCCTGGCCGCTGGCTATCAGGCGATGGACGGCCTAGCCCGGGTTTTCGACATTTCTGACTTTATCTGTCAGCAGCAGGGTGACGGGAAGGTTTTCGTGGGCAGTTGTACTGACGGCTTCTTTGGAATTCGCCCGCCCCTGCAGCTGCCGGTGGAACTATTCGACGACTACCAGGGCAACCAAAGCGCGATGATTGCAGCCCTTCCCGGGTTGCGACCAGGTGCAACGATCAACCACGGCGAGCGCATCACCAGTGTCGCGCTCATCGACAACCAGATGGCCATCCGATGGACGACGCAATCCGCCGCAGCGTAGAACGACAATTCCCCGAACTCACCGGTGGTGACCTCCTGCCGCGCTTTGCCCGGGTCGTCGCCGTGGCCGACGCGCCCGCCGGCGCCGGGATCTGTGACGACTTTCGGCCACGCTACGCGGTCGACATCGAGGTCATTGGACCGGACGGCGAGCCAGACACCAAGCTGGCGATCCTTGCCGGCGTGCCTTTGCCGCTGCCCATCGGTGGCGAGGAAATGGGCATCTATGCGTTCCCCGAGGAAGGCACCCAAGTTGTGGTGTGCTTTGCCTACGGCCTGCCACACAAGCCCTATATCCAAACCATTTTGCCCCACGGTCTGAGCATGCCCAGCGTCCCGAAGGGTGACCAGGTATGGCAGCACAGCGAAGCCTGTCAGCAGCCTGTCGACGCGGACGGCAATTGGCTGCGCCAGACTGACGGCAAGATCCTGGACAAGGCGATCGAGCGAGAAGTGGAAGCGATGGGCAACACTGAGCGCTACCAGAGCCACAACAGGACCGTGGACGATCATTCAACCGAATCGGTAGGGGGCATTAAGACCCTTGAAGCCCTGGACGCGCTTAAGCTGCTGTCGGGCGGATCTGCGAGCCTGGCAGCGGTGGATGACTTGCACCGGGCGACCGGGCGCGACTTGAACCTGGTGGTAGGGCAGAAGCACAACGCCACGGTGGGTGGCGACATGGAGGAAAGGATTGAGGGTTGCGTAAGAGTGTGGCAGCGGTAAATCAACGAATGGTGGCGCCCAAGACCTGGTTGGGTTCCGAGGGAGTCAACGTGCAGCAGGTGCTGTGTGATTTGCTCGAGCTGGTCCAGCAGATGAACTCTCAACTGGCGGGTCACACCCACGGGCCGACGCCAGTGCCAGGTAATGCCGCTGCCTTTACTGTCAATTCAGTTGACGCACAGAAAATGCTATCAAAAGTTCAAGCAGTCACACTATAGGTCAGTTGCTTGTTCATGTTTGATAGCGTTTTCTGTGTATGAACTGTCGTTTATAAATGACATGCAGAGCGCCCGGGAAATCATAACTAACGCCCGGGCACTTACTTGTTGTGCTTGGGGTGTTACCGTTCGTCGGATTGATATTAGGTCTTTAAGTCCTAGTAATAATCGACATAAAAAAAGATCAAAAAAAATCTTTACACCCCAACCCCGCGAAAACACTAGCTTGGTGGGGTGCCCCGGGCGCAGCAGCAGACCGCCCGGGAGCCAGAAACGACAAAGCCCGCACGGGGCGGGCTTTGCGTAGATGCGATCGGGTATATTCCCTTCGGAAAAAACCGTGGTAGCATCTGATCAACTACTTAACACTGTACAGCTTTGGATCTAGACACTTCGAAGCGTATGGGTCTGCGACTCGCCCGTCAAGCCCGATCACTTGTCGAACTGTCGTTAGTTATGAGATTTAATCACTCGATTGAATCGTAAATAATTACGACTGGTCAGCAGGCTGGTTCGTAAACTTGCAAGGCGAGTTACCAGTTAGGTGGAAACTCCGTAACCTTTCTACCAGGTGACGGGTCCTGCTTAGCTTCGGAGATAATCGACATGAAGTTAGTGATGATTCAGGGTTTGCTTGAAGTCGCCGTTCACGCGCTTGAAGCAGCCTACTGGTTGACCAAATTGGTCCTCCTGGGTATCGAGCTGTTTTTGTAAAGTAAATAGACAGGGGCTTCGGCCCCTGTTTTTCTGACTCAATTTACCCCGGCCGGCACCACCAAGACTGCGCGTAAGCACACCCGTCCACGTACTCAATCCCGCTTAGAACAAAACCTGACGGGGCCATTCGTGCCAGTGATGCGTCCAGTAGCGCAGGGAGTGGATCTGGTTCAAGCGGTAACCCTCTAGCCACCCTTGCTACATTTGAACTACGGCCAAGCTCATTTGCTACCTGTGGAGCAACCAGCACATCTCCCTTGATAGCAGGATAGCGCCGTCTTTCTTGCGGACTTAAAGCGATCCCTTTGCACCGCATCGGCGTGATCAGCATATGCATAAAGTCCCACCTATTGATCGTTGCGCCCATCCAGAAGTGCTTCGATGGCGTATGCCAACGCGTCATCCGCTTGTTCAAGTAAATCGCTAAGGCCTTCTCGGTCAACTAGGCGCGCTCTGTATAGCTCATTGGCCTGTTCGACCAAGATTTTTGTGATAGGCACCCGGTTGCCTGAGCAGTGCTACTTCGTCACGTAGTCATGCTAACCAGGTGTTGATCGTCTTCGACTCGAGGAGGCTATTTGCATGCAGGGTTGATTGGTAAAAAGCCGGTCGGAGATAAAAAAACTTGAAGAAAAAGCACTTATCCCCCTCCCGCCGACGGGGTTTGTGTCCCTTTTTTGTGCAAATAGCGCTGGTATGTACATCATGAACGCAAGTCACGCCGGCCGGGGGCTGCCGACCAAGTTACGAACTGCACCGAATGCAAAGTTTTGTAAGGAAGTGAAACGCATGAGCGCACTTCTCACAAGAGCGGCCCTAAAAAGCGTGGCCGTTAAGCCCAATGATTACGGGGATTTACCACTGAAAAACAATCGTTTTCTTCGGTTTTCGTATTTGACTCTAAGCATTTTTCGCTCAGATTCTGAATGCATCGAAGCAATGAAAACCCCATGAAGGCTATGCTGGCCGCGCTTCTCTAGAATAAAGGCGTTTCACCAATTTTCACTATCATCAAAACGATCTGCTCGCGAGATTCGACGTACGGAACACGATGACCCGCAAGTCGCAGAATGGAGAAAGTATGCGCATTTTTATCGACGAGTCAGGTTCATTCACCTATGCAGACGATCACAACGCGTGGAGTGCCGTGGGCGCGGTCGTTATTTTGGAACAGGAAATGGATGCGGCTGAAAGTGCACTTCAACAGTTCAAAGCCGAGAATGGATGTCCATTGAATGAGGAGTTTAAGCTCGGAAAAGTACGCAACGAGATGAGCACATATCTCAAGGAGCATTACGGAGTCGAAGTCGACCTGAGCGGCGTGTTTGATATCGGCAGGCTGATCGGAGACGACATCCAGTTCGTTGACTCTAAAGGCGATTTTGGCGTTCAGATTGCTGATCTATTGACGTCTGGGTTAAGGCGATGTCTAAAAAAGGAGTTCAATGACAACCTTGGAGCTGCGACATTTTTAGGCAGATTAATGGTCAATCGCGGCCATCGGCGGCGACCTCTGTTGTTGTTGTTGTCACTTGGCGAGGAAGCGGTACTGGACAAGCCTACTGAGCGTCTCGTCAGGATGATGAGGCGGCAACAACGCTCCATGATTACACACTGAACTCTTAGTAGCGCCAGTATCGCCGGCCGCCCAACGCCCATCCAATTTAGGTGATTTGGTATGCAGCACATATACGCATATACATTCCATAGCCAATGATTTTACTGGCTTTGACCAATCAACAGGGTAGGTCGACTCGGGCTCATAATACTTTTGTCCACGGTTCAAGTCCGTTTGAACCTACCAACGCAAAAGCCGCGCATTGCGTGGCTTTTGCGTGTCAGGTGCAGCCATTTTACGTGGCGGGCCTGACTACCCCCTTATCTCGCAAACTACTGCCGAATCTTCGGGCGCCCTGCAGAGGCATAAGCTCTTCTGCAGAAGGGATGGAAGAAAGGAGATTTGCAGAAAGTTTGGTATGTTTGTGGGATCTTAGGGGTAAACGCAAGCTCAATATATAATCGGCGTGCGTCGCTTATCAGACAGTGAATCATCTATATCACTTACAGGAACCAAGCTTAAATTGGTAAGGGGAATTTAGCGGCGCATAAAAGTGCAATAGACAACACTATAGGTATCTGAATCGCCGCCTTTAGAGCCTGGGGGATCTTACGGCGGTTAATTTTTTCGAATCCGACAATCAGCAACCGTGTGATCCCAAAAATAATCAGGCCCCAACAAAAAATGTTGAAGTCGAAGAACTCCCCAAAGAAAAAATCATTCATACAATTTCCTCAGCGAGGTAATATTTCAACTAATGAGTAGCTTGCGAACATGAGAGCAAGACCATTGACGATCTGACCCTCATTTACCATTCCAGTTGTCTCTACTCATATATCCACCGGCTAGCCCGCCGTATAAGCTACCCATAGCAATACCTGCTGACTGAGCGGTTGTCGTCGGTGTATAAAATCCGAGAACCGCGCCTGTCACGATTGCTGATGCCGCTCCTCTAAGGGTTGCAGGCTGTCCACTGCCAGCTTGGGTTCCTACGTAAGCCATCCCAGCTGCCACTGCGCCTGCGGCAGCCCCAAAGGGCCCGACTGCACCTGTGACGTTCTCAATTTCCTCAGGTGTCAATTTACGCATTTTTCATAGACCTATAATCGAATTGATGTTTTCTCGGTTATCACTCAAGCCTTGCTCGACGTTGGCAAGAAAGTATAGATCGCTGCGTAACTGCCTTAGAAGTCCCTACATGTGTAGGGTGCAGACAAAGAGGTTGGGTGAAAGTCATAAGGCCTGCGTAGTAAGGAGTTTCCTTGCTACTCATGGCCTTTTTTTGTGCGAATTATTTGTTCACTTTAACCATCTTTAGGGCAGCCCAGGGATACAAAGCCGACCTTGGGGTTGGCTTTTGCGATGGTGGTGGACATGCCTAACCTCGGTATTGAATGACGCCGCCAGTCGGGCACGACACGGCGGTAGACGGGCGCTTGGTGCGCCTCTGATCAAAAAGTGCGGATTTCTATCGACGGGCAGCGCGCTTGACCAGCTTTATACGGGGAAATGCGACGAGTGCTGTGTTGGGGGATTTGTAGCGCCCTTGGTACCCTTTCAAGTGCGTGCATCTTGTGCCGTACTGTGCGTTACAACTTTAGAAAGGCCTACACCCAAGGCCTGAAGCACCTTCAGGAGAGTGGACAGCTTTGGGTCGCCGCCGGCTGCGAGAGATCGATAGAGGTTAGCTCTATTAAGCCCCGTGTTCTGCGACAAGCTGAGCATCCCGCCGCGAGCCTCTGCCACTCGACGGACAGCAACGAGAAAGGCGTCCTCGCCACCTGCTTCGTCGATCTCCTCAAGCGCGACGGACAGGTATTCAAGGGCAAATGCTTCGTCGTCTCGGAGCATTTCAAGGACGCTATCTTCATGAGAACGTGTACGAATGGTCATTTTTGGTACGCCTTGTAAGATTTCCAGAGAGCCTTGGCTTGATCGATGTCGTTCTGCTGCCTGACCTTTGAGCCTGCGCCCAGCAGGAAAATGATTTCTCGATCCTGGATTGCGTAATACACGCGGAACCCAGGTCCGAAGTCGAGCTTCATTTCAAAGACGCCATCACCTATCGGCTCGGTAACTCCAAAGTGCCCCAGAGACGCACGGTCCACTCGGGTGGTGATTCTTGCTTTTGAGCGCGTGTCTTGCACGGTGTCCAGCCAGGCTTGGTAGATATCCACGCCGTTGGCAGACAGCATGTGTTTGACTTCGTACATGAAAATGTACCTTAAAAGAGACAGGTCGATGATTGAGTTTTTATATCGACTGCGCGCGCCATGCAGGGGAGCACGATTTTTGAATCCGGTGAGTCAGCCAGGAGGTTCCCGTCGACACCGCTGAGGCAGTCCTAGCGAGTAAAACCAAAAACATACGGTCCGCCCTACAAGTGATCAATGCAGGCAAATAGGCTCCAAAATGCCCTGTCCCCTATTACTCACGGCCTAAAACGATACCCAAAGCACTTGAGCAGGGAAATGCGACGAGTGCTGCGCTATGCTTCGCGCCGTTGCGCACGGGTGAAACCCCGGGGTCAATAAAACGTCTGTTACGAGAAGTAAAACAGCGCATGCTAGGGTCTGCTTAGGCGCGTTGTTTATAAAAGACCTCAGGTCAAAGGGCAGGAGTGGTTGATGGGTCAGGCAAATAGTCAGGCGGCAGGTGCCGAGCATTCCAATGCAAAGCCGATTGGCATGCTGGTGGCGGCGGTCGGGGTGGTTTACGGCGATATCGGTACCAGCCCGCTCTATACCCTTAAAGAAGTGTTTACCGGTGGTTACGGTGTGCAGGTCAACCATGATGGCGTGCTGGGTATCCTGGCGCTGATCTTCTGGTCGCTGATCTGGGTTGTATCGATCAAATACATGCTGTTCGTGCTGCGCGCCGACAACCAGGGCGAGGGCGGCATCATGGCGCTGACGGCACTGGCACGGCGGGCGGCAGGCACGCGCAAGCGCCTGCGCAGTTTTCTGGTGGTGTGCGGCCTGTGCGGTGCGGCGCTGTTCTACGGCGACAGCATGATCACCCCGGCGATTTCGGTGTTGTCGGCCATTGAAGGTCTGGAATTGGCGTTCGATGGCCTGGACAAATGGGTCGTGCCAATTGCACTGGTGGTGCTGGTGGCGCTGTTCCTGATCCAGAAACACGGCACCGACCGTATCGGCAAGCTGTTCGGGCCGGTGATGGTCACCTGGTTCCTGGTGCTGGGCGGCCTTGGGATCTATGGCATCACCTTGCACCCTGAAGTGCTCAGCGCGATGAACCCGATGTGGGCCGTGCGGTTCTTTGAGGCCCACCCAGGCATTGGCGTGGCGATCCTTGGCGCCGTGGTGCTGGCACTGACCGGTGCCGAGGCGCTGTACGCCGACATGGGCCACTTCGGGCGCAAACCCATTGCCCGCGCCTGGTTCATTTTGGTGTTGCCGGCACTGGTGCTCAACTATTTCGGCCAGGGCGCCATGCTGCTTGGCGACCCGGAAGCCGCGCGCAACCCGTTCTACCTGCTGGCGCCGAGCTGGGCGCTGATCCCGCTGGTGGTGTTGTCCACCCTGGCCACGGTGATTGCTTCCCAGGCGGTGATTTCAGGTGCGTTCTCGTTGACGCGCCAGGCGATCCAGCTGGGTTACATCCCACGCATGCACATCCAGCACACCTCCAGCGCCGAGCAGGGCCAGATCTACATCGGCGCGGTGAACTGGGCGTTGATGGTCGGCGTGATCCTGCTGGTGATTGGCTTCGAGTCCTCCAACGCACTGGCCTCGGCCTACGGCGTGGCGGTGACCGGCACCATGCTGATGACCACCATCCTGGTGTCGGCGGTGATGCTGCTGCTGTGGAAGTGGCCACCGATCCTGGCGGTGCCGGTGCTGGTCTGCTGCCTGTTGGTGGACGGCCTGTATTTTGCCGCCAACGTGCCGAAGATCATCCAGGGCGGCGCCTTCCCGGTGCTCGCGGGGATTGTGCTGTTCGTGCTGATGACCACCTGGAAGCGCGGCAAGCAGTTGCTGGTCGAGCGCCTCGACGAAGGCGGGCTGCCGTTGCCGATCTTTATCAGCAGCATCCGCGTGCAGCCGCCCCACCGCGTGCAGGGCACGGCGGTGTTTCTGACCGCGCGGCCGGACGCCGTACCCCACGCGCTGTTGCACAACCTGCTGCATAACCAGGTTTTGCACGAGCAGGTGGTGCTGTTGACGGTGGTTTACGAGGACATTCCCCGCGTGCCGGTTACGCGGCGTTTCGAGGTCGATGCCTACGGCGAAGGCTTCTTCCGGGTCATCCTGCATTTCGGGTTTGCGGATGAGCCGGACGTGCCCGAAGCCCTGAAGCTGTGCCATCTGGACGAGCTGGACTTCAGCCCGATGCGCACCACCTACTTCCTCAGCCGCGAAACCGTGATCGCCTCGCGCATCAAAGGCATGGCGCGCTGGCGCGAAGCGCTGTTTGCGTTCATGTTGAAAAACGCCAACGGCAACCTTCGCTTCTTCAAACTCCCGGTAAACCGGGTGATCGAGCTGGGCACCCAGGTCGAGATGTAATCTTTTGCAACACGGGAGCCGGCACGTGGCTCCCGCTTTCCTTTCTGAACCCTGTGCAATCCAGCGTTGTCGACTAGGCTCTAAGCACTGTTTGAATAGTGCCCACAGAACCCAGAAGAGGTGCGCCATGAGTCAGCTGCTCGAACCCTACACCCTCCGTCAATTGACCCTCCTTAACCGCATCGCCGTGTCGCCGATGTGCCAATACTCGTCCGACGATGGCCTGGCCAATGACTGGCACCTGGTGCACCTGGGCAGCCGCGCCGTCGGTGGCGCTGGGCTGATTTTTACCGAAGCCACCGCCGTCACCGCCGATGGCCGCATCACCGCCCAGGACCTGGGCCTGTGGAATGACGCGCAGATCGAACCGTTGCAACGCATCACCCGCTTTATTGCCGCCCAAGGCGCGGTGGCGGGTATCCAGCTGGCGCACGCCGGGCGTAAGGCCAGCACCCACCGGCCGTGGATCGGCAAGCACGGCAGCGTCAAGCCGGAAGACGGCGGC
Organism: Pseudomonas sp. Xaverov 259; assembly: GCF_019352915.1. NCBI lineage: Bacteria > Pseudomonadati > Pseudomonadota > Gammaproteobacteria > Pseudomonadales > Pseudomonadaceae > Pseudomonas > Pseudomonas sp. Xaverov 259. The sequence goes on along the minus strand of NZ_JAAAFV010000072.1, from coordinate 237,566 downwards.
TGGGTGCCGGTGGGCCCCTCGCCGATTGCCTTTGACCCGAACCATACGCAACCCAAGCCACTCGATGAGGGGCAGATCCAGCAGGTGATTGCCGACTTTGTCGCCGCCGCCAAGCGTGCGCTGACCGCCGGTTTCGAAGTGGTGGAAATCCACGCCGCCCACGGTTACCTGTTGCATCAGTTCCTCTCGCCGATCAGCAACCAGCGTCAGGATCACTACGGCGGCTCGTTTGAAAACCGTATCCGCCTGGTGCTCGAAGTCACCAAGGCCGTGCGCGCCGTCTGGCCCCAGGAGCTGCCGCTGTTTGTGCGGGTGTCGGCCACCGATTGGGTGGAAGACGGCTGGAACCCCGATGAAACTGTGGAGCTGGCGCGCCGCCTTAAAGACCTGGGCGTGGACCTTATCGACGTGTCCTCTGGTGGCACCGCCGCCAACGCTGAGATCCCCACCGGCCCGGGCTACCAGACGCGGTTTGCCGAGCGCGTGCGCAAAGAATCCGGTATCGCCACCGGCACGGTGGGCATGATTACCGAGCCGGCCCAGGCTGAACACATCCTGCGCACCTGCCAGGCCGATATCATCTTCCTCGCCCGTGAGCTGTTGCGTGACCCTTACTGGCCGCTGCATGCCGACGATGACCTGGGTGGGCGCAAAGCCATCTGGCCCGCGCAGTACCAGCGTGCGACTCACCGTGATCAGCCGATTCATGAGTCTGACCTGCGGGATTGAGCCCGCGCCTGCCTGCAATAAACCCACCCGACTCGGTGGGTTTTTTGTTTCCCGCGTTTAATGCAAGCCTGATCCGCAGCTGTATGAGCGGAGCCTCACGATGCCCACCTTTACCGACTGCTGCGTGCGAAAGGGTTGTAGGTATTTGTTACCGAAGTATTTTTTTAAGTGAATACTCTAAAAAAATCCCACACGTGTCGAGATTGTTTCTACGCTTAGGGTAAGTGTGATTTCTGGCCCAGGGAGTCAGGCTGTTTGTCCTCGAAGCCATTGCGCTTCGCGAGCGTTGGGAATGGGCACCAGGAGTATTTGACTGATATCAGGAGTAACGGTCCATGACCAAATCCTATGGCGTAGCGGGTGCGGTGGCGTCTTTTTGGAGTCGCCGGATGTCCTTGCGAGGGCGAAGGTTGAGTTCGGATGAGGTGGAATTGCTGGCGCAGTATCGCGCCCTGACCGAAAACGATCAGGTGGCGATGCGCTATTTGATCGGCGCAATGAAGAGTGTGTCGCGGTTTTAACCGGCATTAGATCCTTCCCACGCGGGAACGTGGGGAGGATCTGATGGGGCGTATCAGCTGTACTTGCGCTGGTCCGGTGCCGGCGGGAAGTACTGATACAGCCAGGTCTCACTCAAGGTGCGGTCCTGGGTGCGGATAAACAGCCGCAGTTCAACCGGCTCCACACTGTCGCTGGTCGGGTACCAATCAAACAGAATGCGATAGCCCTTGATGTTGTCCAGCACCAGCACACTGAAGTCTTTGACTTGACCGTGGGAGCAGGTCACCACCGGTTCGATCCCGGTGCCGGCTGGCAGGCGATCCAGGCCTCCGCCCTTGAAATCCACGGCAAAGCGGCGTGCCCACACTTCGGGGTAATGCTCGCCCGGTGCCCAGCCTTCGGTAAAACCGCCCATGCCGGAACGGGTGGCATCCACTTGCGCCAGCGGTGTGCTCACCGGCGGCAGCGCGCTCCAGTACAGCTTGTAGCCATAGTTGAGTGATTCACCGGCGGCCACAGGCTTTTTCGGGGTCCAGAAGGCCACGATGTTGTCCAGGGTCTCGCCGGTGGTGGGGATTTCCAGCAGGTCGATCGAGCCTTCGCCCCAGGCGGTGGTCGGTTCCACCCACAGGCTTGGGCGCTTGCTGTACCAGTCCACAGTGTCCTGGTAGCTGGCGAACTCATGGTCGGTCTGTACCAGGCCGAAACCTTTCGGGTCGGTGTCGGAAAAGGCGTTGAATTGCAGCTTGGCCGGGTTGTTCAGCGGGCGGCAGATCCACTCGCCGTTGCCACGCCACATGGCCAGGCGGTCCGAGTCGTGGATTTGCGGGTGGATGGTGTCGCACATCCGGCGTTCATGGGTGCCGCAGCTGAACATGCTGGTCATGGGCGCGATGCCCAGTTGCTCGATGGCGGTGCGCGCATTGATGTGCGCGTCGATGGCCATCACCACCTGGCTGGCCTGGCAATCGATGTCAAAGCGATAAGCGCCGGTGGCGCTCGGCGAGTCGAGCAGGGCGTAGACCACAAAACGCGTGGCGTCCTTGCTTGGGGTTTCGAACCAGAACTGCGTGAAGTCGGGGAATTCTTCGCGTTTTTTCGCGTAGGTATCAATCGCCAGGCCGCGTGCGGAGAGGCCGTACTGGCCGGTTGCATCTACCGCACGAAAGTAGCTGGCGCCGAGAAACGACAGCACGTCATGGCGGTCCAGTTCCGGCGCCTTGAACAGCTTGAAGCCGGAGAAGCCCAGGTCGCCGGTCAGCTGTTTAGTGTCCACCGTGGTCTTGGCATAGTTGAACAGCGACGGGCGGAAATGCACCTCGCGGGCTTCGCGGGTCTTGGGATCGACGCTATGCATGCGTACTGGCGTCTTGAAACCCATGCCGACATGGAAGAATTGCACGTCGAGCTGGCCGTTCAGCTCCTTCCACAGCGAATGGTTGCCGTCGTAGCCAATGGCATTGAAATTCTGCGGGGTCATGGTCGCCAGGGTCGGCGGCAGTACCTGTTTAGTGTCTTTGTATGCGGTGGCGGCGAGCTGTTTGGCCTGGGCCTTGAGCGTTTCGAAGTCGAACGCCACGGCCTTGCCATCGGCGGCACGGTTCCCGGCCCAGGCCTGCGCGGCCAACAGGCCACTGGCCGACAAACCGGTGTAAGCCGCAATGGCCATGGACGCTTTGAGCAAATTCCTGCGGTGCATAGAGACAACCTGTCGTGAGCAAATCCCGCGCCGTTCCTGGCACGTAACGGATAAGAAATAACGGTTCGGACATGCCTTCGACCAAACGCAACGGACAATAAACAGACGCCCGATAGCTTAAGCGGTTCGATGCAGAAGGAAAATTGATTGATGGCGGGGTGATGGCGTTGCATATGAAACAAGACGTTTCAAATACGCACTGCTGGCGTTACATCTGGAAGCACTCTAGATCGCGGCTTTTTGGCACTTAGTTTTACGCTGGGAGCCTATTGGTCCTACGAACCCAAGTGTCTGGAGGCTACGCATGAATACCCGTGGATTGCTCGATCAGTTGCTCAAATCCGGCCAGGACATGTTGCAAAACAAAGCCGGCGGGCAACGCAAATCGGACGACAAAAGCGCCCTCGGCGGCTTGCTTGGCGGCGGTGGGCTTGGCAGTTTGCTCGGCGGTGCGGGCGGCGGTGCCCTGGCGGCGGGTGCGATGGGGCTGTTGCTGGGGAATAAAAAGGCGCGCAAATTCGGCGGCAAGGCGCTCACCTATGGCGGGCTGGCAGCCCTCGGTGTGATTGCCTACAAAGCGTACGGCAATTGGCAGGCGCAACAGGCCGGCGCCCCCCAAGGCGAGCCGCAAACCATCGACCGCCTGCCGCCGGCCCAGGTCGAGCAACATAGCCAGGGCATTCTCAAGGCGCTGGTCGCCGCCGCCAAAGCCGACGGGCATGTAGACGAGCGTGAGCGCGCCCTGATCGAAGGCGAATTCACCAAGCTCGATAACGACCGCGAGTTGCAAAGCTGGCTGCACGCCGAGCTGAACAAGCCCCTGGACCCCGCTGATGTGGCGCGCGCAGCGAGCACGCCGGAAATGGCCGCCGAGATGTACATCGCCAGCGTGATGCTGGTGGACGAGGAAAACTTCATGGAAAAAGCCTACCTCGACGAGCTGGCGCGCCAACTCAAACTGGAGCCTGGCCTAAAGGCCGAGCTGGAAAAACAGGTACGCCAAGCCACGCTCTGACCGCGTTCCCTGCCAGACAACACCCCGGCCGCAGTAGCGGTTCGGGGTGTTTTTGCGTTCTGTGAGCGCTACATCAAAACCTGTTGATAAATGCGGGCATCCGCTCAGCTATACTCCTCGGCATTTGATCGGCCCTTCGAGGAATTACTGTGAAGAACTGGACCTTGCGCCAACGGATTTTGGCGAGCTTTGCGGTAATTATCGCGATCATGCTGTTGATGGTCGTGGTCTCGTATTCGCGCCTGCTGAAGATTGAGGTCAGCGAAAATTCCGTCCGGGATGACGCCGTGCCTGGGGTGTTTTTCAGTTCGATGATCCGCAGCGCCTGGGTCGACAGTTACCTGCAAACCCAGGAGTTGGTTGGCGCCCTCCGTAATCAGGGCATCTCAGACGCCGACAAACAGGACTACAAGTCGTTTGAGGCGCGCCTGGAACAACACATGGCCAGTTACGCGAGCACGATCAATATCGATCAGGATCGTACTGAGTTCGACGCCTTTGAAAAACTCCACCAGGCCTACAACAAGAATCTTGCCCTGGTGCTGGACGCCCATCAGGCTGGCAACGCCGTCGAGGCGCAAAAGCTGTTCGACGAACAGCTCACGCCCGCCTGGACCGCAGGCCGCATGAAGCTCAATGACATTATCAATGAGAACAAACAGGTCGCCGATAACGCCACCGCCGCCATCGATGATGCAGTGGCCGCCGCCAAAGTCAGCATGTTCGTGTCGTTGGCCGTGGCCATCCTCGCTGCCGGTTTGTGCGGCCTGTTGCTGATGCGCGCGATCATGGCGCCGATGAATCGCATCGTCGAAATCCTCGAAACCATGCGCACGGGTGACCTGAGCAAACGCCTGAACCTTGAGCGCAAGGACGAATTCAACGCTGTCGAAACCGGCTTCAATGACATGATGACCGAGCTGACCGCCCTGGTTTCCCAGGCCCAGCGCTCGTCGGTGCAGGTGACCACCTCGGTCACCGAGATCGCCGCCACCTCCAAGCAACAACAAGCCACGGCTACCGAAACAGCGGCCACCACCACCGAAATCGGCGCGACGTCGCGGGAAATTGCCGCCACGTCCAAAGACCTGGTGCGCACCATGACCGAAGTCTCCACCGCCGCCGATCAGGCGTCGGTCGCTGCCGGTTCCGGCCAGCAAGGCCTGGCGCGCATGGAAGAAACCATGCACTCGGTGATGGGCGCCGCCGACCTGGTGAACGCCAAGCTGGCGATCCTTAATGAGAAGGCCGGTAACATCAACCAAGTGGTGGTGACCATCGTCAAGGTGGCCGACCAGACCAATCTGCTGTCGCTCAACGCCGCCATCGAAGCCGAGAAGGCCGGTGAGTACGGGCGCGGGTTTGCCGTGGTGGCCACCGAAGTGCGCCGCCTGGCCGACCAGACTGCCGTAGCCACCTACGACATCGAGCAGATGGTGCGCGAGATCCAGTCGGCGGTGTCGGCGGGCGTGATGGGCATGGACAAGTTCTCCGAAGAAGTGCGTCGCGGCATGTTCGAAGTACAGCAAGTCGGCGAACAGCTGTCGCAGATCATCCATCAGGTACAGGCCCTGGCGCCGCGGGTGTTGATGGTCAACGAAGGCATGCAGGCCCAGGCCACCGGCGCCGAGCAGATCAACCACGCGCTGGTGCAACTGGGCGATGCCAGCAGCCAGACCGTGGAGTCCCTGCGCCAGGCCAGCTTTGCCATTGATGAGCTGAGCCAGGTCGCGGTCGGTCTGCGCAGCGGCGTGTCGCGTTTCAAAGTCTGATGAGCGACCTCGCGGCTAAACGCGGCGCCGTCCCGGCAGCGAAAAAGGCGTTGTTCCTGGTGTTCCACATCGGCGGCGAACGTTATGCCCTCAAGGCCACGGAAGTGGCCGAGGTGCTGCCGCGCCTGCCGCTCAAACCCATCGCCCATGCGCCACTGTGGGTGGCGGGTGTCTTTGCCCACCGTGGTGCACTGGTGCCGGTCATCGACCTGTGTGCGTTGACCTTCGGCAAACCGGCCCAGGCCCGCACCAGTACGCGATTGGTACTGGTCAATTACCAGCCGCAACCTTGGCTCGAGGCGCGCTGGCTGGGGCTGATCCTGGAGCAGGCTACCGACACCCTGCGTTGCGACCCGGCCGAGTTCCAGCCTTATGGCCTGGATAACCGCGCGGCGCCGTACCTGGGGCCGGTGCGTGAAGATGCCTTGGGTTTGATGCAATGGATCGGCGTGGCCGACTTGCTCACCGATGACGTGCGCGCCTTGCTGTTTTCCAGCGAGTTGAGCCTATGAGCAACGACCCACGCTTCTTTGCCTTCTTGAAGGACCGCATTGGCCTGGATGTCGCCTCGGTGGGCGAGGCGATCATCGAGCGTGCGGTGCGCCAGCGCAGCCAGGCCGTGCAGGCGCAGACGGCGCAGGATTACTGGCAGCATTTGCAGAGTTCGCAGGATGAGCAGCAGGCGCTGATCGAAGCGGTGATCGTTCCCGAGACCTGGTTTTTCCGCTATCCCGAGTCCTTTGCGACCTTGGCGCGTTTGGCCAAGGAGCGCCTGGCGGCGATCAAGCAGATGCGCGCCCTGCGCATTCTCAGCCTGCCGTGTTCCACCGGCGAGGAGCCTTATTCGATTGCCATGGCCTTGCTCGATGCCGGGCTGGCGCCGCACCAGTTCAAGGTGCTGGGGCTGGACGTCAGCCCGCTGTCGGTGGAGCGCGCCAAGCGTGGCGTGTACGGCAAGAATTCCTTTCGCGGCGGCGATATCGAGTTTCGCGAGCGTCACTTCAGCGAACAGCCCGATGGTTTCCACATCGCCGAGCGAGTGCGCGAACAAGTGCGCCTGCAAGTCGGTAATTTGCTCGACCCGGCGTTGCTGGCCAATGAGCCCACCTACGATTTTGTGTTCTGCCGCAACCTGCTGATCTACTTCGACCAACCCACCCAGAAGCAAGTTTTCGATGTGCTCAAGAGCCTGACCCACGTCGACGGCGTGCTGTTTATCGGCCCCGCCGAAGGCAGCCTGCTGGGGCGCCACGGCATGCGTTCGATTGGCGTGCCGCAATCCTTTGCATTCAGCCGGCATGCCGAACCGGTCAAGCCTGAACCGGTGTTTGTGCCGCTGCCCATCCCCCAACGCAGCGCAGCACCGATTCCGACCAAGCCGCGCCCGTTCAGCACAGTGAGCGCCCAAGTGGTGCCGATCAAGGCACCGCACAGCGATGCGGGCGACTTGCTCAGCCGCATCGCCACGCTGGCCAACGAAGGCAAAAGTGCCGAGGCCCGCGCCGCCTGTGAACAGTATTTGAGTAACCACCCGCCGGCCGCCCAGGTGTTTTACTGGCTGGGGCTGCTCAGCGACGTGGCCGGCAGCGCCCTGGAAGCCCAGGGTTATTACCGCAAAGCCTTGTACCTGGAACCGCAGCACCCGCAGGCCTTGATGCACCTGGCCGCATTGCTCGAATCCCAGGGCGACAGTGCGGGTGCGCGCCGCTTGCAGGCGCGCGCCGCGCGTAGCGAGCGTGCAGACAGTGAGTCCAAACGATGAATAACCTTGATGCGCTCGACACCGCAGGCCTGGACCTGACCCTGGCCGACACCCAAGCCATCGACGACTGCTGGAACCGTATCGGCATCCATGGCGACAAGTCCTGCCCGTTGCTCGCCGAACATATCCACTGCCGCAACTGCTCGGTGTATTCCGCCGCCGCCACGCGTCTGCTCGACCGCTACGCGTTGCAGCAGGACGACCGGCAGGCGTATGCACCCGCAGAAGCTGACGAAGACATCGTCACCCGTTCGATTCTGATGTTCCGTCTGGGTGAAGAGTGGCTGGGCATTGCCACCCGATGCCTGGTGGAGGTGGCCCCGCTGCAGCCGATTCACTCGTTACCGCACCAGCGTTCCCGCGCATTACTGGGCGTTGCGAATGTGCGCGGCGCGCTGGTGGCGTGTTTGTCACTGGTGGAGCTGCTCGGGCTGGACCCTGCCAGCACCGGCGCAAGCGGTGCGCGGGTGATGCCGCGCATGTTGATTATTGCTGCCCAGGACGGTCCGGTGGTGGTGCCGGTGGATGAAGTCGACGGCATCCATGCCATCGATGAGCGCGCCTTGAAGGCCGCGTCGGCCTCCGGCACCCAGGCCAGTGCGCGCTTCACCCAAGGCGTGTTGCAGTGGAAAGGCCGCAGCCTGCGTTGGCTGGACGAGGCGCAATTGTTGTCCGCCGTGACCCGGAGCCTCACATGACCCCCGACCAGATGCGCGATGCCTCGCTGCTGGAACTGTTCAGCCTGGAGGCCGATGCGCAGACCCAGGTATTGAGCGCGGGCCTGCTGGCCCTGGAACGCAACCCGACCCAGGCCGACCAGCTTGAGGCGTGCATGCGCGCCGCGCACTCGCTCAAGGGCGCAGCGCGGATTGTCGGCGTGGACGCCGGCGTCAGCGTTGCCCACGTGATGGAGGATTGCCTGGTCAGCGCCCAGGAAAACCGCCTGTATCTGCAACCCGAGCATATCGACGCTTTGCTGCAGGGCACCGACCTGCTGATGCGCATCGCCACGCCGGGCAATAACGTAGGCTCGGCGGATATCGAAGGGTATGTGGCGCTGATGGAGCGCCTGCTGGATCCGTCGCAGCCGATCGTCCAAGCCACACCGGCCGCCGCCGCCGCTCCGGAACCTGCGCCTGCACCGTTGATTGACCCATTGCCGCCGGAGCCTGAGCCCGCGCCGCCTGTCAGCACTGACCTGCCGCGCCAGAACAAACGCATGACCGAAGGCGGCGAGCGCGTGCTGCGGGTCACCGCCGAGCGCTTGAACAGCCTGCTCGACCTGTCGAGTAAATCCCTGGTGGAGACCCAGCGGCTCAAGCCTTACCTGGTGAGCATGCAGCGCCTCAAGCGCATTCAAAGCAACAGCGCGCGGGCCCTGGACACGCTCGATGGCCAGCTCAAGGCCATGGACTTGAGCCTCGAAGCCCAGGAAGCCCTGGCCGACACGCGCCGCCTGTTGAGTGAAGCCCAGGCGTTGCTGGCGGAAAAAACCGCCGAGCTGGATGAGTTCGGCTGGCAGGCCGGGCAGCGTGCCCAAGTGCTTTATGACACCGCGCTGGCCTGCCGCATGCGCCCGTTTGCCGATGTACTCGCCGGCCAGGTGCGCATGGTGCGCGACCTTGGCCGCAGCCTCGGCAAGCAGGTGCGCTTGGAGATCGAGGGTGAAAAGACCCAGGTCGACCGTGACGTGCTGGAAAAACTCGAAGCGCCGCTTACGCATTTATTGCGCAATGCCGTCGACCACGGCATTGAAATGCCCGAGCAGCGGGTATTGGCGGGTAAACCCGCCGAAGGCGTGATCCGCCTGCGCGCCTCCCACCAGGCCGGTTTGCTGGTGCTGGAGTTAAGCGACGACGGCAATGGTGTCGACCTGGAGCGCCTGCGCGGCACCATCGTCGACCGGCACCTGTCACCGCTGGAAACCGCGCTGCGATTGAGTGAAGAAGAACTGCTGACATTCCTGTTCCTGCCGGGTTTCAGCCTGCGCGACAAGGTCACCGAAGTGTCCGGGCGCGGCGTCGGCCTGGATGCGGTGCAGCACATGGTCCGCCAACTGCGCGGCGCGGTGGTGCTGGAGCAGACGGCGGGGCAGGGCAGCCGCTTCCACTTGGAGGTGCCGTTGACCCTGTCGGTGGTGCGCAGCCTGGTGGTGGAAGTCGGCGAGGAAGCCTATGCCTTCCCGCTGGCGCATATCGAACGCATGTGCGACCTGGCGCCGGAGGATATTGTGCAGCTGGAAGGCCGCCAGCATTTCTGGCACGAAGGCCGGCATGTTGGCCTGGTGGCCGCCAGCCAGTTGTTGCAGCGCCCGCCGGGGCAGAGCAATGACGAAACCTTGAAGGTGGTGGTCATCCGCGAGCGCGATGCGGTGTATGGCATTGCGGTGGAACGTTTTATCGGCGAGCGCACCCTGGTGGTACTGCCGCTGGATGACCGTTTGGGCAAGGTCCAGGATATTTCCGCCGGTGCTTTGTTGGATGACGGCTCGGTGGTGTTGATTGTCGACGTCGAAGACATGCTGCGTTCGGTGGACAAATTGCTCAACACCGGGCGCCTGGAACGCATCGCACGGCGCAGCCAGCAGGCCACCGAAACGCCGCGCAAGCGCGTTCTGGTGGTGGACGACTCGCTCACCGTGCGTGAGCTGCAACGCAAATTATTGCTTAATCGTGGTTATGAAGTGGCGGTCGCGGTCGATGGCATGGATGGCTGGAACGCACTGCGCTCTGAAGACTTCGACCTGCTGATCACTGACATTGATATGCCTCGTATGGACGGGATCGAATTGGTCACACTCTTGCGCCGTGATAGTCGCCTGCAATCGTTGCCGGTGATGGTGGTGTCGTACAAGGATCGCGAAGAAGACCGCCGCCGTGGACTGGACGCCGGCGCCGACTATTATCTAGCTAAAGCCAGTTTCCATGACGACGCCCTGCTGGATGCCGTGATGGAACTGATTGGAGGCGCCCGGGCATGAGGATTGCGATCGTCAATGACATGCCCCTGGCAGTAGAGGCGCTGCGCCGTGCCCTGAGTTTCGAGCCCGCGCACGAGGTTGTGTGGGTGGCCAACAATGGCCTGGAAGCCGTACAGCGCTGCGCCGAACTGACCCCGGACCTGATCCTGATGGACTTGATCATGCCGGTGATGGACGGCGTGGAGGCCACTCGGCAGATCATGGCCGAGACCCCGTGCGCGATTTTGCTGGTGACCGTCGACCGCCAGGCCAACATGAGCCGCGTGTTCGAAGCCATGGGCCATGGCGCCCTGGATGTGGTGGACACCCCGGCGCTGGGGGTGGGCAACCCCAAGGATGCGGCGGCGCCGTTGCTGCGCAAGATCCTCAATATTGGCTGGTTGATCGGCCAGCGTGGCAGCCGTGTACGCGCCGAAACCGCGCCGGCACGCACCACCGGCAAACGTCAGAGCCTGGTGGCGATTGGTTCTTCGGCGGGCGGCCCGGCCGCCCTGGAAATCCTGCTCAAGGGCTTGCCCCGCGACTTTCCCGCCGCCATTGTGCTGGTGCAGCATGTGGACCAGGTATTTGCCTCCGGCATGGCCGAGTGGCTGAGCAGTGCCTCCGGCTTGCCGGTGCGCCTGGCGCGGGAGGGCGAGCCGCCACAAAGCGGTGTGGTGCTGCTGGCCGGTACCAACCACCACATTCGCCTGTTGAAAAATGGCACGCTAGCCTATACCGCGGAGCCTGTGAACGAGATTTACCGGCCGTCCATCGACGTGTTTTTCGAGAGCGTCGCCAGCCACTGGAATGGGGATGCCGTCGGCGTGCTGCTGACCGGTATGGGGCGCGACGGGGCCCAGGGCCTCAAGATATTGCGTGAACAAGGCTATTTGACCATCGCCCAGGATCAGCAGAGCTGTGCGGTGTATGGCATGCCCAAAGCGGCGGCGGCCATTGATGCTGCTGTTGAAATTCGCCCACTGGACAGAATTGCGCCCCGATTGCTGGAGGTATTTGCAAAATGATCAAGACCTCTCGCGGTGCCGGCTTGCAGGACAGTAATTCAGGTGACTGCACATGAATGATTTACAGATCGACGACATCAAGACCGATGAAAACGCTGCCATGGTGTTGCTGGTCGACGACCAGGCCATGATCGGCGAAGCCGTACGACGTGGCCTGGCCCACGAAGAAAACATCGACTTTCACTTTTGCGCCGACCCGCATCAGGCGATTGCCCAGGCGATCCGAATCAAGCCGACGGTGATCCTGCAAGACCTGGTGATGCCCGGCCTTGATGGCCTGACACTGGTGCGCGAATACCGCAACCACCCGGCCACGGCGAATATTCCGATCATCGTGCTTTCCACCAAGGAAGACCCGCTGATCAAGAGCGCGGCGTTTTCGGCCGGGGCCAATGATTACCTGGTCAAGCTGCCGGATAACATCGAACTGGTGGCGCGCATTCGTTATCACTCGCGCTCGTATATGACGCTGTTGCAGCGTGATGCGGCTTATCGCGCGCTGCGCGTGAGCCAGCAGCAGTTGCTGGACACCAATTTGGTGCTGCAACGGTTGATGAACTCCGATGGCCTCACCGGGCTGTCCAACCGCCGTCACTTTGACGAATACCTGGAGCTGGAATGGCGCCGTGCCATGCGTGACCAGACCCAGCTGTCGTTGTTGATGATCGACGTGGACTTTTTCAAGACCTACAACGACAGCTTTGGCCATGTTGAGGGTGATGAAGCCCTGCGCAAAGTCGCCGCCAGCATCCGTGATGCCAGCAGCCGACCTTCGGACTTGCCGGCGCGGTACGGCGGTGAAGAGTTTGCGTTGGTATTGCCCAATACCTCGCCGGGCGGTGCGCGCCTGGTGGCCGAGAAGCTGCGCATGGCCGTTGCCGGGCTGAAGATCCCGCACATTGCTCCGGCAGAAGGGGCGAGCCTGACTATCAGTATCGGCCTGTCGACCATGACGCCGGTGCAGGGCACGGATTGTCGGCAGCTGATCATGGCGGCGGACAAGGGGCTGTATACGGCTAAGCATAATGGGCGTAATCAGGTCGGTATCGAGTAGGCAGAACACCGCCGAACCCTTGTGGGAGCTGGCTTGCCTGCGATAGCGGCGGCATCTACACAAATATTGGTGTCTGTGGTGTTGGGTTGTTTTATCGTCGCGGTAGGGGTGTATATCCGTTATTTGGGTAATGGCGGCTCTAGGGTTGCGCCCTGACGGCGGGTTACTTTTGGCAAACGCCCGGAATGCCGGCCCAGCCAAAAGTAACCAAAAGGTCTTCGCCCCACCACTCGGCACCTCGCTCCGGCCATCGTGGTTGACGGGGCGTCTCAGATCAAAATCTACAGCACGGCGGCCTGAAAGCCGACCTGAGTGGTTGAAGCAAAAGCCTGTCTACCTGATGCAACGCGGTCTAAATGTGGGAGCGGGCTTGCTCGCGAATGCGGCGGGTCAGTCAATTTATTTGTCACTGATACACCGCCTTCGCGAGCAAGCCCGCTCCCACAGTTGACCGCATGCGGTTTTGAATATGAGATCGGCTGCGGATTTGCATGCACTGAAGATCTGCTTTTCTGTGGGAGCTGGCTTGTCGAATCGTTGCACCGCTGCGATGCAGGCACCTCGGTACATCAGGCACACCGAGTTGATGTTATCGCAGGCAAGCCAGCTCCAACATTTGATCTCTGTCGCGCTGGAGATCGTCAACAACCCCGCCTTTTCGCCAAGCGGGCTGCCGTTAGCGCCGGTTTGTCGTTATACTCGTCGGCTTTCAAAAGTTCGCCAACGAGTGCTGCCCGCCATGGAAATCAACCCGATCCTTAACACCATCAAGGACCTGTCCGAGCGCTCCGAAACTATTCGGGGGTATCTTTGACTACGATCAAAAGCATGAGCGTCTGACCGAAGTCAATCGCGAGCTTGAAGATCCGGCTGTCTGGAACAAACCTGAATACGCCCAAGAGCTGGGCCGCGAGCGTGCTGCGCTGGCGCAGATCGTCGACACCCTCGACGAACTGAACACCGGTCTGGGCGATTGCCGCGACCTGCTGGACATGGCCGTCGAAGAAAACGACGAAGGCGCAGTGGGCGATGTCGTCGCCGAGCTGGCCCGTCTCGAGGAAAACCTCGCCAAGCTTGAATTCCGCCGCATGTTCAGCCATGAAATGGACCCGAACAACGCCTACCTGGACATCCAGGCCGGCTCCGGCGGCACCGAGGCCCAGGATTGGGCCAACATCCTGCTGCGCATGTACCTGCGCTGGGCGGATAAACGCGGTTTCGACGCCACTATCATGGAACTGTCGGCCGGTGAAGTCGCTGGCATCAAGGGCGCGACCGTACACATCAAGGGCGAATACGCCTTTGGCTGGTTGCGCACCGAGATCGGCGTACACCGCCTGGTGCGCAAGAGCCCGTTCGACTCCGGCAACCGTCGCCATACGTCGTTCTCCGCAGTTTTCGTCTCGCCAGAGATCGACGACAAGGTGGAAATCGAGATCAACCCGGCCGACCTGCGCATCGACACCTACCGCTCCTCCGGTGCCGGTGGCCAGCACGTAAACACCACCGACTCGGCCGTACGTATTACCCACGTACCGACCAACACCGTGGTCAGCTGCCAGAACGAACGTTCCCAGCACGCCAACAAGGACACCGCCATGAAAATGCTGCGGGCCAAGTTGTACGAGCAGGAAATGCAGAAGCGCAACGCGGCGTCCCAGGCGCTGGAAGACACCAAGTCGGATATCGGCTGGGGCCACCAGATCCGTTCGTATGTGCTGGATGCGTCGCGGATCAAGGATCTGCGCACGAACATCGAACGCAGCGACTGCGACAAGGTGCTCGACGGCGATATCGACGAATACCTGGAAGCCAGCCTGAAATCCGGCCTGTAAAAAGATTGTAGGCGATCCCCGGCCTACGCCGGGGACAACGAACCTGATGGAAAATTTAAAGACATGAGCGACCAACAACTCGACCCGCAAGCCCTGCAACAGGAAGAAAACTCCCTGATCGCCCTGCGCAAGGAAAAGCTTGCTGCCGAGCGCGCCAAGGGCAATGCCTTCCCGAACGACTTCCGCCGTGACAACTACTGCGATGCCTTGCAGAAACAGTACGCGGACAAGACCAAGGAAGAGCTGGCAGAGGCTGCAATCCCGGTCAAGGTAGCGGGTCGCATCATGCTCAACCGTGGCTCGTTCATGGTGATCCAGGATATGACCGGTCGCATTCAGGTGTACGTCAACCGTAAAACCCTGCCTGAAGAAACCCTGGCCTCGGTGAAAACCTGGGACATGGGCGACATTATTGCAGCCGAAGGCACCCTGGCGCGTTCCGGCAAGGGCGACCTGTACGTTGAAATGACCAGCGTGCGCCTGCTGACCAAGTCGCTGCGCCCGCTGCCGGACAAGCACCACGGCCTGACCGACACCGAGCAACGCTATCGCCAGCGCTACGTTGACCTGATCGTCAACGAAGACGTGCGCCAGACCTTCCGCGTGCGTTCGCAAGTGATTGCGCACATCCGCAGCTTCCTGATGAAGCGTGACTTCCTTGAAGTGGAAACGCCGATGCTGCAAACCATCCCCGGTGGTGCCGCAGCCAAGCCGTTCGAAACCCACCACAACGCGCTGGACCTGGAAATGTTCCTGCGTATCGCGCCGGAGCTGTACCTCAAGCGCCTGGTGGTTGGCGGCTTCGAGAAGGTGTTCGAGATCAACCGCAACTTCCGTAACGAAGGTGTCTCGACCCGTCACAACCCGGAATTCACCATGTTGGAGTTCTACCAGGCTTACGCCGACTACGAAGACAACATGGACCTCACCGAAGAACTGTTCCGCGAATTGGCGCAGTTGGTGCTGGGCAGCACCGACGTGCCTTACGGCGACAAGGTGTTCTACTTCGGCGAGCCGTTCGTGCGTCTGTCGGTGTTCGACTCGATCCTCAAGTACAACCCTGAGTTGACCGCTGACGACCTGACCGACATCGACAAGGCCCGCGCCATCGCCAAAAAAGCCGGCGCCAAGGTGCTGGGCTTCGAAGGCCTGGGCAAATTGCAGGTGATGATTTTCGAAGAACTGGTGGAGCACAAGCTGGAACAGCCGCACTTCATTACCCAGTACCCGTTCGAAGTGTCGCCGCTGGCCCGTCGCAACGATGACAACCCGAACGTCACCGACCGTTTCGAGCTGTTCATCGGCGGCCGCGAAATCGCCAACGCCTACTCCGAGCTTAACGATGCGGAAGACCAGGCTGAGCGCTTCATGGCCCAGGTGGCCGACAAGGACGCTGGCGACGACGAGGCGATGCACTACGACGCCGACTTTGTTCGTGCCCTGGAATACGGCATGCCGCCAACCGCCGGTGAAGGTATCGGCATCGACCGGTTGGTGATGCTGTTGACCAACTCGCCGTCGATCCGCGATGTGATCTTGTTCCCGCACATGCGGCCACAAGCGTAACCGTAGCGAAATCCGAAGCCGCCTTTTATAAGGCGGCTTTTTTGTGTGGCGATTTCAGCCGTCAACAGAACGGCGCCCTTAAAGGAAGATCTGTCGTGAACCGCGTAATGGCTCAAGAAGGCGCCGCCGGCATTGCTGCTGCCGTGGCTGAAAGTGTCCAGTACCAGGGCCGCAAGGCCAGCCGCCGAGGCAGCGAGCAACGCCGGCAAGACATTCTCGATGCGGCCATGCGCATCGTCGTGCGTGATGGTGTACGCGGTGTGCGCCATCGCGCGGTGGCAGCAGAGGCCGGCGTGCCGTTGTCGGCTACCACCTATTACTTCAAGGACATCGATGACCTGCTCACCGATACCTTCGCCCAATACGTGGAGCGCAGCGCTGCCTTCATGGGCAAGCTGTGGGTGCGCAACGAAGGCCTGCTGCGCGAGATGGTCGCCTATGGCGATGGCAGCCCGCAGTCACGCTCACAACTGGCCGATGACATTGCGCGGCTGACCGCTGACTATGTGATGCGCCAACTGACCAACCGCCGCGAACACTTGATGGCCGAACAGGCCTTTCGCCAGGAAGCCTTGCTCAACCCGCGCCTGGCTGAGCTGGTGCGCTCGCACCAGCAGATTCTGTTGCAGGGCACCGGGCAGTTTTTCCAGGTATTGGGCTCCCGCGAGCCGCAACAGGATGCCAGAGTGTTGACGGCGATAATCGGTCGGATGGAATATCAGGGCCTGCTTGGCGGCCCTGAGCCTCTGACGGGTGACGAGATGCTTGAGATTCTCAAGCGTTACATGCATTTGGTGTTGGCCTCGGTCTAGCCCAGCCCCTGTGCGATCCACTTTATGTGGGGTATTCGATGAAAGCCTGGCGTGTCATTGCAATCGCCTTGTCGTTTCTGCTGCTCAGCGGTTGCCTGGTTACCTTCAAGGACCCGCTCCCGGCCCGTGAAGCCGCGCCCGACGCCTTGCTCGGCCGCTGGGCGAGTAAAAACGCCTGGGGCGAACCGCTGAATCTGCAGATCACCCGTGTCGATCAGCAGCATTACAAGGCTGTGAGCTACCCTAAAGCCAAACCGGGCCAGCGTGATGAGTACCTGTTTACGGTGTCGCGCCATGGCAACCGCTGGTACCTGTCGGCGCCGTTGCCGGCGGCATTCGGTGGCAATTATTTTCTGGCCGGGTTCGACTTTGAAGGCGAGGGTGACAAACAGCGTGAATTGGTGGTCTACAACCTCGACCTTGAGCAGATCCATCAAGCCATAGGTCAGAACGCCCTGCGCGGCAGCACGGTGGAAACCGTCGAAGGTGCCGGCGTGCGGGTCGACAGCTCCATGGACCAGGTGTTTGCCTACCTGGATGACCCGGCCAATGCCGATGTGTTCGTCGAAGCCGTGCGCTACCAGCGCGCGGGCAAATAACGTTTAAAGAGGAAGCACCGGGTGGACGATTACCAGCAGACGATACGCACCTTGTCCGATCGCATTGTGCTGGCGCAAACACCGATTCGCGTCCTCGACGCTGTGAAGTGGGACGAGAACATTCGCCAGGGCTTTCTCAAGGCCAAGGGCAAGGCCATGCCGGCCGTGGACCGCGATTACTACCTGGGCCGGCCGCTGTCATTCGACTCCAGCGCGGTGAAGCTGGAGTTCCAGAACATCGAGCGCGACATCACCCGACGTCTCGGCCAGTTCAGCCCGGTGGGGCAGATCATGCGCCGTATGTGCCGCGAGTACCGCATGGTGGTGCGTATGCTCGAAGCGCGTGGCACCGAGGATTTCGGCCTGATTTCACAGGAACTCTATGGCGCCGCCTCGGACGCTTTTCATGCCGGGGACCCGAC
This sequence comes from Pseudomonas sp. Xaverov 259, assembly GCF_019352915.1. Taxonomy (NCBI): domain Bacteria; kingdom Pseudomonadati; phylum Pseudomonadota; class Gammaproteobacteria; order Pseudomonadales; family Pseudomonadaceae; genus Pseudomonas; species Pseudomonas sp. Xaverov 259. The sequence goes on along the minus strand of NZ_JAAAFV010000072.1, from coordinate 219,813 downwards.
ACTGGCCGACCTGGGCCTGATGATGTCCGACTACCTGAACCAGATCGACGGCCGTGGCGACCTCAAGGACGAAGCCAAGACGCTCACGGCCAAGCATGCGGTGGCCTTGCTGCAAACCCGGTTGAACAAGGTGTTCGGTGAGGCCGAGGAGACCATCCGCGTGTTCGAGTCCGACGGTATCGTTGCCGATGCGGCGGCCGGCGCCGACTACATCAAGATCCGCGCCGACGCGATGTTCAACGAGCGTGATGTGCGCGCGCTGGAAGTGCACGAAGGCCTGGTGCACGTCGGCACCACGCTCAATGGCCAGAACCAGCCAATCTGCACGTTCCTGTCCAAAGGGCCGCCCTCGTCAACAGTGACCCAGGAAGGCCTGGCGATTCTGATGGAGATCATCACCTTTGCCTCTTACCCCAGCCGCCTGCGCAAACTGACCAACCGCACCCGCGCCATCCATATGGTCGAGGAGGGCGCCGACTTCCTGCAGGTGTTCGAGTTCTTCCGCGAGCAAGGCTTTGAGATGGCCGAAAGCTACGGCAATGCCAGCCGGGTGTTCCGTGGTTCGACGCCGACGGGGTTGCCGTTTACCAAGGATCTGTCCTACCTCAAGGGCTTTATCATGGTCTACAACTACATCCAGCTGGCGGTGCGCAAAGGCAAGCTGGAACAAGTGCCGCTGCTGTTCTGCGGCAAGACCACCCTGGAAGACATGCGCACCTTGCGCCAACTGGTCGACGAAGGCCTGGTGGTGCCACCCAAGTACCTGCCCGAGCAGTTTCGCGACATGAACGCGCTGGCGGCGTGGATGTGCTTCTCCAACTTCCTCAACCACCTGAGCCTGGACCGGATCGAGGCGGATTACTCGAATATCCTATAGGCGATACACCTGAAGAAACCGAATCAAAAATGGAACTCCACAAGGCTGCAGATCGCGGCCAAATCGCGAGGCTTCAACGGATGAGAATCCTCGGCATTCTTTGCCTGCTATTCACTTTAAACGGCTGCAGCTCACTGCTGTTCTACCCCGAACCCGGTCTGCCGTTCACGCCGGAAAAAGCCCAACTGCAATACCGCGACGTCACCCTTACCACCGCCGACGGCGTAAAGCTGCATGCCTGGTGGTTGCCGGCCAAACCCGGTGTACCGCTCAAAGGCACGGTGCTGCACCTGCACGGCAATGGCGGCAACCTGGCCTGGCACCTGGGCGGCAGTTGGTGGTTACCGGAGCAGGGCTATCAAGTGCTGCTGCTGGACTATCGCGGTTATGGCCTGTCTGAAGGCAAGCCGTCTTTGCCGGCGGTGTATCAGGACATCGATGCGGCATTCGGCTGGATCGACAAGGCCCCAGAAACCCAAGGCCAGCCGCTGATCGTGTTGGGCCAGAGCCTGGGCGGTGCGCTGGCGGTGCATTACTTGGCGGCACACCCGCAGCGTCAAACCCAGCTCAAGGCCCTGGTCCTGGACGGCGTGCCTGCCAGTTATCGTGACGTAGGACAATTCGCCCTCAGCACGTCCTGGTTAACATGGCCGTTTCAGGTGCCGCTGTCGTGGCTGGTGCCCGACGCCGACAGTGCGATCAATGCCATGCCCCAGCTCACCGGCGTGCCCAAGCTGCTGTTTCACAGCCTGGATGACCCGATTGTGCCGGTGGCCAACGGCATTCGCCTGTACCAGGCTGCGCCGCCACCGAGGGTGTTGCAGTTGACCCGTGGCGGCCATGTGCAGACCTTTGCCGACAAGACCTGGCAAACCGTGATGCTGCGCTATCTGGACGACCCGCAGCACTTCAACGGCCTGCGCCGCCTGGGCGAGATCCCGAATTACCCTATTCCTAAAGTTGATTCATCAGAGAGCCCGCAATGAGCGAAGAACGCAACATGATCCCGCTGATTCTCACCGGCATCGGCACCATCATCGGCACCGTCGGCTGCCTGTGGTTCTACGGCTACCTGCACTTTGCCAAGCCGGAAGACGCCTTGTTGCTCAGCGACTTCACCCTGCTCAAGACCGTGCCGGGCGAGGACTACAAGGTCTCGCTGACCCCGGCTGCGCAAGTGGCGCAATGCATTGATGGGGTGCTGGTGATGTTTGATACCGAACAGAAAGGCTTGAGCGGTGTGCTGGTGAACAACAAGAAACAAGCCGTGCGTTGCATGGGCCAGGAAACGCCGCAACTTCAGGAGTAAAGCGTTTCGATGCAGCGATACTGAAATATCTGGAACCGTATTCCGTAAGACGCCACTTAAGGGCTTGTCAGCGTTGCTGATGGATAACTTATGAATGGCCAGCCAAGGGAGAGTTACGGTGAATATTGGTGCAATAGACAGGATGTTGGATATGGCCCGAGCGCAGCAAAGTCTGGATGAGTTCAGCGAGTGGGACGCTGAGCTTTCCCAGAACGAGCAGGACGAAACCAAGCGGCGCACGGAGTTCGAGCTTGCGGGCAGCGACGACAGCAATCGTCAGATCCAATTCTGAAGCAAAAAAAACCACCGTTTCCGGTGGTTTTTTCATCCTGCGTCAATCAATCAGTTAGCAACGGAAGAACGTGGCTTGACTGGCTGGTTGTCGTTGGAGATGGTCACTTCAACGCGGCGGTTCATGGCACGGCCCGAAACGCTGCCGTTGTCGGCAACCGGGTATTCCTTGCCGTAACCCTGGGTCACGATGCGCGAGATATCCACGCCTTGTTGAGCCAGTGCGCGTTGTACCGAAGCCGCACGACGCTCGGACAGGCTCTGGTTGTACGAGTCGGAACCGGTGCTGTCGGTGTAGCCTTCGACGATCACTTTACGGTCCGGGTTGTCGCGCAGGAACTGCGCCAGCTTGGTGATGTTCACCAGGCCGCTGGACTTCAGGTCGGACTTGTTGGTGGCGAACAGTACGTCACCGAAGGTCACCAGGGTGCCGCGATCAGTCTGCTTGGCGTTCAAGCTGTCTTGCAGTTGCTTGATCTGTGCATCACGGGCTTGCAGCAGCGCCTTGGCACGTTCGTCACCGGCGTTTTTCAGCTTGGCTTCGGACTCACGCAACGAGATGGTGTCTTTGGCCACTTCAACGCGCTGGTTGGTCAGGTAAGCCAACTGGTCGACTTTCTTCTCGTCTTCCTTGTCGCGGTAGGCTTTGTCAGCCTTGTCCAGCCAGTCGCTGGCGTCCTTGGTTTCCAGCGCCGCAATCTTGGTGGCTTGCGGGTTGGCTTGCAGGGCCGAGAAGTTGGTCCGTGCGTTTTCCAGGTTCTGGTTCGGCGGGGTGGAGCAGGCCGCCAGAGCAACGCTCATCGCCAGCAGGGCAGGGATCATCAATTGTTTACGCATAGTCGTGTCGTCCTTTCAATTCGATATCGGGTGCAATGCAATCAGTGGCGGCGGCTTATTGCTGTTTGATAACAGCTGGGCGCATGCCTTCCTGACGCAGCTCCTGAACAGCTTTCTGGGAATCCTTCACAGCCTGGTCAGCCTTGGCAGCCTGGGCCTTGCGCTCTGCGACACGGGCATCCCACTCGGCTTGTTCAGCCAGCTGGCGCGCTTTGTCGTAGTTCTTGTCATGCATGGCCAGTTCAGCAGCTTTGAGCTTGTCCTGGGCCGACTTCATTTCTACCGCTGCGTACTCGGTGCCGCCGGCGCTGACCGCGCTGTTTACGGCAGACTGGGTCACGGCGTATTGCTCGGTCGGCGGGTTGCCGGCGCAGCCCGCCAGAACGAAGCTGGTGCCGATTGCCAGCGCGGCCAATTTCAGCCCGCGCAGATGGTTAAACGAGGATTTGGCAGTGCTGGTCTTCATCGTCTTCAACTCCATTGGATAACTCCTGAAAAATCAAAATCCACTTCATTGGTTGGCGGTTGCGAGCCCGGCGGTAAAGCACCAAATGCCCTTTCAAACGGCCGTTCCAAGTGATGGCTTACTGGCTGTGACCGGAGGCTTTTTTCAAAAGTTCAGCGAAGATGGCGATTTGCCTAAAAAAATATCTGACTGTTTGGTCAGCGTTCAAAAGTTTGAACTTTTGCGTTGCGCAGAGGTACGCCGAGCCCTTGTGAGGCCCGGAATACCGGGGGTTAAACGGGGTTTATCGAATGTTTATCAGTGCTGCAGTTTGTCGGAGGTGGCTGACAAATCATGCAGATAGCGGCGTGACAAAGTCAGAAAGCGCGGTGTAGGGCCGACGTCTTCATACAGTGGGTCACCCTCTTCATCGGTGGCGATCACATGCTGGCCCTTGATGTAGGGGAAGCTCGCTTCCAGTTCTTCAAGGGCCGCGCCGATCAGCTCGCCGAGCAATTCTTCGGTGCTGCGTTTGGGGTACATCTCGGCGATAGCGGCCAGGCGCGCAGCGGACTCGACGTCCAAATGGATCGCGTATTCGGTTTTGGTCAGGCGACCCTTGGCGTTCTCTTCCCAATGCTGGGCCAGTTCTCGAATTTTCATGGCAACCTCAATAAGCCCGCGATGGCAGGCGGTGATGGGTGTCCAGTCGCCTGCGTGGGTAACGCTGCGACTCAGTGTTGAGACTAGCTGCAAGTCGCAAGGTTTAAAGTGTCTTGTCAGAAACTGACGCGGGCGGCACTCTGGAAGGCCTGCGCGTCCCGGATTTCTGGCTGGAGATTGGTTGATGAGTGATATCGATGCACGCTTGCGTGAGGACGTTCACCTGCTGGGTGAGCTGCTGGGCAACACCATTCGAGAGCAGTACGGCGATGCTTTTCTCGACAAGATCGAGCAGATCCGTATAGGTGCCAAGGCTGACAGGCGAGGTGCCGGCGATGAGCTGAGCACCAGTCTCAATCAGCTAGAAGAAGACCAACTGCTGCCCGTGGCCCGGGCGTTCAACCAATTCCTTAACCTGGCCAATATCGCCGAGCAGTACCAACTGATCCATCGGCGCGATGAATCGCAACCGGCGCCGTTCGAATCCCGAGTGTTGCCGGAATTGCTGGCGCGCCTGCAAAGCGAAGGTCACAGCAATGAGTCCCTGGCCCGCCAGCTGGCACGCCTGGAGATTGAGCTGGTGCTCACCGCCCACCCGACCGAAGTGGCGCGCCGCACGCTGATCCAGAAATACGATGCGATCGCCGCGCAACTGGCGTTGCAGGATCACCGCGACCTCACCAGCGCCGAGCGCGAGCAGATTCGCCAGCGTTTGCAGCGGCTGATCGCCGAAGCCTGGCACACCGAAGAGATCCGCCGCATCCGGCCTACGCCGGTAGACGAAGCCAAGTGGGGCTTTGCGGTGATCGAGCATTCGCTGTGGCATGCCATTCCCAATTATTTGCGCAAGGCCGACCAGGCCTTGCACGCCGCCACCGGCCTGCGCCTGCCACTTGAGGCGGCGCCAATTCGCTTTGCTTCGTGGATGGGCGGCGACCGTGACGGCAACCCGAATGTCACCGCGCCGGTCACCCGCGAAGTGTTGCTGCTGGCGCGCTGGATGGCGGCGGACTTGTATCTGCGCGATGTCGATCACTTGGCCTCCGAGCTGTCCATGCAGCAGGCCAGCCCTGCGTTGCAGGCCAAGGTCGGTGATAGCGTCGAACCTTACCGTGCCTTGCTCAAGCAACTGCGCGAACGCCTGCGCGCCACGCGCCAGTGGGCGCATACCTCGCTCACGGCCAGCACGCCGGCGCCTGCCGAAGTGCTGCAAAACAACCGCGACCTGCTCGACCCGCTGGAGCTGTGCTACCAGTCGCTGCATGAGTGCGGCATGGGCGTGATCGCTGATGGCCCGTTGCTCGATTGCCTGCGCCGCGCCGTGACCTTTGGCCTGTTCCTGGTGCGCCTGGACGTGCGTCAGGATTCCAGCCGCCACTCGGCGGCCATGACCGAAATCACCGATTATCTGGGCCTGGGCCGTTATGAAGACTGGGACGAAGAAGCGCGCATCAGCTTCCTCAGCAAAGAGCTGACCAATCGTCGGCCGCTGCTGCCGGGTTATTTCAAACCGTCGGCAGACACTGCAGAGGTGTTGAACACCTGCAAGGAAATCGCCGCCGCGCCGGCAGCGTCACTCGGCTCTTACGTGATCTCGATGGCGGGTGCTGCCTCGGACGTGCTGGCGGTGCAACTGTTGCTTAAAGAGTCGGGCGTGCAACGGCCGATGCGCGTGGTGCCGCTGTTTGAAACCCTGGCCGACCTGGATAACGCCGGGCCGGTGATGGAGCGCCTGTTGCAATTGCCGGGTTATCGCGCGCGTTTGCAAGGCCCGCAGGAAGTGATGATCGGCTATTCGGACTCGGCCAAGGACGCCGGCACCACGGCCGCGGCCTGGGCGCAGTACCGGGCGCAGGAACGGCTGGTGGATATCTGCCGCGAGCAACAGGTGGAGTTGCTGTTGTTCCACGGTCGTGGCGGCACCGTTGGTCGTGGCGGTGGCCCGGCGCATGCGGCGATCCTGTCGCAGCCGCCAGGCTCGGTGGCGGGGCGTTTCCGTACGACCGAACAAGGCGAGATGATCCGCTTCAAGTTCGGCCTGCCGGATATTGCCGAGCAGAACCTCAACCTTTATCTGGCTGCCGTGCTGGAAGCCACGTTGCTGCCACCACCACCACCTGAGCCGGCCTGGCGCCATCTGATGGATGAATTGGCGGCAGACGGTGTCAGTGCTTACCGCGCCGTGGTGCGCGAAAATCCCCAGTTCGTCGAGTACTTTCGCCAGTCCACGCCCGAGCAGGAGCTGGGCCGCTTGCCATTGGGCAGTCGCCCGGCCAAGCGTCGTGCGGGCGGTATCGAGAGCCTGCGCGCAATTCCATGGATCTTCGGTTGGACCCAAACCCGGCTGATGCTGCCCGCCTGGCTAGGCTGGGAAGCGGCATTAAGCAAGGCACTGGAGCGGGGTGAAGGCGAGTTGCTGGGGCAGATGCGCGAGCAATGGCCGTTCTTCCGCACCCGCATCGATATGCTCGAGATGGTGCTGGCCAAGGCCGATGCCGACATCGCGCGGCTGTATGACGAGCGTTTGGTGCAGCCGGACCTGCTGCCATTGGGTGCGCACTTACGCGACCTATTGTCGCAGGCATGCAACGTGGTGCTTGGCCTGACCGGCCAGTCGCAACTGCTGGCCCATAGCCCTGACACGCTTGAGTTCATTCGCTTGCGCAACACGTACCTCGACCCGTTGCACCTGCTGCAGGCCGAGTTGCTGGCACGTTCGCGTCAACAGGAGGCGGCGCAGGACAGCCCTCTGGAACAGGCGCTGCTGGTGTCTGTGGCCGGTATTGCCGCCGGTTTGCGCAACACTGGCTGAGGTTTTCTGCGTGTTCTCAATGGCTTGCAGATAAACAACGACGGCCGCCCGGAAACGGGCGGTCGGCGTTTATGAGGCGGGGTTGCACTCAGGCACACCCTACCTATGACTGCATGCCGGGCGCGGTTCTTGCGACTTTTGGCGGCTTGTATGGATAGAGCCCGCTGTGTATCTTGATCAGCCTTTGGCCGTTTGATCGGCCAGGACCCACATTTTACGAGATTGGCCCCACGCGGCGAATCCGAGCGTCATCTCTATAAAAAATTGAGGAGCACATCGATGCGCGTCATTCTGCTGGGAGCTCCCGGGGCCGGTAAAGGTACTCAGGCAAAGTTCATCACTGAAAAATTCGGCATTCCACAAATCTCCACCGGCGACATGCTGCGTGCCGCCGTCAAGGCCGGCACCGAGCTGGGCCTGATCGCCAAGAGCGTGATGGACAGCGGCGGCCTGGTCTCCGATGACCTGATCATCAACCTGGTCAAGGAACGCATCAGCCAGGAAGACTGCAAGAACGGTTTCCTGTTCGACGGTTTCCCGCGCACCATTCCCCAGGCGGAAGCCCTGGTGAAAGCCGGCGTTGAGCTGGACGCTGTGGTTGAAATCGCAGTTGAAGACGAAGAAATCGTTCAGCGTATTGCGGGCCGTCGCGTTCACGAAGGCTCGGGCCGTGTGTACCACATCGTCTACAACCCGCCAAAGGTTGAAGGCAAGGACGATGTGACCGGTGAAGACCTGGTACAGCGTAAGGACGACACCGAAGAAACCGTGCGCCATCGCCTGTCGGTCTACCATTCGCAGACCAAGCCGCTGGTGGATTTCTACCAGAAGCTGTCGGCTGCACAAGGCAAGCCGAAGTACAGCCACATCCCTGGCGTGGGTTCGGTAGAAGCCATCACCGCCAAGGTGTTGCAAGCACTGAGCTGATCCTTCGATCGGCTTTGCGTACAACGGCCCGCTTGCGGGCCGTTGTTGTTTATACTGGCGCACTTTTTTCGACTTGGACACCTACACCGATGAGCACCCTGCTGGCCCTGGACACCGCGACTGAAGCTTGCTCCGTCGCCTTGCTGCACGATGGCAAGGTCACGAGCCACTACGAGGTGATCCCGCGTCTGCATGCGCAGAAGCTGTTGCCGATGATCAAGCAATTGCTGGAAGACGCGGGCACCACGCTGTCAGCCGTGGATGCGATTGCTTTTGGCCGTGGCCCAGGCGCGTTTACTGGCGTGCGTATCGCCATTGGTGTGGTGCAGGGCCTTGCCTTTGCGCTGGAGCGCCCGGTATTACCGGTCTCCAACCTTGCGGTGTTGGCCCAGCGCGCATTGCGTGAACACGGCGCCTCGCAGGTGGCAGCGGCGATTGATGCGCGCATGGACGAAGTGTATTGGGGCTGCTACCGCGAAACCGCTGGCGAAATGCGTTTAGTCGGCGTGGAAGCCGTACAGCCTCCGCAATTGTCGGTGTTGCCTGCTGACGCCAGCGGCGATTGGTTTGGTGCCGGTACTGGCTGGGGTTATGGCGAACGCATCAATGTGCAACTGGCGGGGCAGGACGCTGCCATGTTGCCCCACGCCGAAGACTTGCTGACCCTGGCACGTTTCGCTTTCGAGCGCGGCGAAGCGATTCCGGCCGACCAGGCTGCACCGGTTTATCTGCGTGATAAAGTTGCGCAAACCAAGGCTGAGCGCGGGATTATTTGACGTCAAGAATGCTGGCAATTTGGAGCAAAAATCCCCAATCGTCAGAATTTGACCCGGTTTGTAAACCTTTTACAAATTATGTGTTCTAGTTATCACCAGAGCATTTGCGCGCTACGGAAAGTGCCGCTAAATTGCCATCATTGATACCGAGTCTGCATGTATGCGTATAGACGGCTTTTCCTCACAGTCCTACCCACTCAAGCGTAAGCCGCGCAAGGCGAACGTCACGGTAGACGAGTCCGTCGAAGATTCGCCGGACTTCATCGAGGTTCAGTCCGAGTCGCAGCCCAGTGCCCAAGGTTCTAGCGCTGCACGCATCAGTGGCCTTCCGGCCCGTCAGCAAGACATGGTCTTCCCCCGTTCCATGAGCAAAAGCGTCGCCACCGCGCTGGCCAGCTACCTGACCACTGCCGGCTTTGTCGAATGGGATATGGAAGTGCTGGGTCTCGACATCCACATCTGATGCGCCTGCCTTACTACATCGGCTGCCCGTCCTGGAGTGAAAACGCCTGGCGCGAGTACCTGTACCCGGCCGATGCGCGTTCCAGCGACTACCTCGCCCTGTATTCCCAAGTCTTTAATGCTGTTGAAGGCAACACCACCTTTTATGCCCGCCCCTCGGCCGCCACGGTGCAGCGCTGGGCTGAAATCATGCCAGAGGATTTTCGCTTCACCGCCAAATTCCCCGGCGATATCAGCCACGGCGGTGACCTGCGCGAGCAGTTACCGGCGGCAGAAAGTTTTGTCGGCTTGATGAGCCCGCTGGGTGAGCGGGTTTCACCGCTGTGGCTGCAATTGTCGGCGAGCTTTTCACCGCAGCGCCTGGGGGAGCTGGCCGGTTTCATTGATGGCCTGGAACGCCCGCTGGCCGTGGAAGTGCGCCACCCGGAGTTCTTCGCCAAGGGCGATGCCGAGCGCATGCTCAACCGCCTGTTGCGCGACCGTGGCGTCGAGCGTATTTGCCTTGATCCGCGTGCGCTGTTCAGTTGCACTTCAACGTCGGCGGCCGTACTGCACGCCCAATCGAAAAAGCCCAAGGTGCCAACACGGCCGGCGGCGCTGACGCTGTTTCCTCAAGTACGCTTCATTGGCCATCCGCAATTGGAGGCCAATGACCCGTTCCTGATCCCGTGGGTGGAAAAAATTGCTGGCTGGATCGAAGAGGGGCGCACGCCCTATGTGTTCCTGCACACCTCGGATAACCGCCTTGCCGCGCAACTGGCGCTGCGTTTTCACCAACAGTTGATGCTGCGCCTGCCGGGTTTGCCAGCGCTGCCGACCTTGCATCGGGAACCCGCAGCGGAGCAACTGGGGTTACTCTAGGGCTCCTTTTTCCGACAGGAGTCAGCCATGGATGCCCAAACCCTTCGCGCCGAAACCTTCAAGGCCTTGCATGAGCGTGACCGCGCGTTCGTGATGCCCAACCCGTGGGATGCCGGCTCCGCCATCATGCTCGCCAGCTTGGGTTTCGAAGCGTTGGCCACGACCAGTGCGGGCTATGCGTTCAGCCTCGGGCGACCGGATGCGGAAGGGGCATTATCGCTTGAAGACACGTTGAGCAATGCGTCAGCGATTGTGCGGGCTACTGCGCTGCCGGTGGCGGCTGATCTGGAGAACGGCTTCAGCGACACTCCTGAAGGCTGCGCCCAGACCATCCTGCGCGCCGCGGCCAGCGGTATTGTGGGTGGCTCTATCGAAGACGCCACAGGCATTGCGGTCGACCCGATCTATCCGTTTGACCTGTCGGTAGAGCGTGTGGAAGCCGCCGTCGCCGCTGCCCGCAGCTTGCCATTTGCCTTCACGCTCACAGCCCGTGCAGAAAACCTCCTGCATGGTCGCCTGGATTTGCCTGACACCATCCGCCGCCTGCAAGCCTACGCCGAAGCCGGTGCGGACGTGCTCTACGCCCCCGCTTTGCGCAATGCCGAAGAAGTGCTCGCCGTGGTCAAGGCGGTGGCGCCCAAACCTGTGAATGTGTTGATGTCCGGTGGCTTGAATCTGAACGTGGCGCAGTTGAGCGAAATGGGCGTGCGCCGCATCAGTGTCGGCTCGGCCATGGCCCTGGCGGCGTATGGCGAGTTCTATCGGGCGGCGCAGGAGGTGTATGAGTTGGGCACCTTTACCTTCACTGAACGCAAGATGCCGTTCAGTCAGGCCAACGGTTTTTTCAAAGACTGAATCAGGCCGCCAGGCGCAGGTTATTGAGGATCAGCGGGCGTGCCCAATGGTAGTCGAAGTCCAGCGCCTTCTGTTGCGCCACCAGCTCCTCGGCCGGGTAAGGCGTGGCAGGCGGTGGCAGCAGGTCCAGTTCGAATTCGGCAATCGGCAGGTGCAACGGGTGGGGTTGCGGCGCCGGGCCAGGCTCAGGCGGCGGGTTGCCGGCGTTGAGCACAAGCGGGCGGACCCAGCCGCTGTCGTAGTTTTGCTGGCGCTGCTGGGCGATGATTTCTTCTGCCGGGAACGGCGTGGCAGGCGGTGGCAGCAGTTCGGTTTCAAATTCGGCGATGGGCAGGAACAGCGGCTCCGGCGGGGCGATCTCAGTGTCTTGTACGTCGCACTCACGCTGGGTGAGGATCTGCGACAACAGGTCGGCGCCTTCGCTGGGCTCTACCGCCGGGTCCTTCGGTGCCGGCGCTTTGGCCGCCAGCGCACCCGGCGTATCGCCAAGCTGCTCGGCCAACGCACGGGCGAAGAAGTCCTGCCACACATGGCTCACCCCGGCCAGCGCTTGAGTATTGCGCAGGCCGTAGTGGTTGTGGGTCGGCAGTACACCGATGGTTAGGGGAAGAATGTCTGACATTTTTCTCGGTCGACGCTCAGCTCTGGCAAAATACCTGACTGTTGTTTTTATCGGCCGTTGTTTGCCGATCCTTAATATTTTTGAGCGTAGCGATTGATGAGCGAACAACCAGCGGCCAGCCGCATTCGGGTCGAGGCTTTGGCCGACGGTTTCAAGGCCCGTGCCGAGCACTGGGCCGCGCAGCTTGGTCTGCCTCTGCAGCTGGATGAGGCGGATTTTTCCCTGCAAGTCGGGGAACACGGCCTGCAATTGCAACAGCTCGGGCCTGACGCGCCAGGGCCGGTACGCGTGGACTTCGTCGAAGGCGGCGCGGCGCATCGGCGTTTATACGGCGGTGGCAGCGGGCAGATGATCGCCAAGGCGGTCGGCGTTGCCCAAGGCGTGCGCCCACGGGTGCTGGACGCCACGGCGGGCTTGGGCAAGGACGCGTTCGTACTCGCCAGCCTGGGCTGCGAGATGAGCCTGATCGAGCGTCAGCCATTGATTGGTGCCTTGCTCGAGGACGGCCTGGCCCGTGGTGCGGATGACTTTGAAGTGGCGCCCATTGTGGCGCGCATGCAGTTGCTCAAGGGCAACTCGATCGAGGTGATGCGCAACTGGGAGGGCGAGCCGCCGCAGGTGATCTACCTGGACCCGATGTTCCCGCACCGTGAGAAAACGGCGCTGGTAAAGAAGGAAATGCGCCTGTTTCGCCCATTGGTGGGTGATGACCCGGACGCACCGGCCTTGCTCGCTGCCGCCTTGGCCCTGGCCAGCCACCGCGTGGTGGTCAAGCGCCCGCGCAAGGCACCGTGTATTGACGGGCCGAAACCGAGCCACGCGTTGGATGGCAAGTCCAGCCGGTATGACATCTACCCCAAGAAGGCGCTCAAATCCTGAATCATTGGCAAGCCAGCTCCCACCTTTGATGGTGTTCACAAATCAAAAGGTGGGAGCTGGCTTGCCTGCGATAGCGCCCGATCAGGCAACTCAAATCCTTAAGGCCGATACGCCCGCATAAACAACCCCACCACCTCCTGCACATGCGCTTCGGCGGCTTCTTCGCTCAACTGCCCGCCACACCCATACAACAAGCAAAAATTCGCCGTGCCCTTGAGCAGGCAAAAGAAGTGCTCGGCCGCCGTAAACGGTTTGTCGATGCTCAAGGCGCCGCTCTGGTCGATACGGCTGAGCAAGCGCTCCATGCCTTGCAGCATGCGCATAGGCCCGGCTTCAAAGAAGATCTGCGAGAGTTTCACGTCCTGGTTGCCGGTGGTCATCATCAAGCGGTGCAGGTTCACCGATTCTTCGCTGTTGATCAGCCGATGAAAGCCGCGCGCGATGTTCAGCAGCACGGTGTGTACCGGGATGCCTGCGGGCAACTCGAAATACATCACCGGCAGTTGTTCCTCACACTTGGCCACGACGGCGGCGGTGAACAAGGTCTCTTTATCGGTGAAGTGGCTGTAGACCGTCAGTTTTGACACGCCGGCCTCCAGGGCCACGGCATCCATGCTGGTGCTGGCGTAGCCATTGCTCAAAAACAGGATTTTGGCTGCTTCGAGGATTGCCTGGCGTTTTGCCATGTCCTTGGGACGCCCGGGGCTATTGGTGTTTACACGATTGTCGGACATTTTCACCTTTAATACTGGACTGGTGAGTTTGGTATTAATAACATACCGGCCAGTATAATTATTCCTAGCTCCATTTGCGAAAGGTCCTTCAGCATGCGCAGTACTTTCCTGCCCCTTGCGTTGCCTGTCAGCCTGGTCTTCCTGTTGGCCGCCTGCGGCCATGAAGAAGCGGCCCAAACCACCGTCCGCCCGGCCATGGTGGTGCAACCGCAGCCTTCGGCATTGGCGATGGACAGTTTTCCGGGGGAAGTACGCGCCCGTTATGAGCCGGACCTGGCCTTTCGCATCGGCGGCAAAGTCAATAAGCGCCTGGTGGAGGAGGGCGAGCGGGTCAAGGCCAACCAGCCATTGGCAGAGCTCGACCCCCAGGACGTGCGCCTGCAACTGGAAGCCACCCGCGCCCAGGTTGCGGCCGCCGAAGCCAACCTGAGCCTGGTGCGCGCCGAACGCGACCGCTACAAGACCCTGATGGACCGTCAGATGGTCAGCCGTTCGCAGTACGACAATTCCGAAAACCTCTACCGATCCGGTGAAGCACGCCTTAAGCAGATCAAGGCCGAGTTCGACGTATCGAGCAACCAGGCCGGCTATGCCGTGCTGCGTGCGCCTCAAGATGGCGTGGTTGCCAAGCGTGCGGTGGAAGTCGGCCAAGTGGTGTCCGCCGGCCAAACCGTGTTCACCCTGGCCACCGACGGCGAGCGCGAAGTGCTGATCAGCCTGCCCGAGCAAGGTTTTGGCCGCTTCAAGATTGGCCAGCCGGTGTCGGTAGAGTTGTGGAGCCAACCCGACCAGCGTTTTGCCGGGCGCATCCGTGAACTTTCACCCGCTGCGGACCCGAAATCCCGCACCTTCGCTGCACGTGTCGCCTTCACTGGCGGCAAAGTCCCTGCCGAGCTGGGCCAGAGTGCCCGCGTCTTCATCCAGGCCGATGGCGTCGTTCCACTGTCCGTGCCGCTGTCGGCTTTGAGTGCGGAGAACGGTGCGTCCTATGTCTGGCGGGTACAGCCGGACAACACGCTTAAGCGAACGCCGGTGCGCATCGGTGCCTTTGGTGAAAAAACCGTGCCGGTGCTCGAAGGCTTGGCCCCCACCGATTGGGTGATCGCGGCGGGTGTGCATGTGCTCCATGAGGGCCAGCAAGTGCGCCCGGTGGATCGCTCCAACCGAGTTGTGGATCTGGCGGCCAAGGAGTAGTCCCCGATGGGTTTCAATCTTTCCGAATGGGCGTTGCGTAATCGCCAGATCGTGCTGTTCCTGATGATCCTGCTGGCAGTGGTCGGCACCTTGTCCTACACCAAGCTGGGGCAAAGTGAAGACCCGCCGTTTACCTTCAAGGCCATGGTCATCAAGACCAACTGGCCGGGCGCCACGGCCCAGGAGGTCTCGCGCCAGGTCACCGAACGTATCGAAAAGAAGCTGATGGAGACGGGCGAGTACGAGCGCATTGTCTCGTTCTCGCGGCCCGGTGAGTCCCAGGTCACCTTCATGGCCCGCGACTCGATGCACTCGGCGCAAATCCCGGAGCTGTGGTACCAGGTACGCAAGAAGATCAGCGATATTCGCCAGACCTTGCCACCGGATATCCAGGGGCCGTTTTTCAACGATGAATTCGGCACCACCTTCGGCAATATCTACGCCCTGACCGGTGACGGTTTTGACTACGCGGTGCTCAAGGACTACGCCGACCGCATCCAGATTCAACTGCAACGCGTGCCGGATGTGGGCAAGGTCGAGCTGCTGGGCCTGCAGGACGAGAAGATCTGGATCGAGCTGTCCAACCTCAAGCTCGCCACCCTCGGCTTGCCATTGGCTGCGGTGCAGCAGGCACTGCAAGAGCAGAACGCCGTCTCCACCGCCGGTTTCTTTGAAACCCCGATGGAGCGCGTGCAACTGCGGGTCTCGGGTAACTTCAAAACGGTCGATGAGATCCGCAACTTCCCCATCCGCGTCGGTGACCGCACCTTCCGTATTGGTGACGTGGCGCAAATCCACCGCGGCTTCAACGACCCACCCGCGCCGCGCATGCGCTACATGGGCGCAGACGCCATCGGCCTGGCCGTGGCGATGCGTGACGGCGGTGACATTCTGGTACTGGGCAAGGCGCTCGAAGGCGAATTCGCACGCCTGCAGAATAACCTTCCGGCAGGCATGGAACTGCGCAAGGTCTCGGACCAGCCGGCGGCGGTGAAAACCAGCGTCGGCGAATTCGTCCAGGTACTGGCTGAAGCCTTGGCCATCGTGCTGCTGGTGAGCTTCTTCTCCCTCGGCGTACGCACCGGCATGGTGGTGGCCCTGGCGATTCCGCTGGTGCTGGCGATGACCTTTGCGACCATGTATTACCTGGGCATCGGCCTGCACAAAATTTCCCTTGGCGCCTTGGTGCTGGCCCTGGGCTTGCTGGTGGACGATGCAATCATCGCCGTGGAAATGATGGCGATCAAAATGGAGCAGGGCTACGACCGGCTCAAGGCCGCGAGTTTTGCCTGGACCAGCACCGCGTTCCCAATGCTCACTGGCACATTGATTACCGCCGCAGGTTTCCTGCCAATTGCCACTGCGCAATCGAGCACCGGCGAATACACCCGTTCGATTTTTCAGGTGGTGACCATTGCCCTGCTGGCCTCGTGGGTCGCGGCGGTGGTGTTTGTGCCGTACCTGGGGGAAAAACTCCTGCCGGACCTGGCGAAAATTCATGCGGCCAAACACGGCACCGACGGGCCAGATCCCTACGGCACACCCTTCTACCAGCGTGTAAGACGTTTGGTCGAATGGTGTGTGCGTCGGCGCAAAACCGTGATCGTATTGACCTTGTTGTTGTTTATCGGCTCGGTGGCGCTGTTTCGTTTTGTGCCACAGCAGTTCTTCCCGGCCTCCGGTCGCCTGGAGTTGATGGTCGACCTGAAACTGGCTGAAGGTGCCTCGCTGAGCAACACCGCCGATCAGGTCAAGCGTCTGGAAGTCTTGCTCAAGGAACATGCTGGCATCGACAACTACGTGGCCTACGTGGGCACCGGTTCGCCGCGTTTCTACCTGCCGCTGGACCAGCAACTGCCGGCCGCCAGCTTTGCGCAGTTTGTGGTGTTGGCCAAAACCATCGAAGAACGTGAAAGCCTGCGCACCTGGCTGATCGAGACCCTTAACGAACAATTCCCCGACCTGCGTTCTCGCGTCACACGCCTGGAAAACGGCCCGCCCGTGGGCTACCCGGTGCAGTTTCGTGTGACCGGCGAGCACATCGAAGAAGTCCGTGCCCTGGCACGCAAGGTCGCGGCCAAGGTTCGCGAAAATACCCACGTGGTCAACGTGCACCTGGACTGGGAAGAGCCGAGCAAGATCGTCTACCTGAATATCGACCAGGATCGCGCCCGTGCCCTCGGCGTCAGCACCGCCAACTTGTCGAAGTTCCTGCAAAGTTCCTTGACCGGTTCCAGCGTCAGCCAGTACCGCGAGGACAACGAGTTGATCGAAATCCTGCTGCGCGGCACCGTGCATGAACGTACCGAACTGTCGCTGCTGCCGAGCCTGGCGGTGCCGACCGACAATGGCAAAAGCGTAGCGCTGTCGCAGATTGCGACCCTCGAATATGGCTTCGAAGAAGGCATCATCTGGCACCGCAATCGCCTGCCGACGGTGACCGTGCGTGCCGACATCTACGGCAAGGAACAGCCGGCGACCCTGGTCCAGCAGATCCTGCCGACCCTGGAAGGTGTGCGCGCCGAATTGCCCGACGGTTACCTGCTCGAAGTGGGCGGCACCGTCGAGGATTCGGCCCGTGGCCAGAATTCGGTCAAGGCCGGTGTGCCGCTGTTTATCGTGGTGGTGCTGACCTTGCTGATGCTGCAACTGCGCAGCTTCTCGCGCACGGCGATGGTGTTTCTGACGGCGCCGCTGGGCTTGATCGGCGTGACCTTGTTCCTGCTGGTGTTCCGCCAGCCCTTCGGCTTTGTCGCCATGCTCGGCACCATCGCGCTGTCGGGCATGATCATGCGTAACTCGGTGATCCTGGTGGACCAGATCGAACAAGACATCAAGGCCGGGCTCGCGCCTTGGCAGGCAATCATCGAAGCCACCGTGCGACGCTTTCGCCCGATTGTGCTGACGGCGCTTGCGGCGGTACTGGCGATGATTCCGCTGTCGCGCAGCGTGTTCTTCGGGCCGATGGCTGTGGCAATCATGGGCGGGCTGATTGTGGCGACGGCGTTGACGTTATTGTTCTTGCCGGCGCTGTATGCGGCATGGTTTCGCATTAAGAAGGAGGCGCACTAGTTCATAACGGGAGGCGTGAAGGCGTGTCGATAGTATTGACGGGTGTGGGAAAAGCCTGAAATTCGATAACTGCTGTTTAAGCCTGAATGTCTCCCACTTGTTTATTTAGAATATGGGCAGTTTCTTCTCGACGGTTTTTATAATCGAGGTGTTAGTGTCGGCCAATGGCGTTATTTTTTGCAAGGTTTGATCAAGGTGGCTGACGGAGTGTGTGTACAGATGGCAGACGAAACTGTCTTCCCCGGTGATCTTGTAACAGACAATACATTCAGGCATGTCTGACAGTAGCTGCTCCACTGTTTGAAAATTTCCCGTCAGCGGTTTTACCCGCACCAGTGCCTGCAGCGCAAACCCCAGCGCCTGCGCGTCCAACTCTACGCTGAACCCACTTATAACCCCT
Organism: Pseudomonas sp. Xaverov 259; assembly: GCF_019352915.1. NCBI lineage: Bacteria > Pseudomonadati > Pseudomonadota > Gammaproteobacteria > Pseudomonadales > Pseudomonadaceae > Pseudomonas > Pseudomonas sp. Xaverov 259. The sequence continues at coordinate 201,797 of NZ_JAAAFV010000072.1, read as the reverse complement.
GCCACTTCCAGGCGTTTGAGACGCTCGCTGCAACCAGGAGCGGAAAGTCCCACCTGCCGACCGAGCGCACGGATAGAGGCACGGGCATTCTGATGCAGGGCGACCAGCAGCGCGCGATCAATTGCATCGAGTGTCTGATCGTTTTTTGTAAGCCTTTTCATTAGATGGACCTTACGAACATTGATGAAATAGCGTGAAAATCTTACATACCACAGATCCCTGAAAAAAGAATGGATTTTTCGAAAAGTCCTACCTATTGTTTTGTCTGCAGTCATACGCAGTACTGTAGCGCTATTTCAACTTGATCTATTTATCGAGGGATTGAAATGAACCACGTACTTGATGAGGCACGCTTGCAAAAGCACCATAATAATAATTTTTCTGAGCAACGATTGTTTTCGCAACGTCATGAGTTTGCCCGCGATGGGTTTATAAAGTTACGGGATGTTGTGGATGATGATTTACGTGAGCAGATTACCGTTGAAGTAAAAAGTTTGATTGAGCGCCAACTTGAACGGCGTGACCTGCACCTGGCAACTACCGATAATACGCCGCGTTATATGAGTGTCGTGCGCAGCGAGTTCATTGCTGAAAACAGCCTTCTCATTAATGCGCTGTCGAAGTCTGATGTGTTGCTTGGCACTCTGTCACAGATAGCCGGAACCCGTATTGTCCCGTCCGTCTCCAAAGACGAGGAATACCTGATCACCAAGCAGGAGCGCAAAGGCGACACCCATGGATGGCACTGGGGGGATTACAGCTTCGCACTGATCTGGATTATCGAAACGCCCCCTGTCGCCAAGGGCGGGATGTTGCAGTGCGTGCCCCATACCTCGTGGGACAAATCCAACCCGAGGATTCACGAGCTGCTGTGCAGTAACCCGATTGCGACTTACGGTTTCACGACCGGAGATATTTATTTCCTGCGCACCGATACCATCCTGCACCGCACCATTCCACTCAATGAAGATGCCACCCGGATCATCCTCAATATGACGTGGGCGGCAGAAAAAGATCTCAGCCGAAACCTGCACGGCAATGATCGCTGGTGGGAAGACCAGCATGTTGAGGCCGCCAAAAGCCTGACGTAAAACACCTGTGGCTGGTTGTCACGCGAACAGATGGGATAAGGGTCATGCATGATATTGAATGCCTCCAGCGCGCCAATGCCTTGCTCAAGCAGGCGCAATCACACTCGGCCATGGCCGATCTGGTCCGGGCGGCGGTGGTTCGCAATGAGCAATGGCGTGGGCAGCAGTGCATTAATCTGGTGGCAGCTGAATCACCCACCAGCCCCTCGGTGCGTGCGTTACTGGCCAGTGAGGTGGGTACGCGCGCATCGGGTGGGCATATCGGGCGTGACAACCGTTTTTTCTCCGGCATGAAGAACATCGACGAGCTGGAATCGCTTTGCGTGGAACTGCTTAAAATCACGCTGCGTGCCCGGCACGCCGATCATCGTTTGATGGGCGGTATGGCGGCTGTACTGGCTGCGTACACAGCGTTGGCCCGTCCTGAAGATAACGTGATGACTGTGCCAGTGATCCGCGGTGGAGATACCAGTAACCGCACCAACGGGCCGCCGGGGATTCGCGGACTCAAGGTGTGGGACATTCCGTTTGTGCATAAAACTGCAGACATCGACCTGACACGCTTCAGTGAAATTGCTCAGACCCTCAAACCTGCTGTGATTGGGTTGGGCATGACACTGACCTTGTTTCCGTTGCCGTTGGCGGACATCAAAGGCATCGTTTCACCCTGGGGTGGCAAGGTCTATTTCGACGCCGCCCACCAATTGGGCTTGATCAGTGCCGGGTTGTTCCAAGACCCATTGGCTGAGGGCGCCGACCTGATGACCGGGTCTTCCGGGAAGACGTTCAGTGGCCCTCAGGGCGGCGTCATTGTCTGGAACGATGCAGCACTGACAGCGCCTCTGCACGAGGCGATTTTCCCTACGCTGACCGGTAGCCATCAAATCAACCGCGTGGCTGCGCTCGCGGTGGCGGCCACAGAAATGCTCGAGTTCGGGCAACGCTATATGAAACAGGTGGTCAGTAACGCCCAGGCGTTGGCCAGGCACCTGGAGCTTCGGGGGGTGACTGCGTTCTATCGAGAACAGGGTTACACCCGAACCCATCAGATTGTGATTGATTCAAAGCCCTTCGCCTGCGGCCGTGAGGCCGTACAGCGCCTGGAGGCCGCCAACATCATCACCAACGAAATGCCGCTGCCTTGGGACACCGACCCTTACCGAGAAACAGGCATTCGGCTCGGTACTGTCGAGGTTACTCGCCTGGGCATGAAGGAGCCGGAAATGGCCTGGATCGCCGAGCAGATTGCCCGGGTGCTCCTGCATAAAGAGGACCCGATGGGCGTTGCCAATGGTGTGATTGATTTCATGAAGAACCACAGGACAATCTATTACTGCCACGAAAATGGGCTACCCGGTTGAGCCATCCTGAACGTAGTCACAAAGGAAGCGTGCATGCCTGACATCCTGATTTCCGTTTACCAGGCGATATTCACCTTCACCCTCGCGGCGATCGCCTTACTTGCCAGCCCTGGCCCCGCCACCCTGGCGCTGGCAGCCAGCGGCGCGGCTTATGGCATGCAGCGCTCGTTTCAGTTTTTTGTCGGAATCACCCTGGGGTTAGTGATTGCCATGGCGTTGGTAGCCTCGGGGCTGTATGTGGTCTTGCACAGCTTTCCCGGGTTGGCAGTGGCGCTGACGGTCATCTCCATTGTTTATATTTTTTGGCTGGCTTACCGCATTGGTACGGCACCGCCCATTGAGGATGAGCAAGCCGTGGTCACGCCGGGCTGGGGTGCCGGTTTTGTGCTGGGGGTTGCGAATATCAAGGCGTATGCCGCGTTCGCAGCGTTACTGGGCAGTTTCACCTTGGGCACGTCGCCCGCCTGGGAGCAGGGCACCAAGGCGCTTATTTGCTTATTGGTTTGTGTGGTATTCGATTTTTTATGGCTTTTTGCGGGCAGCCGGATGCGCAAGTTGTTCATCCATCCCGTTTGGAGTCGACGACTTAACGTAAGCTTCGCGATTTTGATGGTAGCGACGGTCGCCTGGTCATTCACGCTGACGTAGTAGCGCTATCGGTGGAAAGACCCATGATCATTCCAACCGAGGATAACCTTCATGTTTGGGACCGTTTCTACACTGGTGCTGTTACTGGTCGTGCCCGGGCCGACGAACACGCTGCTGTTACGCGCGGGCGTCTTGTTTGGGTTTGCCGCTTCGTGGCGTATGGCATTGATTGAATGCCTGGCTTACCTGCTGCAAGTCTCTGTCTGGGGCGTGCTGCTGTTTTACCTCTCGGCCTGGTCACCGTGGGCGGTGAAAGCCACGCAAATGGCGGCGGCCTGCTACCTGCTCAAATTGTCATTCACGCTGTGGCAACGCCATACCAGCAGCGTCGACTCAACCCACGATCGGTTATCAGGCCTGCATTTTTTCTGGCTTACGGTGATGAACCCCAAGGGCCTGCTGATTGTTTCGTTTATCGCGCCGATCGGTACATTCGCCTCGTTGTCGGGGTATGCCGGATTCATGGCTCTGCTGGCGATGGTGGTGATACCGGTAGGCGCTGCCTGGATCGTACTGGGCAGCCGTTTTGAAGGGGTTCAGAAAGCCTGGTTGACCCCCTTGAAGATCAACCGCATCACCTCTGTGGCTATCGGTTGTTTTGCCACAATCATGATGGGCCGATTGGCAGGGGCGGTGATTCACTGATTCACATGCTGATGCAAACAGGCGTGTGTGGCTTTGGAACGTTTGTTTTTTTTACTCCACTCAGAATTGCCTGATGGACAGGCACAGGTTTGGACGTTGCCAATTCGGCAGTCTGGCCTTTTTGAATGAGTTTATGGAGTTTTACATGGCTTTTTTAGATGCTATTGCTGCTTTCAAAGATGCGTTTCTCGGGGCCTTGCTGGGCAATAACGTACCGCGCAATGATTTTGGAAGGGGGTATAGGTCAGGGCACGCAACAAACGATCACCACCACCACCACCATCATCACCAACATCGTCCTCATACAGTGCGGCCACACGCGGGCCATACCTATCCAACCCAGACCAACCATGGCAGGCCGTATCCACAACAACACACGGTCCACGAGCAGCCTTCACCCTACAGGCCTACCTATCCGCTTTACACGCTGAGTCGTTAACAGGCTTGGCCTGAAACAACTGCGCCAAGGCCCGTGGTAAGCGGCCTTGGCGCAGTAGGTCCAGCGTGTTCGGGGCTTACAGCGCGCCAAACACCTTCTTCGCCAGGCTGGTGGCCGCCGCCGCCGGGTTTTTGCGAATGGTTTCTTCCTGCTGCGCGATCATCTTGAACAAGCCGTCCAGCGCCTGTTCGGTCACGTAGTTTTCAACGTTGGCACTTTTGGCATCCACTGCGCCAAAGGCTGCCGCCTTGCCGGCCAGGGCGTTGTACTGCTGAGCAACCCCAACCTTGTCGGTAGCGGCCTTGACGATCGGCAGGAACTTGGCGCGGATCTGTTCGCGGCTGCTTTTATTCAGGTACTGCGTCGCCGAGTCCTGGCCGCCGCTGAGAATGCCCTTGGCGTCGGTCACACTCATGTTTTTTACCGCATTGACCAGGATCGGCTGCGCCTGGGTCACGGCCGTTTCGGCGGCCTTGTTCATGCTGGTTTCCAGCTGCGTGACCTGGTCACCCATGCCGAACATCTTCAGCTTGTCGGCGACTTTGCCCAGTTTGCCTGGCAAGCCGATCTTCACTTCGGGGTTGTTGCTGAAACCACCGGGCGCGCCCAGTTGTTTCACGGCGATCTGTGCGCCTTGGGTCAGGGCGTCCTTGAGGCCGCCGCTGGCGTCGCCCTGGGACAGGCTGCCAAGGTCGAGGGCCATGGCGTTGGCACCGAGTAGCAGGCCGGCGCACAGGGCAGTGAGGCGAAGAGAGTTACGGAGCATGAGCGCTTCCTTATGTTCGGGCTTATGTTCTAGAGAATGTCAGTGTGCGACAGCATCAACGCGCAGGCGCAGAGGTTGTGCGTCCTTGCCGTCGAGCTGCACCGCGTGGCGTTCGGTGGTAATAAACAGTAGCTTGCCGTCCAGCTCGATGCGAGCACTCACCGAGTAAGTGTGGCCTGGCTTGATTTGGGCCGGGTCATAGCTCAAGTGAAACGGCAACGGCACCTGGCCTTTGACCGGGCCTTTCTGTTCGGCGAGGGTCACCGCCGGGGCGTCCATCAGCGACACGTCCTGCAGGCTGACACTCAAGGTGGCAGCGGGCGGCAACGCGATGCGTTGCAGGTAGAACACTTCGCCGTCGAGGCTGGCCTTGGAGGCTGGAGTCATGGATTGGCAGGCTCCGATCAGGGCGGTAAGGCCCAGGAGGATGATCTTTTTCATGGTACAGCTCCTTTTCAACGGCGCCGGAAACAGCCCGGCGCCTCAGTCAATCTAGCGGCTTTCTGCCGGTTCCACAGGCGCTTCGGCTGCACCGTCGACGCGGTGCAAAGCCACCTGGCGAATCGACAGGCGAATGTCGGCAGGCAATACGCGTTTGGCCGCGCCCTCCGCCAGTTCGCCGAGCAGGTCGTGGTAACTCAGCTTGCCGGCTTCGTCGCGGCGCAGCACATCTTGCTCCAGCAATGTCTGGATAAAATGTCGGAAAAGGCTCTTGTCGAAGAATTCCGGCGCATTCAGGCCATGCAGGATCGACAGACGCTGGGCCATGATCGTGCACAGGTCTTCCAGTTCTTCGGCACTGATGCTGTTCTGGCCGCTGTTGAGCAGCAGCGAGATCGCCATGTAGAAACGTTGCAGGGTCTGGGCGATGCTCTTGGACAGCAGCGTCAGCAGCACAAAGTGCCGCGAGCTCGGGGCCGGGCGCAGGTAGACAACGTTTTCAAAACGCAACAGGCCTTGCTCGACGAAGGCTTCCAGCCATTGGTCGACGACCGCGTCCAATTCTTCCAGCGACCAGCGAATAAACAGCTCCGACTGCAAGTACGGGTAGAGCGCGCGGGTGTAGCGCAGGATCTGTTCGCGGCTCATGCGTGAGCTGCTCTGGAAAAAACTCGCCAGCAGCGCCGGCAGGGCGAAGATGTGCAGCACGTTGTTGCGGTAGTAGGTCATCAGGACGGCGTTCTGCTCATCCAGATACACAATCTTGCCCAGGGCGTCACTCTGCTCCGACAGCAGGTTCATGTCCTTGACGTGCTTGATCAGTGCCAGGCCATCGCCTTCCGGCAAAGTGGTGTGCGGCGAGTAGGGCACGCGGCGCAGCAGCGCCAGGTACAGGTCCAGCTGGCGGGCCATGGCCTGTTCATCCAGGGCCAGGCGCGTGGTCGAAAGCAGCGCCAGGGCCACCAGGTTCACCGGGTTGACCGCTGCGGCTTCGTTGAGGTGGCGCGCCACCTGCTCGCCGAGGCGGTTGGTGGTTTCGTTGAGCCACGCCGGTTTGTAATTCGGGCCCAGCTCTTGGGCACGCCAATCCGGCTGCTCGGCATCGAGGAACTCGGCCAGCTTGATCGGCTCACCGAAGTTGACCGCGACCTGGCCAAAGCGCTGCTTGAGCGCGCCGACCACTTTGAAAATATCGAAGATCGATTCTTTCTTCTTGCTCGCCCCGCGCAGCTCGCCCAGGTAAGTACGGCCTTCGAGCACGCGCTCATAGCCGATGTACACCGGCACAAACACGATCGGCATGCGTGAGGAGCGCAAAAAGCTGCGCAGGGTGATCGCCAGCATCCCGGTTTTCGGTTGCAACATGCGCCCGGTGCGCGAGCGGCCGCCTTCGACGAAGTACTCCACCGGGAAGCCCTTGGTGAACAGGGTGTGCAGGTATTCGTTGAACACCGAGGTGTACAGCGGGTTGCCCTTGAAGGTGCGGCGCATGAAAAACGCACCGCCACGGCGCAGCAGGCTGCCGATCACGGGCATGTTCAGGTTGATGCCGGCGGCAATGTGCGGCGGAGTCAGGCCGTTTTTGAACAGCAGGTAGGACAGCAACAGGTAGTCGATATGGCTGCGGTGGCAAGGCACGTAGATCACCTCGTAACCCTGGGCGACCTTTTGCACACCTTCGATATTGTTGACCTTGATGCCGTCGTAGATCTTGTTCCAGAACCAGCTCAACACCACTTCCAGAAAGCGGATCGCGGTGTAGGTGTAGTCCGAGGCGATCTCGTTGCCGTAGCGCAGGGCCTGGGCCTTGGCTTTTTCCGGGGTGATTTTCTCGCGTTCGGCTTCATCGGCGATGGCCTGGCGCACCAGCGGCATGTTGACCAGGCCTTTGACCAGGTTGCGGCGGTGAGACAGGTCGGGGCCGATCACCGCAGTCTTCAGATTACGAAAGTGCACACGCAGGATGCGTTGGGCCATGCGCACGGTGCGTTCGTGACCTTTATTGTGCTCGATCAATTCACGCAGGTTGATAGGCGCGGAGAATTGCACGCGGGTCTTGCGACCCAGGATCAAAATGCTCAACAAGCGGCGCAGACGCCCGGTGACCGCCCAGCTGTCGGCAAACAGCAGTTTCCATGGGCTGGACTCGCTTTCGGGCGACTGCCCCCAGAACACGCTGACCGGAATGATTTGTGCATTCTCTTCGGCGTGCTCGCTCAGGCTGTTGACCAGGCGCGTCAAGGTTGGCGGCGCGCCGCGCTTGTCCTGGCGACCGAGCCAGTCGGGTTCGGGCGTGAGGTAGAAGAACGCGGCGGGTTCGATCAGCGAGCCCACTGACACCGGCAGCACCGGGCGCGGCAGGCCGGCCTTGGTGCATTCCTTATCGACCACCGCCAATTCGGTGAGAGAGGGCGATTGCAGGACGTAAAACACCGGCCGGCTGCGGTCCAGGTTAAGGGTTAGGGACGACTGGTTGATCGTCTCGGAGCGAACCCAGAGGTACAACAGTCGGCGCAAGGTGCCAAACACCAGACGGCGGAACGGGGAGCGGGTCATAGGCGTGCTGCTTCAAGTGGAAAAAACCGAGCAGGTGCTCGGGCGGGTAGTGTGCCGTATTCGCCGAAAATCGGCAAAAAAGCAGCGATGTAAACTTGAGTTGATCGTTTTTGAGCCTGTCTTATACTCGGCAGTTCAATGCGAGCGACTCAACAATAAAAATGCATGTGGGAGTAAGAACAGATGGCAACGCGTGAAACCGGCAATGTGAAGTGGTTCAACGATGCAAAGGGCTATGGCTTTATCCAGCGTGAAGACGGCAAGGATGTGTTTGTGCACTACCGCGCCATTCGCGGTGAGGGCCACCGCTCATTGGCCGAGGGTCAGCAGGTGGAATACGCCGTGGTGACTGGCGAGAAGGGTTTGCAGGCTGAGGATGTGGTGGGCCTGTAACAATTGATTTTTGCAACACCGCTGAACCCATGTGGGAGCGGGCTTGCTCGCGAATACGGTGTGTCAGTTAATACATCTGTTGACTGATCCACCGCTTTCGCGAGCAAGCCCGCTCCCACATTTTGATTGGGTTCACAATCTATGGGTTATGCAGTTTTCCAGGTGATCTGCTCTTCGCCGTCCGCACTGACGCGAATCCAGGTATCAGCGCTTTCTTCACCTTCTTCTTCAACCCACGTACCCGGCGCGCAGCGCACTTCGACGTTCAGCGCGGCAAAGGCGGCGCGGGCGCAGGCGATGTCGTCGTCCCACGGCGTCTGGTCGCTGTCCAGGTGCAGACTGTTCCATTTGCCCACGGCTTTTGGCAGCCAGGTGACCGGCACAGTGCCGGCTTTGCACTTGTAGGTCTGGCCTTTCTGTACCCAGTCGGTGCATGGGCCCAGGGCGGCACCCAGCCAGGCGGCGATGGCCTTGTAGTCGACGTCGGCGTCTTTCAGGTAAATCTCGATATCAGGTTGGCGCATGGATGTTCCTCGTTGCGGGATTCGAAAATCCATTCGCGGATACTTAAAAGTCGGTTATTGAAGCACGAAATAATCGTAGCGCATCGACACTGTGACCCGTAGCGGCTCGGCGGCCTCGATTACTTCAGTACGGCGCTCGGCACTCGCGCGCCAGCCATGGGGCGTCATCGCCAGCAGGTTGGCGCGGTCCTGGGGTTCGATCAGGCTCAGGGTGAACTCCAGCGTTTCACTGTGCTCCAGGCTCATGCCTTCGGGCACCAGAGCCAAATGCTTGTCGTCGGTGTATTCACGCACTTCGTCGTACAGGCGTTCGCGCAGTTCCATCAAGTGGCCGGCGGTCGGGCCGACCTTCATCAAGCCGCCGCCGGGGCTGAGCAGGCGCTTAGCCTCTTCCCAGTCCAAAGGGCTGAACACGCTGGCGAGAAACTGGCAACTGCCCGACGCCAACGGCACGCGGGCCATGCTGGCGATCAACCAGGTCAGCGCCGGGTTGCGTTTGCATGCGCGTTTCACCGCTTCCTTGGAGATATCCAGCGCATAGCCGTCAGCGTGGGGCAGGGCTTGGGCGATTTGTGCGGTGTAGTAACCCTCGCCACACCCGATGTCCACCCAGCGCTGCGGCGCGCGCTCGGCGGCCAGTTCGGCCAGGCGCTTGGCCACCGGCGCATAGTGCCCGGCGTTGAGAAAGTCGCGGCGTGCCTCGACCATGGCGAGGTTGTCGCCTGGGTCACGGCTGTTTTTGTGCTGCACCGGCAACAGGTTCAGGTAACCCTGGCGCGCACGGTCGAAACGGTGCCCGGCCGGGCACGCCACGCCATTATCCACCGCGTTGAGCGGTGCGCTGCAAAGGGGGCAAGCGAGCATCAGGCGAGCAACTTGATCAGGGTTTGGTAGTAGATTTCGGTCAGCACATCGAGGTCACTGGCCAGGATGCGTTCGTTGACCTGATGGATCGTCGCGTTGACCGGGCCCAGCTCGACCACTTGGGTGCCCAATGTGGCGATGAAACGCCCATCGGATGTGCCACCGCTGGTGGACGCCTTGGTCTCGCGGCCGGTAATCGCCTTGATGCTGGCCGATACCGCGTCGAGCAACGCGCCCGGCTCGGTGAGGAATGGCAGGCCAGACAAGGCCCATTCAACGTGCCAGTCCAGGCCGTGTTTATCCAGAATCGCCGCAACCCGCTGTTGCAGGCCTTCGACGGTGGACTCGGTGGAGAAGCGGAAGTTGAACACCGCCGTCAGGTCGCCGGGGATCACGTTGGTGGCGCCGGTGCCGGAATTGAGGTTGGAGATCTGGAAGCTGGTCGGCGGGAAAAAGGTGTTGCCGTCGTCCCAATGCTCTGCGGCGAGTTCCGCCAACGCCGGGGCCGCCAGGTGGATCGGGTTCTTTGCCAGGTGCGGGTACGCCACGTGGCCTTGCACGCCGCGCACGGTCAGGGTGGCACCCAGGGAGCCGCGACGGCCGTTCTTGACCACATCGCCTACCAGCGTGGTGCTCGACGGTTCGCCGACGATGCACCAGTCCAGACGCTCTTTGCGGGCCGCCAGGCGTTCGATCACCGCTTTGGTGCCGTGGTGCGCCGGGCCTTCTTCATCGCTGGTGATCAGAAAAGCCACCGAACCCTTGTGGTCCGGGTAGTCGGTCACAAAACGCTCCGAGGCCACCAGCATCGCCGCCAGGCTGCCTTTCATGTCCGCCGCGCCACGCCCGCAGAGCATGCCGTGTTCGTCGATCAACGCATCGAACGGGTCGTTCTGCCAGGCCTGCACCGGGCCGGTTGGTACCACGTCGGTGTGGCCGGCAAAGCACAGTACCGGGCCTTCGTGTTTGCCATGGGTGGCCCAGAAGTTGTCCACGTCTTCGATACGCATCGGCTCAAGTGCAAAACCGGCGTCGCCCAGGCGCTGCATCATCAGCTTCTGGCAGTCGGCATCGATCGGCGTCACCGAGGGGCGACGGATCAAGTCGATGGCAAGTTGAAGGGTCGGCGAAAGGTCGGCGTGGGCCGTCATGGGAAAACTCCGGGAAGCGTGTAAGGGGCGCAGGACGAATGTGGAATACAGAACCTGAATCGGCGCAAATCTAATATGGGAGCTGGCTTGCCTGCGATAGCATCGCCGCGGTGTACCTGCCAGACCGTGGCGTCTGCATCGCAGGCAAGCCAGCTCCCACAGAAAACAGGGCTAGGCCAAGTCTCGCAAAACGGCCGTTATCTTATAGCAAAACGGCGGCCAGAGGCCGCCGTTTAGTGCATTGCGCAAGTTTTTACTCAGCCGTTGCCGGCTCAACCTTAGGTGCAGGTTTTGGCAGCGACGACAGGAACGCCATGATCAGCGCCGCCACATACGGCAGCGATTGCACCAGCAGCATCACCACCCAGAAGCGTATGTCATTGCTTGGCAGGCCCTGCACCAGGTAAATCCCCAGTGCGGCGCCCCACAACAGCAACATGATGAACATCTCTTCGCGGGCTTCGGAAATCGCCACCCAGAAACCGTGGTTATCGGCATTTTTCGGTGTGCGAAAGAACGGGATACTGGTGGTGAAGAAGCCATACAGCACCGCCTTGGCGATGGTGTGCGACAACGCCAACCCGGCCAGCGCCGCGCAGAACGCGTCTTTGAGGTTCACACCCACCGCTCGGCGGTAGAGGAAGACGATTTTGCCGACCTTGAACACAAACAACGCCAATGGCGGGATCGCGAAAATCAACAGCGGCGGGTCAACACGGGTCGGCACGATGATCATCGCCGCCGACCACAACAGAGCGCCGACGGTGAAGAAGATGTTCATGCCATCCGCCACCCACGGCAACCAGCCTGCGAGGAAGTGGTAACGCTGGCCACGGGTCAGCTCGGTGCCCTTGCCGCGCAACAGGCTGGCGGTGTGGCGCTTGATGATCTGGATCGCGCCGTAGGCCCAGCGGAAACGCTGTTTCTTGAAGTCGATAAAGGTATCCGGCATCAAGCCCTTGCCGTAACTGTCGTGGTAATACGCCGCCGACAGGCCTTTCTCGAATACGCGCAGGCCGAGTTCGGCATCTTCACAGATGCACCAGTCGGCCCAACCGAGTTCTTCGAGCACCGAGCGACGGGTCATGGTCATGGTGCCGTGCTGGATGATCGCGTCACGGTCGTTACGGGTGACCATGCCGATATGGAAGAAGCCTTTGTATTCGGCATAGCAGAGCTTCTTGAAGGTGCTTTCGTTCTGGTCGCGGTAATCCTGTGGCGACTGCACCACGGCGATTTTCGGGTCGGCGAAGTGCGGCACCATGTGCTTGAGCCAGTTAGGCGACACGCAGTAGTCCGAGTCGATCACCGCGATCACTTCGGCATCCTTGGCGGTGTGTGGGATCAGGTAGTTCAGCGCGCCACCCTTGAAACCGGCCAGGGGCGAGACGTGGAAGAACTTGAAGCGCGGGCCGAGGGTTTCGCAGTATTCACGCACCGGCTCCCAGACGGCCGGGTCTTTGGTGTTGTTGTCGATGATCAGGACTTCGAAGTCCGGGTAATCGAGGGCGGCCAGGGCGTCGAGGGTCTGTTTGACCATCTCCGGCGGCTCGTTGTAGCACGGCACATGAATCGAGACTTTCGGGCGGTAGTGCGAATCACCTTCCACCGGCAGGAATTCACGCCGGCGCTTGTGGGTCCACACCGCTTCCGCCAGTTCGTGGGCTTCGGTGAGCAATACGATAAACACGCCCAAGGCGCCAAGTGCCAGCAAGATGCCGACCGTCACACTGAACCAGGTGCTGTATTGCTGGCTGTAGTCGTAGCCGATCCAGACCAATACCGAACCGCACAGGAACGCGATAAACGTCAGGAAGGTGCGGCCACGCTGGCGCAGGGCCGAGCCGTCGATCATCAGCAGGGTCAGCGACAGCAGCGCCAGCACCACCGAGCCGATGGCCAGCACGCGCCATTGCGGGATGGCGACGACCGGGCCCTCAAAGTTGAATTTCTGCTGGCGTGCGGCGTTGTACACGCCCCAATAGGCGCCGGCCGAACCTTCGTCACTGACTTTCCACGGCTGGTCGAAGGCCTCGATCACGAAGTAGTTGTAACCCTGGCGGTTGAGCTTGTTGACCAGCGTACGCAGGTAAATCGCCTGGTCTGCCGGCGAGGTTTCATTGCCACCGCGCATACGGCCGTTGCTCGGCCAGCCCACTTCCGAGAGCAGCAGCGGTTTTTTCGGGAACAGCTTTTTCAGGTCCCGGGCACGGTCGAGTACGTATTGGCCGGCCTTGTCCATCGGGATGAACTCCCAGAACGGCAGGATGTGCGCGGCGATCAGGTCGACGTGCTTGGCCAGTTGCGGGTTCTTTTCCCAGATGTGCCATTGCTCGGAGGTGGTCACCGGTACTTTCACGGCGGCGCGCACCCGGTCCAGCAGCACGATCAGCGCCTCTGGGGTGATTTCCTCACGGAACAACGCCTCGTTACCGACTACCACACGCACAACGCTGCGCGAGGTGTTGGCGATCTCGATGGCGCGCTGGATTTCACGCTCGTTGCGTTCCAGGTCCGGGCTGATCCAGATCCCCAGGGTCACGCGCAGGCCGAACTCTTCGGCCAGTTTGGGGATATCGCCCAAGGTGCCATCGACCGAGTAAGTCCGGATGTTGTCCGTCAGCTTGCTCATGATCGCCAGGTCCTGGCGCATCTGGTCGTCAGTGGGGTACTGGTCTTTCTGCGGGAACTGGCCTTGTTGGAACGGCGAGTAGGAGAACCCGGAGATCTGTTCAGGCCAGTTGGGGGTGGTGACCGGGCGGTTGATCAGCGCCCAGAAGCCGGTGAAGAGCGCGGCAATTGCCAGCACCACCACCAGGTTGAGTCCAAATTTACGCGATGACATGGCTATTTCGGGTTCCAAAGGGTGTGGAACGAAAAGAGGTGTCGGCCTACGCCGAACGGCGCGCATCCTACACCGGCCTTTAACTGAGCGTACAGCAGACAGAGAAAAGCCGGACGTTAGTCAGCGAAAGACCCTCTAAGTTCTTTACTTGTAGCTGCAAGCTTCGAACTTGTCGCTGCGTAGTCCATAATGCGCGCCGGTTTTTGGGGTAATGGTCATGAGCACAGAAGATCCACGGTTTGCAGGCGTCGCCCGCTTGTATGGCATTGAAGGCCTGGAACGCTTGAAAGCGGCCCATGTGGCGATCGTCGGCGTCGGCGGTGTGGGCTCGTGGGCGGCGGAAGCCATCGCCCGTTGCGGAGTAGGCGAGATTTCGCTGTTTGACCTGGACGATGTCTGCGTCAGTAACAGCAACCGCCAGTTGCACGCCCTGGACAGCACCGTGGGCAAGCCCAAGGTCGAAGTGATGGCCGAACGCCTGCGCGGCATCAACCCAGACTGCAGGGTGCACGCGGTGGCGGACTTCGTGACCCGTGACACTATGGCCGAGTACATCACACCGAATATCGATTGCGTGATCGACTGCATCGACGCCGTCAATGCCAAGGCCGCGCTGATCGCCTGGTGCAAGCGCCGCAAGATCCAGATCATCACCACCGGCGGCGCCGGCGGGCAGATCGACCCGACGCTGATCCAGGTCTGCGACCTGAACCGCACCTTCAATGACCCGCTGGCCTCGAAAGTGCGCTCCACGTTACGCCGCGACTATGGTTTTTCGCGCACCGTGACCCGCCATTACAGCGTGCCGTGTGTGTTCTCTACCGAGCAGCTGCGTTATCCCAAGCCGGACGGCAGCATTTGTTTGCAGAAGAGTTTTGTCGGTGACGGCGTGAAGCTGGACTGTGCCGGTGGGTTTGGCGCGGTGATGATGGTCACGGCCACGTTTGGCATGGTGGCGGCGACCAAGGCGGTGGACAAGATTGTGGCCGGGGTGCGCAGGCCGTCGGAGCGGGTTAAACCTACCCAGATCTAGCTGTCCTGCACAAATCTAAATGTGGGAGCTGGCTTGCCTGCGATAGCATCACTGCGGTCTGACTGATAGACCGAGGTGTCTGCATCGCAGGCAAGCCAGCTCCCACACAAGCCCGCTCCCACATTTAGTGTTGTGTACGGCTTAATTCGCGCATGCGCTGCAGTACCGCATTCAAGCCGTTACTGCGCGACGGCGACAGCTGCCGGGAAAGCCCCAGTTGAGCAAACCAGTCCGGCAGGTCAACGGCCTGCAACTCACTTGCCGACAACCCATTGACCCGTGCCAGCAGCAACGCCACCAACCCCCGAATCATGCGCGCATCGCTGCTGGCGGCAAATTGCCAATGACCATCCTGCAAACGGCCGACCAACCACACCAGGCTTTCACAGCCCTGCACGAGGTTAGCCTCGACCTTTTCGTCATCCGCCAACGACGGCAGCCGCTCGCCCCATTGCATCAGCATGCGGGCGCGCTGCTCCCAACTGCCGACTGCCTGAAACGACTCAAGCGCGCTGATAGCATCCACAGGCAAGCTCATCGCAACATATCCAGCGCCTGGTCGAGCGCTTCAAAGAAGCGTTCCAGGTCATCGGAATCGTTGTACAGCGCCAGGGACACACGGATCGCCCCGGACAAGTGCATGGCTTTGAGCAACGGCATTGCGCAATGGTGGCCGGCCCGCACGGCAATACCTTGCTCGGTGAGCAGGTGAGCCAGGTCGGCGTTATGCACGCCATCCACGACGAAACTGGCGAGTGCCACCTGTGGCGAGCCGAGTACGCGCACGCCATTGCGCGCTTTCAGGCCGCGCAGCAGGTAGTCATGCAGGGCCGCTTCATGGGTGACCACAGCCAGCGGGTCCAGGGAGTTCAGGTAATCCAGCGTGGCGCCCAGGCCGATCACACTCGCAATCGGCGGCGTGCCCGCTTCGAAACCCAGCGGGGCAGGGCGAAAGCTCGCACTCTGATAATCGGCCTGCTGCACCATCTCGCCGCCGAACTGCCAGTGGCGCAGGTGATGCAGCGCTTCGTTGCGGCCATACAGCACGCCGACGCCGTCCGGGCCGTAGAGCTTATGGCTGGAAAACACGTAGAAGTCGCAACCCAGCGCCTGTACGTCGTGGCGACCGTGGACAATGCCTTGGGCGCCATCGACCACGGTCAAAGCGCCGTGGGCCTTGGCCATTGGCAGCAAGGCTTGCAACGGTTGCCAGGCGCCGAGTACGTTGGACAGCTGGCTCACTGCCAGCAGCCGCGTGCGCGGGCCGATCAGTTCGGCGGCGGCCTGCAGGTCAATCACGCCATCATCGCCAAGGGGCAATACCACCAGCGTCAGCGCGCGACGCTTGGCCAGTTGCTGCCAGGGCAGCAGGTTGGCGTGGTGTTCCAGGGCGCTGATGACAATCTCATCGCCCGCATTGAATAAGTGCTCAAGGCCATAGGCCAAGAGGTTCAGCGCTGACGTCGCGCCGTGGGTAAACACGATCTGCCCGTTATCACCTGCGTTCAACCACTGCGCGACCTTGCTGCGACTGTCTTCAAACGCCTGAGTCGCATGGGCACCCGGCAAATGCTGGGCACGGTGCACATTGGCTGCGCCATTGGCGTAGTAATGGCTGATGGCATCCAACAGGGCTTGGGGTTTTTGCGTGGTGGCGGCGTTGTCCAGGTAGGTCTGGTCTTGCCGTTGCAGGGTGGCGATGGCCGGGAAATCGGCGCGCCAGGGAGAGGGCACAAGCATGGTATTAAGACTCGTATAAGCGAGCCCCAGGTTTGGGGCCCGCTAGTGGCATCGAGTGGCTGCTTAGTTGTGAGCGTGCAGCGCTTCGTTCAGTTCGATCGCCGATTTGTGGGTTTTGCACTCCACGGCACCGGTCTGGGAATTGCGGCGGAACAGCAGGTCCGACTGGCCGGCCAGTTCGCGCGCCTTGACCACTTTGACCAGTTGGTTGTGCTCGTCGAGCAGGGCAACCTTGGTGCCGGCAGTCACGTACAGGCCCGATTCCACGGTATTGCGGTCGCCCAACGGGATACCGATACCGGCGTTGGCGCCGATCAGGCAGCCTTCGCCAACCTTGATCACGATGTTGCCGCCACCCGACAGGGTGCCCATGGTAGAGCAACCGCCGCCCAGGTCCGAACCCTTGCCGACGAATACACCTGCCGATACACGGCCTTCGATCATGCCAGGGCCTTCGGTGCCGCCGTTGAAGTTGACGAAACCTTCGTGCATCACCGTGGTGCCTTCGCCCACGTAGGCGCCCAGGCGGATGCGCGCGGCATCAGCGATACGCACACCGGTTGGCACTACGTAGTCAGTCATTTTCGGGAACTTGTCCACCGAGATCACTTCCAGCAGCTCGCCACGCAGGCGTGCTTCCAGCTGGCGCTCGGCCAGCTCGTTGATGTCGATTGCGCCCTGGCTGGTCCATGCCACGTTCGGCAACTGCGGGAACACACCGGCCAGGCTCAGGCCGTGGGGCTTGACCAGGCGGTGGGACAGCAGGTGCAGCTTGAGGTAGGCCTCAGGCGTGGAGGTGAGCGCGGCGTCTTCGGCCAACAGCGTGGCGACCAGCGGTGTGTGGCTTTCAGCCAGGCGGCTGAGCAACGCGGCCTGGGCCGTGTCGACCCCTTTGAGCGCGTCAGCCAGTTGCAGCGCCTGGCTCACGGTGAAGGTAATGGCCTGGTTGCCTTCGGTGTAACCAAGGATCGGCGCGATGGCATCAACGATCTCGGCCGACGGGTTGAGCAGCGGCTGTGCGTAAAACACTTCCAGCCAAGCACCTTGGCGGTTCTGAGTGCCGACGCCGAAGCCCAGGCTGAACAGGGAATAGGACATGCTGTTACCTCTACAAAAATGGAAGGCTGGCCTACTTGAGGGCCGCCGAATAACTATCTGGCTTGAAGCCAATCAGGGTTCTGTCTCCGAGATCGAGCACCGGGCGCTTGATCATCGAGGGTTGTGCGAGCATCAATTCAATGGCTTTCGACTGATCGAGATCGGCTTTGCGTTCGTCTTCGAGTTTGCGAAAGGTGGTGCCCGCACGGTTCAAAACCACCTGCCAACCGTGCTCATTGCACCATTGGGTCAAGTGTTCGCGGTCGATACCGGCCGTTTTGTAGTCGTGGAACTCATAGCTCACCGCGTGCTCATCGAGCCAGGTGCGCGCCTTTTTCATGGTGTCGCAGGCTTTGATGCCGAAAAGGTGCAAGGTTTTGCTTGAAGCGGTCAAGGAATTGCCCCCCTTTGGACGTACGAAAGTTAAAGGTCACGGATTATGCCACGACCAGCGGGTTTGGGTGCCGCTCGTCATACTTGCCGATGCTTCAGTGCGACTTATGTGCAAAAGCGGTTGCGCAGCCCAGCGGGTAACATAGCCGTTTAATATGGCACTTCAACGGCCCGTTGTTGCCAGATCGGTGTCATAGCAAGTCGATTGTCCGGGAACCCCGCGTTATGCAAACCGCCTATACCGTTCTTATCTTGCTGATGCTGGTCAGCGTTTCGCGCCTTGTCGGGCGCATTATTCCCCTGCCGTTGCCCTTGGTGCAGATCGCCGCCGGCGCCTTGCTGGCCTGGCCTACGCTAGGGCTGCATGTAGCGCTGGACCCGGAGCTGTTCCTGTTTCTGTTTCTGCCGCCGTTGCTGTTCTCCGATGGCTGGCGCATGCCCAAGCGCGAATTGTGGCGACTCAGAGGCCCGATCCTGACGTTGGCGGTGGGGCTGGTGTTGTTTACCGTGGTCGGTGCCGGTTACTTCATCCATTGGATATTGCCTACGATCCCGTTGCCGGTGGCCTTCGCCTTGGCAGCCGTATTGTCCCCGACTGACGCCGTGGCGGTGTCAGCCATTTCCCAGAATCGCCTGCCAAAGCCTTTGATGCATATGCTGCAAGGCGAGGCATTGATGAATGATGCCTCGGGCCTGGTGACCTTCAAGTTCGCCCTGGCGGCGGCGTTGACCGGCGTGTTTTCCCTGGCCGATGCCAGCCTGACTTTTGTGCTGGTTGCGGTGGGCGGCCTCGCGGTAGGCGTGGCGCTGAGCTGGTTGGTCGGCCGTTTACGTGCCTGGATGATTGCCCGTGGCTGGGACGACCCGGCCACCCACGTGGTGTTTATGTTACTGCTGCCGTTCGCAGCCTATGTGCTGGCCGAGCGCCTGGGGGCGTCGGGCATTCTGTCGGCGGTGGCGGCGGGCATGATGCAAAGCTGGCTCGACTTGCTGCCACGCCAGACCAGTACGCGCCTGCTCAACCGCAGTGTCTGGTCGCTGCTGGAGTTTGCGTTTAACGGTCTGATCTTTTTGCTACTGGGCCTGCAACTGCCGGACATCATAAAGGCCGTGGTCAGTCACGAGCCGACACTGTGGCCAACCTTGCTGTATCGCTGCCTGGATGTGGTTGCGATTTTCCTGGTGCTGGTGGTGTTGCGCTTTATCTGGGTGCAAAGCATCTGGCGGCTTTCGGGTTTACTGCGGCGTATTCGCGGTAAAAGCGAGCTGACATTGGTGCCGACTGCCCGGTCCTGCTGGCTGTTGACTGTTGGCGGCGTGCGCGGTGCTGTCACCTTGGCGGGTGTGATGTCGGTGCCTCTGCTGCTGGCGCCGGGCCAGGATTTCCCGGAGCGCGACCTGCTGATTTTCATCGCCGCTGGCGTGATCCTGTTGTCGCTGGTCGCCGCCTGTATCGCCTTGCCATTGCTGCTGCGTGGCATCGAACAGAGCCCGGATGAAAAGCGCCATAACGAAGTGCGCGAGGCGTGGAAAAAGACCGCCGTAGCCGCCATCCACGCGCTGGAAGCGGACGAGCCTGCCGAAACCGAAACCCCAGACGCCGCCCAGGCAGCACTCGCGACCGAGCTAAAGGCGCGCCTGATGTCGGAATATCGTCATCAGTTGGAAGTATTCAACGATTCAGCCGAAGCCCAGGCGCTGGCGCACCAGATGGACTTGCTTGAGCGTAAATTGCGCCTCAAGGCCCTGCGCGCGCAGCGCTTGGAGTTGTACAGCTTGAGCCGCCATCACCAGATTGGTGATGACGTTTTGCGTGAGGTGTTGGCGGATCTGGATATGAGTGAGGCGAATCTGGGGGCTATCAAGTAAATTGGCCTACCATTGGTTTGAGCTAGGAAAGGCTGCCATATCCATCTATCGGGCCGCTGTCACTCGGGGGCTTTTATGGTGTTAAATGCCTCCCTCGTGATCAATAGTGTTCTACATTGATCCTTAGACAGTCTGATGCATTTTTGAGATCTAATCGCCTCTGGCTTGAGCGGCTCGTTTGCCGGATGAAAAGTCAAAAAAATCATGGAGAGGAGTCATGTCTAAAAGCAATGTCGTCTCGTTTACCGAAAAGAAAGCCGAGCTGCAAGCCGGGGCAGGCTTTCTTGAGTTGCTTGACAACGATATCAAGGCAAATCCAGACACTGTTCTGCCATTGCCACGGGGTTTGGTGCAGCGCATTGAAACCCTTCGCGCTAAAGCAGACGCTAACCGTCGTCGCGAGCTGCAAGAAGGGTGAGCGCGGCTGAGAGCGCTGTTCATGTCGAAAACGGGTGGGCTCTTTATGCTCACCCGTTTTTCGTTTCACGTCTTGATGAACTCACCGTTGAGATAGAGCGAGCTGCTGTCAGCGATCCTGATGGTTTTCATCATCATCCGGCTTACAAGTTGTTCGATGCTGTAACCGTTAACATTCTGCATAACGTGCCGGCTGACCCGACTCGTCCTTGTTACCGTCAGGGAAAGACGCTTGGACGTGAATTTTTACATTGGTTCAGAGTGAAAAAAACAGGGCATGTTGCCGCGATATCGCTTGTTCTTCCAGTTCAGGTCCGATGCGCCCAAGACTATTATTTATGCTTGGCTGAATGATGAGCGAACCTTGCGCAAGGCTGGCGATAAAAATGATGTCTACGCCGTTTTCACAACAATGTTGAAAAACGCAAAGATGCCCAATTCCTTTGCTGAGTTGATGGCGGTGTGCAAAGGGTTAAGCCTTGATGGTGCGGCTACCGGCACCGAGGAAGAGTAGATCTGTTTAAAAAATCAAAAGCCCAGCTTGATCCGCTGGGCTTTTTGTATGGGCATTTACCGACGGCGTCGAATAAAGTCCCGAATCCGCTCCGCCGCTTCCACACACTCCGCCAACGGCGCCACCAGCGCCAGGCGCACACGCCCGGCGCCCGGGTTGAAACCGTCCACTTCGCGCGACAGGTACGAACCCGGCACCACGGTCACGTGTTCTTCCACGAACAAATCGCGGCAGAACGCAGCATCGTCTCCCTGCACATTCGGCCACAGGTAGAAGCCGCCGTCTGGGGCTTGAACATCCAGCACCGGCTTGAGAATCGCCAGCACGGCGTCGAATTTCTCCCGATATATGTCCCGGTTAAGCAATACGTGAGCCTCGTCTTGCCAGGCAGCAATGCTGGCCAGCTGGGTTTGCACCGGCATCGCGCAGCCGTGGTAGGTGCGGTACAGCAGGAAGGCCTTGAGGATATCGGCGTCGCCGGCCACGAAACCCGAACGCAGGCCCGGCAGGTTGGAGCGTTTGGACAGGCTGTGGAACACCACGCAACGCTTGAAGTCCTGGCGGCCCAGTTCCACACAGGCGCTGAGCAAGCCCGGCGGTGGGGTCTGTTCGTCGAAGTACAGCTCGCTGTAGCACTCGTCGGCGGCGATCACGAAGTCGTATTCGTCGGCCAGGGCGATGAGCTTTTTCAGGGTCTCGACTGGGATCAGCGCGCCGGTCGGGTTGCCGGGGGAGCACAGGAACAGGATCTGGCAGCGTTTCCAGATGTCAGGCGAGACGGCGTCGAAGTCCGGGTTGAAACCGTTGCTGTCCAGGCACGGCAGGTAATGCGGCTTGGCCCCGGCCAGGAACGCTGCGCCCTCGTAGATCTGATAGAACGGGTTCGGGCTGACCACCAGTGCATCGTCAGCGCGGTTGACCACGGTCTGGGTGAAGGCAAACAACGCCTCGCGGGTGCCATTGACCGGCAAAATGTTACGCGCCGGATCCAGCCAGCCTTTAGGCACGTTAAAGCGCCGCTCGCACCAGGTGCCGATGGCCTCGCGCAGGGCCGGGATGCCCAGGGTGGTCGGGTAAACCGCCATCTGGTCGAGGTTATCCGCCAGGGCCTTGGCCACGAAGGCCGGGGATTTGTGCTTCGGCTCGCCGATGGACAGCGCGATCGGGCGTTTATCCGGGTTCGGTGTGACGCTGCCGAGCAGGGCGCGCAGTTTTTCGAACGGGTAGGGCTGCAGCTGGTTCAGGGCGTTGTTCATGTAAGCCTCTTACGGTCAGCACGCACTCTGTGGGAGCTGGCTCGCCTGCGATGGCATCACTGTGGTCTGCCTGATAGACCAAGGTGTCTGCATCGCAGGCAAGCCAGCTCCCACATGAATCGTGTCCACAATGTTAAAAATCAAATGGTCAGTCTGGTCAGCTCGACACCCGGTTCCTGGCTCACGCTTAATTGCTGCACGATAGCTTCCTGCAACCGCAGGCACAGCTGCGGGTCGGACAGCGGCTGGTTGTCGGCGTCGGTAATAAAGAACACGTCTTCTACGCGTTCCCCCAGGGTCGCAATCTTGGCGTTCTGCAACGACAGGTCGAACTCCAGGAAAATCCCGCCGATGCGCGCCAGCAAGCCTGGGCGGTCCGGTGCGCTGAGTTCCAGCACGGTCACCGGGCGCTGGGCGTCGTTGGAAATGGTCACTTGGGGCGCAAAGGCAAAGTGCTTGAGCTGGCGCGGTACCCGACGCTGGATGATGGTCGGGTAGTCGTCAGGGTTGCGCAGAGCCTCGGTAAGGCCTTCGCGGATCTTTTTCACGCGCGCCGGGTTGTCGCCGATTGAGTCACCGTCGGTGTCGAGCACAATGTAGGTGTCGAGGGTGAACTGGCTGCTGGAGGTGATAACCCGCGCGTCATGGATGTTCAGGTTGAGCTGGTCCATGGCGGCCACGGTCACGGCGAAGAAGTCATGCTGGTCCGGCGCGTAAATGAAGATCTGCGTGCCGCCCTCGAACTCGCGTTGGGTGGTTTCCTTGATCAGTACCAGCGGGCCGCCGTCGGCCGGCTGCTGCAGGATCGCGTCACTGTGCCAGGCCACGTCGCCGGCGGTGTGGCGCAGGAAGTAATCATCACCCAGTTGCGACCACAGTTGCTCGACGTCATCCGGGTCGTTGCCGCCGCGCACGAGAATATCCAGTGCCGCGCTTTGGGTGCGGCGGATCTGCTCTTCGCGGTCCACCGGGTTTTCCAGGCCACGGCGCAGCGCGCGCTTGGTCTCGGTGTAGAGCTGGCGCAACAGGCTGGCACGCCAGGAGTTCCACAGCGTCGGGTTGGTGGCGTTGATGTCGGAGACGGTCAGCACGTAGAGATAGTCGAGGCGGGTTTCATCGCCGACGATCCCGGCAAAATCGTGGATCACCTGCGGGTCGGACAAGTCTTTGCGCTGCGCGGTGGTCGACATCACCAGGTGGTTCTGCACCAGCCACACGATCAGGCGGCTGTCCCACAGCGGCAGCTGGTGGCGCTGGCAGAAGGCTTCGGCATCGACCGCGCCGACTTCGGAGTGGTCGCCATGCCGGCCTTTGCCGATGTCGTGGTACAGGCCGGCCAGGTAGATCAGTTCGGGCTTGGGCAGCTTGGCCATGAGCTTGCTGGCCAACGGGAATTTCTCTGACACCTGTGTGTACTGCAGCTTGCGCAGGTGTTTGATCAAATTGAGGGTGTGGGCGTCGACGGTATAGATGTGGAACAGGTCGTGTTGCATCTGCCCGACAATAAAGCCGAATTCCGGCAGGTAGCGGCCGAGGATGCCGTAACGGTTCATGCGCCGCAGATTGCGGTGAATGCCGATCTTGCACTTGAACAGTTCGATAAACAGGCTGGTATTGCGGATGTCGTTGCGAAAGTCATCGTCGATCAGGTGACGGTTTTCCCGCAGCAGGCGGATAGTGTCGGCGCGCACGCCCTTGATTTCCGGCTGCTGGGCCATCAGCACGAAAATTTCCAGCATGGCGAACGGCGTGCGCCGGAACACATTGTCGTTGCGCGCCTCGATATATCCGTCGTGCAACTGAAAACGCGAGTTGATCGGCTGCGGCGGGGCTTCGTCTTCCGGCGCCAGAATCACTTCTTCGAAGTGCTGGATGATCAGGTCGCTGAGCTGGGCAATGCTCATGACCACGCGGTAATACTGCTGCATGAAGCTTTCGATGCTGGTTTTTGCGTCCTCGCCTTCAAAGCCCAGCAGGGTGGCGATGGAGCGCTGATGGTCGAACAGCAGCCGATCTTCGGAACGCCCGGCGAGCATGTGCAGGGCGTAGCGCACCTTCCACAGAAACTCCTGGGACGAAGCCAGCAGGGCATTTTCGCTCTCGACCAGAAAGCCCTCGCCAGCCAAGGCGCGCAGGTTGAGGGTGCCGTATTGGCGCCGGGCGACCCACAGAATAGTTTGGATGTCGCGCAGCCCGCCCGGTGAGCCTTTGACGTTGGGCTCAAGGTTGTATTCAGTGTCGTTGTACTTGTGGTGCCGGGCTTTTTGCTCGGCACGCTTGGCCAGGAAGAACTCCTTGCTCGGCCACATATGTGCGGTGCTGGTGACCTCCAGCATGCGCTGGCGCAGGCGTTCGGGGCCGGCGATGGTGCGGCTTTCCATCAGGTTGGTGATCACAGTGAGGTCGGCGCGTGCCTCCTCGGCGCACTCGTCCACCGAGCGCACGCTCTGGCCAACTTCCAGGCCGATGTCCCACAACAGCGTCAGAAAACGCTCGATGGAATCGCGAAAGATCTCATGATCGGCGCTGTCCAGCAGGATCAGCAGGTCGATGTCGGAGTAGGGGTGCAACTCGCCGCGACCGTAGCCGCCGACCGCCACCAAGGCGATGTCGGCGTCTTCACTCCAGCTGAACTGCTCCCAGGCCTTTTGCAGAATGTTGTCGACGAACCAGGCGCGGTCCTCAATCAGCCGACGAATGTCCCGGCCGCTGCGAAAGCGCTCATCGAGCACGTCGCGGGCCTGGCGGATAGCCTTCTTGAAGGCGGCGATGGGGCTTGCCTTCAGCGCCAGTTCGGCCTGGAACTGGCCGCGGTCGAAGAGTTCGGGATCCACCTGGGGCATCGATCGGCTTTCCTATCTGTCTATGGAGTCAGTCACAACGGTGTCGCTGGAAAACCGAGGCAACCTTCAGGCCGAAACGCGAGGAATCGTGTCGTCTGCGCGCAGGGTGAAGATCTCGTAGCCGGTTTCGGTGACCAGCAGGGTGTGTTCCCACTGGGCCGAGAGCTTGCGGTCCTTGGTGATGGCGGTCCAGCCGTCGCCCAGCACCTTGGTGTCGGCCTTGCCCTGGTTGATCATCGGCTCGATGGTGAAGGTCATGCCCGCCTTGAGCTCCATGCCGGTGCCGGCGCGGCCGTAGTGCAGGATCTGCGGCTCTTCGTGGAACACCTTGCCGATACCGTGGCCGCAGAATTCACGGACTACCGAGAAACCGTTCTTTTCCGCGTGCTTCTGGATCACTTCACCGATGTCGCCCAGGCGGCAGCCGGGCTTGACGATCTCGATGGCCTTATACATGCATTCCTGGGTGACCTGGGACAGGCGCTCAGCCCAGACCGGCACGGTGCCGACGTGGAACATGCGGCTGGTGTCGCCGTGGTAGCCATCCTTGATCACCGTGACGTCGATGTTCAGGGTGTCGCCGTCCTTCAACGGTTTGTCGCCCGGGATCCCGTGGCAGACCACGTGGTTGATCGAGGTGCAGATCGACTT
Organism: Pseudomonas sp. Xaverov 259; assembly: GCF_019352915.1. NCBI lineage: Bacteria > Pseudomonadati > Pseudomonadota > Gammaproteobacteria > Pseudomonadales > Pseudomonadaceae > Pseudomonas > Pseudomonas sp. Xaverov 259. The sequence goes on along the minus strand of NZ_JAAAFV010000072.1, from coordinate 176,259 downwards.
GGGGAAGCCCTTGTAGTTGAGCGGGGCAGGGATGGCTTTTTGCACGTCGACTATATAGTCGTGGCAAATGCGGTCCAGGGCTTCGGTGGTGACGCCGGGTTTGACGTGTTCGGCAATCATTTCCAGCACGTCGGCAGCCAGTTTGCCGGCAACGCGCATGCCTGCGATGTCTTCGGCGGTTTTCAAATTAACGGTCATACAGGCTCTCTCTAGCGCGACGCGCTGAAATCAATACGGTTTACGGGCGTGCGACAAAAGGTTACAGAATTCGCACAAGCCCCAAAAAACCTGATTCTAACAGACGCGGGCGGCAAATCATGAGCCTCTGATGATCGCTTCTGTCTATCAAGGTGGGGGCATATTGGCTCTATTCAAAGGGTTACGCAAAAGCGGAGCACGGCAAATGTGATTGCGGGTTTCGTTTTTGTCCTTCGTGTGGTATAAAATGCGCCGCTTTCCGGGGATGCCCCGCGAAGCTTAAATCCACACACGTGTCGACACGATGACCTGGGTGCCGGAGGCCTTGAAGCCGCTGGTTGGTCATTGGGATACGTGGAGGCCAAACCCGACTTATTAAGGAACTATCATGTCCCAAGTCAACATGCGCGATATGCTGAAGGCCGGTGTGCACTTCGGTCACCAGACCCGTTACTGGAACCCGAAAATGGGTAAATACATTTTCGGCGCGCGTAACAAGATCCACATTATCAACCTTGAAAAAACCCTGCCAATGTTCAACGAAGCTCTGACTTTCGTAGAGCGTCTGGCCCAGGGCAAAAACAAGATCCTGTTCGTCGGCACCAAGCGTTCCGCTGGCAAGATCGTTGCTGAAGAAGCAGCACGTTGCGGTTCGCCATACGTCGATCACCGCTGGTTGGGCGGCATGCTGACCAACTTCAAAACCATCCGTGCTTCCATCAAGCGTCTGCGTGACCTTGAAGTGCAAGCCGAAGACGGTACTTTCGCCAAGCTGACCAAGAAAGAGGCGCTGATGCGCACTCGCGACCTGGAAAAGCTCGATCGTTCCCTGGGTGGTATCAAGGACATGGGCGGTCTGCCTGACGCACTGTTCGTTATCGACGTTGATCACGAGCGCATCGCGATCACCGAAGCCAACAAGCTGGGCATCCCGGTTATCGGCGTAGTCGATACCAACAGCAGCCCGGAAGGCGTTGACTACATCATCCCAGGCAACGATGACGCAATCCGCGCTATCCAGCTGTACATGGGTTCGATGGCTGACGCTGTAATCCGTGGTCGCAACCACGTTGCTGGTGGTACCGAGCAGTTCGTTGAAGAAGCTCCGGTAGCTGCCGCTGAGTAATTAGCGCCCTGGCGTTGACTCAGTAAGCAAAAAGGGGGCTTGGCCCCCTTTTTGCCACCTCGAAAACCATTTGTCGGCAGCGCAGCTACAACTTCTGTAACGTGCAGCGGCCTACAAGGGTGATTCGGGAAGAATTGATCGCCCGTTTGATCGGGTGGAATGGTTGAAAACCTATCCAAGAGGATTTTGAAATGGCAGAGATTACTGCAGCGTTGGTTAAAGAACTGCGTGAGCGTACCGGCGAAGGCATGATGGATTGCAAAAAGGCCTTGACCAAGGCTGGCGGCGACATCGAAAAAGCCATCGACGACATGCGTGCTTCCGGCGCCATCAAGGCTGCCAAGAAAGCCGGCAACGTCGCTGCTGAAGGCGCTATCGCTCTGGTTGAAGACGGCAAGGCTGCCGTTCTGCTGGAAGTGAACTCCCAGACCGACTTCCTGGCTCTGCAAGACGACTTCAAGGCATTCGTTGCTGCCAGCGTCAAGAAAGCATTCGACGACAAGCTGACAACTGTTGAGCCGTTGATCGAAGCTCAAGAAGCTGATCGCCTGGTACTGGTCGGCAAGGTTGGCGAAAACGTCAACATCCGTCGCCTGGCTCGCATCGAAGGTGATGTGGTTGGTGGTTACCTGCACGGTAACAAAATCGGCGTTGTGGTTGCCCTGAAAGGCGGCGACGTTGAGCTGGCAAAAGACATCGCTATGCACGTAGCGGCCAGCAACCCTGAATTCCTGCTGCCATCGGAAGTCTCCGCTGACGCAATCGAACGCGAAAAAGCCGTGTTCCTGAGCCTCAACGCTGACAAGATCGCCGGCAAGCCGGAAAACATCGTTGAAAACATGATCAAAGGCCGTATCAGCAAGTTCCTGGCTGAAGCGAGCCTGGTTGAGCAGGCGTTCGTCAAGAACCCTGAAATCAAGGTTGGCGAACTGGCTAAGAAAGCCGGTGCTGAAATCGTTTCCTTCACCTACTACAAGGTAGGCGAGGGCATCGAGAAGCCGGTCGACAACTTCGCTGAAGAAGTTGCTGCCCAGCTGGCTGCCGCCAAGCAATAAGACAGTTTTCAACTGTCGCCGAAAGAGGCTGCCCGCTCACGCGCGCAGCCTCTTTTCAAATGGGAAGGCCAATTTTTATTTGGTTTCCTTTCGGAACTGGCTTACAAAGCCGTGTTCCGATGGCGCTGTGATAGCGTCCAGCTAGAGTGAACGCAAGCCGTAAACGGCTCGCCAAGAATTTTTAAAAAATACGCCGCAGGAGAGATTCGCAATGGCTCAGCAGGGCAGTGGTTATCAGGCTCGCTATAAACGCATTCTACTCAAGCTCAGCGGCGAGGCCCTGATGGGCTCGGAAGAGTTCGGGATCGATCCCAAAGTACTCGACCGCATGGCGCTCGAAGTTGGCCAACTGGTCGGCATCGGCGTACAAGTCGGCCTGGTGATTGGCGGCGGTAACCTGTTCCGTGGCGCGGCATTGAGTGCTGCCGGTATGGACCGGGTCACTGGCGACCACATGGGCATGCTGGCCACTGTGATGAACGCCCTGGCCATGCGCGACGCCCTGGAGCGCGCCAATATCTCGGCCATCGTGATGTCGGCTATTTCCATGGTAGGCGTGACCGATCACTATGATCGCCGCAAAGCCATGCGCCACCTGAACGCCAAAGAAGTGGTGATTTTTGCTGCCGGTACCGGCAACCCGTTCTTCACCACGGACTCGGCTGCCTGCCTGCGTGCCATCGAAATCGATGCCGACGTGGTGCTCAAGGCCACCAAGGTGGATGGCGTCTACACTGCTGACCCATTCAAAGACCCGCATGCCGAGAAGTTCGATCATCTGACCTACGATGAAGTGCTGGATCGCAAGCTGGGTGTGATGGACCTGACGGCTATTTGCCTGTGCCGCGACCATAAGATGCCGCTGCGCGTATTTAACATGAACAAGCCCGGCGCCCTGCTGAACATCGTACACGGCGGCGCGGAAGGGACTCTGATCGAGGAAGGCCAACAATGATCAACGAAATCAAGAAAGACGCTCAAGAGCGTATGCACAAATCCCTGGAGTCTCTGAACCACGCGTTTGGTCAGATTCGTACCGGTAAGGCTCACCCAAGCATCTTGGGTAGCGTGATGGTGCCGTACTACGGCACAGATACCTCCATCACCCAGGTGGCCAACATCACCGTAAAAGACTCGCGCACCCTGCAGGTTGTGGCCTTTGAGCGCAACATGCTCGGCGCTGTCGACAAAGCCATTCAGAGCGCTGGCTTGAACCTCAACCCGACCAACCTGGGTGAGTTGCTGCTGATCTCCATGCCGGCCTTGACCGAAGAAACCCGCAAGGGCTTCACCAAGCAGGCGCGCAGCGCAGCTGAAGATGCGCGGGTTGCAGTACGTAATATCCGCCGTGATGCGCTGGGCGACCTGAAGAAACTGGTCAAGGACAAAGAAATCAGCGAAGACGAAGAACGTCGCGCCGTCGCCGATATCGACAAGCTGACCAAAGATGCCGAGGCCCAGATCACGAAGGCCACGGAAGAGAAAGAAAAGGACCTGATGGCCGTATAAGGGATCAGGACGCCTTCATGGAAAAGACCAAGCAGACTGTGCCCTCTGTGGTGCCGCGCCATGTCGCGATCATCATGGATGGGAATAATCGCTGGGCGAAGAAACGCTTTATGCCGGGTGTTGCCGGGCATAAAGCGGGTGTCGATGCAGTGCGCGCCGTGATTGAGGTGTGTGCCGAGGCCAAGGTCGAAGTGTTGACCTTGTTTGCCTTCTCCAGTGAGAACTGGCAACGGCCGGCCGAAGAAGTCAGCGCCTTGATGGACCTGTTCTTCAAGGCTTTGCGTCGTGAGGCCAAGCGCCTCAACGACAACAACATCAGCCTGCGTATCATCGGTGACCGCTCGCGGTTTCATCCGGAATTGCAGGCAGCCATGCGCGAAGCTGAAGCCATCACCGCCGGCAGCAACCGTTTTGTACTGCAGATCGCGGCCAACTATGGCGGCCAGTGGGATATCGCCCAGGCCGCGCAGCGTCTTGCCCGCGAAGTACAGGCCGGGCACCTGCGGCCCGACGACATCACGCCCGAATTGTTGCAAACCTGCCTGGTGACCGGCGACCTGCCGTTGCCGGACCTGTGCATCCGCACCGGTGGCGAGCACCGCATCAGCAATTTCCTGCTGTGGCAGCTGGCCTACACCGAGCTGTACTTCTCCGACCTGTTCTGGCCGGACTTCAAACACGATGCCATGCGTAATGCACTGGCCGATTTCGCTTCCCGTCAGCGCCGCTTCGGTAAAACGAGCGAGCAGATCGAAGCTGGAGCCCGGGTTTAAATGCTTAAACAACGAATCATCACCGCACTGATCCTGTTGCCGATTGCCTTGTGTGGGTTTTTCCTTCTCAACGGTTCCGGCTTCGCGCTGTTTATCGGCGTGGTCGTGACCCTGGGGGCCTGGGAATGGGCGCGCCTGTCGGGCTTTAATGCGCAATTGCCACGTGTGGTCTACGCCGCTGTCGTGGCGCTGTTGCTGTTTCTGATGCATACCCTGTCGAGCATTGTGGTGCCTTGGGTGTTGGGCGCTGCAGTGCTGTGGTGGGCGCTCGCGACTTTCCTGGTGCTGACCTTTCCGCGCACCAGCGGCCATTGGTCCAGTGTTGCCAGCAAGTTGGTCATTGGCTTGCTGATTTTGCTGCCGGCCTGGCAAGGCCTGGTGGAAATCAAGAATGCGCCGAACGGCAACCTGCTGATCATGGCGGTGATGGTGTTGGTGTGGGGCGCCGATATTGGTGCCTACTTCTCTGGCCGCGCCTTCGGCAAGCGCAAGCTGGCTCCGGCTGTCAGCCCCGGCAAGAGCTGGGAAGGCGTCTACGGCGGTTTGGCGTTGACCTTGCTGATCACGCTGGTAGTGGGTGTTGTGCGCGACTGGTCGGTAAAGGAAATACTCCTGGCCCTGCTGGGCACGGCAGTCGTGGTGTTCATCTCGGTGGTGGGCGACCTGACTGAAAGCATGTTCAAGCGCCAGGCCGGGATCAAGGACAGCAGCAACCTGCTGCCGGGTCATGGCGGTGTGCTGGACCGTATCGACAGCCTTACCGCTGCCATCCCGATCTTTGCCGTGTTGCTGTGGATGACGGCTTCGTGAGCCGCTTGCAACAGGTTACCGTGCTGGGTGCCACCGGCTCGGTGGGGCTGAGCACCCTGGATGTGATCGCTCGCCACCCTGATCGTTATCAGGTGTTTGCCTTGACCGGCTTCACCCGTTTGAGCGAGCTGCTGGCCCTGTGCGTGCGTCACACGCCGCGCTTTGCCGTGGTGCCTGAAGTGCCGGCAGCGCGTGGCTTGCAGCAGCAGTTGCAGGCTGCCGGGCTGGCTACGCAGGTGCTGGTGGGTGAGGAAGGACTGTGCCAGGTGTCGGCCGATGCCGAGGTAGACACCGTGGTGGCGGCCATTGTCGGCGCGGCAGGTTTGCGCCCGACGCTGGCAGCGGTGGATGCTGGCAAGAAGATCCTGCTGGCCAATAAAGAAGCGTTGGTCATGTCTGGCACGCTTTTTATGCAGGCGGTCCGCAAGAGCGGCGCAGTGTTGCTGCCCCTCGACAGTGAACACAATGCAATCTTCCAGTGCATGCCCGGTGATTTTGCCCGCGGCTTGAGCCAAGTGGGTGTACGGCGGATTCTTCTTACGGCATCCGGTGGCCCATTCCGGCAAACTCCTTTGGCTGACCTTGAGCATGTGTCGCCTGACCAGGCGTGTGCGCACCCGAACTGGTCCATGGGGCGTAAAATTTCCGTGGACTCGGCGAGCATGATGAACAAAGGCCTGGAGTTGATTGAGGCGTGCTGGCTGTTCGATGCGCGGCCTGATCAGGTCGAGGTGGTGATCCACCCGCAAAGTGTGATTCATTCCTTGGTCGACTACGTGGATGGCTCGGTGTTGGCGCAGTTGGGTAACCCGGACATGCGCACGCCGATCGCCAATGCCCTGGCCTGGCCGGAGCGAATTGACTCGGGTGTCGCGCCGTTGGACTTGTTCGCCGTCGCACGCCTGGACTTCGAAGCGCCGGACGAGCAACGCTTCCCGTGCCTGCGTTTGGCGCGGCAAGCGGCAGAAGCGGGCAACAGCGCACCGGCGATGCTCAATGCGGCTAATGAGGTGGCTGTGGCGGCGTTTCTTGATGGGCGTATTCGCTTCCCGCAGATCCCGAGTATCATCGAGGAAGTTTTGAGCCTTGAGCCCGTTGTGGCAGTGGATGATTTAAGTGCAGTGTTCGAGGCCGATGCAAAGGCCCGCACGCTGGCCAAGCAATGGTTGAACCGCAACGCGCGTTAGTCTGTGGGCAGGTTTGAGCCTTCAGGCACTGGATTGGAATGCGGAGAAATTAGATGAGTGCGCTCTACATGATTGTCGGCACCCTGGTTGCTCTGGGTGTGCTGGTTACCTTCCACGAATTCGGCCACTTTTGGGTGGCGCGTCGTTGCGGCGTCAAGGTACTGCGCTTTTCCGTCGGTTTCGGCATGCCGTTGCTGCGTTGGCACGATCGTCGTGGCACCGAATTCGTGATTGCGGCCATTCCACTGGGCGGCTACGTGAAGATGCTCGACGAGCGTGAAGGCGAAGTGCCGGCCGATCAGTTGGACCAGTCCTTCAATCGCAAGACCGTTCGTCAGCGTATCGCGATTGTGGCTGCCGGTCCGATCGCCAACTTCCTCTTGGCGATCGTGTTCTTCTGGGTCTTGGCCATGATGGGCAGCCAGCAGGTGCGCCCGGTCATCGGCGCGGTCGAAGCGGACAGCATGGCGGCCAAGGCCGGCCTGGTCGCCGGGCAGGAAATTGTTTCCATTGATGGCGAGCCGACCACAGGGTGGGGCGCGGTCAATTTACAGCTGGTACGCCGCATGGGTGAAAGCGGCACCATTAATGTGGTGGTGCGCGAACAGGATTCCACCGCCGAGACGCCTCGCACTCTGGCCCTGGATCACTGGCTCAAGGGCGCAGATGAGCCTGACCCGATCAAGTCGCTGGGGATTCGGCCTTGGCGCCCGGCCTTGCCGCCGGTGCTGGCCGAGCTGGACCCGAAAGGCCCGGCGCAAGCCGCAGGTCTGAAAACCGGCGACCGCCTGTTGGCCCTTGATGGCCAGGCGCTGGGCGACTGGCAGCAAGTGGTCGACCTGGTGCGTGTACGTCCTGATACCAAAATTGTGCTGAAAGTTGAGCGCGATGGTGCTCAAATCGACGTCCCTGTGACCTTGGCGGTGCGTGGGGAAGCCAAGGCCGCCGGGGGTTACCTGGGTGCCGGGGTGAAAGGTGTCGACTGGCCACCTTCGATGGTGCGTGAGGTCAGCTTCGGGCCGTTGGCGGCAATTGGCGAGGGTGCAAAACGCACTTGGACCATGAGTGTGCTCACCCTCGAATCGCTCAAGAAAATGTTGTTCGGCGAGCTCTCGGTAAAAAACTTGAGTGGACCGATAACCATTGCTAAAGTGGCGGGCGCTTCTGCCCAGTCGGGTGTCGCGGATTTCCTGAATTTCCTGGCTTATCTGAGTATTAGCCTTGGAGTTCTGAATTTGTTGCCCATTCCAGTATTGGATGGGGGGCATCTGTTGTTTTATCTGGTCGAGTGGGTGCGTGGTCGCCCCTTGTCGGATCGGGTGCAGGGTTGGGGGATACAGATCGGTATCAGTTTGGTGGTCGGAGTGATGTTGTTAGCTCTGGTCAACGATCTGGGACGACTGTAACGCTTCGCTGAATTGCGAATCTGCCGCATTTTGCGGCAGTTTGTTTATTGCCAGTTGGAATAAGAAAGGACTTCATGAAACGTCTGCTGCTAACTGCGGTTCTCACCGTATTGATGATCGCCGAAGTTCACGCCGAGTCCTTCACTATCTCCGATATTCGTGTCAACGGCCTCCAGCGGGTTTCCGCCGGTAGCGTCTTTGGTGCCTTGCCGTTGAACGTCGGGGAACAGGCGGATGATCGTCGCCTGGTGGAATCCACTCGTGCGCTGTTCAAAACCGGGTTCTTTCAAGATATCCAACTGGGTCGCGAAGGTAACGTCCTGGTCATCACCGTCGTTGAGCGACCTTCCGTCGCCAGTATCGAGATCGAGGGTAACAAGGCGATCTCCACTGAAGACTTGATGAAGGGTCTCAAGCAATCCGGCCTGGCCGAAGGCGAGATCTTCCAGCGCGCCACCCTTGAGGGTGTGCGTAACGAACTGCAACGTCAGTACGTTGCCCAGGGTCGCTACTCCGCGTCCGTGGAAACCGAAGTGATCCCGCAGCCTCGTAACCGTGTTGGCCTCAAGGTCAAGATCAACGAAGGCACCGTGGCGGCCATCCAGCACATCAACGTGGTGGGTAACACCAAGTTTGCTGATGATGACCTGATCGACCTGTTCGAACTCAAGACCACCAACTGGCTGTCGTTCTTCAAGAACGATGACAAGTACGCCCGTGAAAAACTCTCCGGTGACCTGGAACGTCTGCGTTCCTACTACCTGGACCGTGGCTATATCAACATGGATATCGCTTCGACCCAGGTGTCCATCACCCCGGACAAGAAACACGTCTACATCACCGTCAACGTCAACGAAGGTGAGAAATACACCGTGCGTGACGTCAAGCTCAGCGGCGACCTGAAAGTCCCTGAGGACCAGGTGAAGTCGCTGTTGCTGGTGCAGAAAGACCAGGTGTTCTCGCGCAAGCTGATGACCACCACGTCCGAACTGATCACCCGTCGCCTGGGTAACGAAGGCTATACCTTTGCCAACGTCAACGGCGTGCCGACCCCGCACGACGAAGACCACACCGTGGACATCACCTTCGTTGTCGACCCGGGCAAGCGTGCCTACGTAAACCGCATCAACTTCCGTGGCAACACCAAGTCTGCGGACGAAGTGCTGCGCCGTGAGATGCGTCAGATGGAAGGTGGCTGGGCGTCGACTTACTTGATCGACCAGTCCAAGACCCGTCTTGAGCGCCTGGGCTTCTTTAAGGAAGTCAACGTTGAAACCCCAGCCGTACCGGGTGTGGACGACCAGGTTGACGTGAACTACGCCGTAGAAGAACAAGCGTCGGGCTCGATCACTGCCAGCGTCGGTTTTGCACAGAGTGCCGGCCTGATCCTCGGTGGTTCGATCACCCAGAACAACTTCCTCGGTACTGGTAACAAGGTTTCCATCGGCCTGACCCGAAGCGAATACCAGAGCCGCTATAACTTCGGTTATGTCGACCCCTACTGGACTGCTGACGGTGTGAGCCTGGGCTACAACGCTTTCTACCGCACCACCGACTACAAAGACCTCGACGTTGACGTTGCAAGCTATGCGATCGACAGCCTCGGCGCCGGTGTCAACATCGGTTACCCGATCAGCGAGACCTCGCGTCTGACCTTCGGCTTCACCGCGCAACAGGACAAGATCAAGACCGGTGTGTACACCACCGACGAAATCTTCAACTTCGTGCGCAAAGAGGGCGACCAGTTCCTGAACTTCAAGGCCTCGGCCGGTTGGTCGGAATCGACCCTGAACAAAGGTGTGCTGGCAACCCGTGGCCACTCCCAGAGCCTGACCCTGGAAGCTACTACGCCAGGCAGCGACCTGTCGTTCTTCAAGCTCGACTACCGTGGCCAGTTGTTCCAGCCGCTGAGCGATAACTACACCATGCGCCTGCACACTGAGCTGGGTTATGGCGACGGTTATGGTTCGACCAACGGTCTGCCGTTCTACGAGAACTACTATGCAGGTGGTTTCAACTCGGTTCGCGGCTTCAAGGACAGCACCTTGGGTCCACGTGGTACACCAAGCCGTGGTCAAGCGGTAACCGGTAACCAGGGCACCAGCGTTGACTCGAACAATGACGCACTGCCGTTCGGTGGTAACATTTTGATCCAAGGTGGTGCGGAGATTCTGTTCCCGCTGCCATTCGTCAAGGATCAGCGTTCGCTGCGTACTTCGGTCTTCTGGGACGTGGGTAACGTGTTCGACTCCAAGTGCGAACAGATCACCAACCCGAGTGGCGTGAAGTCCCAGACTGAGTGCAACGACGTCAGCCTGAGCAACCTCGCCAGCTCCGTAGGTGTTGGCGTGACGTGGGTGACCGCGCTTGGCCCATTGAGCTTTGCTCTGGCCATGCCGATCAAGAAACCGGATAACGCTGAAACCCAGATTTTCCAATTCTCCCTCGGCCAGACGTTCTAAGCGTCTGACCCAAGATAACGACAACGGATTCTGTAGGAGTACATCGTGCGTAAGTTGACTCAATTGGTTCTGCTGGCCACCGTGCTGGTAACCACCCCGGCCTTCGCCGAAATGAAAATCGCCGTCCTGAACTATCAGATGGCCCTGCTGGAATCCGACGCGGCCAAGCGTTACGCCGTGGATGCCGAGAAGAAGTTCGGTCCGCAACTGACCAAGCTCAAGACCCTGGAAAGCAGTGCCAAGGGTATCCAGGATCGTCTGGTAGCCGGTGGCGACAAAATGCAGCAAGGCGAACGTGAGCGCCTGGAGCTTGAATTCAAGCAAAAGGCCCGCGACTACCAGTTCCAGTCCAAGGAGCTGAACGAAGCCAAAGCCGTTGCTGACCGTGAAATGCTCAAGCAGCTCAAGCCTAAGCTCGACAGCGCTGTGGAAGAAGTCATCAAGAAAGGTGCCTTTGACCTGGTGTTCGAGCGCGGTGCCGTGATTGACGTCAAGCCTCAATACGACATCACCCGTCAGGTGATCGAGCGCATGAACCAGCTGAAGTAAGCCATGACCGCGACTATCAAGCTCGGCGAGTTGGCCGAGTTCCTTGGAGCCACCTTGCGTGGCTCCAAGGAGAAAGAAATCACTGGGCTAGCCACCTTGCAGGAGGCTGGCCCAGCTCAGTTGAGCTTCCTCGCAAATCCCCAATACCGTAAATACCTGGTCGACAGCCAAGCCGCAGCCGTGTTGCTGAAGGCCGCTGACGCCGAAGGGTTTACCGGGGATGCGCTGGTGGTTGCCGACCCTTACCTGGCATATGCCCGGGCTTCGCACCTGTTCGATCCTAAACCCAAGGCGGCGGCTGGTATTCACCCGTCAGCCGTGATCGCCGATGATGCCCAGGTTGACCCTGCGGCCAGCATTGGCGCGTTTGCCGTGATCGAGAGTGGTGCGCGCATTGCTGCCGGTGTCACCGTGGGGGCGCATTGCTTTATCGGTGCGCGCTGCGAAATCGGCGCCGATGGTTGGCTGGCGCCTCGGGTTACCCTTTACCACGACGTGCGTATTGGTAAGCGAGTGGTCATTCAGTCGGGCGCCGTGATCGGTGGCGAAGGGTTTGGTTTTGCCAACGCCAAGGGTATCTGGCACAAAATTGCCCAGGTTGGCGGCGTATTGATCGGCGATGACGTGGAAATCGGTGTCAACACCGCTGTGGATCGCGGAGCCTTGGCCGATACCGTGCTCGGTAACGGCGTGAAGCTCGACAACCAGATCCAGATCGCTCACAACGTGCAGATTGGCGATCACACCGCCATGGCTGCGTGCGTGGGCATCTCCGGCAGTACCAAGATCGGCAAGCATTGCATGCTCGCCGGTGGCGTAGGGCTGGTGGGGCATATCGAAGTTTGCGACAACGTCTTCATCACCGGCATGACCATGGTGACCCACTCGATTACCGAGCCGGGTTCCTACTCTTCCGGTACGGCCATGCAGCCGGCGGCTGAATGGCGCAAAAGTGCGGCACGTTTGCGCAAGATCGACGACATGGCCCGACGCCTCAAGCAGGTCGAAAAGCGTGTCGAGGACGTGACCCCTGGCGGTAATGCTTCATCAGAAGGCTGATACCATTTCCATATCAAGTGTGCACAGCCGCTAGACTGCCTCCTTGATTTGCTAGCGGGGCGTGCGTTTTGTACGCCCGCCCCCAATCTTTATTACAGGCTTCCCCCCGAAATGATGGACATCAACGAGATTCGCGAATACCTGCCTCACCGTTACCCGTTCCTGCTGGTGGACCGTGTAGTGGACCTCAATGTCGAGGAAAAGCGCATTCGTGCCTACAAGAATGTCAGCATCAACGAACCGTTCTTTAATGGTCACTTCCCCGCGCATCCCATCATGCCGGGTGTGCTGATCATCGAAGCGATGGCCCAGGCTGCCGGTATCCTTGGTTTCAAAATGCTCGACCTCAAGCCTGCCGATGGCACGCTTTACTATTTCGTGGGCTCCGACAAACTGCGCTTTCGCAACCCGGTCACCCCAGGTGACCAGTTGATCCTGGAAGCCAAGTTCATCAGCTGCAAGCGCCAGATCTGGAAGTTCGAATGCCAGGCCTCGGTGGATGGCAAGCCGGTGTGCTCCGCTGAGATCATCTGCGCGGAACGCAAACTATGAGTTTGATTGACCCTCGCGCAATCATCGATCCGTCGGCCGTTCTGGCCGCCGACGTTGAGGTCGGCCCTTGGTCGATCGTCGGCGCAGGTGTTGAAATCGGCGAGGGGACTGTCATCGGGCCACACGTGATCCTCAAAGGTCCGACCCGCATTGGCAAACACAATCGCATCTACCAGTTTTCCTCGGTAGGCGAAGACACCCCGGACATGAAGTACAAGGGTGAAGAAACACGCCTGGTAATCGGTGATCACAACATTATCCGTGAAGGTGTGACCATTCACCGTGGCACTGTGCAGGATCGTGCCGAAACCACGCTGGGTGATCACAATCTGATCATGGCCTATGCGCATATCGGCCATGACAGTGTGATCGGCAACCATTGCATACTGGTCAACAACACCGCGCTGGCCGGCCATGTGCACGTTGATGACTGGGCGATCCTGTCCGGCTTCACCCTGGTCCACCAGTATTGCCATATCGGCGCCCACAGCTTTTCCGGCATGGGCACCGCGATCGGCAAGGATGTTCCGGCATTTGTCACGGTGTTCGGCAACCCTGCCGAAGCCCGTAGCATGAACTTCGAAGGCATGCGCCGCCGCGGTTTCAGCGAAGACGCGATTCACGCCCTGCGCCGCGCCTACAAGACGGTTTACCGTCAGGGGTTGACGGTTGAGCAGGCCCTGACTGAACTGACCGAGCCGGCAGCGTTGTTCCCGGAAGTCGCGGTATTCCGCGACTCTATCCAGGCATCGACGCGCGGCATCACCCGCTGATCATGGCTAATCTGCGTATTGCGCTGGTGGCCGGTGAGGCTTCCGGCGATATTCTGGGCGCTGGCCTGATGCGCGCGCTCAAGGCGCAGCATCCTGCGGTGGAGTTTATCGGCGTGGGCGGCCCGCTTATGCAGGCCGAAGGCCTGACGTCCTACTTTCCCATGGAGCGCCTGTCGGTCATGGGGCTGGTGGAAGTGCTGGGCCGACTGCGTGAGCTGCTGGCGCGCCGCAAGCTGCTGATTCAAACCCTGATCGAAGAAAAGCCCGATGTCTTTATTGGTATCGATGCGCCGGACTTCACCCTCAATATCGAACTCAAGTTGCGTCAGGCCGGAATCAAGACCGTGCATTACGTCAGCCCGTCCGTATGGGCGTGGCGGCAGAAGCGCGTGCTGAAGATCCGCGAAGGCTGCGACTTGATGCTGACTTTGTTGCCGTTCGAAGCCCGGTTCTACGAAGAGAAGGGCGTGCCGGTGCGGTTTGTCGGGCATACCTTGGCCGACACCATTCCACTGCAAGCCGACCGCGCCGCCGCGCGTGCCGAGTTGGGCTTGCCCGACGGCCCGCTGGTGGCATTGATGCCGGGCAGTCGTGGCGGCGAAGTCGGGCGTTTGGCCAGTGTGTTTTTCGAGGCTGCCGAGCGTCTTCTAGCCTTGAAGCCAGGCGTGCGTTTCGTATTGCCTTGCGCCAGCCCGCAACGGCGTGTGCAAATCGAGACCTTGCTCGAAGGCCGCACTCTGCCGTTGACCTTGCTCGACGGCCAGTCGCACCTGGCCCTGGCTGCCTGTGATGCGGTGCTGATCGCCTCGGGCACCGCGACCCTGGAGGCGCTGCTGTACAAACGCCCAATGGTCGTGGCTTATCGCCTGGCGCCGCTGACCTTCTGGATTCTCAAGCGCATGGTCAAGAGCCCTTACATCTCTTTGCCTAACCTGCTGGCCCAGCGCCTGCTGGTGCCTGAGTTATTGCAGGACGATGCAACGCCTGACGCCCTGGCGCAAACCTTACTACCCTTGATCGATGGCGGCGAAGAGCAGACCCGTGGTTTTGACGACATCCACCGCACCCTGCGCCGTGATGCATCGAACCAGGCAGCCGATGCCGTATTAACCCTGATCGGGCAAAAACAGGACGCTTTATGACCACGCAAATGGGCCTGGATTTCAGTCTGGTCGCACACGCCGATGCACTGGTCGCCGGTGTTGATGAAGTAGGGCGCGGCCCGTTGTGTGGCGCGGTGGTGACGGCGGCGGTGATCCTCGACCCAAACCGCCCGATCCTCGGCCTCAATGACTCGAAAAAACTCACCGAAGCGCGCCGTGAAAAGCTCTACGACGAGATCTGCGAAAAAGCCCTGAGCTGGCACATCGCACGGGCCGAAGTCGAAGAAATCGATGAGCTGAACATTCTTCACGCCACGATGCTGGCCATGCAGCGCGCCGTCGAAGGGCTGCACATCACGCCGAAAATGGCGATGATCGATGGCAACCGCTGCCCCAAACTGGCGATGCCGTCAGAAGCGGTGGTCAAGGGTGACAGCAAGGTCCCGGCGATTGCCGCCGCCTCGATCCTGGCCAAAGTCAGCCGTGACCGTGAAATGGCGGCGTTCGAATTGATCTATCCGGGTTATGGCATTGGTGGTCATAAAGGCTACCCGACGCCCGTCCATCTGGAAGCCTTGGCTCGCCTGGGCCCAACCCCGATCCACCGTCGCTCGTTCGCCCCGGTCCGCCAGGCTTACGAGGCACGCGAGAGCCTCAGCGAGGTTTAGTCGCGAGGCTGATGTTTTGCTCAAGGCCCGGTACAATCCCGGGCCTTGTTGTTTCTAAGTTTTTAGACAGGATCACTATGCCGGCTTCATTCGTTCACCTGCGCCTGCACACTGAATACTCCCTGGTCGACGGCCTGGTACGGATCAAACCGCTGGTCAAAACCCTGGTGGGCATGAACATGCCTGCGGTGGCGGTTACCGATCAGAACAACATGTGTTCCCTGGTCAAGTTCTACAAGAACGCCATGGGCGCCGGCATCAAGCCAATCTGCGGCGCCGACCTGTGGCTGTCGAACAAAGACCCGGATAACCCCCTGAGCCGCATCAGCCTGCTGGCGATGAATGGCGTGGGTTATCGCAACCTTACCGAATTGATCTCCCGCGGGTTTATCGACGGCCAGCGCAACGGCTCGATCATCATCGAGCGTGAGTGGGTGGCTGAGGCGAGCGAGGGCGTGATCATGCTCTCGGCCGCCAAAGAAGGTGAGATCGGTATCGCGCTGCTGGGCGGCAACCCGCAGGAAGCCGAAGTGTTGGCCCGCGAGTGGATGGACGTGTTTCCCGACCGCTTCTACCTGGAAGTCCAGCGCACCAACCGTCCCAACGATGAAGAGCACCTGCACGCCGCCGTGGCCCTGGCCGACAAGCTGGGCGCGCCGCTGGTTGCGACCAACGATGTGCGCTTTATCAAGAAAGAAGATTTCGAGGCCCACGAAACCCGCGTGTGCATCGGCGAAGGCAGGGCCCTGGATGACCCGCGCCGCTCCAAGAACTACAGCGAAGAGCAGTACCTCAAAAGCGCCGATGAAATGGCCGAGTTGTTCAGCGACTTGCCTGAGGCACTGGAAAACTCGGTCGAAATCGCCAAGCGCTGCAATATCGAAGTGAAGCTGGGCAAGCACTTCCTGCCCAACTTCCCGATTCCCGATGGCATGACCATCGATGAGTACTTCCGCAAGGTGTCGTTCGACGGCCTGGAAGAGCGTTTGAGTGTTCTGCTGCCCAAGGACACCACCGAAGACTATGAGGCCAAGCGCCAGGTCTACGTCGACCGGCTGAATTTCGAGCTGGATATCATTATCCAGATGGGGTTCCCCGGTTACTTCCTGATCGTAATGGACTTTATCCAGTGGGCTAAGAGCAACGGCGTGCCGGTAGGCCCGGGCCGTGGTTCGGGTGCCGGTTCGCTGGTGGCCTATGTGCAGAAGATCACCGACCTTGACCCGCTGGAATACGACCTGCTGTTCGAACGGTTCCTGAACCCGGAACGGGTTTCCATGCCCGACTTCGACGTCGATTTCTGCATGGACGGTCGTGACCGCGTGATCGAATACGTGGCCGAGAAATACGGCCGCAACGCCGTGAGCCAGATCATCACCTTCGGTTCCATGGCGGCCAAGGCCGTAATCCGCGACGTGGCGCGGGTGCAGGGCAAGTCCTACGGCCTGGCGGATCGCTTGTCGAAGATGATCCCGTTTGAAGTCGGCATGACCCTTGAGAAGGCTTATGAGCAGGAAGAAATCCTGCGCGACTTCATCAAGGTCGATGAAGAAGCCGCCGAAATCTGGGACATGGCGCGCAAACTCGAAGGGGTGGTGCGTAACGTCGGTAAACACGCCGGTGGTGTGGTGATTGCGCCGACCAAGCTCACTGACTTTTCGCCGATTTATTGCGACGAAGAAGGCGATGGCCTGGTAACCCAGTTCGACAAGGATGACGTGGAGGCGGCCGGCCTGGTGAAGTTCGACTTCCTGGGCCTGCGAACCCTGACGATCATCGACTGGGCGCTCAAGACCATCAACCGCGAGCGCGCCAAGGTCGACGAAGAGCCGCTGGATATCGCGTTTATCCCGCTGGACGACAAACCGACTTACCAATTGCTGCAAAAAGCCGAAACCACGGCGGTGTTCCAGCTTGAGTCGCGCGGCATGAAAGAGCTGATCAAAAAGCTCAAGCCCGACTGCCTGGAAGACTTGATCGCACTGGTGGCGCTGTTCCGTCCAGGCCCGCTGCAATCGGGCATGGTGGATGACTTTATCAACCGTAAGCACGGGCGCGCCGAACTGGCGTACCCGCACTCCGATTACCAGTATGAAGGCCTCAAGCCGGTACTGGCGCCTACCTACGGCATCATCCTGTATCAAGAGCAGGTGATGCAGATTGCCCAGGTGATGGCCGGTTACACCCTGGGTGGCGCGGACATGCTGCGTCGGGCCATGGGTAAGAAAAAGCCCGAAGAAATGGCCAAGCAGCGCGGCGGTTTCATCGAGGGTTGCGCCACCAACAATATCGACGCCGACCTGGCCGGTAACATTTTCGATCTGGTAGAGAAATTCGCCGGTTACGGCTTCAACAAATCCCACTCCGCCGCCTACGGCCTGGTGTCGTACCAGACCGCCTGGCTGAAAGCCCACTACCCGGCGCCGTTCATGGCTGCGGTACTCTCGGCGGATATGCACAACACCGACAAGGTCGTGACCTTGATCGAGGAAGTGCGCACCATGAAGTTGCGCCTCGACGCGCCGGACGTGAACGCCTCGGAATTCAAGTTCACGGTGAATGACGAAGGCCGCATCATCTATGGCCTGGGCGCCATCAAGGGCGTGGGCGAGGGCCCGGTCGAAGCCATCACCGAAGCGCGTCAGCATGGGCCGTTCGAGGATCTGTTCGACTTCTGCGCACGGGTTGACCTCAAGCGCATCAACAAGCGCACCCTCGATGGTTTGATCCGCAGTGGCGCGCTTGATCGTCTCGGCCCGTATTTCCATGATGAGCCCAAGGCTTACCAGGCGAATATCGACCGCAACCGTGCGGTACTGCTCACCGCCATGGAAGAAGCGATCAAGGCCGCCGAACAGACCGCCCGCACCCACGACAGTGGCCACGCCGACCTGTTTGGCGGGTTGTTTGTCGAGGAAGATGCCGACGTTTATGCCAACCATCGCAAGGCCAAGGAGCTGACCCTCAAGGAGCGTCTCAAAGGTGAGAAAGACACCTTGGGCCTGTACCTGACCGGTCACCCGATTGACGAGTACGAAGGCGAAATACGCCGTTTCGCCCGTCAGCGCATCATCGACCTGAAACCGGCGCGCGACACCCAGACCGTCGCCGGCATGATCATCGCCCTGCGGGTGATGAAAAATAAGAAGGGCGACAAGATGGGCTTTATCACCCTCGACGACCGTTCGGGTCGCATCGAGGCGTCGCTGTTTGCCGATGCGTTCCACTCCGCGCAGTCGCTGCTGCAGACCGATGCCATGGTGGTGGTGGAAGGCGAGGTCAGCAACGATGACTTCTCCGGCGGCCTGCGCCTGCGGATCAAGCGGGTGATGAGCATGGAAGATGCGCGCACCAACCTGGCCGAAAGCCTGCGCTTGAAGGTCAAGACCGAAGCCCTTAAAGGCGATCAGCTACGCTGGTTGGGTGATTTGCTTAAACGCCACCGTGGCGCATGCCCGGTGACCATGGAGTACACCGGCAATGACGCCAAGGCGATGTTGCAGTTTGGTGAGACGTGGCGAATTGATCCCGCTGATGGCTTGATTCAAGCTTTGCGTGACCAGTTCGGGCGAGACAACGTCTTCCTCCAATACCGCTGACGGTCAGATAACTCTGATCTCGGCTGAACATTTAATCTCGACCTAAACGCGCCTCTCCCTTAAGGTAGGGCGCGAATAGACAACCGGCTGGCCAGGCACTCCCTGGCCGTCGACCCAAGACGGACGCTTATGAACCCGAATTTTCTTGATTTCGAACAGCCGATCGCTGACCTGCAAGCCAAGATTGAAGAACTGCGCCTGGTCGGCAATGACAATTCGCTGAATATCGGCGATGAGATCGCTCGCCTGCAAGACAAGAGCAGCTCGCTCACCGAAGACATCTTCGGCAAGCTGACCAGCTGGCAGATCGCGCGCCTGGCCCGCCACCCGCGCCGTCCGTACACCCTGGACTACATTCAGCACATCTTCACCGAGTTCGACGAGTTGCATGGCGATCGCCACTTCTCTGACGACGCAGCCATCGTGGGCGGTATTGCTCGCCTGGACGACCAGCCAGTGATGGTGATCGGTCACCAGAAAGGCCGTGAAGTGCGTGAAAAGGTGCGCCGTAACTTCGGCATGCCGCGCCCGGAAGGCTACCGCAAAGCGTGCCGCCTGATGGAAATGGCCGAGCGCTTCAAAATGCCGATCCTGACCTTCATCGACACCCCGGGTGCCTACCCAGGTATCGATGCCGAAGAGCGCAACCAGAGCGAAGCGATCGCCTGGAACCTGCGCGTCATGTCCCGCCTGAAAACCCCGATCATCGCCACCGTGATCGGTGAAGGTGGTTCCGGCGGTGCGCTGGCCATCGGCGTCTGCGACCAACTGAACATGCTGCAATATTCGACCTACGCGGTGATTTCGCCGGAAGGTTGCGCCTCGATCCTGTGGAAAACCGCCGAAAAAGCGCCGGACGCTGCCGAAGCCATGGGCATCACCGCCGATCGCCTCAAAGGCCTGGGCATCGTGGATAAGGTTATCGCCGAGCCATTGGGCGGCGCCCACCGCGACCCGGCTGCCGCGGCTGCGACTATCCGCGCGGAGCTGGGTTCGCAACTGGCGATGCTCAAGAAGCTGGACAACGAAGCGCTGCTCAAGCGCCGTTATGAGCGCCTGATGAGCTACGGCCTTTGATCAAGCACTGATCTGACAGGCAAGGCCTTTTAGTGTGGGAGCGGGCTTGTGTGGGAGCTGGCTTGCCTGCGATAGCATCAACTCGGTGTAACAGATAAACCGAGTTGTCTGCATCGCGGGCAAGCCCGGCTCCCACACAAGCCCGCTCCCACATTTGCTTTGTGTATGCTTGGCTGCCGTATTCCAGTTCTGCGCCGGTATTTGTGATGAGCCCTAGCTTACCCGCCAAACTCCTGCAAAACCTTGCCCCTTGGCGCAACGCCCCCGCCTGGCATATCGCCTTTTCTGGCGGCCTTGATTCCACCGTCCTACTGCACCTCCTGGCCTCTCTGGCAAACACCGAAACCCTGCCGCGCCTCAGTGCAATCCATGTCCATCATGGCCTTCAAACCGCCGCCGATGCCTGGCCCAGTCATTGCCAAACCGTCTGTGACGAGCTGAACGTGCCTTTACGGGTGGTGCATGTGCACGTTCAGTCGGGTGCCAGCCTTGAGCGTGCAGCCCGTGATGCGCGCTACCGGGCGTTTATCGAGGTGACCGGGGCAGGGCAGGTGATGCTCACCGGCCAGCATCGTGACGACCAAGCCGAAACCCTGCTGTTTCGCCTGTTGCGGGGAGCGGGTGTGCGAGGCTTGGCGGCCATGCCTGTGCATCGACCATTGGCGGGAGGGCACTTGGTGCGGCCGCTGCTGGATGTACCGCGTGTTGAGTTGGAGGCCTATGCCCGCGCACATCACTTGCAATGGATCGAAGACCCTTCAAACGCCGATTCCCGGTTTTCGCGCAATTACCTGCGCAATCGTGTCTTTCCGCTGCTGACCGAGCGCTGGCCCCAAGCTGTCGCCAGCCTGGCCCGCACTGCCGAGCACTTGAGCGAAGCCCAGGGTTTGCTCGACGAATTGGCCGTCATTGACCTGCGCGCCGCCGACCAGCCTTCGCCGTTTCCCTGGCTGGCCTTGCCGTCATTGGCCCTCGCTCCCTTGCGCGGGCTTTCCGACGCCCGCCAGCGCAACGCCGTGCGCCACTGGCTGACGCCGCTGACGCGGTTGCCCGACAGCGACCACTGGGCTGGTTGGTATGCCTTGCGGGATGCCAAGGGTGATGCGCAACCGCTGTGGCGCCTGGCCGATGGTCAGTTGCACCGTAGCGGTGAGCGCGTGTGGTGGCTGCCTTCCACCTACTCAGAGTTTTCCGACACGCCGGTGAGCTGGTCCAATCCGCAAAACCCACTAGAGTTACCCGGTAATGGTCAGCTTGAGTTTATCGGAGAGGCGCCCGCAGGCCCGTTGGTGATTCGTTATCGCCAAGGCGGCGAAATCATCGATGTGCCAGGTCGAGGCCGGCGCGACCTGAAGCGCCTGCTGAATGAAAGTGGCTTGCCAGGCTTCATGCGTGGCAGATTGCCGCTGCTGTATCAGGGCGAGCAATTGCTGGCTGTCCCAGCCCTTGCGGGGCTATGGACCCGCTCGACTGGCAAGTGGCAATTACATTGGATGCCACAGACGTGCGATCAAGGTTTGAGCTGATAGAGGCTTTCCGGTAGACTACGCTCCCTTCTTGATACAACTTCTGTGGATTCAGCTGAATCGCAGCAGTTGCCGATTACCAAGCAGTCTTTGCTGGGCGATTCCAAAAAATGTGTAGCGATCAACGTACCGGTGTTTCATTGCTGGTCTGTCACCACGCGGCGGTTTTTTTGAAAGGTGCACTGTGATTAATGCAGGTGATCGGGGGCTTCGGCCTTCCTTCGCTTTCCCCGGCGGCTCGGACCGCTTTAACGCAGACTTCTAGGGTTTTTCATGACGCGCTACATATTCGTCACGGGCGGTGTTGTTTCTTCATTGGGGAAAGGCATTGCCTCCGCTTCATTGGCGGCCATCCTGGAGGCGCGGGGACTTAAGGTCACCATGCTCAAGCTGGACCCGTACATCAACGTTGACCCGGGCACCATGAGCCCGTTCCAGCACGGTGAAGTGTTCGTCACCCACGACGGCGCCGAAACCGACCTGGACCTGGGCCACTACGAGCGGTTCATCCGCACGACCATGACCCAGAACAACAACTTCACCACCGGCCGTGTCTACGAGCACGTGCTGCGCAAAGAGCGCCGTGGTGACTACCTGGGTGCAACCATCCAGGTGATCCCGCACATCACCGACGAAATCAAGCGCCGCATCATCAAGGGTGCAGGCGATGCCGATGTGGCAATGGTCGAGATTGGTGGCACCGTGGGTGACATCGAATCCCAACCGTTCCTCGAAGCCATCCGTCAGCTGCGTTTCGAAATCGGCGCCAAGCGCGCGATGCTGATGCACCTTACCCTGGTGCCGTACATCGCCACTGCCGGTGAGACCAAAACCAAGCCGACTCAGCATTCCGTCAAGGAACTGCGTTCCATCGGCCTGCAGCCGGACGTATTGATCTGCCGCTCCGATCACCCGATCGACATCTCCTCGCGTCGCAAGATCGCGCAATTCACCAACGTTGAAGAACGTGCGGTGATTGGCCTGGAAGACGCCGACACCATCTACAAGATCCCGGGCATCCTGCATGCGCAAGGCCTGGATGATTTTGTGGTCGAGCGCTTCGGCCTGCAGTGCGGCAGCGCCGACCTCTCCGAATGGGAAGCGGTAGTCGACGCCAAGCTCAACCCCGAGCACGAAGTCACCATCGCCATGGTCGGCAAGTACATGGAACTGCTGGACGCGTACAAGTCGCTGATTGAAGCGATGAGCCACGCCGGTATCAGCAACCGTACCAAGGTCAACCTGCGCTACATCGACTCCGAAGACATCGAGAACCAAGGCACCGCGCTGCTCGAAGGTGTTGACGCGATCCTCGTACCCGGCGGTTTCGGCCTGCGTGGCGTGGAAGGCAAGATCACTGCCGTTCAATACGCCCGTGAAAATAAAGTGCCGTACCTGGGTATCTGCCTGGGCATGCAAGTGGCCGTTATCGAGTTCGCTCGTAACGTGCTGGGCTGGAAAGACGCCAACTCCACCGAGTTCGATCACACCAGCGGCCACCCGGTCGTAGGCTTGATCACCGAGTGGGAAGACGCCACCGGCGCCGTTGAAACCCGTACCGAAACCTCCGACCTGGGCGGCACCATGCGCCTTGGCGCACAGGACTGCCTGCTGGAGCCGGGTTCGCTGGTTCACGACTGCTACGGCAAGGACGTGATCGTCGAGCGTCACCGTCACCGCTACGAAGTGAACAACAACCTGCTGCCGCAGATCAAAGAAGCTGGCCTTAAAATCTCCGGTCGCTCTGGTGATGGCAAGCTGGTTGAAGTGGTCGAGGCGCCGGATCATCCTTGGTTCGTGGCCTGCCAGTTCCACCCTGAGTTCACCTCGACGCCGCGCGACGGTCACCCGTTGTTCAGCGGTTTCGTTAAAGCAGCACTGACGCAACATCAGAAGAAGGCGTAAACCTGATGGCCCAGAAGATCATTCGCGTAGGCGACATCGAGATTGCCAACGACAAGCCCATGGTGCTGTTCGGCGGCATGAACGTGCTGGAAAGCCGCGACATGGCGATGCAGGTCTGTGAAGAGTACGTAAAAGTGACCGAGAAACTCGGTATCCCTTACGTGTTCAAGGCCAGCTTCGACAAGGCCAACCGCTCGTCCGTGACCTCCTATCGTGGCCCAGGCCTTGAAGAAGGCATGCGGATCTTCCAGGACATCAAGCAAGCCTTCGACGTGCCGATCATCACCGACGTCCACGAGCCTGAACAGGCTGCCGTGGTCGCCGAGGTGTGCGACATCATCCAGTTGCCGGCCTTTCTGTCGCGCCAGACCGATCTGGTCGTGGCGATGGCCAAGACCGGCGCTGTGATCAATATCAAGAAAGCCCAGTTCCTCGCACCCCAGGAAATGAAACACATCCTGAGCAAGTGCGTGGAAGCGGGTAACGACCAGTTGATCCTCTGCGAGCGTGGTTCGAGCTTCGGCTACAACAATCTCGTGGTGGACATGCTCGGTTTCGGCATCATGAAACAGTTCGAATACCCGGTGTTCTTCGACGTGACCCACGCGCTGCAAATGCCCGGTGGTCGCGCAGATTCCGCTGGCGGGCGACGTGCCCAGGTGCTGGACCTGGCCAAGGCGGGCATCAGCCAGTCCCTGGCGGGCCTGTTCCTGGAAGCCCACCCGGACCCGGACAACGCCAAGTGCGACGGCCCATGCGCCCTGCGCCTGGACAAGCTGGAGCCGTTCCTGGCCCAGTTGAAGCAGTTGGACGAACTGGTCAAGAGTTTTCCGACGGTAGAGACCGCGTAAGCGTCGTTTCTCCGGTAGACTTTCCCTCGTTTTACGCTCAGGCCTGCGGGCCTGAGCCTTGTCGCCTGCAAGCCTGCCCTGTTGTTCCACCCTTGCGGTCGGTCAAAAGATTTCCTACAGCTGCGTCGTTTTCGTCAACTTTGGAGTGTTTACAACAATGGCAAAAATCGTCGACATCAAAGGTCGTGAAGTTCTCGACTCCCGTGGCAACCCCACCGTCGAAGCCGACGTGCTTCTCGATAACGGCATCATCGGCAGCGCCTGCGCGCCGTCCGGTGCGTCTACCGGTTCGCGCGAAGCGCTGGAACTGCGTGATGGCGACAAGAGCCGTTACCTGGGCAAAGGTGTACTCAAAGCTGTAGCCAACATCAACGGCCCGATCCGTGACCTGTTGCTGGGCAAAGACCCGCTGGACCAGAAAGCCCTGGACCACGCGATGATCAAGCTCGACGGCACCGAGAACAAAGGCAGCCTGGGCGCCAACGCCATCCTCGCTGTGTCCCTGGCCGCTGCCAAGGCGGCTGCGCAGGACCAGGACCTGCCACTGTACGCGCACATCGCCAACCTGAACGGCACCCCGGGTGTTTACTCGATGCCGGTTCCGATGATGAACATCATCAACGGTGGCGAGCACGCCGATAACAACGTCGATATCCAGGAATTCATGGTGCAGCCGGTGGGCGCCAAGACCTTCTCCGAAGGCCTGCGCATGGGCACCGAGATTTTCCATCACCTCAAGGCTGTGCTGAAGGCCCGTGGCCTGAGCACTGCGGTGGGTGACGAAGGTGGTTTTGCACCGAACCTGGCGTCCAACGAAGATGCACTCAAAGTCATCTCCGAAGCCGTGGCCAACGCTGGCTACAAGCTGGGCACCGACGTGACCCTGGCCCTGGACTGCGCTGCCAGCGAGTTCTACGAGGACGGTAAATACAACCTGTCCGGCGAAGGCCACGTGTTCACATCGGAAGGTTTTGCTGACTACCTCAAAGGCTTGACCGAGCGCTACCCGATCATCTCGATCGAAGACGGCCTGGACGAGTCCGACTGGGACGGCTGGAAAGTCCTCACCGACAAGATCGGCGAAAAAATCCAACTGGTAGGCGACGACTTGTTCGTCACCAACACCAAGATCCTGAAAGAAGGCATCGACAAAAAGATCGCCAACTCGATCCTGATCAAGTTCAACCAGATCGGCACCCTGACCGAAACCCTGGAAGCCATCCAGATGGCCAAGGCTGCGGGCTACACTGCCGTGATCTCGCACCGCTCCGGCGAAACCGAAGACTCGACCATTGCCGACCTGGCTGTGGGCACCTCGGCGGGCCAGATCAAGACCGGTTCGCTGTGCCGTTCCGACCGCGTTTCCAAGTACAACCAATTGCTGCGTATCGAAGAGCAACTGGCGGGTAAAGCCAAGTACAACGGTCGCAGCGAGTTTCGCGGTTGATCGCTACTTGATGTAAGGCATGGTAAAAAGTCGACAGGTAGCGTCGGAAAAATCACGACAGTGTGTATTTCGGCGCTAATCTGATGGCTATCAAGTACAAGCCTGGTTATTCCAGGCTTCGTGCTATCAGTTGCTGTAAAAAGTTTTGCATGGCTGTCTTTTTTTACTGGATACCCGGATTTCGATGCGCAGTCCCAATTGGTTGTTCCTCGTCTTGCTCTTGTTGCTGGCTGGCCTGCAGTACCGTCTATGGGTCGGTAATGGCAGCTTTGCGCAGGTGAAAGAGCTGACCCAGCAAATTGCCGACCAGCACGCCGAAAACGAAATCCTGCTGGAGCGCAACCGCGTTCTCGATGCCGAAGTGCTTGAGCTGAAAAAAGGCACCGAGACCGTTGAAGAGCGGGCTCGCCATGAGTTGGGCATGGTCAAGGAGGGCGAAACCCTCTACCAGTTGGCCCAATGAGTCAGTCTGTACCGGCCTTCTGGGCCGTGATTCCTGCTGCGGGCGTTGGTGCCCGTATGGCTGCGGACCGTCCCAAGCAGTACCTGCAACTCGGCGGGCGCACTATTCTGGAACACAGCCTTGGTTGTTTTCTTGACCATCCAGGCCTCAAGGGGCTGGTGGTCAGTCTTGCTGTCGATGATCCCTACTGGCCAAACCTGTCGTGTGCCAACGACCCACGCATCGTGCGTGCGGACGGTGGCGAGGAGCGCTCGGGTTCGGTGCTCAATGCGCTGCTGCAACTCAATGCCCTGGGCGCCAGTGATGATGACTGGGTGCTGGTGCACGATGCGGCGCGGCCTAATCTGAGCCGGGATGACCTCGACAAGCTCTTGGCCGAACTGGCTGATGACCCTGTCGGCGGCCTGCTGGCAGTGCCGGCTCGCGACACCCTCAAGCGTGCCGACAAGCATGGCCGCGTGGTGGAAACCGTTGATCGCAGCCTGATCTGGCAGGCTTACACGCCGCAGATGTTCCGCCTGGGCGCCTTGCACCGTGCCTTGGCTGACAGCCTGGTAGCTGATGCGGTGATCACCGACGAAGCTTCGGCCATGGAATGGTCTGGCCAGGCGCCGCGACTGGTCGAGGGGCGTGCGGACAACATCAAGGTGACCCGGCCAGAAGATCTGGAGTGGCTTCGGCTGCGGTGGGTTAACCGCAGGTAGTCAGTTAAACCGTGTCGACCCCTTCGCGAGCAAGCCCGCTCTCACATTTGGAATGCATTTCAAAATGTGGGAGCGGGCTTGCTCGCGAAGGGGCCAGTACAGGCACTGAATAACTACCCGCCATACTCCGGCCGCTCAGCCAGACCAGTCTTCAAGTAATCCACCAGCTTGCGAACCTTCGGCGACAAATGCCGCTGCTGCGGATACAACGCCCACACCGCTGTATTCGGCGGCTGATGCGCCTCCAGCAACGACACCAGCGCGCCACTGTGCAAATGCTCCAGCACGTAATAATCCGGCAGTTGGCACAACCCAACCCCTTGCAGCGCCGCATCCAGTACCGCCTGCCCACTGTTGCAGCGCCAGTTTCCCTGCACCCGCTGGGAAAATTCCCGCCCATCCTGAGCCAGTTGCCAGATATCCGAGCTGCCGATCAGGCAGTTATGCCGACTCAGTTCCGACAAACTATGTGGCCGACCATAACGTGCCAAGTAGGACGGCGACGCGCACAGGTACATACGCCGAGGTGCCAGGCGGCTAGCGACCATGCGTGAGTCTTGCAAGCGCCCCAGGCGAATGGCCAGGTCCAGGCCCTCATGCACCAGGTCCAACTGGCGGTTACTCAATTCGATATCCACGCGCAACTGTGGGTACAGCCCCATGAACCGCGTGACCAGCGGCACGATAAAGCGCTCGCCGTACGCCACCGCGCAGGTCATGCGCAACATGCCCTTGGGCTCGCTGGTGAGGTCGCTCACCGCGCGCAAGGCTTCTTCACGACCATCTTGTAAACGCTGGCAATGTTGCAGAAAGGTCTGACCGGCTTCGGTGAGGGTCACTTTGCGCGTACTGCGATACAGCAAGCGCGTTTGCAGCCGTTCTTCCAGGCGCGCCACCTGCCGGCTGATATGCGATGAAGACACGCCCAAGCGTTCGGCCGCTGCGGTGAATTGGCTGCATTCGGCCACAGCGACGAACTCATCGATGCCTTCCCAGCGGTTTTCCAGCATGTTGATTATCCCTGAGTAGCAATAATGTTTTGCTTTTTCCCGGATTATTCATCAATAAGCCATGTATTACACTCTCCGCCTCAGTTTTTAATTCCCAGGAGAAACCCGGATGATCAAGTCCCGCGCCGCCGTAGCCTTCGAAGCGAAAAAGCCCCTTGAGATCGTTGAAGTGGATGTCGCCATGCCCAAGGCTGGCGAGGTGCTGTTGCGTGTGGTTGCGTCCGGTGTGTGCCATACCGACGCCTACACCTTGTCGGGCGCCGACCCGGAAGGCATCTTCCCGTCGATCCTGGGCCATGAAGGTGGTGCAGTGGTCGAGGCGATCGGCGAGGGCGTGACCTCGGTGGCCGTCGGCGACCATGTCATCCCGCTGTACACCCCGGAATGCGGCAAGTGCAAATTCTGCCTGTCGGGCAAGACCAACCTGTGCCAGGCCATCCGATCCACCCAGGGCAAAGGCCTGATGCCCGACGGCACTACGCGTTTCTCCTACAAAGGCCAGCCGATTTTCCACTACATGGGCACCTCGACCTTCTCGGAGTACACCGTGTTGCCGGAAATCTCCGTGGCCAAGATTCCTAAAGAAGCGCCGCTGGAGAAAGTCTGCCTGCTGGGCTGCGGTGTCACCACCGGCATCGGTGCAGTGATCAACACCGCCAAGGTCAAGCCGGGCGACACCGTGGCCATCTTCGGCCTGGGCGGTATCGGCCTGTCGGCCATCATTGGCGCAGTCAAGGCCAAAGCCGGCCGCATCATTGCCATCGACATCAACCCGGCCAAGTTTGAAATTGCCAAGCAGTTGGGCGCTACCGACTGCATCAACCCGAAAGACTATGACCGCCCGATCCAGGACGTGATCGTTGACCTCACTGACGGCGGCGTGGACTTCTCCTTCGAGTGCATCGGCAATGTGCAACTGATGCGCGCCGCCCTTGAGTGCTGCCACAAAGGCTGGGGCGAGTCGGTGATCATCGGTGTGGCCGGTGCCGGCCAGGAGATCGCTACGCGTCCATTCCAGCTGGTCACCGGTCGCGTCTGGCGCGGTTCGGCGTTCGGCGGTGTGCGCGGCCGTACCGAATTGCCAAGCTACGTGGAAATGGCCCAGACCGGCGAAATCCCGCTGGACACCTTCATCACCCACACCATGGGCCTGGAAGACATCAACAAAGCGTTTGACCTGATGCATGAAGGCAAGAGCATTCGTACCGTCATCCACTTTTGAGGTCGGCCATGAATCTGGAAAACCTGTCGTGCCAGAAGAGCTTCGGCGGCTGGCATAAACGCTACAAGCACCATTCTGATGTGCTCGGTTGCGACATGACGTTCGCCGTCTACCTGCCGCCTCAGGCGGAGCAGGGCGGCAAGCTGCCAGTGCTGTACTGGCTGTCGGGGCTGACCTGCACCGATGAGAACTTCATGCAAAAAGCCGGCGCCCAGCGCATGGCCGCCGAGCTTGGGTTGATCATCGTCGCACCCGACACCAGCCCGCGTGGGCCGGGTGTGCCGGGCGACCCGGACAACGCCTGGGATTTTGGCCTGGGCGCTGGCTTCTACCTGAATGCCACGCAGGAACCCTGGGCCAAGCACTATCGGATGCACGACTATGTCGTGCAGGAATTACCTGCGTTGGTTGAAGCGCATTTTCCGGCTTCGGACAAGCGCGGCATCAGTGGCCACTCCATGGGCGGTCACGGTGCCCTGGTGTGTGCCTTGCGCAACCCAGGGCGTTACCAATCGGTGTCGGCGTTTTCGCCGATCAACAACCCGATGGATTGCCCGTGGGGCCAGAAAGCCTTCTCCCGTTACCTGGGCGAAGAACGCTCCAAATGGCGCGAGTGGGATGCCTGCGTGCTCATCAGCGAAGCCTCGGAAAAACTGCCGTTGCTGGTGGACCAGGGTGATCGCGACGATTTCCTTGCCGTGCAGCTTAAGCCTGAGGCGTTGCAGCAAGCGGCCAAGGCCGCCAACCACCCGTTGGAACTGCGCCTGCAGCCGGGCTATGACCACAGCTACTTCTTTATCGCCAGCTTCATCGAAGACCATTTGCGACATCATGGTCGCGCTTTGCTCGGTTAATGTGAGGCAAAAGTAGGTAGAATCACGCCCTGAATTAAATCGGGGCGTTTTTTTATGCGTATTGGCCACGGCTATGATGTGCACCGTTTCGCTGAAGGCGATTTCATCACCTTGGGCGGCGTGCGCATTGCACACCACCATGGGTTGCTGGCTCATTCCGACGGCGACGTTGTGCTGCATGCCTTGAGCGATGCCTTGCTCGGCGCCGCCGCGTTGGGCGATATCGGCAAGCATTTTCCGGACACTGACCCGACCTTCAAGGGCGCGGACAGCCGTGTCTTGCTGCGCCACGTGGTCGGCCTGATCCACGCCAAGGGCTGGAAGGTCGGCAACGTCGACAACACCATCGTGGCCCAGGCGCCGAAAATGGCGCCCCACATCGAATCGATGCGCGCGCTGATTGCCGCCGACCTGCAAATTGAATTGGATCAAGTCAACGTGAAAGCCACCACCACCGAAAAGCTCGGGTTTACCGGCCGGGAAGAGGGCATTGCGGTGCACTCCGTCGCCTTGTTGCTGCGCGCATGAATGATCTGCAATTGCTGGGCCCGCGTGCCTATGGCGAAGCCTTGGGCAGCGCGGTTCTGAAAGCGACGGCTGAAGATTTCCAGGTCGACGAAGTGCTGGACATCCCGCTCAGCGGCGACGGTGAGCACCTGTGGCTGTGGGTCGAAAAGCGCGGCCTGAATACCGAAGAGGCTGCACGCCGTATCGCCAAGGCTGCCGGCGTGCCGTTGCGCACCGTCAGCTACGCCGGGCTCAAGGACCGTCAGGCGTTGACCCGTCAGTGGTTCAGCGTGCAACTGCCAGGCAAGGCTGACCCGGACATGAGCGGTGCCGAAAACGACACCCTCAAGATCCTCAAAATGGGCCGCCACAAGCGCAAACTGCAACGCGGCGCGCATTCGGCCAATGGCTTTACCCTGCGCCTGACGCAATTGGCGGGTGATACCGCCGCCATCGACGCGCGCTTGCAATTGATCGCCCAGCACGGCATCCCGAACTACTTCGGTACCCAGCGTTTCGGGCATAACGGCGGCAACGTCGTGGATGCCCGCGATTGGGCGGCGCGCAAGGCGTTGCCGGAGCAGCGCAATGTGCGTTCGCGGCTGCTGTCGACCGCGCGCAGCTTTTTGTTTAACAAAGTGTTGGCGGCGCGGGTCGCGGATGGATCCTGGCAACGTGCCCAGGTCGGTGACCTGCTGGCGTTTACCGACAGTCGCAGTTTTTTCCCCGCAGGTGAGGCTGAATGCAGCGACCCGCGCCTGGCGATTCTGGACCTGCACCCCACCGGCCCGCAGTGGGGCGAGGGCGATTCACCGGCCGGCGGCGCGACCCACACGCTTGAGCAAAGCATTGCCGCCAGCGAGCCGGAGCTGCGTGATTGGCTGGTGAGAGCCGGCATGAGCCAGGAACGTCGCATTCTGCGACTGCCCATTGGCGGATTGACGTGGCATTATCCCGGTCCTGACATTCTGCAATTGGAATTCGTCCTGCCGGCCGGATGCTTCGCCACTGTCTTGGTGCGCGAGCTTGTTGATCTGGTGCCGGTGGGGCCGACGGACAACCCATGCGTATTCTGATATCAAACGATGACGGTGCCACCGCACCCGGTCTTGCCGCGCTTTATGCTGCGCTGCAGGATTACGCCGAGTGCGTGGTGGTTGCCCCGGACCAGGACAAGAGCGGCGCCAGCAGTTCGCTGACGCTCGACCGTCCGCTGCACCCGCAGGTTCTGGCCAATGGCTTTATCAGCGTGAACGGTACCCCCACCGACTGCGTGCACCTGGCAATCAACAGCTTGTTGGACCAGGAGCCGGATCTGGTAGTGTCGGGCATCAACCTGGGCGCCAACCTGGGCGATGACGTGCTGTATTCCGGCACGGTGGCCGCGGCCCTTGAAGGGCGCTTCCTGGGGCGCACCTCGTTCGCTTTTTCGTTTGCCTCACGGCAACTGGATAACCTAGCGACGGCGGCGTATTTCGCCCGCAAGCTGGTGGAGGCCCATGGCTCGCTGGACTTGCCTGCGCGTACGGTGCTCAACGTCAATATTCCCAATTTGCCCCTCGACCATATCCGCGGCATCCAGCTGACCCGCCTGGGCCATCGCTCTCGTGCAGCAGCGCCGTTGAAGGTGGTCGACCCGCGTGGCAAGGAAGGTTACTGGATTGCTGCCGCCGGCGATGCCGAAGACGGCGGCCCCGGCACCGACTTTCATGCGGTGATGCAAGGTTATGTTTCGATTACCCCGTTGCAGCTCGATCGCACCTTCAGTGATGCCTTCAGTAGTCTGGATGGCTGGCTTGAGGGGCTGCGTTAATGGCGCGTGAACAAGACGACCTGTTGCGTCGTGGTATCGGGATGACCTCCCAGCGTACCCGCGAGCGTTTGATCCAGCGTCTGTACGAAGAAGGCCTGTCCAACGCCCAAGTGCTGGAAGTCATCCGGCGCACGCCTCGGCATCTGTTCGTAGATGAGGCGCTGGCGCATCGCGCCTACGAAGACACTGCGTTGCCGATCGGCCATAACCAGACCATCTCGCAGCCTTATATGGTTGCGCGCATGAGTGAGCTGCTGCTGGCGGCGGGGCCGTTGGACAAGGTGCTGGAGATCGGTACCGGTTCGGGGTACCAGACCGCCGTACTCTCGCAGCTGGTGGAGCGGGTGTTCTCGGTGGAGCGCATCAAGGTCCTGCAGGACCGCGCCAAGGAGCGCCTGGTGGAGCTCAAC
This sequence comes from Pseudomonas sp. Xaverov 259, assembly GCF_019352915.1. Classification (NCBI taxonomy): domain Bacteria; kingdom Pseudomonadati; phylum Pseudomonadota; class Gammaproteobacteria; order Pseudomonadales; family Pseudomonadaceae; genus Pseudomonas; species Pseudomonas sp. Xaverov 259. The sequence goes on along the minus strand of NZ_JAAAFV010000072.1, from coordinate 143,641 downwards.
CTGCGCAACGTAGTGTTCCGCTGGGGCGATGGTTGGGAAGGCTGGCCGGCGCTGGCGCCGTATAACGGCATCATCGTCACGGCGGTCGCCACCGATGTGCCCCAGGCGTTACTCGATCAGCTCGCCCCTGGCGGGCGCCTGGTCATCCCGGTGGGTTCTGGTGAAGTGCAACAATTGATGCTCATTATCCGTGAGGACGAAGGTTTTTCCCGGCATGTATTGGGTGCCGTGCGCTTCGTTCCGCTGCTCAATGGCCCGCTGGCCTGATCATTTCTTCGCAAACAGTGAATTCTGTTGAGGGGGATAGGTCTTACGGCGGGGCTTGTTGAGTCAACATGATTGGAAGCCGGATTTAAACACGATGAATTTTTCGTTTCAGTCGTGTGCCGGTAAAAAGCCAATGCCCAGTTATACTTGCGACATATTTCAAGCCTGATACAGGCATTCATGTTCGGCCAGCACAAAGGGAGCGGCGGGTGAGTCTCACAGGTCTTGCGCAGCGTATGAGTAAAACAAGTTTTCAGCGACTGGTGCTTGGCCTTGTCTTGAGTTCCTTATTGGTGGGTTGCTCAAGCTCTCCGTCCAGTGGCGCTCGGGTTGTCGACCGAAACGGTGCCAGCAGCGTGCCGCAAAAACCAACGGTCACCACCGGGCAATATGTGGTGCGAAAGGGGGACACGATGTTCTCGATCGCCTTCCGTTACGGCTGGGATTACAAGGCGCTCGCAGCTCGTAACAATATTCCTGTGCCCTATACGATACATCCGGGGCAAACCATCCGTTTCGATGGGCGTACCGGTTCAGCGCCTACGGCAGTTGTGACAAAGTCCGGATCTTCGGCCTCGTCTTCAAGCAAAACCACGATCATTACACGGCCCGCAGGCACCGCCGCGCCTACGGTTGCGAGCAAACCGGCAGCCACGCCGTTGCCACCTGCCGGGCCGGCGCCGACCGGTTGGGGATGGCCTTCAAACGGGGTGTTGATTGGAAAATTCTCTTCAAACGGTAGTTTGAATAAAGGCATTGATATCGCCGGAGATTTGGGACAGCCTGTTTTAGCTGCGTCTGATGGGACAGTGGTTTACGCCGGGAGTGGTTTACGGGGCTACGGCGAGCTGGTCATCATCAAGCACAGCGATACCTACGTCAGTGCCTACGGTCATAACCGCAGGCTGTTGGTTCGGGAGGGGCAGCAGGTCAAAGTCGGACAGACAATTGCCGAAATGGGGTCAACTGGTACAGACCGGGTGAAACTGCACTTTGAGATTCGCCGCCAAGGGAAGCCTGTAGATCCGCTGCAATTCCTACCCCGTCGTTGATGTGTTGCACAGCCTGTTCCCTCACGTAGAAGGAACAGGCTCCAGCGTTGCCAAGGATAAAGGCGTCGCTTGAGCTTGAGGTCGAACTCACCAAAGGACTATAACAATGGCTCTCAGTAAAGAAGCGCCGGAGTTTGACATCGACGATGAGGTTCTCCTTGAAATGGAGATACTCACCGAAAAGGAATCGATGTCGAATGATGAAGGGTCTCCAACTCCTTCAGTTCGCACCAAATCCAAGAACTCCACCGCGTTGAAGCAACACAAGTACATTGACTACACGCGGGCGCTCGACGCCACGCAGTTGTATCTCAATGAAATCGGCTTTTCCCCTTTGCTGACTCCCGAAGAAGAAGTCCATTTTGCGCGCTTGTCGCAAAAGGGCGATCCAGCTGGGCGCAAGCGCATGATTGAAAGCAACCTGCGGCTGGTGGTGAAAATTGCCCGACGCTACGTCAATCGTGGCCTGTCGCTGTTGGACTTGATCGAGGAGGGCAACCTGGGCTTGATCCGGGCAGTGGAGAAGTTCGACCCTGAGCGGGGCTTCCGTTTCTCTACCTATGCTACCTGGTGGATTCGCCAGACCATCGAACGGGCGATCATGAATCAGACCCGCACGATCCGGTTGCCGATCCATGTGGTCAAGGAGCTCAACGTCTATCTGCGGGCGGCGCGTGAGCTGACACAAAAACTCGATCATGAACCCTCGCCTGAAGAAATCGCCAACCTGCTGGAAAAGCCAGTGGGAGAGGTTAAGCGCATGCTCGGCTTGAATGAGCGCGTATCTTCGGTCGATGTCTCGCTGGGTCCGGACTCGGATAAAACCCTGCTGGACACCCTGACGGATGATCGCCCGACAGATCCTTGTGAGCTGTTGCAGGACGATGATCTTTCCCAAAGCATTGACCAATGGCTGTCGGAGCTCACGGACAAGCAGCGTGAGGTGGTGATTCGCCGCTTCGGCCTGCGCGGCCATGAGAGCAGCACCCTGGAGGATGTGGGCCTGGAGATCGGCCTGACCCGTGAGCGGGTGCGGCAGATCCAGGTAGAGGGCCTCAAACGCTTGCGTGAGATCCTCGAGAAGAATGGCTTGTCGAGTGAGTCGTTGTTTCAATAAACGACGCTGAACAAATGTGGGAGCGGACTTTATGTGGAAGCTGGCAAGCCAGTTCCTACATAAAGCCTGCTCCCACATTTTTTTGTGCTTGGCCCGGACTGCCTGATCGTTCCCACGCTCTGCGTGGGAATGCAGCCCGGCACGCTCCGCGTCCCCCAGCGTGACGCAGAGCGTCACAAGAGGCGTTCCCACGCAGAGCGTGGGAACGATCAGGCATAAAAAAACCCCGCTTTTAAGGGCGGGGTTTTTTCGACTAAGTCAGTACAAGTTAGATAACTTGAACTTCTTCAGCTTGCATGCCTTTCTGACCGCGGGTAGCGATGAAAGAAACCTGTTGGCCTTCTTTCAGGCTTTTGAAGCCGTCGGATTGGATAGCTTTGAAGTGAACGAACAGGTCGTCACCGGATTGTGGAGTGATGAAGCCGAAGCCTTTTTCATCGTTGAACCACTTAACGGTACCAGTTTGGCGATTAGACATGGTGTATCTCCTTGGACAAAGTTAACTGCGACTCAGGAAAAGCCCTGGCCGAGACTGAGTGCAAAGAGCAGGAAAAATTCTTGGAGATGGTTGGATCGAAATTCAACATATCGTGTAGAGATTCTCAGTGACACAAGCAGCACAGTGGCGCCACCTTAACCCTTTTTCCGGGACGTGCCAATGGTATTTCCGAAGGTTTCTCTATTTTCGTGACTGGCGGTGGTATTTACAGTCGCCGGGCACTGCAACGACGGTCCCGGCCCCGCTGGCTGCCGCTTATGGCAGGCAGCACATTCATCAACAAATCCCCCGCGCCCTTTGAACCCCAGAGCCGGCCCCGGTAAGATGCCCAACAGAATTTTTCCACCTCGCTATTCAGGACACCCGCCATGAGCATCAAATCGGACAAGTGGATTCGCCGCATGGCGCAAGAACACGGCATGATCGAACCCTTCGTTGAGCGCCAGATCCGTGGCGAAGGCGCGGCGCCCGTGATTTCCTACGGTGTTTCCAGTTACGGCTACGACGTGCGCTGCGCCGATGAATTCAAGGTGTTCACCAACATCAACTCGGCGATCGTCGATCCGAAAAACTTCGACGAAAAGAGCTTCGTCGACATTAAAAGCGACGTGTGCATCATTCCGCCAAACTCCTTTGCGCTGGCGCGCACTGTGGAATTCTTCCGTATTCCCCGTGACGTGCTGACCATCTGCCTGGGTAAAAGCACCTACGCGCGCTGCGGTATCATCGTTAACGTGACGCCACTTGAGCCGGAGTGGGAAGGCCACGTGACCCTGGAGTTCTCCAACACCACCACCTTGCCGGCCAAGATCTACGCCAACGAAGGCGTGGCGCAGATGCTGTTCCTGCAGTCCGATGAAGCTTGTGAAGTGTCCTATAAAGATCGCGCCGGCAAGTATCAGGGCCAGCGCGGCGTCACTCTCCCACGCGCTTGATCGAAACGTCTTACACGTAAAGGGAATTAGTCTGCGTGAAGTGACTCTATTGGGTGTACTGCCTCGGCGCGTGCAAAACGCGCCGAGCTACGCTTGAGGAGTACTTTATGAAGATCGACCCGCGAATCAGCGCCGAACTCGCCCGGCTTGAACCCAACCAGATTGGTGTTCTGGCCTGGTCCCTGATGGCCGACCCAGCGTATGCGGGCGGCATCCCCGGTCAACCTGACGAAGATTGGCCACAGCAGCCCACCGAGCCCGGTGAGCCAGTGCTTCCCGATGAGCCGCCTCCCGCACCTGTCGCCTGATTAAAAGCGCTCAAAAGCCCAGCGCAGCAGCGTGGTAGTCGACCCTAGGAGTGATTCCCTATGAGGGCTGGCTTGTCGACTCGTCGCAACGCTGCGATGGTATCTACTCGGTGTGCCTGATGTACCGACGTGCCTGCATCCCAGCGGTGCGACGAGTCGATAAGCCAGCTCCCACAGAAAAGCAGCTCTTCAGAGCATGCAAATTCGCAGTCGACCTCATATTCAGAACTGCATGCGGTCAACTGTGGGAGCGGGCTTGCTCGCGAATGCGGTGGGTCAGTGACAGATGAATCAACTGACCCACCGCATTCGCGAGCAAGCCCGCTCCCACATTTAGACTGCGTTGCATCAGGTAGATTGGCTTTTGCTTCGCACTTGACCTGGCTCTTGCTTCAACCACTCAGGCCGGCTTTCAGGCCGCCGTGCTGTAGAC
>NZ_JAAAFV010000072.1:77301-138923 GCF_019352915.1 Pseudomonas sp. Xaverov 259 | reverse complement strand
GCGGCCCACGGATTCAAGCCGGAGTGAGGGCACACCGAGCCAGAGCGAGGTGCCGAGTGGTGGGGCGAGGACCTTTTGGTTACTTTTGCGTCCTTGCAAAAGTGACCCGCCGTCAGGGCGGAACCCTAAGTAGCCGTGACCGCAGCAACGGATATACACACCGACAAACCGCCATCGCAGGCAAGCCAGCTCCCACAGTTCGACCGCGTACATCTACACACTGGCGACTCGTTATCAGGCCGCAGTGCTTAGCGTTTGTTGTACGTTTAGCACACCGGCCATACGTCCTGATCGCCGATCACAAATATTCGCCGATCGTCGCTTTTCTCTACGGAGTAACCGCCGGTAAAAGCTCCGAACGCCGGCAGCAAGCTGATCTTCGAGCCGATCTGGAAGCACGGCAAACGCAAACTCTGCCGACCTTTGCCGCGCAACCGATACACAGGATGCACATGCCCGGCCAGCACATGATGGCTGGGGTGGGCATCCGGCTCATGCTGCAACGCGAACGGCCCCATCAATAGCGGCTCGGCCACCACTTCAATCCTCAAGTCGGCAGGCGGGTCGCCAGCGCGTTTATCGTGATTGCCGCGAATCAAGGTCAGTTTCAGTGCGTGATTGCGCTCGCGCCAGGCTCTCAAGGCGCTGAGGGTGCCGCTGGCGTGCGAGCCCGGGCCGTGCAGGAAGTCGCCGAGAAAGATCACCTGCGCGCACGGCAGGGTCGACAACAGGCGGTCCAGGCGCTGCAGGTTTTCGCTAGTGGTGCCCTGCGGCACCGGCTGCCCGAGGCTGCGATACGCCGAGGCCTTGCCGAAATGCGCATCGGCGATCAACAGGCACTGACGGGCGGGCCAGTAAATTGCCTTTTCCGCCAGCAGCCACAACGCCTCACCCTCGAGCGTCAGCAAATAATGCATCAGCGTTTCCCGTTATCCGCGACTTTTTCCAAGTCCTTGACCATGCGTGCGATGCGCTCGGACAGCTTCTCCGAACTCATGCTCTCGCGCATTCGCTCAACCAGCAGTGGAAACGCCAGCGGCGTCGGCCGTTCGATCACATGCAGGTCCAGTTTCAGCGCCGTCAGATGACGCAATGTCTCTTCCAACCGACGAATATCCAACTCATCACGCAGGACTTCTTCCCCGGCCTGGGTCAGCAAAAGGTTCTGCGGATCGTATTGCTTGAATACCTCGAAGAATAAACCGCTGGAAGCTTGCACTTGCCGCGTGCTTTTCGGCGCGCCGGGGTAACCGGCAAACACCAGCCCGGCGATACGTGCGATTTCGCGAAAGCGCCGCAGCGCCAGCTCACCGGCATTCAAGCTGGCCGCCACGTCCAGCAGTAAGTTCGTCGGGCTCAGCAGCGCTTGATTCAACACAACCGGCCAGTCCACCGGCGTAGCGCTCAGCAGTTCCAGCCCGTAATCATTCACCGCAATCGAAAAGGTCACCGGCTGGCTTTGGCTGACCCGCCACGCCAGCAAGCTCGCCAGCCCCAGATGCACCTGGCGCCCGGCGAACGGGTAGAGAAACAGGTGCCAGCCTTCGCGCGATTTCAGGGTTTCAGCCAGCAAATGCGCACGTGTCGGCAGGCCAGACCAACGCAACTGAGTCTGCAGCAGCGGTTGCACCGCACGCATTTCGGGGCCATCGAAGTGCCCGTGCGCCGCGGCGTCGAAACGCTCGACCACCGCCTGGGCCAACTCATTGGAAAGCGGCATGCGCCCACCATTCCAACGCGGCACGGCGGCCTTTTTAGCGGTGCTGCGGCGTACATACGCCGTCATGTTCTCCACTCGCACTAACTCCAATAGCCGCCCGGCGAACAGAAAGCCGTCTCCGGGTTTGAGCCGGGCGATAAAGCCTTCCTCGACGCTGCCCAGCGTCTTGCCCCCGCCGCCCTTGCTCCAGAATTTCAACTGGATACTCGCGTCGCTGACAATAGTGCCCACGCTCATGCGATGGCGTCGCGCCAGGCGTGCATCCGGCACGCGCCACACGCCATGCTCATCGGGCTCCACTCGGCGGTAATCCGGATAGGCCGTCAACGACAGGCCGCCATGGCGCACAAACCCCAGCGCCCAGGCCCAATCGGCGTCAGTAAGGTCACGATAAGCCCAGGCCTCACGCACCTCCGTCAACAGTGCATCCGGGGTAAAACCACCGCCCAGGGCCATGCTCACCAGGTGTTGTACGAGCACATCCAAAGGCTTGTAGGGCGATTCGCGAGCCTCGATGCGCCGCTGCGTTATTGCGTCTTGGGCAGCGGCGGCTTCCACCAATTCCAGGCTATGGGTCGGCACCAACGTCACCCGTGATGGCCTGCCTGGCGCGTGACCGGAGCGCCCGGCGCGTTGCATCAAGCGCGCCACGCCTTTGGCCGAGCCGATTTGCAGCACCCGCTCCACCGGTAGGAAATCCACACCCAGGTCCAGGCTCGAGGTACACACCACGGCCTTGAGCTTGCCGTCTTTCAAGGCCCGCTCCACCCAGTCGCGTGTTTCACGCGACAGCGAGCCATGGTGCAGGGCAATCACGCCGGCCCAATCCGGGCGCACTTCCAGCAACGCCTGGTACCAGATCTCCGACTGCGCGCGCGTATTGGTAAACACCAGGCAACTGCTGCTGGCGTCCACTTCGGCCACCACTTGCGGCAACATCTTCAAACCGATATGCCCGGCCCAGGGAAATCGCTCGGTGGTCGGCGGCAACAAGGTGTCGACCTTCAGTTCTTTTGCCGTTTGCCCCTGCACATTGATCCCTCCGCCTTGTGGGACCAGAACCTCAAGGGCGTGGGACTGATTGCCCAAGGTCGCGGAAATCCCCCACACCATCAGGTCCGGATGCCAACGCCGCAAGCGCGCCAACGCCAGTTGCAGTTGCACGCCACGCTTGTTGCCGATCAGTTCATGCCACTCATCCACGATCACCATGCGCAGGTGCGCCAGGCTGGTCTCGCTGTCGGCACGCGCGAGCATCAGCGTCAGGCTTTCCGGGGTGGTCACCAGCGCGGTGGGCTGACGCCGGGTCTGGCGCGCGCGTTCGCTGCTGCTGGTGTCGCCGGTGCGCAGGCCGACACTCCAGGGAATCTGCAGCGCCTCAAGCGGTGCTTGCAGGGCGCGCGTTGTGTCGGCGGCCAAGGCGCGCATCGGTGTGATCCACAGCACCGTCAGTGGCTCAGCGGGCGCTTTGCGTTTACCGGTGGCAGGCGGGCGAGTGACGGCGAAGCGGTTGAGGGCGGCAAACCACAGCGCATAGGTTTTACCCGCGCCGGTACTGGCGTGCAGCAGGCCTGACTGGCCGTCTTTAACCGCCGTCCACACGGCTTTTTGAAAGGCGAACGGCTTCCAGCCTTTGGCGGCAAACCATTTTTTGGCGAAGTCGAGGGGTTTTGCCATTCGGCGGCTGACGCTCTGGAGGCTCTAAGTCAGAGACCCTCCAGGCGTCGCAAAGGTTTACTTCAAGTTACCGCTCAGAAATTGCTGCAGGCGCTCGCTCTTCGGGTTGCCCAACACATCCTCGGGGGTGCCTTGCTCTTCCACCAGGCCCTTGTGCAGGAACAGCACCTGGTTCGACACCTTGCGCGCAAAGCTCATCTCGTGGGTGACCATGATCATGGTGCGGCCTTCCTCGGCCAGGCCCTGGATCACCTTCAACACTTCGCCGACCAGCTCCGGGTCGAGGGCCGAGGTGGGTTCGTCAAACAGCATCACCTCCGGCTCCATGGCCAGGGCACGGGCGATGGCCACCCGCTGCTGTTGGCCGCCGGAAAGGAACGCCGGGTATTGATCGGCCACACGCGCTGGCAACCCGACCTTATCCAGGTAGCGACGGGCACGGTCTTCGGCGTCCTTCTTGCTGCAGCCCAGCACCCGGCGTGGCGCCATGGTGATGTTTTCCAGCACGCTCATATGGCTCCACAGGTTGAAGTGCTGGAACACCATCGCCAGCCGGGTGCGCAGGCGTTGCAGTTCGGCATCGTCGGCCACGCGCATGCCGTAGCGGTCGCTGACCATGCGGATCTGCTGACCATCGAGGGTCATGGCGCCGTCGTTGGGGGTTTCCAGAAAGTTGATGCAGCGCAAAAAGGTACTTTTGCCCGAGCCACTGGCGCCGATCAGGCTGATCACGTCACCGGTCTTAGCCTTGAGCGAAACACCTTTGAGCACTTCATTGTCGCCATAGCTTTTATGCAGGCCTTCAACGGTCAATTTGTACATGGGGCGTGCATCCTCAAGGCGAAAGTAGGTAGCCGCTGCGGTAGGCTTGCGTGCCTGCAACATGGCTGATCACCATGCCGGCAGTGGCCATGCGCCGCAGCGAACGGGCGTAAAGCAGGCCGGCATGTTTGCAGTGCACAGGCGTTACGCTGTCAGTAATGGGGTCGATGATGTCGGCGATCAGTTGCCCGGCTTCCAGGTATTCACCGGGCAGGGCGCGGAACACCAGCAAGCCACCGACGGGCGTGGCCACCGGTTCCACGCCCGCCAGCGGCGTGGCCAGGTAGGGCAGTTCAGGCAGTGGCGGCGCGTCACCGGTAATTGCACCGAAGTGAGTCAGGTAATCGATGATCGCCTGGCAATCCAGCGCCGCCAGGCCGTGGTTGACGTCGCCTTGGCCGCGCAGTTCGACGGTCACCGAAAAACTGCCCATCGGGATCGGGAAGCGCTCACCGAAACGCTGCTGCAACTGCCACCACACCAGGGTGAAACATTCGTCGAACGACTGCCCGCCGGAGTCGGTCGCCAGCAAGTTGGCTTCCGAGCCGATATAGCGCGCCAGCGGCTCCACCTGCGGCCAAGCCTCGGGCGTGGTGTACAGGTGCGCAACGGCTTCGAAGTCGCAATGCAGGTCCAGCACCATGTCGGCATCGCAGGCCAGGCGTTGCAGCACCAGGCGCTGGGATTGCAGCTGGGTAGCAGGCGTTTGCGCCGCGAGGGCCAGGCTCAGGGCGTCGCGAATAAGCTCGACGTTGTGCGTGGGATCATCCCCCAGCAGGTCTTCGACCTGATTGCCGACTGCCTCACTGAGATCGACAAACAGGCGGTTGAAGTTCTGCCCGCTTTCCAGCTCGTAACGGCCCAGCGGAATGTCCATCAACACCTGCTCAAGCCCCACCGGATTGGCGATGGGCACCAGCACGATCTCGCTGCGCAGGCGCCCGGCCGCTGCCAGCTCTGCCAGGCGCAGCTTCAGGTGCCAGGCCACCAGCATGCCCGGCAGCTCATCGGCATGCAGTGATGACTGGATGTAAACCTTGCCCTCAGCCTGTTCCGGGCCGAAGTGGAAACTGTGAACCTGCCGCGCCGTGCCGGGCACCGGCGCGAGCAGATCATGTACCTGATGACGCATCGCGACTCCTTAGTGGCTCGGCCCGAGAAAGGCCAGCCAGCGGCGCTCCGCCAGACGAAACAGCCCGACCAGCGCGAAGGTCACGGTCAGGTAGATCAGCGCGGCGATGCCGAATGATTGAAAGGTCATGTAGGTGGCTGAGTTGGCGTCCCGCGCTACCTTGAGAATGTCCGGCACCGTCGCGGTAAACGCCACCGTGGTCGAATGCAGCATCAGGATTACTTCGTTGCTGTAGTAGGGCAGCGAGCGGCGTAGGGCCGAGGGCATGATCACGTAGGCATACAGCTTCCAACCACTGAGGCCGTAAGCCTTGGCCGCTTCGACTTCGCCGTGGGCCATGCTGCGGATCGCACCGGCGAAAATTTCCGTGGTGTACGCACAAGTGTTGAGTGCGAAAGCCAGAATGGTGCAGTTCATCGCATCGCGAAAGAACGCATCCAGCACCGGCTGCGCCCTTACGGCGGCAATGCTGTAGATGCCGGTGTAGCAAATCAGCAGTTGGATATACAGCGGCGTGCCACGAAACAGGTAGGTGTAGAACTGCACCGGCCAGCGTATGGAGCGTTTGCGCGAAACGCGGGCGATGGACAGCGGGATCGAGACTAGAAAGCCGATCACCAGCGCCGCGCTGAGCAGCCACATGGTCATCGCCAGCCCGGTGATGTGCTGGCCGTCGCTATAAAGGAAGGGCCGCCAGTATTGCTGGATAAGTTCGATCATCGCACGGCCTCCCGGGACCCAGCGGAGTAGCGGCGCTCAAGCCAGCGCAGGACAACGTTGGATGCGCTGGTGATCAGCAGGTAGATCAACGCGGCGAGCACCAGGAAATAGAACAGTTGATAGGTGCTCTTGCCCGCATCCTGCGCGGCCTTGACCAGGTCCGCCAGACCGATGATCGACACCAGCGCGGTGGCCTTGAGCATCACCATCCAGTTGTTGCCGATGCCCGGCAAGGCAAAGCGCATCATCTGCGGGAAGGTCACGAAGCGAAACCGCTGCCCGCGCGTGAGCCCGTAGGCGGTCGCCGCTTCGAGCTGGCCACGTGGTACGGCGAGGATCGCGCCGCGAAAGGTCTCGGTGAAGTAGGCACCATAGATGAAGCCCAGGGTGATGACCCCGGCGCTGAATGGGTCGATTTCGATGTAGTCCCATTCCATAAAGTCGGTAAAACCGGTCAGCCAGATTTGCAGGCTGTAGAAAATCAGCAGCATCAGCACCAGGTCGGGCACGCCGCGAATCAAGGTGGTGTAGAGCTGGGCGGGGATGCGAATCAGGCTGACGCTGGACAGTTTGGCGCTGGCGCCGAGCAGGCCCAGCAGGACACTGACGGCCAGGGAGGCGACCGACAGTTTCACGGTCATCCACGTACCTTGCAGCAACAGCGGGCCGAACCCCTTCAAGCTGAAGGCACCCAGCCCCAGGGTTTGCAAAAGATCTTCAAACATGAATTCAGGACCTAATGGCGATAAAAAAGCGCCCACCGCAAACCGGTGGGCGCCGGGGTGTTATTTACCGCTGTAGAGGTTCAGGTCGCCGAAGTGTTTCTTCTGGATGGTGGCGTAGGTGCCATCATCGTGTAACGCTTTGATACCTTTATCGAGCAGAGCCTTGAGGTCTTTGTTACCTTTTTTGATACCGACCGCAGTTTTCGATGGCAGCAGTGGGTCGTCGATGGCCTTGCTGACTTCGTAGTCAGCGCCGGCCGGCGACTTCAAAAAGCCCAGTTCGGCTTGCAGCATGTCCTGCACGGAAGCGTCCAGGCGGCCCGAGGTCAGGTCGGCATACACCTGGTCCTGGTTGGCGTAGGCCTTGGTGGTCACACCGGCTTTGTCCAGCACGGCCTTGGCGTAGGCTTCCTGGATGGTGCCTTGCTCGTAGCCAACCGATTTGCCCTTGAGGGACTCAGGCGTGGAGTAGTTCGCGCCCTTTTTGAACACCAGGGAGGTCGGGCCGGAGAACAGCTCGTTGGAGAAATCGATCGCCTTTTCACGGGCTTCGGTCACAGTCATCGAGGAAATCACGCCGTCGAACTTGTTGGCGTTCAGGCCTGGAATCATGCCGTCGAAGTCGCTTTCAACCCACTTGCACTTCACTTTCAGCTCGGCACAGATCGCATTGCCCAGGTCGATATCGAAGCCTACCAGGCTGCCGTCGGCCGCCTTGGACTCGAATGGCGCGTAGGAAGGATCGACACCAAAACGCAATTCCTTGTATTCCTTGGCCAGCGCGGTACCAGCAGCCATGCACAGAGCCAGTGCAGAAAGGGTCAGCAATGCTTTTTTCATTATGTAATCCCTAAAAACCAAGATAAGCGCTTGTGGCGCGATTAGGACTGTTACTGAGCGGTGTCAGACGGATCACAAGTAGCAATTTCTGCACCATAGTTCCGAATGATTGTTTTAAAAGGTGGGATAAGGGCGATGGGAGTGTAGGAGATGCCCGAAAATGGGCATGGAAAATTCAGCGCACCATTTTGAAGCAAATGAAAATCAAAGTGTGGGAGCGGGCTTGCTCGCGAATGCGGTGGGTCAGTGACAGGTGAGTTGGCTGACCCACCGCCTTCGCGAGCAAGCCCGCTCCCACAGGGGGGTTATGTCAGGTCAACAAGTCCTGCAAGGTCCCGAGGTTGTCGGCTTCCTCAACTGTCTTGTCCTGCCGCCACCGCAGCATTCTGGGAAACCGCACCGCAATCCCGCTCTTATGCCGCTTCGACAGCGCAATCCCCTCAAACCCCAGCTCAAACACCATGCTCGGCGTCACACTGCTGACCGGGCCGAACTTCTCCACTGTGGTCTTGCGCACAATGGCGTCGACCTTGCGCATTTCTTCGTCCGTCAGCCCTGAATAAGCCTTGGCGAAGGGCACCAGCGTGCGCTCAGAGCCGGGCGGGCCGTCCCATACTGCGAAGGTGTAATCGCTATACAAACTGGCGCGCCGGCCATGGCCGCGCTGGGCGTAGATCAACACCGCATCAACGCTGAACGGGTCGACCTTCCACTTCCACCAGACGCCCATGTCCTTGGTGCGGCCCACGCCGTACAAGCCGTCGCGGGCTTTTAGCATCATGCCTTCCACGCCCAGGCGGCGAGAATCTTCGCGTTGCTCAGCCAGGTCCTTCCAGCTCGCGCCTGTCAGCAACGGTGACGGCAACAGCACGGGCTGGTCGCACTGCGCAATCACCTGCTCAAGCTGGGCGCGGCGCTCGGCCTGGGTGTGATTGCGCCAGTCGTCGCCCTGATATTCCAGCAAGTCGTAGGCGAGGACAGCCACTGGCGCATCGTCGAGGATTTTTTTGCTCAAGGTTTTACGGCCAATGCGCTGTTGCAGTAGGGCGAAGGGTTGCACCGCGTCCTTCCACACCACGATTTCGCCATCGATCACCGTGCCATCCGGCAGGCCGCTGACCAAGTTGTGCAGTTCGGGGAAGCGCTCGGTGACCAGCTCTTCACCGCGCGACCAGACCCACAACCGCCCCTCGCGCTTGACCAGCTGCGCGCGAATGCCATCCCACTTCCATTCCACCTGCCAGTCGGCGGGCGCGCCGAGCAGGGTGTCGAACTGCTCCACCGGTTGCGCCAGCCCATGGGCCAGAAAAAACGGATACGGCTGCCCGCCGCGTTGCGCATGCTCGTCAGACGATTCGGCGGCGATCAGCTTGAGGTAGCCTTCGGCCGTAGGGCGATTGGAAAGGTCGGTGTAGCCCACCAACCGTTGTGCCACACGTTTGCTGTCCAGGTCGGCCATGGCGGCGAGGGCGCGGGTGACCAGCAGTTTGGACACGCCGACACGAAAACTGCCGGTGATCAATTTGATGCACACCATCAGGCTCGGTTGATCCAACTGCGCCCACAACGCGGGCAGGCGTTCGGCCAATTCCAGCGGTGGCAAGCCACGCAGCGGCAGCAACTTGTCTTCCAGCCACACCGCCAACCCGTCCTCCGAGGTGTAGGAGGATTCGGGCAACAACAGTGAAATGGTCTCGGCCAGGTCGCCCACCGACTGGTAACTCTCTTCGAATAACCAAGCTTCTATGCCTGACGCTTCGGTGGCCATATCGCGCAGTAAACGGCTTGGCACCAATTGCCGAGGCCGGCCGCCGGAGAGGAAATACACCGCCCAGGCCGCATCTTCGGGTGGAGCCTGACGGAAGTAGGCTTGCAAAGCCGCCAGCTTGGCGTTGCTGGAGGTGGTGGCGTCAAGGTTGGCGTACAGCTCGGCGAAGGCTTTCATGCCGTGGCCTCTTCTTCGTCATCGCCGTATTCGGTGGTGAAGCCCTGGGCGTCCAGGCCCTTTTCGCGCAGATGACGCACCAAAACGCCGACAGAACCATGGGTGACCATCACTCGTTCGGCGCCGGTCTGTTCGATGGCCCATAGCAATCCGGGCCAATCGGCGTGGTCCGAGAGCACAAAGCCTCGGTCCACACCGCGCCGCCGGCGCGTGCCACGCAGGCGCATCCAGCCGCTGGCGAAGGCGTCGCTGTAGTCGCCGAAGCGCTTGATCCAACTGCTGCCACCGGCGGACGGCGGCGCAATGATCAGTGCCTGGCGCAGCAATGGGTCAGTCTTTTTGAAGTCACCGGCATACAGGGTTTCGGGGATATAAATGCCGGCCTCGCGGTACACGCGGTTCAGCGGCTCCACCGCGCCATGGCTGAGGATCGGGCCGATGCTGGCGTCGATGCCATGCAGGATGCGCTGGGCTTTGCCAAAGGAGTAACAGAACAACACGCTGGCCTTGCCGACCGCGATATTGGCCTGCCACCAGTCATTGATCCCGGCAAAAATCTGCGCCTGGGGCTGCCAGCGGTAAATCGGCAGGCCGAAGGTGGATTCGGTGATGAAGGTGTGGCAACGCACCGGCTCAAAGGGCGCACAGGTACCGTCGGGTTCGACTTTGTAGTCGCCGGAGGCTACCCAGACTTCGCCTTGGTATTCCAGGCGCACCTGCGCGGAACCGAGTACATGCCCGGCAGGGTGGAAACTCAGGGTGACGCCGTGATGGAGGAGTTTTTCGCCGTAGGCCAGGGTTTGCAGGTTGATGTCCTGGCCCAGTCGCGAACGCAGGATACCTTCGCCGGGAGCGGCGGCCAGGTAATGCTGGTTGCCGGTGCGGGCGTGGTCGCCGTGGGCGTGGGTGATGACGGCGCGGTCCACCGGGCGCCAAGGGTCGATGTAGAAATCTCCCGCAGTACAATAGAGGCCTTCGGGGCGGGCGATGACAAGGTCCATGGGCGTGCCGGGGCAGTGGGCTTATCAGTTAGGAGGCAAAGCGCAACGCAGAAGTTCTATTTGAATGCATGCAATCCAAATGTGGGAGCTGGCTTGCCTGCGATGGCGGTGCATCAGCCACTTGATCAGTGACTGATACGGCCTCATCGCAGGCAAGCCAGCTCCCACATTGTGATCCGGTTCCTTCAGCGAGAACCGGATTACTTGCCGGGTGTGAGGGTCAAGCGGGTTTTTCCATACACCTTGTCAAAGTTCTGCGGCTGCATCGGGAAGCTCAGGTATTGCGCCTTGAGCGACGCATCGACGCCATTCGCATAATTCGGGCTGGCCGGGTTGCCGGATTGGCCGATGCCACCCTGACCCATCATCGGTTCGACTTGGCTGAAGTCGACGATCATGCGCAGCGCCGGCACTTGGGTGGTGACAAAATCCTGCCCCCAGCTGTACGGCGCCGGGTTCAGGGTGTTGTGGTCGCCGCCACTGGCAAACGGGCCGCGGATCACCTGGCCATTGGTGTTTTTCCAGGTGGTGGTGTGCAGTTTGCCCCACTGCCAGGCCTTGTGATCGCCACCCAATTGGCTGTCGCCAGCGGTGATGGCGGCGGCAAGGCTGCGGGCGAGGATCGCCGGTTTGTCTTCTTTTTGCGCGGTGCGCACGTCGTCCCAGAAGGGGCTGTCTTCACGGCCCAGCAGGTGATCGGCGTTGGCGGAGTAGGACAGGTTGGCGTTGCTGACAAAGGCTTTCCAGCTGGCGCTGGTTTCCGGGCCGAGTTCGTCGAGGAAGATCTGTTTGGTGCTTTCCTGCAGGAACAGCTCATAGATCGCGGCGTCGGCGGAGGTCGGTGCCAGGCGTCCATCAAACGCCATCAAGCGATTGAGTGCTTCGCGGGCCTTCACGGCTTCGGCTGCCGGCAGCGCATCGATTGCCTGTTTCAGTGGCTGGGCCATACCCGGCGCCTGGAACATGGTCTTGAGCTTGGCGGCGAACGTGGTGGTCTGGTCGTACTGCATGGCGATCATGCTGCGGCTGTCATGCTTGCCGGCGTTGGCCAGTTGCGCCAGGCGCTCGCTGCGCTCCGGGGCGTCCCAGGAGTTGGACAACTGCATGCCATAACCGCGTGGCGCGGTGCGCTGGTTGGCCGTGCCGATCCAGCCTTGGGCCGGGTCTTGATCGTAAGGGTGCAGCATCGCGTCGGCATAGCCGTCCCAGTCAAAGCGCGCGTCCCAGCCCGGCGAGGGCAGCAAGCCTTCGCCTTCGCGGCGGTTGGGGAAGCGGCCGGTGACTTGCCAGCCAATGCTGCTGGCGTCGGCAAAGATCATGTTGAGGGCGATGGCACGGACTTCCCGGGTCGCGTCCGAAGCCTTGCCGGCGCTTTGGGCGCGGGACAGGTCGAAGAACGCGTCCAGGCTCTTGTCGTCCTTGAGGTCGGCGGTTTGCAGGGCCAGGCCGAACCCGGTGGTGAGCGCCTGGCTGCTGTTGAGCAGGGCGCCGTGGCGGGTTTCGTACACCACTTCGCGAATCGGCCGCTGGCCCTTGGCGAAGTAGGTTTCGTTACGCACGGCGGCCGGTAGCCATTTGCCGTTGTTCTCGTAGTACAACGCGCTGCCTTGGCGTTTGACCTTCTCCAGGAACAAGTCCTGGGTGTCGCCTTTGACCGCACTCATGCTCCACGCCACTTTGCCGTTGAAGCCGGACAGCAGGGTCGGCAAACCGGCAATCGAGACGCCGACCGCCTGGTATTTCGGCGCACGGATCTGCACGTAGTTCCACGGCGACGGCGCTTGTGGCTGGGCTGTCAGGTCGCTGGCCAGCAGGCTTTTGCCACTGCGGCTGCGTTGCGGGCCGATGGCCCAGTTGTTGGAGGTGGTAACCGCCAACGCATTGAGGCTGTTCAACTGCTGGCCGATGCTTTCGAGCCCCGCAAGGCCGGTGATCTGACCGAGGTTCAGGCCCTTGAGCTTGTCGGCTTCATCCATCGGGATCGGCTCGTCCGGCGCACTCGGCGTCAGCCAGGCGAGCTTATCGGCCCCGACTTTCTGCGCCAGCACCAGCGACGAGAGTTCTTCCTGCAAGTTGCTCGACTCGCTGAAATTCAGCAGGCAGAACAGCAGCGCCGAATCTTCCGGCTTCCAGTACTCGGGCTTGTAGCCGGTCTGGGCCAGGTCCGGCGGCAGCTTGTCGCGGTAGCGGAACAAGTAGGCGTTGACGCCTCGGGTATACACTTCAAAGAAGCGCTTGAGGCGCGGCGACGAAGCGTTGTACAGCTCACCGGCGCTTTTTTTCAGGTTGACCGCGCGCATGAAGCGGTCGACATCCAGCACTTGCGGCCCGGACATCTCCGCCAGGCGGCCTTGAGCCAGCAGGCGCAAAGTGACCATCTGCGTGATGCGGTCGCTGGCGTGTACATAACCGAGGCTGAACAGCGCGTCATGGAAGGTGTTGCTTTCGATCAACGGCATGCCCTGGGCATTGCGGCGCACCGACACATTCTGTGCCAGGCCTTTGATCGGTTGCACACCGGCCACCGGCGGCACGGTGTCCTGGGTGTTCTGGAGCTGGCAACCGGCCAGGCTTAAAGCACTGGCCACTGCCGCGGCAACGCCGAACCGGGGGATAAAGTGTGAGAGGGCTGGCGAGGCCATGGCAAAGCTCCTGCGGGGGGTAGCGTCATTAAAGGCGCTACGTTAGTGAGCGCGGCGAAACGACGCAAGCAGGATCGTTCCCACGCTCTGCGTTGGAATGCATTTTGTGACGCTCTGCGTCACGCTTTTAGGGGGGGGACGCGGAGCGTCCGGGGCGGCATTCCCACGCGGAGCGTGGGAACGATCTTCAGCCGATCAGGATTTTGGCGGATTCACTTTCTGCACCAGTTCATACGCCCGAACCGTCGCTGGCCGTTCCTTGATGCTGTTGAACCAACGCTGCACGTGGGGGAAATCCTCCAGACGCTGGCTCTGCCACTTGTGGGAAACAATCCACGGGTAGATGGCCATGTCGGCGATGCTGTAGTCCTCGCCCGCCACGAACGCGCGATCCGCCAGGCGTCGCTCCAACACGCCGTACAGGCGCGCGGTTTCGTCGACGTAGCGCTTGATCGCGTAAGGAATCTTTTCCGGTGCGAACTGGCTGAAGTGATGATTCTGACCCGCCATCGGCCCCAGCCCGCCCATTTGCCAGAACAGCCACTGCAGCGCTTCCTGGCGGCCACGCAGGTCTTTTGGAATGAATTGGCCGGTTTTTTCCGCGAGGTACAGCAGGATCGCGCCGGATTCGAACAGCGAAATCGGCGCGCCGCCGTCGGTCGGGCTGTGATCGACGATGGCCGGGATGCGGTTGTTGGGAGCGATCTTCAAGAAGTCCGGCTTGAACTGGTCGCCCTGGCCGATGTTGATCGGGTGCACCGTGTAGGGCAGACCGGCTTCTTCCAGGAACAGCGATACTTTGTGACCGTTGGGGGTGGTCCAGTAGTACAGGTCGATCATGAAGCTCTCCAAATGAGCGAATGCCTGTCTCTATAGGTGATGATCAAGGGGCAATAATTCAATCAAATATTTACGTCTAACCTTAGAAGCACATCACACCGCCCCATCGACCAACACCTGCAATGACTGCTGCGAGCAACGCTCAATGCGCACCTGTACGCCATAGACCTCGGCAAACAACACCGGGTCGAGCACTTCATCTGCCACGCCGCTGGCGTATAACCGGCCCTGGCGCAGCACGGCAATATGGTCGGCGAAACGTGCAGCCAGGTTGATGTCGTGCAGCACCACCACGGCGATCAAGTTGTGTTCGCGCACCAGCGCGCGCACGCAGTCCATGACTTTCAATTGGTAATTGAGGTCCAGGGCGCTGGTGGGTTCGTCGAGCAGCATTACTTGCGGGCGCCGCGCAATCAGCTGCGCAAGGCTGACCAATTGGCGCTGGCCGCCAGACAAGGTGCTTAACAGTTGATCGGCCAAATGCGCTATGCCGATACGCTGCAACGCTTCGAAGGCTTCGCGCAGGCAGGCTTCGCTGGACAGTGGAATGCCGTCCACATTGGCCACACGCAGCGCCGCGATCACGCTTTCCATCACGCTGAGGCTCAGGCCCGGCGGCAGGTTTTGCGGCATGTAAGTCACGCGTCGCGCACGCTCGGCCACCGACATGGCTGACAGATCGAGGTCACCCAGCCTTACCACGCCTTGCATCTTTTCCAGCCCGGCGATGGCCCGCAGCAGCGTGGATTTGCCCGCGCCGTTGGGGCCGATCAAGGCGGTGAGGCTGCCGTGGGGCAGGGTCGGCAAGCTCAGGTCATGCACGATCTGCCGACGCCCGTAGCGGATAGTGGCGTTGTGTACCGATAACCCCGCACTCATAACTGCCTCCCACGCTTGAACACCAACACCACAAAAATCGGTACGCCTACCAAGGCGGTGACGATGCCCACCGGCACAATCACGCCGGGCATGATCAGTTTGCTGGCAATCGACGACAGCGCCAGCAGCAACGCGCCGGTCAACGCACTGGCGGGCAGCAGGAAACGCTGGTCTTCACCCACCAGAATCCGCGCTATATGCGGCCCCACCAAGCCGATAAAACCGATAGTGCCGACAAACGCCACGGCAGTGGCCGACAGCAGGCTGATACGCAGCAACGAGAAAAACCGCAGGCGCTTCACGTCCACGCCAAAGCTTTGTGCGCGATCTTCGCCCATGCGCAGCAGGGTCAGGCGCGGCGCGGCGGCGAAGGAAAACGGCAGCACCACGGCAACCACAAAGGCGAGGATGCCGAGCTTGTCCCAGTTCGCGCGGGTCACGCTGCCCAAGGTCCAGAACACCAACTGTTGCAACACATCTTCGGTGGCCACCAGTTGCAGCAAGGCCACCACGGCGTTGCAACTGAACACCAGCGCGATGCCGAATAGCACCAGGCTTTCCACGCCCGCACCGCGCAGGCGTGACATGGCTTGCAGCAAAAACACCGAGGCGGCGGCAAAGATAAACGCCGAGATGGAAATCGCAGTGTTGGCCGACACCCACAACGTGGTCACCGGAAACACGATGACCAACGAAGCGCCCAAGGCCGCTGCCGAGGACACGCCCAGCGTAAACGGGCTGGCCAACGGGTTATTGAGGATCGCCTGCATCTCGGCCCCGGCCAGCGACAGCGCGCAACCCACCAGCACCGCCATCAGCGCGTAGGGCAGGCGCACGTTCCAGATGATCACCTGGTCGGTGGCGCTCAGGTGCGACGGATGCAGGATGCCGTCGAGCAACGCCAACAGGCCCATGCCCGACGGGCCGCTGGCCAGGTCCACCAGAATGGCGCAGACCAGCGCGATGCCCAGCAGCGCCAACAGCCAGGCACGCCGGGCCAGCAAGCGGCGATAGCCGTGAGTGGCGCTGGCAAGGTCGAGGGTTTGAGTGGTCATGGGGCTCACACACTATTGAAAACAACGAAAATCCAAATGTGGGAGCTGGCTTGCCTGCTCCCACACTGACTGCATTTGTGCAGGGCGCCAGGGGTTACTTGGTTTTGGCGTCAATCCAATAAGCACCCTGCAATGGCATCCCCAGGAACTGCTGGTTGATCTGTTCCATGGTGGCCTGCGGATCAAGTTTGGCGAACAGTTCCGGGTGTACCCATTTGGCCAATACCTCAATCGCCAGCAGGTTGTAAGGCGAGTTGTAGAAGTCATGCCACAGGCCGTGGGCATTGCCCTCGCGGATGGCGCGAAGGTTGGCGAACTCCGGCCGCGCCAGCACATGATCAAATGCCTCGCGGGCTTCATCGGTGCTCACGCCAGCGCCGAGAATCAGCCCCGGTTTGTGATTGCCGGTGGCCACGTATACATCCGGGTCGGCCTTGAGCGCGTATTCAACACTGATATCCCCCAGAGCACCCGGCACCACACCGGCGGCGACATTGCGCCCGCCGACCAGTTTGATCACTTCACCCATGCCGCTTTTGCCGGTGGTGTGCCCAGGCGCCTGCCAGGCACCGGCGAGCAGTTCGAGGAACACACTCGGGCGTGGGCCGGCAGGCAAGGTGGCAACGGCGTCGGTGATGGCCTTGATGTGCTGGTCATAGAAACCCAGGAACGCCTTGGCCTGGGCTTCACGGCCCAAGGCCTGGCCCAGCGCGTTCATGCTGGTGTGAGTGCCCTGCACCGGGTTGATGCGAAAGTCGACGAACAACACCGGGATGCCGGCTTTGGCCAGCACGTCTGCCACCGCGCTGTGTTCGGTCGGGCCGTGGCCCGAAATGCTGAACACCGCCAGATCCGGTTTCAGCGAGAGAATTTCCTCAGCGCTGACACTCTGCTCCGACGCCTGGCCGATCAACGGGATGTCTTTGACCGTCGGAAACTTCGCCACATAGGCGTTGTAAGTGTGCTGGTCCAGCAGCTTCAAATCATTCTGCCAGCCGACGATGCGTTGGAACGGCGCGTCCCTGTCGAGCAAGGCAAACGCCGAAATCAAGCGGCCTTCGCCGAGTACCACACGTTTGACGTCGTCTTTGACGTCGACCTTGCGGCCCAACACGTCGGTGACTTCATGGGCAGCGGCCGTTTCGGCGTGGCCGAGGACCAGCGCGGCGCACAGCACGCCGAGCTTGAGCACGTTACGAGGTTTGAACATGGAAAGGACTCCGGGTGAGGGGCGATCAGAATTCATAATCGACACTGGCGGTGAGCGTGCGACCGGCACCTGGGATGCCGTAGAGCTGGAAGCCGTCAAGGGACGCGCCGACCTGGCTGTAATAGAACTTGTTGAACACGTTGTTGAGGTTGAGGTTGACCGTGGTGTCCTTGTTCACCTTGTATTGCGCCGCCAGGTTGCTCAGCCAGTAACCCGGGGCTTTTTCGTGGTCGCGGGTGTAGATCGCATACACGCCGGACGGGCCGTTGGCATAGCTGCTGTTGTTGTTCAAACCGCCGACATACGTGTTGTCGCTGTAGCGTCGACGGCCCACGTATTGCTCGCCGTAGCTGAGGCTCAGGGCGTCGGTGACGGCGTAGGTGGTCCACAGGTTGGCGGTCAGGTCGGGGACGTTCTTGGCTTCCGCGCCCTTGTTGATGCCTTTGGTCTGCGTGCTTTTGAGCGCCGAGAAGCCGGTGTAGGCGGTCCAGCGCGGGGTGATGTTGCCTTGCAGGCCGAGTTCGATACCGTCCACACGCTTGGCGGGCAAGGCGCGTACCGGGGCGGATTCGCCGTCTTGGTATTCCCAGGCGTTGTCCAGTTCGGTGCGGAAGATCGCCGCCGTGACATTGAGCATGTCGTGGGCAATGTCCCACTTGGTGCCGACCTCGTAGGTTTTCGACTTGGCCGGGCTGTAGTTGCTGGTGGTGGACGCGCCGTAGATCTGGTTGTTGGTGGACGCGCCCAGCGCCGACGGTTGCGCCGCCTCGCTGTAGGACACGTAGATGCTGCCGTTCGGCAATGGCTTGTACACCGCGCCGACGCGACCGCTCACCGCGCCGTCGGTGCTGCTGATGTCGGCCTGGCCGCGCTGGCTGGTTTGTGCGCGCCAGTTGTCGTAGCGCAGCGAGCCGAGCACTTGCCATTGCTCGTTGAGGGTGACGGTGTCGCCCGCGTAGATGCCGGCGTTATCGATCACCGAGCGCGGGTCGCCTTCGCCTTTGGTCACGTAGGTGCTGGCGAAGCTGTGGCTGGGGTCGTTCATGTTGAAGAACATGTCGCCGGCCGGCACTTCGGCGTTGCGTTTCAGGCCGCCATACGTCTCGTGATAGAACTCCAGGCCGCTGACCACGGCGTGCTGCAGGCTGCCGGTGTTGAACGTGAAGCTGAAATCGGTTTGGTTATCCAGGATGGTGTAGCGCTTGGACAAGCCAAAGTCGCTGCCACGCAGGATGCCGTAGCCGGTGTTGCTGTTGTTTACATAGTCGGTGTAGGCATTCACCGTGCTGCCCGGTACTTGGCTGATTGGCCCTACACCGGTGTAGCCCAAGGTCGCACAGCGGGCGCCCGTGCAGGTTTTTTTGCCATTGGCACCGGCGGCGAAGAAGCGTGCTGGCGACAGCACAGCGAAGTTGTCGCTGCGTTCCCAGCGGGTCTGGTTGCGCAGGTGGGCGTCGTTCCAGTCAAAGTCATGCTCGAAGCGAGCGGTCAGCGAGGTGGTTTCGTTCTCTTGCGTATAAAGGCTGGAGTCGCCGTACCAGTTGGAGCGTTTGACGCCGGGCATACGGTGGCCGTCGGTGCCGCGCTGGATCGGCACGCCGCCGTCCGGGGTGTTGGTGTCTTTCTGGTAGAAGGTGTCGACGAAAAAGCGCGTGTCGGTGCCCAGGCCGAAGCCGAACGAGGTGGCGATGCCCCAGCGGTCGTAGTCCACGTCGTCGCGGTCGGCCACTTGGTTGTAGTGCTTCATCAGGTTGATGCGCACGGCGGTGGTGTCGGTCAGCTGTTTATTGATGTCGGCGGTGAGGCGACGGTAGCTGTCGGTGCCGAGCCCGGCGGACACCTTGTTGGCATCGCCCAGGTGCGCTTCTTTACTCACCAGGTTGACGCTGCCGCCCACGGCGGAAACGCCCGACTCGATCGAGCCGGTGCCCTTGAACACTTCGGCCTGTTGCAGGTTGAAGGTGTCGGTGCGTGTGGACATGCCGGCGTCGCGCACGCCGTCGACGGTCAGGCTCTGCTCGGAGGAAAACCCGCGAATCGAAAACAGGTCGCCCCAGCCCAGGTTGCCTTCGCCAGACATGAAGGTGATGCCGGGCACGTTGCGCAACACCTCCTGCAAGGTCTGCGCGTTCTGTTCTTTGAGCACCTGCTGCGGCACGATGGTCACGCTTTGCGGGGCGTCGAGCAGCGGCTGGCTGATTTTGGCCGAGGTCACGCGGTCGACTTTGAAGGTGGAGGTAGCTTCCTGGCCGTCGACCTTGATTTGCGGCAGGCTCACCACCGAGTCATTGGCTGTGGCGGCTGGCGCATCGGCCCAGGCGGTCGGCGCAACACTGCCGGCAGCGAGGAAACCGAACATCGGTGCCAGGGTGGTGTGCAGCGTGTGGCGTTGGGGCGTGGGCAATGACATAGGTGATGATCCGAGTCTAAATTACAATTACTCTCATTTAGGTTCGGTAGTCTAAAGAGCGATTCCGCCTGCCATGCCCTGGCTTTGTATCGCTGATGCGTGATTATGGTTTCCCACAACATTCCATTACATTTGCGTGTATCGCTGGATGAACTTTCGGCTATCTCCTGCGTTTTGAGTTTTCGGATTGACTGCCCATGGCCAAGCTTGACCACCTGCTGATCGTTGATGATGACCCGCAAATCCGTCAGTTGCTCTGCGACTACTTGAGCGACGCCGGTTTTCAAGTGTCCACCGCCGCCGACGGCAAGGAAATGCGCCGCCGTCTGGCGCTGAATGTGATCGACCTGATCGTGCTCGACCTGATGCTGCCCGGCGAAGACGGCTTGAGCCTGTGCCGCGAACTGCGCGTGAGCTCCAACACGCCGGTGGTGATGCTCACCGCCAAAGGCTCGTTGATCGACCGTATCGTCGGCCTGGAAATCGGTGCCGACGACTACCTGCCCAAGCCGTTCGACCCGCGTGAATTGCTGGTGCGGATCAAGGTGGTGCTGCGCCGGGTGCAGAGCTTTCCGGACCGCGCACGGTTGGACGAGGCGCCGAGTATTCGTTTTGCCGGCTGGCAGCTCGACACACGGGCGCGACAATTGCTCACGCCCGAGGGCGTGGTGGTGAGCCTGGGCAACTCGGATTACCGCGTGCTGCGCCTGCTGTTGCAACACCCCAACAGGCCCTTGAGTCGCGACTTTTTGCTTAACCATGTGTTCGACAAGGACAGCACGCCGTTCGACCGCTCCATTGACGTGTGCGTCAGCCGCCTGCGCTCGCAGTTGCCGGCGGGGCTGATCAAAACGGTGCGCAACGAGGGTTACATGCTCACCGCCGATGATGTGGTGCTGGGCTCGTGAGACTGCTGCCGCGTTCGCTGTTCGGGCGGTTGGTGCTGATTCTGGTCAGCGGCATGCTCGCGGCCCAGGCGCTGACCAGCAGCATCTGGTACGACCGTCGGCATGGCCAGGTGCTGGAAATTCCTGCACGGCTGATCGCCACGCGCCTGGCAGACGTGGTGCGCCTGGTACACAGCGACCCGCAACAGGCCGACCAGTTGATCAAGCTGCTCAATACGCCGCACTTTCAGCTGACCTTAAGCGATCAGGCCAGCAACACGCCGAGCACGCTGACCGACAGCGACCGGCCCACCGAGCGGCTGATCAAGCAGGTGCTGTCGGAGAAAACCGGTTATTCCCAAACCCTGATGTTGTTGCGCCTGTCCTTGGTCGATGGCGAAGGGCAAAGCGCCGGGCTTTCGACTTTGCTCAGCTCCAAGCCGGTAGTCGGGCAGTTCCTGATTGACCTGCGCCTGCCCGATGGGCGCTGGTTGCAGGTGGACGCCAGTGAGGAGCAGGGCTGGACCAGCACGTCGCCGCTGGATTTGCTGTTCGACTATGTGATGCGCATTTATTTGCTGCGCGTGCTGGTGCTGGTGATCATTGCGCTGGTGGCGGTGCGCCTGGCCATCCGCCCACTCAATGCCTTGGCCAAGGCCGCCGAAGCCCTGGGCCGTGATATCCAGCGCCCGCCGTTATCCTTGGACGGCCCCACCGAAGTGCGCCGCGCGGCCCAGGCGTTTAATGCGATGCAGCAACGGCTGATCGCCAACATCGCCGAGCGCACGCGCTTTCTGGCGGCGATTTCCCACGACTTGCGCTCGCCGATCACACGCCTGCGCCTGCGCACCGAGATGCTCGAAGACACGCGCACCAAGGAGCGTTTTCGCAGCGACCTGGAAGAAATGGAACACATGGTCTCCAGCACCCTGGATTTTGTCAGCAGCGGCGAAATCAACGAGACGCGCCAGAACATCGACATCAATGCCTTGCTGCAAAGCCTGCAGGCCGACCTTGAAGATGTGGGCGAAAGCCTGACCATTGTCGGTCGCGCCCGGCAACCGCTGCCGGGCTATGCGCGCAGCCTCAAGCGTTGCGTGCAGAACCTGCTGGAAAATGCGGTGCGCTATGGCCGAGAAGTGGTGGTGCGGGTTGAGGATCAGGCGGACAGCTTGAAAATCGTCATCAGCGACCGTGGCCCGGGGATTCCCCAGGAGCAGTTGGAGCAGGTGATGGAGCCGTTTTACCGCATCGAAGGCTCACGCAACGCCGACACGGGCGGTTACGGGCTAGGGCTGAGCATTGCACACACGATTGCGCGGGCGCATGAGGGGCGGTTGAGTTTGAGTAATCGCGAGGGTGGGGGATTGGAGGTGGTGTTGCAGTTCCAGAGAAAGCTCTGATCTGAAATGCGGAGCAAATGTGGGAGCTGGCTTGCCTGCGATAGCGGTCCGACAGTTATACCTGTGTCAGCTGACCCACCGCCATCGCAGGCAAGCCAGCTCCCACATTGACCGTATTGAGCGTTTACGCCCCGTGGCACTTCTTGAATTTCTTCTCACTGCCGCACGGGCACGGATCGTTGCGACCCACGTCCTTCAACGCATTGCGCACCGGCTCCTGGTGAGCGTGGCCGCAGTTCGGGCCGTGGACATGGCCGTGGTCGTGATCATGGCCGTGATCATGCTGATCGTGATCGTGGTTGCAGTCAGGACCATGGACATGGGGTTGCTGAGTCATCGATGTCGCTCCGGAATAAAATCGCCGGGGATTATCTCGCCATTGTGGGCGACCTGCACGTCATTACCGATGAATAATCCGGTTTTCAGTTCGCCTTCCAGGCGATAGGGCACGGGCTTGGTCGGGTTTTTGAGCATTTGCACCACGTCACGAATCTGCGGCCAGAGGTTGGTGCGCACCTTCACCCGAAAAAAACCATGGCTGCGTGGCGGTATGGTCAGCCATTCATTGGATTCGCCTTCGGTGAGCACAAAACCGCCCAGGCTGACCTTGTAGATCAAACCGCGCACCGTGAGGTCGGCGTCGTCGCGGTTGTCCACGCGAAACCACAGTTTGAATTTCTGCTCCAGCAGCTTGGCCCGCACCACCTCGACTTTCACCAGAGCGACGTGGGGCGTAGGCGCATCGTCTTCAAACCACGACGCGCAACCGCTGAGGCTCAGGGTCAACGCCAGCATCAAGCTGTACATCCGAAGCATGGCGTTTTCCCTGTGGGTGGTTAGAGGTAGCTGGAACAGCACTTCTTGAATTTCTGCCCGCTGCCGCACAAACATACATCATTGCGCCCGGCCTTCACCTCAACCGTTGGGTCGATGAAGTACCAGCGGCCGTCATTCTGTACGAAAGAAGACTGCTCACGGTGGCTGTGCTCGCCGGTGCTGTCATGCCAGCGCGCAGTAAAGGTCACGAATGCGTGTTCCGGCTGGCCGCCGAACACTTCCGAACTTTCCACCTCCAGGCCCAGCCAGGTGCTCTGCGCGCTCCAGGCGCTGATCGCGTTGCGGTCCAGGCCGGCTTGCTGCGCGGGCAAGGTAGTGGCCACCAGGTAGTCCACCAGGCCCAGTACATAGGCGCTGTAACGCGAACGCATCAGCGCGGTGGCGCAGGGCGCGGGGTGGCCAGCGTGATAGTGGCCGCAGCAGGCATCCAACAGGTTGCCGCTGCCGCAGGGGCAAATGGATGTACTCATCGGGTTACCACCAATACTTTCCAAAATTTTCCGGGTTGGCCCAGAAACGGGCGTTGAGCCAGTCGGGCACCTGTTTGTAGTCAAGCAGATCATAGGTAAAGAGTGTCAGTACCTGCTCGTCGCGCTGGAAACGCTCGCCGGCTTGCAGGGCCAGGGAAAAGAAGTCGGTGTCCTTCCAGCCGCAGGCGCCCAGGTCCACCAGCACTGCAATGCGGCTGCTATTAAGGTTGCGAATGCCGCCGAGCAAGGTCAGGCCTTGCGGTTTTGACAGGTGCTCCAGGCAGTCGACCACCAGCGCCAGGTCAAAACGCTGCGCCGCGAGTTCTGCCGGCAACGGCCCGGGCGGGGCGATGGCCACGACGGTGTCGGGGTGCTCGACCTGGAATGCCTCCAGCGCCGGAAACTGGCTGGCGCCCAACAACAACAAGCGTTTGGGCTGGTGCAAATCGAGCAAAGCGGCCAGGGCTTGCTGGGGTGTACGGGAAGAAATACCAGCGGTCATCACAGATCCTCACATCAGAACCCTAGAGACTAGCGCGGCTGAGCGTGCGGGCCTAGAGCGGGCGGCAGCGAAAAGTCCTGCAAGTGCGGCGATCCTCAATGAAACCGGGGGTGTGGCGTACTGGCGCAGATGAAAAGAGCGGTCTTTACTCCACCTGTCGGCCCCCGCCGATACCCTCAGGAGAAATCACATGAGCATCATGCGGACAGCTCTACCCTTGGTTCTGCTAACCGGAGTATTGACAGGTTGCGCAGGGTTGCAAAAAACCGATTGGCCCACCTGTGCAGCAGTCGGTGGTGTGACAGGCGCCGCGATTGGCGCCACTGAAAGCTCGGCCTATGCTGGCGCGGGTGCGTTATTGATCGGCGGTATGGCCGGCGCCTATTGCTGGGTGCATGGCGACGGCGACGAAGATGGTGACGGTGTGCCGGACAGCCGCGACAAGTGCCCGGGCACACCCAAAGGCGTGCAGGTGGATGCCAATGGTTGCCCACCCGCACCGCCGGCCGCCGTGGTTGAGGAAGTGGTGGTGGTCAAGGAAGAGACCATCGTGATTCGCGATGTGCACTTCCAGTTTGACTCCGCCAAGCTGACGGCCGCGGACAAAACCAAGCTCGACACCATCGCCACTCGCCTGAAACAAGAAGCTCCAAGCGCGCAGTTGCGGGTCAGCGGGCATACCGATAGCGTCGGTAAAGATGCCTACAACCAGAAGCTCTCGGACAAACGCGCCCACTCGGTGACGGATTACCTGGTCAGCTCCGGTGTGCCTCGCAGCAACTTTGTCTCGGTGACCGGTGCCGGCGAAAGCCACCCAGTGGCCGACAACAAAACCGCTGAGGGGCGTGCGTTGAACCGTCGCGTGGAAATCCAGATCAACCGCTGACAGCCCTTGCCCCTGCGGGCACCGCAGGGGCATTGCCGGCGACCCTTTGCAAGTTTTTTCATCCTTCACTGGCAAATCGCCTGTAGAAGTCGGTACTGTGCGCCCAAAGAATAATAGGCAGGGGCATGCGGGATGAAGGTGTTTTGGGGGCTGGGGAAGTTTCTGACGTTGTTGTTCTGGGTGGTGGTGCTGGTCAACCTGTTCCGGCCGCTGACCAATCCGTTTCACCTGTTGGTCAGCCTGGCCGGCAGTCTGTTGTTGCTTACCCACCTGCTCGAATTGCTGTTGTTCAACAGCAGCGTGAAACACCGTGCCCACCCTTGGCGTGACCGCTTGCAGATTCTGCTGGTGGGGATGTTCCATGTGCGGGGCCTGTCGGCGCCTGCAACGGTTAATGAAACGAACAAGGAGGCCAATCATGCATAAGGTTTTTCTGTTGGCCCTGTTGGTCAGCCCCGTTGCCCTGGCGCAGAGCGTCAGTGTTGAAACCAACTCGTTGATGCGCCTGCCCAGCAGCACCAGCGTGTTGCAACTGGAGCGTTTGGATGTGGCGGACTACGGCACCTTGCTGGTGCCGGCGACCATCAGCCAAGTGACGGTGGATGAGTTGCACCTGGGCCGCGAGGCGCGCATCACCATCGCCCCCGGCAATACCGCGCTGCAATTGCAGGTGCGTAATGCGCAACTGGAGCATGGCAGCCAGATTACTTCACGCGGTGCCCCAGGCACCCACGAAAAACCAGCCAAGGCCGGGCGTGACCTGGTGCTGCGCATTAACGCGCTGACCGCCGATGAGCTGTCGGTGGACGCCCGTGGCGGCGCCGGTGCCCAAGGGTATGCCGGCCTGGATGGCGCCAACGGCGTGGACCCAGGTTGCACCTGGGGTTCGGCCGGGCGTGGCGCCAATGGCGATAACGGCGGTGATGGCCTGCCGGGCGCCTCGGGTGCGACTGTGCGGGTTGAGCTGCCACAGAGCTTCCCCGCTGAGCAGATCAAGGTGTGGGTCGACGGCGGGCCGGGAGGCTTGGCCGGTACGGCGGGCAAGCCGGGTAAAGGCGGGCAGTCCAAGGGTTGCCTGGTGTACCGCGCCGATGGTGGTGATAAGGGCCGGCCAGGGCTGGAAGGGCAGCCGGGGCCAGCTGGGCCTGCTGGGGCTGTGACCATTCAGCGGCTCTAATCCTGGCTTTTGTGGCGAGCAGGCTTGCCCTGCGTTGGGCTGCGCAGCAGCCCAAAAACCAGACGCCACGATTTGTCTGAAAAACCGCAGTGACTTTCATTGGGGCTGCTGCGCAGCCCAACGCGGGGCAAGCCCGCTCGCCACAGCAAGCCCGCCCACCACAGCAAGCTTGCTTGTCACTGAAGTGGGTCAGAACATCGGTCGCGCCGAAGCAATCGCCACCACCACCAACCCCACAATCAAATTAATCCCCACCAATTTGCGGATCTGCCCTAGCGCAACCGCGCCCGCCGGCCAATCTTCAGCCGCCACCGCCGTGCGCAGTTCCGGGAACTTCAACGCCTGGATGCGGATAAACAGCGCCGTCATCACCAGATACAAACCCATCATCACCTGCACATAACGCGGCGCGGTCTCAAAGCCACTGAAGCGCAGCTGCAACAGGCCGATGCCGCTGATCGGCAAAATCAGTACTGCGACCCAGACCCACACAAAAAAACGTTGAAACACATTGGCCCACAGCTTGAGCCGGGCAGGGCCGTCAAGTGCCGCCATGGCGGCGGGGCGCAGGATCATCCAGGCGAAAAACATACCGCCGACCCAAACCAGGGCGGCCAGTACATGCAGGGTGTAAGCGAGGCTAAACGCGGTCATTGTGGTACTCCGTTCTGCGCGGGATTAATTAGCGGGGTATGATAGCGGCCGATCCGAACCACTGAAAATTTATCCAGCGTTTTTTGCGCCCGACTATCCATGATCAGCACTGAACTCAAAACCACGATCCAGGGCGCCTATTCGCGTTTTCTCGAAGCCAAGAGCTTGAAACCGCGCTACGGCCAACGCCTGATGATCGCCGAAGTGGCCAAGGTCCTCGGGGATATCGACACCGACGACGAAGGGCGGCGCAGTGGCGACCCTGCGATTGTGGCCGTCGAGGCCGGCACCGGCACCGGCAAGACCGTGGCCTATAGCCTGGCCGCGATCCCCACCGCCAAGGCCGCCGGCAAGCGCCTGGTGATCGCTACCGCGACCGTCGCCCTGCAGGAGCAGATCGTCTACAAAGACCTGCCCGACCTGATGCGCAACAGCGGCCTGAACTTCACCTTTGCCCTGGCCAAGGGGCGTGGGCGCTACATGTGCCTGTCCAAGCTCGATGTGTTGCTGCAGGAAGGCCACGCGCAAACCGCCACTGCCTCGTTGTTCGAAGAAGAAGGCTTCAAGATCGAGGTGGATGAAGTCAGCCAGAAGCTGTTTACCAGCATGATCGAGAAGCTGGCCGGCAACAAATGGGACGGCGACCGCGACAGCTGGCCCACCGCCCTGGAGGACTCGGACTGGGCACGCCTGACCACCGACCACAGTCAGTGCACCAACCGTCATTGCCCCAACTTCGGCCAGTGCGCCTTCTACAAGGCCCGCGAAGGCATGGGCAAGGTCGACGTGATCGTCACCAACCACGACATGGTACTGGCCGACCTGGCCCTGGGCGGCGGCGCGGTATTGCCCGACCCGCGCGACACCCTCTATGTATTCGACGAAGGCCACCACCTGCCGGACAAGGCCATCGGCCACTTCGCCCATTACACGCGCCTGCGTTCCACGGCCGATTGGCTGGAAACCACCGCCAAGAACCTCACCAAGTTGCTGGCCCAGCACCCGCTGCCCGGCGACTTGGGCAAGCTGATCGAACAGGTGCCGGAGCTGGCGCGCGAGATCAAGACCCAGCAGCAGTTCATGTTCAGTGCCTGCGAGCAGGTCGCCGACTTCAAGCCCGGTGAAGACGTGGAGGGCCGTGAGCGGCCGCGCCACCGGTTTGTCGGCGGGCTGATCCCCGAACATATGCGTGAAATGGGCATTGAGCTTAAGAAGGGTTTTTCGCGCCTGACCGACCTGTTCACACGCCTCACCGACTTGCTCAAGGAAGGCATGGACGGCGAGGTCAATATTGGCATCGCCAGCAACCAGGCCGAGGAATGGTACCCACTGTTCGGCAGCCTGTTGTCGCGCTCCCAGGGCAACTGGGAGCTGTGGACCGCCTTCACCGTCGAAGACCCGGAAGACAACCCGCCGATGGCGCGTTGGCTCACCCTCTCCGAAAGCGGTGCGCTGTTTGATATCGAAGTCAATGCAAGTCCCATCCTCGCCGCCGAAATGCTGCGCCGTAACCTGTGGAACGTGGCCTATGGCTGCCTGGTGACCTCGGCCACGCTGACGGCCCTGGGCACCTTCGACCGTTTCCGCATGCGCGCCGGGCTGCCGAAAAAAGCCGTGACGGCCGTGGTGCCGAGCCCGTTCCACCACGCCGATGCCGGCGTGCTGCGGGTGCCGGACCTCAAGGCCGACCCGCGGGATGCGCCAGCACACACCGCTGCGATCATCCGCGACCTGCCCGAATTGGTCGAAGGCTCGCGCGGCACACTGGTGCTGTTCTCGTCGCGCAAACAGATGCAGGACGTGTTCGACGGCCTCGACCGCGACTGGCGCAAGCAGGTGTTTATCCAGGGCAACCTGTCCAAGCAGGAAACCCTCAACAAGCACAAGGCCCGGGTTGATGGCGGTGATTCCAGCGTGCTGTTCGGCCTGGCCAGTTTTGCCGAAGGCGTGGACTTGCCCGGCGCCTATTGCGAGCACGTGGTGATTGCCAAGATCCCGTTCTCGGTGCCGGATGATCCGGTCGAGGCGGCCTTGGCTGAGTGGATCGAAGCACGGGGCGGTAACCCGTTCATGGAAATCTCGGTGCCGGATGCGTCCTTGAAGCTGGTCCAGGCCTGCGGTCGCTTGCTGCGCACCGAGGAAGACCGGGGCACCATCACCTTGCTCGACCGCCGCTTGGTCACGCAGCGCTATGGCAAAGCTATCCTTAATGCCTTGCCGCCCTTCAGGCGCGAAATTTCTTAAGCCGCTAATTTCTTAAGCCACTGTGGGCGAATTCGCCCACTTCGTGGTCTATCTCACTGCCTACGCTTTATGTCATCAGGCCAGTTATCGGCCGATTGGGAGAACCTTGTTCGTATGATTCGCACGCTGCCTGCTCTTTTTGCCCTGTTGTTCGCTGCGCCCTTGATGGCCGCGCCTGCCGGGCAACAAACGCTGTTCAACTTCGTCCGGCCTGCCGATGTGGTCAAGGTGGCGACTCAGGACGCCAGCCTGCCGCAATACAACGCCGAACAAACCCCCGAAGGCGAGGTGTTGCGCCGCATCACCTTCAACCCGGCGGCCGAACCGAGCCTGGTGCTCAGCCCGCAGACTGGCGTGTGGGACTGGTCGCAATCCGGCGCCATGAGCCTGCGCATCCAGAGCGCCATGGATTGGGCGCTGACCTTGTATGTCAAAGTGCAGAGCGCTGACGGCAAGACCCTGGTCAGCCGCATCGACCTGCCGGCCGGTCCGGCCCAGACCCTGTTGATCCCGTTGCAAGCCAACTCGCCGCTGAGCCAGGGCATGAAGGCCGGTCCGCCGATGCCGATCACCGTGGACGGCCAGCGTGTATTGCTGGCCGCCAGCGCCGGTGAGGTCGACCGCAGCCAGGTGGCCTCGGTGACGCTGTCGATGCTCAAGCCCAACGCCGCCCAAAGCATTTTGCTTGAGCGTTTTGGCGTGCAGGACAGCGAGCCGGTGCTGAAGGCGGCCTACAGCGAACTGGTGGACGCCTATGGCCAGTCCACCCGTGCGCGCTGGCCGGAAAAGGTCAGCACGGACGAGCAGCTCAAAGCCGCAGCGGCCAAGGAGCAGCAACAGCTCAAGGGTTGGCTGGCGGAGCGTGATAAATCTGCCCTGGACCCATACGGTGGCTGGAACAAAGGCCCGGCGTTCGACGCCAGTGGCTTTTTCCGCACCGAGAAGCGCGACGGCCGCTGGTACCTGGTGACGCCGCAAGGCCATCCGTTTTATTCGCTGGGCGTTAACACGGTGGCACCGGACAACAACCAGACCTACGTGGCCGGCCGCGAGTGGATGTTCGCCGCGTTGCCCAAGGCCGGTGAACCGTTCGACAAGTATTACGGCAGTGGCGATAACCGAGGCGGCAACGGTGCCGATCAGGGCCGTGGCTTCAATGTAGGGCGTTGGTACGATTTCTACGGCGCCAACCTGCAGCGTACCTACGGCGGCGAAGGTTTCGACCAGAAGCGCTGGGTCAGCCACACCCTCGACCGCCTGCAAGCCTGGGGCTTCAACACCGTGGGCAACTGGAGCGATGAGGGTCTGGCCAGCGCGGACCGCGTGCCCTACACCTTGCCGCTGTCGATTGTCGGTGACTACGCCAGCATCAGCACCGGCACCGACTGGTGGGGCGGCATGCCCGACCCGTTCGACCCGCGCTTTGCCATGGCCACAGAACGCGCCGTGGCCATTGCCGCCCGCGATCACCGTGATGACCCATGGCTGATCGGCTACTTTGCCGACAACGAGCTGGCCTGGGCCGGCCCCGGCGATGATCCAAAATCCCGTTACGCCCTGGCCTACGGCACGCTGCGCATGACCACCGACGTACCGGCCAAGCGCGCGTTCCTCAAACAACTGCGCGACAAGTACCGTAACGAAGAAGGCCTGTCGAAAGCCTGGGGCATCCATCTGGCGGGTTGGGAGCTGATGGAAGACCCAGGCTTTGAGCCGCCGATGCCGAGCCCTGAGCACCCGGAAATCGAAGCCGACTTCAAATATTTCCAGAAGACTTTCGCTGATGCCTACTTCAAGACCATCTCCGATTCGTTGAAATGGCACGCGCCCAACCAGCTGCTGCTGGGTGGTCGGTACGCCGTCAGCACGCCGGAGGCCGTGGCGTCCTGCGCGCAGTATTGCGACGTGCTGAGTTTCAACATGTACACCCTCAAGCCGCAGGAGGGTTATGACTTTGCTGCCTTGCGCGCGCTGGACAAACCGGTGCTGATCACCGAATTCAACTTCGGCTCGGCCGACCGTGGCCCGTTCTGGGGCGGCGTGACGCAGTTGGCCCGTGAAGAAGACCGTGGCGCGGCGTACAGCAACTTCCTCAAGCAGGCTATGGCTGAGCCATCGATTGTCGGCGTGCATTGGTTCCAGTACCTGGACCAGCCGGTCACCGGGCGCCTGTTGGATGGCGAGAATGGCCACTTCGGGCTGGTGGGTATCACCGACGTGCCGTTCCAGGGCTTTGTCGACAGCGTGCGTAAAAGCAACCTGGCGGCGGTCGACCAACTGGGCAAGGAGGCCGAAAAAGCCAAGGCGGCGAGCAAGGTTCGCGAGAACGAAGGCGGCAAGTCCGGGCAAGAAGGCAAAGGCGCAGGGCAGGGCGCCGGGCATGCGGGTGGACACGCTGGAAATGGCCATTGATTCATCATTGACGGGTTCACAAAACCTGCAATGACTGGAACAATGTCGGCCACTTCTTACGGTGTTTTCCAAGGCGGCTTAGGTGCAGATTCAGGGTCATTACGAGCTCCAGTTCGAAGCGGTACGTGAAGCCTTTGCCGCGTTGTTCGATGACCCGCAGGAGCGTGGTGCCGGGCTGTGTATCCAGATCGGCGGCGAAACCGTTGTCGACCTGTGGGCCGGTACCGCCGATAAGGACGGTGCCGAGGCCTGGCACAGCGACACCATCGTCAATCTGTTCTCCTGCACCAAGACCTTCACCGCCGTCACGGCCCTGCAGCTGGTCGCCGAAGGCAAGCTGAAACTGGATGCGCCGGTTGCCGACTACTGGCCCGAGTTTGCTGCGGCGGGTAAAGAAACCATCACGCTGCGCCAGTTGCTCTGCCATCAGGCCGGGCTGCCGGCGATTCGCCAGATGCTGCCCACCGAAGCCCTGTATGACTGGCCGTTAATGGTCGACACCCTGGCGGCCGAAGCCCCGTGGTGGACGCCGGGCGAAGGGCACGGCTACGAGGCCATCACTTATGGCTGGCTGGTCGGCGAGTTGCTGCGCCGCGCCGACGGGCGCGGGCCGGGCGAGTCGATTGTGGCGCGGGTCGCGCGGCCCTTGGGCCTGGACTTCCATGTCGGGTTGGCGGACGAAGAGTTTTATCGGGTTGCGCATATAGCGCGCAGCAAAGGCAATATGGGCGATGAAGACGCGCAACGGTTACTTCAAGTAATGATGCGCGAACCTAATGCCATGACCACGCGTGCATTTGCCAATCCACCGTCTATTCTGACCAGCACTAATAAGCCTGAATGGCGGCGGATGCAGCAGCCAGCGGCAAATGGTCACGGTAATGCGCGCAGCCTGGCGGGTTTTTATAGCGGATTGTTGGACGGTAGTTTGCTCGAGAGCGACATGCTCGAACAATTGACCCGCGAACACAGTATCGGGCCAGACAAAACCTTATTGACCCAAACCCGTTTTGGTTTGGGTTGCATGCTGGATCAACCGCAACTGCCCAACGCTACCTTTGGCCTTGGCCCGCGTGCGTTTGGGCATCCTGGCGCCGGGGGTTCGGTGGGGTTTGCCGACCCGGAGCATGATGTAGCATTTGGTTTCGTGACTAATACACTGGGGCCTTACGTACTTATGGACCCGCGTGCACAGAAGTTGGTCGGAATATTGGCCGACTGTCTGTAAAGAGCTTGCTGTTTCACATTTTTTTGTTACAAAGGCAACTATAAGAAGGCGCTGAACGAAATTTTGTAACTTTAATGTTCTGTAAGCGTCTGTTTAACGGGTCATCAAGACCCTCCGGTTTTTTCTCATTTTGTGGATATCCCATGTTATCGAACAAGTCCTTGGCACTGGCGCTGTGCCTCACTATTACTGGTTGCGCGCAAACTCCACAAAATGATGCCGAAGGTGGGCATTGGTGGTCATTTGGATCTGACAAGGCTGCTACCAAGGACGCAGTGACCCAAACCGACGCCAAGCCGGATGCCACACCTGCCCCTGGCGCCAAGCCTGCCGCGCCGGTTGCGGCCGCAGCTGCTGCTCCAGCACCTGCCCCGGCAGCCAAGGCTGACACAGGTTCCAGCTGGTGGCCGTTCTCCTCCAAGAGCGCCGACGAAAAGGCGGCGGATGCCAAGGCCGACCTGAAAGCCGACCTCAAGGCCGCAACCCCAGCTGCCACCCCGGACGCCGCGCCTGCTGTAGCCAAGACCGACACCGAAACCAAATGGTGGTGGCCGTTCGAAAGCAAGCCAAAACCACTGGCCAAGGTCGATGTGACCAACGTGCAGATGCCTGACCCGAAAATCACCCAGGCCTGGCTGGACGACTATGAGCCGCGTCTGCGCGCCGCCATCAAGGACAGCAACCTGCAACTGGAGCGTCGTGACAACGTACTGGTCGTGATTGCCCCGGTGGACGGCTCCTACAATCCGAAACGCCCAGCAATGCTGCTGCCTGTCACTCTTGGCCCGTTCACACGTGTCGCCAAAGCTGTTGAAGCTGACCCCAAGACTGCGGTTCTGGTCCTGGGTCATGTTGATGCCACAGGTACCGCCCCGGCCAGCCAGGCGTTGACCAAGGAGCGTGCGCAATCCATCGCCTCTATCTTCAGCCTCAGTGGCTTGAAGCAGGATCGCTTGATGCTGCGTGGTATGGGCGACCTTATGCCGCGTGCCGCCAACGACAGCAATCAGGGGCGTGCGCTGAACCGTCGCATGGAAATCATGTTCACTCAGCGTACAACTATGCTGGCGCTGCTGAGCAAGTACAACTCGGGCAAAACACCGGTCGCCGACATGGTCGCGGTGCAAACTGCGCCGGCCCCAGTACCGGCCCCGGCAGCGAAAAAAGCCGCCCCGGCGAAAAAGGCCCCGGCCAAGAAAGCCGCCGCCAAACCCGCTGCGAAAAAAGCCGCTGCCAAGCCGGCCGCGAAGAAAGCTGCACCGAAGGCCGACGCGCCCGCGGCAAACGACCAGGCGAAAAACTGATCCGTTGAAACACAAGGATAAAACCGCATGACCCAGGCACTGGCCGATATGCGCCGTGACTATACACGGGACGGTTTGAGCGAGGCCCAGGCCCCAGGCGAGCCGTTTGCGTTGTTCCACCAGTGGTTCGGCGACGCGGTGAAAACCGAGCAGCCACCGGTGGAGGCCAATGCCATGACCTTGGCCACGGTCGACCAGGACGGTCGCCCGCACTGTCGCATCCTGTTGCTCAAGGGCTTGGATGCACAGGGTTTTACCTTTTTTACCAACTATCAGAGTGCCAAGGGTGAACAACTCGCGGCACGGCCTTTCGCGGCCATGACCTTTTTCTGGCCGACCCTGGAGCGCCAGGTGCGCATCGAAGGGCGGGTGGTCAAGGTCACGCCTGAAGAGTCGGATGCCTATTATCAGGTCCGGCCGCTGGGTAGCCGTCTTGGGGCCTGGGCTTCGCCGCAAAGCCAGGTTATCCGGGACCGTGAAGAGCTGCAGGATTTGCTCAAGGCCACCGAACAGCGCTTCAGCGATACCCAACCCGACTGCCCGGAGCACTGGGGTGGCTATCGATTGCTGCCCGAGCGCATCGAGTTCTGGCAAGGCCGCGCCAGTCGCCTGCATGACCGCCTGAACTATCGCCTGCAAGCAGGTGAATGGACGCGCGAGCGCCTGGCGCCCTGAGCTTCACCTTTCGTCATTCCAGCTGAATGTTGATCATCACGCCGAAGTCTCTACACAGAGGCTTCGGCGTTTTTGTTTGCGTGACTACAATGAAGAGCGCTTCCAGTTGATTTTGGGACCAGAGTCAGAGCTACCGTTCGTCGAGTTTTCTGGTGCTGGCAGTCTGTACTAAGGCTGAATGAAAGCAATTTTCTGGCGTGCTTGCCGTGACAGGCGCCAAGCAGCGGCGTCTAATGAATACCTGTCCTTTGGAGTTGATGCTATGCGTAAGTCCGTTTTACTAGTTGCCTGCTTTACCACCCTGTCGTTGCTGTTGGGTGGCTGCGCCTCGAGTCTGACCGGCGACTCGTACTCCCGTGACGAGGCGCGTCGTGTACAGACCGTGCGCATGGGCACCATTGAATCCCTGCGTCCGGTAAAAATCGAAGGCACCAAGACCCCAATCGGCGGTGTTGCCGGTGCAGTGGTCGGCGGCGTTGGCGGCAGCGCGATCGGCGGTGGCCGTGGCAGTATCGTCACGGGCGTAATCGGCGCTGTTGCGGGTGGCCTGCTGGGCTCCGCTGCTGAAGAAGGCTTGACCCGTACCCAGGGTGTTGAAGTGACCGTTCGCGAAGACGACGGCAGCATGCGCGCCTACGTGCAGGCCGTTGACCCTAACGAAGTCTTCCGCATCGGCGACCGCGTGCGCATCATGACGGTTAACGGCACCAGCCGAGTAACGCGCTAAGCGCTGGTTGTAGAAACGCAAAACCCCAACCGGGTGACTGGTTGGGGTTTTTTGTTGCCTGCGGAATTTTGAAAAATCGCAGGCAATAAAAAACCGCCTTAGTAGGGCGGTTTTTATTGCAACCCCGGTTTACGGCTGGGGTTGCGTTCTCACGAGGAGCACTGACGTGTTGGCGATACTACTGCCGCTTTGGAACTTTATGCAAGGACAACCGACAGGAATTTTCAAAGATTTAGTCGCCAATTCTGTGAATTTAGAACAGTAAAAAACAGCAACAACTTGCTGGGCGATAAGTCGTTGCTTGTCACACCTTGGCATGGGGGGCTGAGCTAGTATCGCCCTCGTTCTGCACTCGTCGTGAAGCAGGTTGGCTGGGTTAGCGCGCGAATTTTGGACCGACTGCCACGGGCTAGTAATCCGTGCCGGAGTCATGCACGAGGACCATAAACCCAGCCCGCCTCACAGGAGCACTGACGTGCATCCAAAGGCCCACGTGTTCCGGTAAGTGAGCTGGAGGTAAGGCCCAACTTAATGGAGGGCCGAGTATGTCTAAGTTTGCACGACGTACGTGGAACCTCGTAGTGAATGCTGTGCGTGTTTATCACGTATGGGTATTTCTACGGGACAGCTTCGATGACTTGTAAGGTCTGAGAAGTGGGGCCGCCTCGGCTGAAACCGAGGCGGCCTTTTGGTTCTCACGCAATCACTTCACACCTGAAAGTGCTTCACCATCGTGTTCAACTCATGCGCCAGGCTGGCAAGCGATTGCGAAGCGGCGGTGGTCTGAGTCGAGCCCTCAGCGGATTGAATCGACAGCTGTTGAATGTTCAGCAAGTTGCGATCCACCGCCCGGGCGACGTCAGCTTGCTCGGCCGCCGCCGTGGTAATCACCAGGTTGCGGTTGTTGATCTCGTCATTGGCGGCAAGAATATCCGCCAGCGCTTGCTGCGCCAGTTCGGCCAGGCCAATGGTTTGCCGGGTCATGATGCTGCTGTCGAGCATGGTGTTGACGGTGCTGGCGGTGTTGGTCTGGATGCTGCCAATCATCTGTTCGATTTCTTGGGTCGATTGCGCGGTGCGATGGGCGAGGGCGCGTACTTCGTCGGCGACCACGGCAAAACCGCGGCCGGCATCACCGGCGCGAGCCGCTTCGATGGCTGCGTTCAATGCCAGCAAATTGGTCTGCTCGGCAATGGTGCGGATAACGTCGAGTACCTTGCCGATGCCTTTGGCCTGCTCGGCCAAGCCGCCTACCTGGTCGGAGCTGACTTGCACGCCACGGGTCAGGGCCTGGATGGAGGTGAGCGCCTCGAGCATGCGCTGTTGGCCTTTCAAGGCGATGCTGCGCGACTCCTGGGACAGGTCGGAGGTGGTGGCGGCATTGCGGGCAACCTCTTCAATGGCAGTGGTCATCTCGGTGACGGCGGTGGCGGCCTGCTCGATCTCGCCATGTTGCTGTTGCAGGTCGCGGCTACCCTCGGCGGTGACCGCGTTCAGTTCTTCGGCCGCGGCTGCCAGTTGGCTCGACGAGCCGGTTATTTGCCGCAGTGTCTGCACCAGGTTGTTGCGCATGGTCTCTTGTGCCCGCAACAGGCGCGTGGCTTCGTCGTTGCCGGTCGGGTTGATGGGCTGGGTGAGATCACCCTTGGCGATGGTTTCAGCCACCCGTACCGCTTCAATGATGGGGCCGGTAATGCTGCGGGTCAGCAGCCAGGCCACCAGCACTGTGCCGCCACTCACCAGCACGATGACGAGGGCGATACCGCCCACGGCATGCTGGTACGCGGCCACGGAAGTCTGGCCGGCCAGTTCTGCGCCCTTGTTGGCGAGGTCGATCAACTGATCGAAGTTCTTGGTCATCTGCTCATAGCTTTCTCGAATGCTGTTGAGAAAGTCACGGGCGCCCGCCTTGTCGCCTGAACGCGAGCGTTTGAGCATCTCGGTGTGGTTCTTGGCGTACCCTTCCAGGCTTTGGTTGAACACGTCCAGACGCGATTTTTCCTCCGGCGTGCGCAGCAGCGCTGCATATTGAGCCAGTTGCTCCTTGACGCTTTTCAGGCGACCCGCGGATTTGTCCTCGTAGGTCTGCATGTCGGCGTCGCTTGCGGACAGGATGTGCGCCATTTCCCCCAAGCGAAAACGATCCAGCGAGGCATTGGCCAGGGCCAGGATTCTTACGCGCTGCATCCAGTTGTTTTGGATGTCGGCAGCCTGGGACTGCACTTCGCCGATCTGCTTGAGCGCAAACAGGCCGAGAAACACACTCAG
Organism: Pseudomonas sp. Xaverov 259; assembly: GCF_019352915.1. NCBI lineage: Bacteria > Pseudomonadati > Pseudomonadota > Gammaproteobacteria > Pseudomonadales > Pseudomonadaceae > Pseudomonas > Pseudomonas sp. Xaverov 259. Next base: position 101,631 of record NZ_JAAAFV010000072.1, on the reverse strand, counting down.
CGACGCAATGGCAGCGAAGCCGATGAAGGCTCTGGCCGCAATTCTTATATTTCTCAGGAACATGGGTTTTCGCTCGGGCTGGGAACGCGTTGAAGAGCTGTGTCGGGCGGATGCCCCAGGCGGGGCAGGCGGATCGCCACAATCCTTAGTCGGCGGCCTGGGCAAAGTCTTTAGGCGTCGCGCGAAAGTGTCATCTTCGCCAAAAGAAAAACCCCAACTGGCTAACCGGTTGGGGTTTTTGTGGGGCATTCAGAGCGTTCAGGCTTTCTTGCGACTCGCCAGCGCTGTGACCGCATAGCCAATGCAGGCTGCCAGAATCGACCCGGTCAGGATGCCCATTCGGTCCTCACCCGCGAACTCACTGGCGCCCGGCACAAACGCCAGGGAGCCGACAAACAGGCTCATGGTGAAGCCGATGCCGCACAGGATCGCCACACCCAGCACCTGGCCCCAATTGGCGCCGCTGGGCAGGCTGGCGATGCCGGTTTTGATGGCCAGCCAGGTAAGGCCGAACACGCCGATGGTCTTGCCGATCAGCAGGCCGGCGGCGATGCCCATGGGCACGTGGTGAGTGAAGCTGTCCAGGGTGACCCCGGTCAGCGACACGCCAGCGTTGGCGAAGGCGAACAACGGCAGGATAGCGTAGGCCACCCAAGGGTGCAGGGCGTGCTCCAGGGTCAGCAGTGGCGAGGGTTCGGCATTTTTGGTGCGCAGTGGAATGCAGAACGCCAAGGTCACCCCGGCCAGGGTGGCGTGCACACCACTCTTGAGCACGCAGACCCACAGGATCAAGCCGATGATCATATACGGGCCGAGTTTGACCACGCCCAGGCGGTTCATCGCGATCAAGGCGACCAGGCACGTAGCTGCGCCCGCCAAGGCTGCATTCGACAGTTCGGCGGAGTAGAACACCGCGATGACGATGATAGCGCCCAGGTCATCAATGATGGCCAAGGTCATCAGGAACAGCTTGAGTGACACCGGCACACGTTTGCCAAGCAGGGCCAGGACACCGAGTGCGAAGGCGATATCGGTGGCCATCGGGATTGCCCAGCCCGCGAGTGCGGCCGGGTTGTCCTTGTTCAGTGCCCAGTAGATGAGGGCCGGCACTACCATGCCGCCAATCGCGGCCGCGCCCGGCAATACCACTTGCGATGGCTTGGACAGGTGACCGTCGAGCAACTCGCGTTTGACCTCCAGGCCGATCAATAGGAAGAACAGCGCCATCAGGCCATCATTGATCCACAGCAGCGCTGGCTTGGCGATTTGCAGAGCGCCAACCTGCGCCACTACCGGCGTATCGAGGAAGGCGCCATAGAGGTGCGCCAACGGTGAGTTATTGATGATCAGCGCCAAAGCGGCAGCGGCGATCAATAACAGACCGCTGGCGGCTTCCAGCTGGAAGAAACGGGTGAAAGTGCTACGCAGAGGCAAGGGATGCTCTCCAATCCAGGTTCAATAGGTGGGTACCCTAACCCGTACCGTTAGTTGTTAAAACAAAAGTTATATTCTTATTTGTTATAAGCAACGGGCGAGATCGGCGTTGCGCCAAAGCCTAGCAATTGTGTGTCTAATTGAGTCGTCACTGTATCTGTGTGTAGTGTAGGAAACCCCCTAAAATCGGGGTTGAAACCCTCAGAGACTCACCTCATGAATGACCACCGTACCTGGGCTCGCGAAGCCATCCGCATCATCGAAGCGGACTTCCAGCGCAGCGCCGACACGCACCTCATCCCTCTGCCATTGCCGGGGCTGCCGGGTATCGAGTTGTACTTCAAGGATGAGTCCAGCCACCCCACCGGCAGCCTCAAACATCGGCTGGCGCGTTCGCTGTTTTTGTATGCACTGTGTAATGGCTGGCTCAAGCCGGGTGCGCCGGTGATCGAAGCGTCCAGTGGGTCTACCGCGGTGTCGGAGGCGTACTTCGCGCGCTTGCTTGGCCTGCCCTTTATCGCGGTGATGCCGGCCACCACGTCCCAGGCGAAGATCGACCAGATTGCCTTCTATGGTGGCAAGAGCCATCTGGTAAAGGATCCGACGCAGATCTACACCGAGTCCGAACGCTTGGCGAAGGAAAGTGGCGGTCATTTCATGGACCAGTTCACCTACGCCGAGCGCGCGACGGACTGGCGAGCAAACAACAACATCGCCGAGTCGATTTTCCAGCAGATGCGCTTTGAGCATTACCCGGAGCCGAGCTGGTTGATTTCCAGCCCTGGCACCGGCGGCACCACGGCGACCCTGGGCCGCTATGTGCGTTACCGCCAGCATTGCACCCGCGTGCTGTGTGCCGATGCCGAGCGTTCGGTGTTTTTTGACTACTACCAGACGGGCGATGCCAGTTTGCGTCTGGAGTGCGGTTCACGCATCGAAGGCATCGGCCGGCCACGGGTCGAGGCGTCGTTTTTGCCCAAGGTGATTGATGCGATGGTCAAGGTGCCGGATGCGCTGTCATTGGCGGCCATGCATTACCTGGCCGAGCGGTTGGGGCGACGGGTAGGCGGTTCCAGCGGGACTAACCTGATCGGCGCTTTGGTCGCGGCGCTGCAGATGAAAGCGGCGGGTGAGTCGGGGTCGATCGTGGCGATCTTGTGTGATGGGGGTGAGCGGTATGCGAACACGTACTACGATCAGGCGTGGTTGGCGGAACAGGGGTATGAGCTTAGTGGCTTGATTGCAGCGGTTGCGGCCAGTGTCGAGAAGGGTGAGCCGTTGCCTGCCAGCGTCCTGCGCGCGAACATTTGACACACCATAAACTAATGTGGGAGCTGGCTTGCCTGCGATAACGGAGTGTCAGTCGCCGAACTTATCGACTGAACCACCGCCTTCGCAGGCAAGCCAGCTCCCCCACATTTGATCCGGGTTGGCTGTAAGAAGTGCTTAAGCCTCAATACCCAGCATATCCCGCGCCAACGCCTCGGCAATCCGAATCCCGTCAACGCCCGCCGACAGGATGCCACCGGCGTAACCGGCGCCTTCACCGGCCGGGAACAGGCCTTTCACGTTCAGGCTTTGCATCGATTCGTTACGGGTGATGCGCAGCGGCGATGAAGTACGGGTTTCGATACCGGTCAGTACCGCATCGTGCAGCGAGTAGCCTTTGATCTGCTTCTCGAACGCCGGCAGCGCTTCACGAATCGCCTCGATGGCGAAGTCCGGCAGCGCCAGGGCCAGGTCGCCCAGGGCCACCCCTGGTTTGTACGACGGTTCCACACTGCCAATGGCCGTGGATGGCTTGCCGGCGATGAAGTCGCCCACCAGCTGCGCCGGCGCCTCGTAGTTGCTGCCGCCGAGGATGTAGGCGTGGGACTCCAGGCGCTCCTGCAACTCGATACCGGCCAGCGGGCCGCCCGGGTAATCCACCTCAGGCGTGATGCCGACCACGATGCCGGAGTTGGCGTTGCGCTCGTTGCGCGAGTATTGGCTCATGCCATTGGTGACCACGCGGTTCGGCTCGGAAGTCGCCGCCACCACGGTGCCGCCCGGGCACATGCAGAAGCTGTAGACCGAACGGCCGTTCTTGGCGTGGTGTACCAGTTTGTAGTCGGCGGCGCCCAGTTTCGGGTGCCCGGCGTATTTGCCCAGGCGCGCCGCGTCGATCAGTGACTGCGGGTGTTCGATACGGAAACCCACCGAGAACGGCTTGGCCTCCATGTACACGCCTCGGCTGTGCAGCATGCGGAAGGTATCGCGGGCGCTGTGGCCCAGGGCCAGGATCACGTGCCTGGAGAGGATCTGCTCGCCGCCGTCGACGACCACGCCGTTCAACTGGCCGTCTTCGATCAGCACATCTGTGACGCGCTGTTCAAAACGCACTTCACCGCCGAGGGCGATGATCTGCTCGCGCATGTTTTCCACCACGCCGGTCAGGCGGAAGGTGCCGATGTGCGGCTTGCTGACGTAGAGGATTTCTTCCGGCGCGCCAGCCTTGACGAACTCGTGCAGCACTTTGCGACCGTGGAATTTCGGGTCCTTGATCTGGCTGTAAAGTTTGCCGTCGGAAAAGGTTCCGGCGCCGCCCTCGCCAAATTGCACGTTGGACTCGGGGTTGAGCACACTTTTGCGCCACAGGCCCCAGGTGTCCTTGGTGCGCGCGCGTACTTCCTTGCCGCGTTCGAGGATGATCGGCTTGAAGCCCATCTGCGCAAGCAACAACCCGGCGAAAATGCCGCAGGGACCAAAACCCACCACGATCGGCCGTTCAACCAGGCCTTGCGGCGCCTGGCCTACTACTTTGTAGCTGACGTCCGGTGCCGGGTTGATGTTGCGGTCATCGGCGAACTTGAGCAGCAGGGCGGCTTCACCCTTTACGTTCAGATCGATGGTGTAGATGAAGCACAGCTCCGACGATTTCTTGCGCGCGTCGTAGCTGCGTTTGAACAGGGTGAAATCGAGCAGGTCATCACTGGCGATGCCCAGGCGCTGCACGATGGCAGGCCGCAGGTCTTCTTCGGGATGGTCGATGGGCAGCTTGAGTTCGGTGATTCGTAACATGACGGTATCCGGTAGGCGGCGGGCTTCGATGCCGGCTGTTTTGCAAACCGGCGATTATAAGCCCCAAAGGCTGATTCCCGTCATGTTAAAACAGCCCAAGGCCGAATCAGTCGTCCCGCGAGCCGCCGAATGACGCACAACCACGCTGCACCTGACCATTGACCCGCAGCTCGGCGGTCATGTGCTGCAAGCTGCCGCTGACGGCATCGATGCAGCGCTGTGGGGCTACCCACAGTTCGATGTGCTGGTTATTGGCTTCGGTCATCAGGTTGAAACGGCCGTCACCCAGTTGCTCTTCGACAAACGGCACCGCCAGTGGCGGCTGGCCTTCGCGCTCCAGCACCATGCCTTTGCCGGTAACGTTCATCGCCCAGGCCGGTTTATGGCCGTTGGCCCGCAAGATCATGCGTTTGAAGTCCGGGTCGTTGCAGGCCGAAGTCGAGCGTTCTACGCGATACAACTGTTGCAGGTCGACCGAACCCTGGGTGCCGCTGGCCACCCCGGAGAACTTGCCACGCAAATCGGCAAACAGCACGCCTTGCTGGCCAGCCAGGGACGCGGCTTCCTGCAGCACGCTGGTGCCGCCGGTGTCGTTGACCACGTAGTTGCGTTTGTCGCCGCATGGCTGGAACAACAGTTTGCCGCCCACCGCCGTCAGTTCACCCTGCATGCGGGTCAACCCGACGGTAGACGGTTTGGCCGGTTCGCTCTCGAACATCTGGCAAGCGGTGAACAGGGGCAGCAGGGCAAACAGAGCAAGGGTACGGGCGGCGCGCATTATCGGGTCTCCAAACAAGTGCCGTCACGTTACGCAGGGTGGCGCCGCATCACAAGCTCGGGACACAGTTTGAATAATCTGTTCCCTGGACGATGGCAGCGCAGGCGTTACTAATAGGGATGTTTCCTATAGTGAAGGTTGGAGAACCGTGAGAGTGTCGACGTTTTTGGTAGGGGACCGTGATGAGTATCAAATGGAGTATTTGCGTTCTTTTACTCTGGGCAGGCGCTGCATTGTCAGACGAGCCCGTCCGGCTCGTACTCTCCTCAGCCAGTGACTTTACCGACATCTCGGTGACGCTGAAAAAGGCCGAAAACCCTGATCCGGCCTATGTTGCAGTGAATGTCACATTAACTCCTGAGGCGAAGGCAAGAACAAGATCCCTCTCGTTGCTTACCTACAAGAAGTACATGACACTTTACGTCGACGGTTATCAGCTCAGTACGGCCATGGTTCAAAGTGAGATGGGTGGGCAGCTCAGTTTTGTTGCCCCGCGTGCGCTGGTGATCGAGTGGATGTCTCAGTTCTCACGTGAGGCAAGCGCCACTCAACCCACGATGTAGGTCTGACCGGTCTGCAAGCCTTCGACACTTTTCGCGTAGGCCAGCGCCACATCTGCGCCTGGCGCCGGTTTGTAGCCACGGAAGTACGGGGCGTAGCTGCCCATGGCTTCGAGCAGGACGGTCGGGCTTACCGAGTTGATGCGCAAGCCGCGCGGCAATTCGATCGCCGCCGCCTTGACGAAGGCGTCCAATGCGCCGTTGACCAATGCGGCAGAGGCACCGGTGCGGATCGGATCGCGGTTAAGAATGCCGCTGGTAAAGGTGAACGAAGCACCGTCGTTGGCGTATTCGCGGCCGATCAACAGCAGGTTGACCTGGCCCATCAACTTGTCACGCAAGCCCAGTTCGAAGTCGGCTTCGCTCATGTCACCCAATGCCACGAAATTAACACTGCCTGCCGCGCAGACCAGTGCGTCGAACTTGCCGGTCTGCTCGAAGAGGTTGCGGATCGACGCGCTGTCGCTGATATCCACCTGGAAGTCGCCGCCGCTACGGCCGATGCTGATCACCTCGTGACGCTGCGCCAGTTCCGCCTTGACCGCTGAGCCGACCGTGCCGCTGGCACCAATCAATAGGATTTTCATCGTGCTGTTCCTCCAGGGGATTAAGTGAGGTTTCAGTCTAGGGTGGCTTTTTAAACGAATAAACGTGCTAATAGGCAACCTTTGGTTTTCAAATGGAAACAATCCATGAGCGAAATGGATGACCTGGCGGCCTTTGCCGTGCTGATCGAGGCGGGCAGTTTTACCTTGGCGGCGGAGCAATTGGGCTGCAGCAAGGGCCAATTGTCCAAGCGCATCAGCCAATTGGAAGCGCAGTTTTCGGTGGTGTTATTGCACCGCACCACGCGCAAACTCAGCCTGACCGCCGCCGGCGCGGCGTTGTTGCCCCAGGCTCAGGCGCTGGTGGCCCAGGTGGAGCGCGCCCGTCAGGCGTTGGCGCGGCTCAAGGACGATCTGGCTGGGCCAGTGCGTATGACGGTGCCGGTGTCGCTGGGAGAAACCTTCTTTGATGGCCTGTTGCTGGAGTTCACCCAGCAATACCCACAGGTGCAGATCGAGCTGGAACTGAACAACAGTTACCGCGATCTGGCGCGTGATGGCTTCGATTTGGGCGTGCGTATGGGGGCGATGGACAACGAGCGGCTGGTGGCCAAGCCGCTGCTGGCCTGGCATGAAATGACCTGCGCCAGCCCGGCCTACCTGGAGCAGCATGGCGAACCGCTGACGCCTGCGGATCTGGCTGCGCACACCTGCCTGCTCAACAGCCACTACAGCGGGCGTGAAGAATGGCTGTACCACCAGCAACATGAACTGCTGCGGGTACGGGTCAGCGGTACCTTCGCTTCCAACCACTACAACCTGTTGAAAAAAGCCGCCTTGGTGGGCGCCGGCATCGCCCGACTGCCGTCCTACGTGTTACCGGCGGAACTGGCCGACGGGCGCTTGCGCTGGCTGCTGCGTGATTATCAAACGCGCAGCATGCCGATGTACCTGGTGCATCCTTATCAAGGTGGCCTGCCGCGCCGAACCCAAGTATTGGCCGACTACCTGGTGGACTGGTTCAGACGCAGCGGCGAAGCCCTGGATCGCCTTCAGCGGTAGCGGCGCGCGATCAGGTGATCGATCGACAGGCAGCCTGGGCCTTTGGCCACCAACAGCAGCAGCAACGCGATCCAGGTGCCGTGTGTGGGATAGGCTTCCGGGTAGACGAACAGCTGAATGGTCAAGGTCATGCCGATCAGCGCCAGGGCCGAAAAGCGCGTGGCAAAACCCACCAGGATCAGCACCGGGAAAAAGTGCTCGGCAAATGCCGCCATGTGCGCGGCCACTTCCGGCGACAACAACGGCACGTGGTACTCGCTGCGAAACAGCGGCAGGGTCGAAGCCGCAAGCTTGGGTTCGCCGAATTGGAAGGTGCCGTTGATGATATCAATGGCAAAACCTTCGACCTTGGTCTGGCCGGACTTCCAGAACACCGCCGCAATGGAAAACCGTGCGAGAAAGGCGATCAGGCTGTAGGGGATTTTTTCGAACAGCGCGATGACCCGTTTTACCAGGCAAGCAGGCGAAGTGTTCATGGCGATTCCTTTTGTTCTGTGTGTAAATGAGTGATGGCGTCGTGGCTGATCAGCAGCGTCAGGCAGTGGTTGAGGTCGAATTCGGCCGACGCTTCAAGCGCGTGCTCCACCGCCATTTCCAGGCCTGCCCCCTGATTGAGGCTGTTAATAAACGCCACCGAACCGCTGTCGATGGCGAAGACTTTGACCGCCAGGCCCTGGCGCAACACCAGTGCACTTTGGGCGTTCCAGGGGTTCAAAGTGGCGATGGCACCCTCGGTCTGGTGCGCGGCCCATACCGCAACCACGGCGTAGGGCGAATGCATGGTGGCCAGGGACGGATGCAGGTGCAGGCGTAGTTGCCCCAGGTCGACGGGACCTTGTAGATGTTCAAGGATGGCCTGTTGATTCAGTGGCTGGCTGTCTGCGGCGTGATAAGCACGCACCCGCAGGCGTTCCAGGCGTGCGACGTCCGCCAGGTAAGGCACGCTTGCAGCGGGCTCGAATGCCTGGATGAACGCGGCAAAGGTGCTGCCGTACTCGCTGATCAATTGGCTGTCGGGCGGGCTGGCTTGCACGTACAGGCTGGCCATCGCGCGGAAAAACTCTTCGCCCACCAATTGCAGCGTCACCGGGTAAGCGGCGGCGAGCGCGTTGATCAGCGAGCTGTGGACATTGTTTCGATACACCGCAAATCGGCTGGCCGGGTCGGCGCCGTTGCTGCTGAACAACCCATCGGGGCAGGCCTGGTCGGAATCGAGCAAGGCGCCGGCAAATGCAGCTTGATCGCTCATAGCTTCAATACCTTCGCCTGTGACAGATGCCAGTCGGCGTGTTGGGCTTCGGCGTGCAACACGCTGAAGGCGGGCACCTGGTTGTCTCGCTCGATCAGCGTGGCGACGGGGCCGGTGTGTTTGAGTACCTGTTCATAGAGCTGCCACACCGCGTTATCGATGGGCGCGCCATGGTCATCGATCAGCAGGCGGTCGCCCAGGTTGTCAGTGTCTTCGGCAAAACCGGCCAGATGAATCTCACCGACGGCCTTCAACGGCAGCGCATGGAGGTAAGCCAGTGGGTCGCGCTGATGATTGATGCACGACACATAGACGTTGTTGACGTCCAGCAACAGCCCGCAATCGGTGCGCCGGATGATCTCGCTGATGAAGTCCGTCTCGTCCAGGGTCGAGCGCTGGAACTGCAGGTAAGTCGAGGGGTTCTCCAGCAGCATCGGCCGCTTGAGGGTGCTTTGTACCTGATCGATGTGCTCGCACACCCGGAGCAGGGTCGCGGCGTCGTAGGCAAGCGGCAGCAAGTCATTGAGGAACACCGGGCCGTGGCTGGACCAGGCCAGGTGTTCGGAAAAAGAGTGGGGTTGATAGCGTTCGATCAGCGTGGCCAACCGTGCCAGGTGCTCACGATTAAGCGGGCCTTCGCCGCCGATGGACAGACCCACGCCATGCAATGACAGTGGGTACTGTTCGCGTATCAAACCCAGGTAGTGATGAAACGGGCCGCCGGCGACCATGTAGTTTTCGGCGTGCACTTCAAAAAAACCGATGTCGGGCGAGGTATCGAACACTTCAATAAAGTGCTCGTTCTTCAGCCCCAGCCCGGCCCGATAAGGGAGGCCGGGCACCTGAGCCGGTGAGACCGTGTGCTGAGGTAAAAGCGTCATCATCAGTACTCAGGTTTTGCAGGGTTTCAGGACTTGGCGGTGAAGGCTGCTTCCTGGCCGAAACCGGTCGGCGAGGTGGCGCTTGGGGTCTTGCCGCAAGTGCCGGCCGGGACCAGTTTCCACGCGTTGGCCTGGTCTTTGACTTTCGAGGTGCCGGCGCAAGTAGTACCGGCGCCTGCAGCGCAATCGTTCTTGCCGGCTTCGGCGACACCAAAGCACTTGTCCATTTTCGCTTCGTCAGCGTGGGCCATGTTGGTCAGGGCGGAAAAGCTCAGGGCCGAACCCAGGGCCAGAACGAGGGTAGCGGCGGACAGCGAACGGGATTTAGTAGTCATGGTGTAACTCCAGCAGTGAGGGTGGGTAAGGAAGCGTTTTTGCTTGCTTACCCCTCTAGAGTTGGGGCATCAGGTTGCGTTACAGCAGGTAGTAAATAAATTTTCGATGCCGAGTAAATGGCGCCGTGAGTCTTAGTGTTCGCGAGCCCTGTATGCGCTTGCTGTAGGATCACGCAATGCCTGGCACTGGGCGAATGTGCGCAAGACCAATAAGGAGCTTTGGCTGTGAAGAAGCGCTTTGCAGATTTTTTCATCAGCAGAAATTTCTCATTCCTGTGGCTGGGGCAAGCCCTCTCATCGTTTGGCGAGTTCGTTTTCGAGAGCACCGTCATTGTGTGGCTGGTGACTGACTTGTTTCACGACAGTGCGTTCTTGCCGACGGCCGTAGGCCTGGCGGTGGCGGCTTCGGCTATACCGCGTGTACTGGTAGCGCCACTGGCCGGGGCTTGGGTGGACAGGATGACGCCGCTGTACGTGATGATCGCGGCGGACGGGATTCGGGTGCTCAACTTCCTGATCTTTTTTGTGATCTATTCGCTGGCCGGCCTGGACCCGATGCAAGTGCTCTTCGGTGTTCTACTGTTGTTGTTGGTTAACAGCACGGCCGCACAGTTTTTCAACCCGTCACGCCAGGCGATTATGCAAGTGGTCATCCCTTCGGCACGACGCGTTGAAGCATCGGCCAAGGCAATGTTTTCCCTGACGGGCATTTCAGTGTTGTCGGCGTCCCTTGGGCCGGCCTTATTTGTCTGGGTGGGCCCCGCCCTGGCACTGCTGATCAATGTGCTGGCCTTTGCCTGTTCGGCCCTGTGTATCGCGTCTACCCAGGGCCTGCGCCGGACCTTGCTGGCCGAGCAACAACGGCTGCCCTTTTGGCATGGAGTGCTCGCAGGGCTGCGGTTTTCCTGGGGGCACGCCTCGATCAGGACGTTGTTGATCGGTGTCGCGTTGTACGGGTTTTCCCTGGGGGTCAATAACGTCGCGTTGTCCTTGTACGCATTCAAAACCTTGGGCTTGAGCCCTTATGAATACGGCCTGATTCTCGCAGCGTTCCCTGTTGGCGGGTTGATTGCTGCCGTGCTGGTCCGGCCGCTGTTGAAGTCATTGAGCACGCGTCAGGCCTTTACCTTTGCGCTGCTGTGCATGGGGTTCAGTTACCTGGCGTATTCGCTGCATCCGCCGTTTTACCTGGCCTTTACGCTGATGTTCAGCTGTGGGTTGTTCTTCTCGGTGTTTGCGATTGTGCAAGGGCCGATGCTTCAGGAAGCCGTGCCTGAAGGCTACATGGGGCGTGTGTCCGCAACGGTCACGCCGGTACTGGCCATCGCCTCGTTGACCGGTACGCTGGTGTGTTCTCAGACATTGAATATGGCGCAGCGCGTCATAGGCTATTTCGACGCGCCGCTGGATGTGTACGGCGCGTATATCTTCCTGGCGGCGGGCCTGTTGCTATTGGGCGGGGCGTTGATGCTGGCAGGCCAGCGCGCGAGCAAGGGGCAATTGGTAGCGACGCTTTAAGCGGCGATAAAAAAAACGGCCCGAGGGCCGTTTTTGTTTACCTCAATGGCTCAGCCACCGAGATAGGCTTCACGCACTTTCGGATCCGTGAGCAACTGCTCCCCGGTGCCCTGCATCACCACCCGGCCGTTTTCCAGCACGTAGGCGCGGTCGGCGATTTTCAGCGCCTGGTTGGCGTTCTGCTCCACCAGGAACACCGTCACACCGTCCTTGCGCAGTTGTTCGATGATGTCGAAGATCTGCTGGATGATGATCGGTGCCAGGCCCAGTGAAGGCTCGTCGAGCAGCAACAGCTTGGGCTTGCTCATCAGCGCCCGGCCGATGGCGAGCATTTGCTGCTCGCCGCCGGACATGGTGCCGCCGCGCTGGCTGAAGCGTTCCTTGAGCCTCGGGAACAGGTGCAGCACCTTGTCCATCTGCTCTTGGTAGTCGCCCTTGTCGGTAAAGAACCCGCCCATGGCCAGGTTCTCTTCCACGGTCAGGCGCGAGAACACACGACGGCCTTCGGGCACCACGGCAATGCTCTTGCGCATGATCTCGGAGGAGGCCTGGCCTACCAGTTCTTCACCCATGTAGCGGATGCTGCCGCTGTGGGCCTGCGGTGAACCGCACAGGGTCATCAGCAAGGTCGATTTGCCGGCACCGTTGGCGCCGATCAGCGTGACGATTTCACCTTGGCGCACTTCCACGTTGACGCTGTGCAGCGCCTGGATCTTGCCGTAGAAAGTGGAAACGTTTTCGAATTGCAGCATTTTACGCTTCCCCCAAATAGGCTTTGATCACTTCCGGGTTGTCGCGGATCTGCTCCGGCGTGCCGTTGGCCAGTGGCGTGCCCTGGTTGATCACCACGATATGGTCGGAGATGCTCATGACCAGTTTCATGTCGTGTTCAATCAACAGCACCGTGGCGTTGTTTTCCTCACGCAGCACGCTGATCAGCGCCTTAAGGTCTTCGGTTTCCTTGGGGTTCAGGCCGGCGGCCGGTTCGTCGAGCATCAGGATCCGCGGGCGGGTCATCATGCAACGGGCGATTTCCAGTCGGCGTTGTTGGCCGTAAGCCAGGGTGCCGGCGGGGCGGTTGGCAAACTCGGTGAGGTTGACCTTGTCCAGCCAGTACGCCGCGTATTCCATGGCCTCGCGCTCGCTCTTGCGGAACGCCGGGGTCTTGAACAGGCCAGCAAAGAAGTTGGTGTTCAAGTGACGGTGCTGGGCGATCAACAGGTTTTCGACCGCCGTCATGTCCTTGAACAGGCGCACGTTCTGGAAGGTACGCACCACGCCCTTGCGGGCGATCTCGTGACCGGCCAGGCCCTGGATGGGTTGGCCATCCAGCAGGATGCTGCCACCGCTCGGCTTGTAGAAACCGGTGAGGCAGTTGAACACCGTGGTCTTGCCGGCGCCGTTCGGGCCGATCAGCGCCACAACCTGTTTCTCTTTGACGGTCAGGGCCACGCCGTTGACCGCGAGCAAACCGCCGAAGCGCATGCTCAAGTTTTCGACTTTCAGGATCTCGCGGCTCATTTGCGCAGCTCCATGTGTGGACGTTGCATGGGCAGCAGGCCTTGAGGACGCCAGATCATCATCAGCACCATCATGGCGCCGAACATCAACATGCGGTATTCGCTGAACTCACGCATCATTTCCGGCAGCAGGATCATCACGATCGCCGCCAGGATCACGCCCAACTGCGAGCCCATGCCACCCAGTACCACGATGGCGAGAATGATCGCCGACTCGATAAAGGTGAATGACTCCGGGGTCACCAGGCCTTGGCGCGCGGCGAAGAAGCTGCCGGCGAAACCGGCGAAGGTTGCCCCGAGGGTGAAGGCTGAGAGTTTGATGACGGTCGGGTTCATGCCCAGCGCACGGCAGGCGATTTCATCTTCGCGCAACGCTTCCCACGCACGACCGATCGGCATGCGCAGCAGGCGGTTGATCACGAACAGTGCCGCCAATGCCAGCAACAACGCCACCAGGTACAGGAACACCACTTTGCTCACGGGGTTGTAGTCGATCCCGAAGTATTCGTGGAAGGTCTGCATGCCTTCGGCTGCTGTGCGGTCGAACGACAGCCCGAAGAACGTTGGCTTGGGAATGCTGCTGATGCCGTTGGGGCCACCGGTGATATCGGTGAGGTTACGCAGGAACAGCCGGATGATTTCACCGAAGCCCAAGGTCACGATCGCCAGATAGTCACCGCGCAGGCGCAATACCGGGAAGCCCAGCAGGAAGCCAAATGTGGCCGCCGCCATGCCGGCCAGTGGCAGGCAGATCCAGAAGCCCCAGCCCAGGTAATGCGAGAGCAGCGCGTAGGTGTAGGCACCTACGGCATAGAAGCCCACATAACCGAGGTCGAGCAGACCGGCCAGGCCCACCACGATGTTCAGGCCCAGGCCCAGCAACACGTAGATCAGGATCAGGGTGGCGATGTCGACGGCGCCGCGCGAGCCGAAGAATGGCCAGATCAACGCGGCCACGATCAGACCGATGATGATGTAGCGCTGAGTACGCGGCAGGGTCAGGAATTGGCTGACCTTGGGCGACACCAACGGGCCACGGTTACCCTTGAAAAACGCACCGACCTGCTGGGTGAACAGCACGCGCAGGAACATCAGCACCGAGCACAGGGCAATGATGGTCAGGGTCACGGGACCGGTGCCATGCACTTCCAGGTTGATGCCGACAATGCTCAGCTTGAGGCCGAGTACCGGAAAGGCCACGGCCCAGACCAGCAAGGCGCTGAAAAACGCCGATTTAAGATATCTGCTCATACTTTCTCAACCTCCGGACGGCCCAAAATGCCGGTCGGACGGAACAACAGCACCAGAACCAACAGGCCGAACGCCACGACGTCCTTGTACTGGTCGCCGAACACGTCGGCGCCAAAGGCTTCAGCCACACCCAGCACCAGCCCGCCGAGCATCGCGCCCGGAATACTGCCGATGCCGCCCAAGACCGCCGCAGTAAAGGCCTTGAGCCCTACCAGGAAACCGGCGTTGGGGTTGATCACGCCGTACTGCATGCTCAGCAGCACCGCCGCAACGGCCGCCAGTGCAGCACCGATCACGAAGGTCAGGGCGATGATGTTGTTGGTGTTGATGCCCAACAGGTTGGCCATCTTGATGTCTTCGGCGCAGGCCCGGCAGGCGCGCCCCAGACGGGAGCGGGAAATGAACAGGGTCAGGCCGAGCATCGCCACCAGGGTGACGACGAAAACCAGCACCTGCATGTACGAAATCAGCACTTCTTGTGCACCACCTGGGCCGAAGGAGAAGCTCCCCGGGATCAGGTTGGGAATGGACTTGTCCTTGGAGTCCTGGGACAGCAATACGGTGTTCTGCAGGAAAATCGACATGCCGATGGCGGAAATCAGCGGGATCAAACGGTTGCTGCCACGCAAGGGGCGGTAGGCGACGCGTTCGATACTGTAGCCATAAGCACTGGTCACGACGATCGATGCCAGGAACGCAGCGGTCATCAACAGCGGCAGGGAGTGGATACCCAGCATGGCCAGCCCGGCAAGGGCGATGAAGGCCACGTAGGAACCAATCATGTACACCTCGCCATGGGCGAAGTTGATCATTCCAATGATGCCGTAAACCATTGTGTAGCCAATGGCTATCAAGGCATAGGTGCTGCCAACGGTCATGCCGTTAACCAGCGTTTGGAAAAAATGATAGATCTCAGGCATTACAGCGCTCCTAAAAACCCGATACGCATTTCACTGGTGGAGTCATTTCCGGCTCGGTGCCCTGCTCTGTGATCAGGTTGCACGAAGCGTTTGCCAGCGAACCGCTGGTGACGGTTTTAAGATTTTCAGGTGAGCCAGCGCCCGGATCGCGGGTGACAGGCCCATAAACCTCGTAAAACAAAGCCCACTGCTCTCACAGTGGGCTTGTTGGACCAGTAACGCCTGGCTTACTGAGGGGAAACTTCGGTTTTTGGTTTACCGAAGTGCCATTCGTAGACCACGAATTTGAAGTCCTTCAGGTCGCCCTTGGCGTCGAAGCTCAGATCGCCAGTTGGGGTCTTGAAGGTGCCGGCGTGGATGGCAGCAGCCACTTTGGCGGTGTCTTCGCTCTTCGCGGCAGCGATACCGCCGGCGATCACTTCAACAGCCGAGTACGCCGGGAACACGAACGGACCGGTTGGGTCCTGCTTGTTCTTGGTGAACTCTTCAACGATGGCCTTGTTGGCCGGGTCGGTGTCGAAGGATTTCGGCAGGGTAACCAGCAGGCCTTCGGAAGCGCCCTGGGCGATTTGCGAGATGGAGTCGTTACCCACGCCTTCCGGGCCCATGAACTTGGCGTTCACGCCTTTTTCCTTGGCCTGGCGCAGGATCAGGCCCAGCTCTGGGTGGTAGCCGCCGTAGTAGACGAAGTCGACGTTGGCTTGCTTGAGCTTCTGGATCAGCGAGCCGAAGTCTTTGTCGCCCGCGTTGATGCCTTCGAACAGGGCGACTTTCACGCCTTTCTTCTCGAGGGTCTGTTTAACGGCGGTGGCGATGCCTTCACCGTACTGCTGCTTGTCGTGGATAACAGCGACGACTTTCGGCTTCACGTGGTCGGCGATGTAGTTGCCGGCCGCTGGGCCTTGAGCGCTGTCCAGGCCGATGGTGCGGAACACCAGCTTGTAGCCACGGGAAGTGATTTCCGGGCTGGTAGCCGCCGGGGTGATCATGATCACGCCTTCGTCTTCATAGATATCGGACGCGGGCTGAGTGGAGCTGGAGCAAAGGTGACCGACTACGTACTTGACGCCGTCGTTGACCACTTTGTTCGCTACGGCAACGGCTTGTTTTGGATCGCACGCATCGTCGTATTCTTTTGCTTCAAGCATTTTGCCGTCGACACCGCCTTTGGCGTTGATGTCAGCGATTGCCTGCTTGGCACCCATGAATTGCATGTCGCCGTATTGCGTCACTGGACCTGTTTTAGGGCCAGCGATACCGATCTTGATGGTGTCGGCTGCGAACGAATGGCCGGCAACCCCAGCCAGGACCATAGCGGCAAACAGTTTGGAAATCTGCTTAGTAGCCTTATTCATAGTGCTCCACTCTTACTGTTGTATTTTTTATAGTTCTAGCGGCCTTGTGAGCTGCAGAACCGGATCAGATATCGCGGATATCCCCCCGGCATTGCCCTGGCAACTGTACCGGTACAGTGTAGAGCGCCGGTTCATCGCTTGAAAAGCTGGCTGCTGGGGGCAAACCCTCGGTGTGTCGCTTTAATGAAAGAAAAAGACAGAATTGCGGCGGGCTGATGCCAGAGTTTCAGGCAATCCTTGGCTTTCCTGACACTTTCGTTCGGTGCCTCATTTGCAACTGGGTTTTTCTGCCTGACGCCTGACGCTATGATTGCGCCGATTTTTTATTCAGGTGAATTCCCATGACGCAAGAACCTAGCACCCTCTATGCCAAGCTGCTCGGTGAAACCGCCGAAATTTCCTGGAAGGAGCTTGAACCGTTCTTTGCCAAGGGTGCCCTATTGTGGGTCGACGCCGGTCTGGATTTGATCGAAGCAGCCGAAGGAATGGCCGAGGATAACCGCGACAAAGTCGCTGGGTGGCTGGCCGCAGGGAGCCTTGGCGAAGTGTCTGCGACGCGGGCGTTGGACCTGGTTGAGCGCGATCCAAGCCTGTGGGCTGTGGTGGTTTCGCCGTGGATTCTGATCCAGGAAAGGGCGGCGTAAGAAAGGCTTGCACTATAAAGGTGCGTGTTTTTTCGCCGGGCAAGTGTGTAGCGGAGTAACCGCTGGCGCCGTGATGGCATCTTGCCGTAGAGAAAGGTCACAGGTGACGGTGACGTAAGCGTCACGGGAACAGTTTTAAAGCGGGTGGAACATCGGGGGAATTGTTTCCGGGTGTGGCAAAGCCGCAGATCGTTCCCACGCTCCGCGTGGGAATGCATCCGGTGACGCTCTGCGTCACGAAGAGCGGACGCAGAGCGTCCAAGGCGGTATTCCCACGCAGAGCGTGGGAACGATCGACTCGGTCTAGGCGGTCTTGCCAGTATGGTTATTCAACGAAATAACCTTGGTCTTGCCAATCCGATGGCGGTAAATCTCGCGCAGGTACTTGATCGCTTTCTTCACGCAATCCCGTGACAGGCGAATATCGTTGATCGACACAAACTTGTCCTTGTCGTTGATCAGTTCGCGGTACTTCTTCTCATACATCGGCTTGATCGCGTACCAGTTGGTATCGAGGATCTTCGCCGGGTTTTCAAACTCATTGAGCAGCTCGTCGATGCGGTCTTCATCGAAGTCCTCATGGATGATGAAATCCAGGATCGAGTTGTCCAGTGTTTCGTCGAACCGGTACGGGTTACGCGCAAAGCAGCGTTTGATAAACGCCACGATCAGGGTCAAAAAATCATCCGACAGGCACGGGCTCTTGGCGATCAAGGTGGTCAGCGACAAGTTGGCCGAGGCGCCGATGACCAGTGCATAACGCTTGAGCGTGGTATTGGGGAACAGGCTGTTGAGATGGGTCTTGAGCCGGTTGAGGTCCATGTAGGACAGCTTGTAATCCTTGGGCAGCGACACAATCGAGACCACCGACGAGCAGTTCTTGAAGAAGTGCAGGTCATGCAGCGCCGCCGCGTCATAGCCGGAGTTCTTGTATTGCTCCAGGGACGCCTTGTAACGCTTGGATTCGATCGGCAACAGGCTGATGCCCTCGATGGCCTGGGTGACCTTATTGAAGTGCGGCAGGTCGATGGAGCGGAAAAACAGGTCGTCGATATTCAGGCGCTGCGGCTCTTTATCGAACACCTTGAACTTGTCGCCCGAGGGCGCCGGGGTTTCGGGTACCACCGATTCGGCGTAGGCAATCGCCACCGGCCCGGCCAGGCTCATAAACAGGTCGTTGGCATCCAGGCGGATGGTTTCGCCGATATCGATGCCGGCGCGCCGGAAGTAGTTCTGGTCGTAGTCGGTGGTCACCGCCTGGGCGGTGAGGATGTTGAAAATCTGCTGGGAGATGTACTGGTTGGCGTGTTTTTCCATGGCATTGACGTCAATGTTCTGGATATTGCCGTCATCGCTCTCTTCGGCATAACGCATGATGTCGTTGGAGATCAGCATCATCGCGTTCCATGGGCGGATGCGGCCTTTTACACTGGCTTCGCTGCTGTCTTCGTTGTCGAAGTTGTATGAAAAATCCCATTCTTCCGACAGGTATTTGCACAGCAACCGCCCGGCGTTAATGTGCAGCGCCTCGGACATTTCGCTGCGGTGGTCGGAGATATTCGGCAGCACGCAAATGCCGCTGGTGAAGATCGGCTCGAACACAAAGGCGTGGCCGCTTTTGCTGTCGTGCTCGTCAGCAGGCTTGGTGTCGAAGGTCTTGTTCATGTACGAGTGTTGCTGGGCCAGGCCGAACTCCGAGGCCATGCCCGACCCCGTACCACCGCCGGCGCTGAAGATCGAAAAATACAGGCGCGACTGGTTGGCCTTGATGCCGCAGGAATCGATCAGGTACGAGTGAATCATCTTCCAGTCGGGGCTGGAAAAGCGCTGGGTGTCTTTGTTGAGGATGATCTTGGCCAGGTACTGGCCGAGGATCGGCGCGTTACCGGCGCCACCGGCGTGGACCTCCGAGAGGTCCATGATCTTCATCTTGCTGTAGTCGCGCAGGAAGCCGCTTTTTTCGCCCTTGCGCGAGAAGCGGATGCGCCCGGCAATGTCCTTGTCCAGGTCGCCCAGCATCACCAACGGTTCCACCAGGAACACCGGCTTGGTGGCCTTGCCGCCGCCCAGGCGCAGGTTGTTGCGGATCCATTGGGCGGGGCTGTAGCCCTTGTCTGTCGATTTATCTTCGGTGCTGAATTCATTGAGGTAGAACTTGCGTGCGTTGTACACCAACTCCGCCACGTCCAGCGCTATGTTCGAACCACAGCGGCCCAGGCCGATCAGGCACACCGAGGGAAATTCCTGCTCGCTGCGCGTATCAGCGTCGCCTTCGGATTGGGGCGGGCGCGGGAACACCATGTCGCGCAGGCCGTCGAGGTTATCGAGGATGCGGTCGGTATTGGTTTCGGTGAAGTACAGGTATTGCTGGGTAGACAGCGGTCGGGCGCTGCTCAATGACTTGGTGCTTGAGGGTTTCTCGGCAGGAGCGGTCGGCAGTGCGTCGCAGATCTCGGAGACAGCATTATTTTTGGAAGTCATTGGGCGCCATGTACCTGGACGGACGGCCCAAAAAATCCAGGCGCCATCACTGAATGAGAGTTCGCGACTTTACAGTGCGTCTGAGTCCGGGGCGCTCGGGTTTAACCTTTGGTTTCCAAGGGGAATCGCCGCCGGACTCTGATGAATCGGCCGTTCGTCGGCGTTCTTTAGGCGGATGATGGCTAAATGCCAAAATTTCGGCGTCAGCGAATTGGCCTGACAATGGACGGCGGCCCGATACGGCCTGCGCCGGGGTCTTTCGGCGCGAGGGCCTCTTTATTCCCCTCGACACTGAACGGGTAAAGCGGGTTACGCATCTGGATGCCCTGGATCACACCCATCACATCGCTCAAGGGCACCGCCGGGCTGAGCAGGTAACCCTGGATAAAATCGCAGCCGTGTTTGAGCAGCAGTTCAAACTGCGCCTGGGTTTCCACGCCTTCGGTGACCACCTGCAAGTGCAGGGTGTGGGCCATGCCGATGATCGCCTGCACAATCTCGACATCGGCGGTGGACTTGGGGATGTCCTGGATAAACGAGCGGTCGATCTTCAGGGTGTTGAGTGGCAGGCGCTTGAGGTAGGCCAGGGATGAATACCCGGTGCCGAAATCATCAATGGCCAGCGAAACGCCCAAGGCACGGATCTGGCGCAACAGCGCCAGGGTGCTGCTGATATTGCCCATCAGCGCGTTTTCGGTGACTTCCAGTTCCAGGCGGCTGGCGGTGATCCCGGCAAAACGCAGGGCGGCCTCGATCTCATCGGCCAGTTCGTCACGGGCCAGGTTCAAGGCCGAGCAGTTCACGGCCATAGTCAGCTCGGTGTAGCCGCGGTCAGACAGCAGGCTCAAATCGTGACAGGCCTGACGCAGTACCCAGTGGTCAAGTTCGGCAATCAACCCGTTGTTTTCGGCGATGCCGATAAACCGGTCGGGAGCCAGCAGCCCGTGTTGCGGATGTTGCCAGCGCACCAGCGCTTCCAGGCGAGTGACCTTACCCAGTTTCATGTCGAAGATCGGCTGGTAGAACAGCACCAATTCATTACGGCCGCGCAGCGCGGCGCGCAACTCCTCTTCCAGTTGCAGCTCAAGGAAGGCGCGGGTTTTGAGGTTGGAGCTGAAGAAGTTCAGGCTGTTGCGACCGGCATCCTTGGACTGGTACAGCGCCAGGTCAGCGGTTTTAAGCAACTCTTCGCAGGTCAGCCCGTCATCGGGGAACAGGCTGATGCCAATGCTGGTGGTCATCACCATGCGCCGCCCGGCCAGTTCGATCGGTTCTTTCATTTTTTGCATGATGCGCTGGGCCAGATGCCGCGCTTCGTCGCGATGGTGAATATTGATCAGGATGCAGAACTCGTCGCCGCCAAACCGCGCGACCACATCTTCATGGCTGCGTACCGACCCCTTGATATGCCCGGCCAGCACGGTGAGCAATTGGTCGCCGGCATCGTGGCCGAGGCTGTCATTGATGCGCTTGAAGTGGTCGATATCGAGGAAAATCACCGCCATCATGCCGTGACTGGCGGTTTTTTCCGCGACTTTTTCTGCAAAGATCTGGTTGAACCCACGACGGTTGAGCAGGCTGGTCAGCGCGTCGAAGTGCGCCACTTGCTGCAGCGAGGCGCGGGCTTGGTCCAGCTCGCTGAGCAGGGCATTGACCCGGCGCAGGTCGCGCTCCTTGTGCTGCAGTTTTTTGTCGGCGAGGGCAGCGCTGACACTGCTGCCGATCACCAGCAGGGTGATCACAGCCACCGACAGGCCCAGCTGAATCGGGTTGTTGTCCAGCGGTAACGACAGGTCAGCGCCGGTTGGCACCAGCATTTGCATGGCGGCCATGCCGGTGAAGTGCATGCTGAGGATGCCGGCGCCCAGCACCAGGCTGGCAGCGTATTTGAGCAACTGATGGAACACGCCGGAGCCACTGCGCAGGTAGCTCGACAGCAACAGCGCGGCCAGGCTGGCGCCGATGGCAATGGCCACGGAGGCCAGGAACAGGTCTGTCCCGAAATACACATCGGCCTGGGAGCGCATGGCCGACATGCCGACGTAATGCATCAACGCGATACCGATGCCCATCCACACCGACGCCAGCAGGTATTGATGGAAACGCAGATGGGTATGACTGAGGGTTTGCATGGCGAACAGCGAAGCGATCAAGGCGATCACCAGCGAGGCAAACGTCATGAGCAATTCATAATGAATGGCGATAGGCGCCTGGAAGGCCAGCATGCTGATGAAGTGGGTCGACCAGATGCCACCTGCCAGGCATCCCGCTCCCAGCCAGCGCCAATGACGGCGGGCAGTAGGGTCTTCGACATGGCCGACGCGTTCAGCCATGTCCAGCGTGCCGAAGCCGGCCGCGCAAGCAACCAGATACGCCAGTAGCACCAGGAACGGGTTATGACTGCAATTGAGTAATAAATGCCCGTTCTCTGGCAGGTCGGTAAAAAAATGCAGACCCAGCCATTCCATAGCAAGCCCCATCATAGCGTCACGTCACAGCCTACGGCGATGACCTATGAAGTCGAGTATAGAAGCCTCGCGGGATTTGCCAGGGATAATGGCACTTTGCTCTCAACCATTTTGGCATGCCCGCCATAGCGTTTGATGCTAAGCGCTGATCGGCAGGTCCAATTCGAAAGGTGCCTCTAACGGCGGCAGGCCGAAGGCCGCGCGCGCCTTGTCGCAGTCGACGTTCTGCTCGCCCTGGCTCCACGACGCGTCGAACTCCCGGCAGGGGCTTGAGCGTTGTTCATAGATGGTGCAACGGGTGCCCTTGCCGACCTCACCCTCAAGGCTGCAACACCTGGCGGGTTTCTGGTCGGTACCAATCATCGCCACGCGTGTGGGGTTGATCTGCACCACCAGGTCATCGGGCACCGTGCCGCCCGATGAGGCGCACTCGCCCCAGAAGAAAGACACGCGAAAGTGTGAACAGCAGGCACCGCAACTCAGACACGGACTGGCTTCGGACATGGGCGTCATCGATAAGAAAAGTAGGATGTGGGTGTTACGGAAGGCTCGCCATTCTATCCGTGCCATGGCGGTTGGGAAGGGGGGCGAGAACTTATATTTTCGTAGGGAAAGTCCCGCGGTTGCGGGTGAAATCATGCCCTATCAGCTTTACGAATCATTACAGACAAGTGTGCCAGGCCTGATTATGTTGCAGGTACCGGGCAGGATGCATCGGGCATCGCAGCTCTCATAACAATAAAAGAGACGGACCCATGCAGAACTCGACCCAAGCGGCGAATGCCTGGCGCATTCTGTTCCTGCTGTTCCTCGCCAACCTGTTCAATTTCTTCGACCGCACCATTCCCGCCATCATCATCGAGCCAATCCGCATGGAATGGCACTTGAGCGACTTCCAGCTCGGCATCATCGGCACCGCCTTCACCATCGTCTACGCCATCGCTGGCCTGCCGCTCGGGCGCCTGGCCGACACCGGTTCACGCAGCAAATTGATGGGTTGGGGCCTGTTCGCCTGGAGCGGGCTGACGGCGGTCAACGGCATGGTCGGCAGCTTCTGGACCTTTTTGCTGGTGCGCATGGGCATCGGCATCGGTGAAGCCAGCTATGCGCCGGCGGCCAATTCGCTGATCGGAGACCTGTTTCCCGCGCACCGCCGCGCGCGGGCCATGGGCATCTTCATGCTGGGCCTGCCGTTGGGCCTGCTGCTGGCGTTTTTCACCATTGGCGCGATGGTCAAGGCGTTCGACAGCTGGCGCGCCCCGTTCTTTATCGCCGCCGTGCCGGGGCTGATCCTCGCGATCTTCATGTTCTATATCAAGGAACCCAAGCGCGGCGCAGCGGAAACCGTGCAAGTCTCCCAAGAGCGCGTCGATCGCCCGATTCGTCGCGTTCTGGCGGTGCCGACCTTCCTGTGGCTGGTGCTGGCCGGGTTGTGCTTTAACTTCGCCACTTATGCGTGCAACTCGTTCCTGGTGCCGATGTTGCAGCGCTACTTCCTGATGCCGTTGCAGGACGCGGCGGTGGCCACCGGCGTGATCGTCGGCATCACCGGGCTGGTGGGCCTGACCCTGGGCGGCTGGATTGCCGACAAGATCCATCAGCGGGTCGCCAACGGCCGGCTGCTGTTTGCCGCGTGCAGCTTGATTATCTCGACCATCACCACTGCCTGGGCCTTGCATGCCGGACGCATTGAGATTGGCGTGTTTGTGGCGCTGTTCAGTGTGGGCTGGTTGTTCGCCTATAACTTCTACACCTGCGTGTACACGGCGATTCAGGACGTGGTTGAGCCACGCCTGCGCGCCACGGCGATGGCGCTGTTTTTTGCCGGCTTGTACTTGCTCGGCGGTGGCATGGGGCCGGTGGTGGTGGGCGGCTTGTCCGATCATTTTGCCCATTCGGCGATGTATGCCGATGGCGCTGCGCAGATGACCGAGGCGTATAAAGCGGTGGGGTTGCACGACGCCATGTACCTGATTCCGGTGGCGCTGTTCCTGACCATGCTGTTTCTGTTCCAGGCCTCGCGCAGTTTTGTGCGCGATGCCAAGAAGATGAAGGATGGGTTGGGGGCGGTAGAGGTACCGGCTGGGGCGGCCACAGCATGAGACCGAGGTGACGCCATCGCAGGCAAGCCAGCTCCCACATGTTGATGTGTGAATACCTTCAAATGTGGGAGCTGGCTTGCCTGCGATGAGCATAGGTATCAACACAACTTTTAAAGGCAGCCAATTTCTCCTGTGGCGAGCAGGCTTGCCCTGCGTTGGGCTGCGAA
>NZ_JAAAFV010000072.1:35496-77167 GCF_019352915.1 Pseudomonas sp. Xaverov 259 | reverse complement strand
CCTGTTCGCCACAACAGCCCACCTGCCACAGACTTCGTGTTAGCCGGTTGTGTAGATACTTATGCTGCGATGAGGTCCTTCAGGCCAATAAAAAAGCCCGCAATGCGCGGGCCTTCTTTTTAGCAGGGCAGGGCGGTTATCAACCCGCCACCAACACCCGAATCGCTTCCAACCGCAGCGCCGCCTTGTCGAGCATGGCCAGGCCTTGCTCGCGCTGTTGGCGCAGGGCCACCAGCTCGCTGTCGCGTACGGTCGGGTTGACCGCTTGCAACGCGGTCAGGCGCGCCAGTTCTTCGTCGGTATCGGCTGCCAGGCGACGTTTGGCTTCGGCCACACGCTCTGCGTGACGCGGGGTGATCTTCTCTTCGCCGGCGTTGATGCGCGGCGTGAGCTGATCGCGCTGAGCCTGCACGAACTTGTTGGCGCTGGCGCGTGGCACGCTTTCCAGCTGGTCGTTCAACGTTTCAAACGACACACGGCCCGACAGGTCATTGCCATTGGTATCCAGCAGGCAGCGCAGCGCCGCCGGCGGCAGGTAACGGCCCAGTTGCAGCGAGCGCGGTGCAACCACTTCACTGACGTAAAGCAGTTCCAGCAACACGGTGCCCGGCTTGAGCGCCTTGTTCTTGATCAGCGCCACGGCGGTGTTGCCCATCGAGCCGGACAGCACCAGGTCCATGCCGCCTTGCACCATCGGGTGTTCCCAGGTGATGAACTGCATGTCTTCACGCGACAGCGCCTGGTTACGGTCGTAGGTGATGGTCACACCTTCGTCGTCGCCCAGTGGGAAGCTGGCATCGAGCATTTTTTCGCTGGGCTTGAGGATCAGTGCGTTTTCCGAATGGTCTTCGCTGTCGATGCCGAAGGCGTCGAACAGGGTTTCCATATAGATCGGCAGGGCGAACTGGTCGTCTTGCTCAAGAATGTCTTCCACCAGCGCATCGCCTTCACCCGCGCCGCCGGAGTTGAGCTCCAGCAAGCGGTCGCGACCGGTGTGCAGTTCCTGTTCCAGACGCTCGCGCTCGGCACGCGCTTCGTCGATCAGGGCTTGCCACTCGCCGTCGTCGGCGTTTTCCAGCAGCGGCAGCAAGCGCGGGCCAAACTGATGCTGCAAGGCGTTGCCGGTCGGGCAAGTATTGAGGAATGCGTTCAGGGCTTCGTGGTACCACTGGAACAGGCGCTCTTGCGGGCTGGTTTCCAGGTACGGCACGTGCAGTTCGATCACATGCTTCTGGCCGATCCGGTCCAGACGGCCGATCCGCTGTTCCAGCAGGTCGGGGTGGGACGGCAGGTCGAACAGCACCAAGTGGTGGGAGAACTGGAAGTTACGGCCTTCACTGCCGATTTCCGAGCAGATCAGCACCTGGGCGCCGAACTCTTCGTCTGCGAAGTAGGCAGCCGCGCGGTCACGCTCGAGGATGTTCATGCCCTCGTGGAACACCGTGGCGGGGATGCCGGAGCGCACGCGCAGGGCGTCTTCCAGGTCCATGGCGGTTTCGGCGTGGGCGCAGATCACCAGCACTTTGGTGCGCTTGAGCATTTTCAGCTGGTCGATCAGCCACTCGACGCGTGGGTCGAAACGCCACCAGCGGTTTTCTTCTTCAACATCCGGCTGCGACTGGAAGCTGACTTCCGGGTACAGCTCGGCGTGTTCGCCCAGCGGCAGCTCGAGGTATTCGTCCGGGTTCGGCAGCGGGTAAGCGTGCAGCTTGCGCTCCGGGAAACCCTGCACGGCGGCGCGGGTGTTACGGAACAATACGCGGCCGGTGCCGTGGCGGTCGAGCAGCTCACGCACCAGGCGTGCGCTGGCTTCGGTGTCGCCATCGTTGACGGCGGCAAGCAGCGCTTCGCCTTCGTTGCCGAGGAAACCCTGGATGGTTTTGTGTGCTTTTGGCGACAGGCGGCCCTTGTCCAGCAACTCCTGTACGGCTTCGGCTACCGGGCGATAGTTCTCGCTTTCGGCGCGGAAGGCGTGCAGGTCGTGGAAGCGGTTCGGGTCCAACAGGCGCAGGCGCGCGAAGTGGCTGTCCTGGCCCAGTTGTTCCGGGGTGGCGGTGAGCAGCAACACGCCAGGGATCACTTCGGCCAGTTGCTCGACCAGCGCGTATTCCGGGCTGGCTTTTTCTTCATGCCACACCAAGTGGTGGGCTTCGTCGACTACCAGCAGGTCCCAGCCGGCGGCGAACAGCGCGTCCTGGGCCTTCTCGTCGTCCACCAGCCATTCCAGGGCTACCAGCGCCAGCTGGGTGTCTTCGAACGGGTTGGTGGCATCGCTTTCGATAAAACGTTCTTCGTCGAACAGCGCAACCTGCAGGTTAAAGCGGCGGCGCATTTCCACCAGCCACTGGTGTTGCAGGTTTTCCGGCACCAGGATCAGCACGCGGTTGGCGCGGCCCGACAGCAGTTGGCGATGGATCACCAGGCCGGCTTCGATGGTCTTGCCCAGGCCCACTTCGTCGGCCAGCAATACCCGTGGCGCGATACGGTCAGCGACTTCGCGGGCGATGTGCAGTTGGTGAGCAATAGGTTGCGCACGCACGCCGCCCAAGCCCCACAGCGAGGACTGCAACTGACGGCTGGTGTGTTCCAGCGTGTGGTAGCGCAGCGAGAACCAGGCCAGCGGGTCGATCTGCCCGGCGAACAGACGGTCGCTGGCCAGACGGAACTGGATGAAGTTCGACAGTTGGGTTTCCGGCAGGGTGACCTGCTCGTTCTGCCCATTGAGGCCGTGGTAGACCAGCAGGCCATCGACGTCGTCGACTTCCTGTACGGTCATTTTCCAGCCTTCGAAATGGGTGATGCTGTCACCCGGCGAAAACCTCACACGAGTGAGGGGCGCATTCCGTAGCGCATACTGACGAGTGTCGCCAGTGGCCGGATAGAGCACGGTCAACAAGCGCCCGTCCTGTGCCAGAACGGTGCCTAACCCCAGCTCTGCTTCGCTGTCACTAATCCAGCGTTGCCCCGGTTGATACTGCTGCGCCATGCTGCCTGACTCCCGCCGTGAAAAAGCCGACTATTCTAACGGAACACGGCTTCCAGACCAAAAGGAATAGGTGCAGCTTCAAGCTTTAAGCTACAAGCGGCAAGAAAAAGGGCGATATGTTCGTCGGATAGATGACGATTGGTTCACAAGTTGGGGGCTTGGCACTCAAGTCGCCCCTCCCGCAGCCGACAGTCTGCTGAACAGGAGACTAAAAGCCATGCTGCCACCCATACTGCCCCTGAGTGTTGTGCCGGTTACGTCACAGCTTGACCCGGTGCGCCAGAAGCCGGATATCCCGCCCGTGGTGCCTGTTCAGCCGGGCTCCAACGAAAGCACCATCGATCTGAAAAAGGGCGATGCCGAGCAGTCGACTTTTTTACTGCGCGAAGAACAACGCCGTCAGCAAGAGCAGCAGAAACGCCGGCGCGAAGCGGATGAAGACCCTGACGCGCACCTGGCGATCCCCGGCGATGAGCTCAACGCCGACAACACGGTGCCGGTAGCGCCGCTGATCGAAGACGCGCCGCGCCAGGGTTTGTGGGTGGACGTCGAGGTTTAATTGCGCAACTCGCGCAGCGCGGCGATCAGCAACTCGATGTCGTGCTCGGTGTTGAGCGGGCTGACAGACACCCGCGCAATGCTTGTAAGCCCCCGCGCCTGCATATCCAGCGGCGTGTAGGCCACGCCATTGGCGCCGATGTTGATGCGCTTCAATCCCAGCCTGCGTTTGAGTTCAAACGCGTCCCAACCGGCGAGGTTAAAGGCGATCAGTCCTGAGTGGGCCGTGCCCAAATCGTGCAGTGAGATGCCCGGAATCTGACGCAGCGCGTCGCGGATTCGTCCACTGAGCTGCAGGACCCTTTCCCATGTCTGCTCCACGCCCAGTCGGTTGATTTCCTGCAACGCATTGCCCAGGCCCACCAATAAGGCGTAGGACACTTCGCTGGTTTCAAAGCGGCGGGCATCGTTACGCAGGTCGAACCCTTCAGCAGTCCAGGGCGCCGAGAACACATCGCGCTGGGCGGGGTTCAGGCGTTGCAGAAAGTCCGGTCGTACATACAGCAGCGCCGTGCCACGCGGCCCGCGCAGGTGTTTGCGCCCGGCCGACTTGAGCACGTCGCAGTGCAACACTTGTACATCCACCGGCAACTGGCCGACGGCTTGGCCGGCGTCGATGAAGTAGGGGATTGCGTGGCGCCTGGCCACTTCGCCGATGGCCTGGGCCGGGTTGATCAGGCCGCCATTGGCCGGCAGCCAGGTCAGGTCGATCAGCTTGACGTTGGCATCAATCATCGCTTCCAGCGCCAGCGGGCACACTGCGCCGGTGGCATCGCAGGGAATGACCTCCACTTGTGCACCCGCTTGCAACGCCAGCTGCATACTCGCCAGGTTGCCGCCCCATTCATGGCGGCCGACCAGGATGCGCTCGCCCGGCTGCCAGGGGCCCAAGGCCTGGAACGCCATATTCCAGGCGGTTGAGCCGCTGCTGGCAAAGGCAATCGAGGAGGCGGGCGCATTGAGCAATTGCGCGGCTGCGCGCCGGGCTTTTTCCACCAGGATCGCGCCATGCTCGCCGGCTTCCATGGGGCCATCGCGGGCTTCGCGCTGCAACTGGTCGATGATGGCGTCGAGGGTGGCTTGGCTCGGCAGCGAGGCACCGGCGTGGTTGAAATGCACGATGCCCGATAGGCAGCCGGGTGTGTCGTCACGCAGGTGCTGGACTTGCAGCGGGCTCACGGCTGCAGCTCGAAAATGGCGTCCACCTCCACGGCGACGCCGGCGGGCAGGCTCGAAACGCCGACGGCGGTGCGCACGTGCCGGCCTTTGTCGCCCAGGGCATTGACCAGCAGATTGGAGGCGCCATTGGCAACCACGCTTTGGCGTGTGAAATCGCCGCTGCTGGCGATGAACACACCCAAACGGAGAATACGCACCACGCGCGACAGGTCATCGCCGACGGCAGCGCTTAACTGGCCGAGCAAGCCCAGCGCCGCCAGCTCTGCTGCCTGGGCACCTTCTTCATCGCTGAGGGATTCGCCCAGCCGGCCGATGTAGGCAGGTTTACCGTCGACCATGGGAATTTGCCCGGAGATAAACAGCTGGTTCTGGCTGATCACATGGTTGATGTAATTGGCTGCGGGTTGGCTGGGAGTTGGCAGCATCAGGCCAAGGGCTCGTACGCGTTGGCGGATGGAGTCGCTCATGTTGAATCCTCTCGGGTTAAGAGGTTTGAGCATGTTTGTTGTAGCAATGGGCGACAAACGGATAGATCTCACGCGACGTATCGAAATAGCTCATGCGTCGGCGCAGGTGTCTTGCAACCATTGACTGAAGCATTCGACGGCTTGGCTCGCAGGGCCTTGAGGCACGATCAGCCAGTAACCGATTTCACTGTGATAGGGCGGCCAGTCAAAGGCTTCCACCAGGCTGCCGTCCTTGAGCTTGCGCTCTATCAGACGATGACGGCCCATGGCGATGCCTTGGCCAGCCACGGCGGCTTCGACCACGATGTTGTAGTCGTGCAGCATCACGCGTGGGTGGTGTTCGAGGTCGACCCGGTAGTGCGCAGACCAATCCGTCCACTCGAAAGGGCGGTGCGAGGTGGCCATCAACAAGGGCGCGTTGTGCAGTTGACTGGCCTTGAAGGCCGGGCTGCACACCGGTGAGATGACCTCCGCCATCAAGCGTGTGGCCTGCACATCGGGCCAGTCGCCCTTGCCATAGCGGATGGCCAGGTCGACCTCGGCGGCGGCGACGTTGGCCAATTGAATCGCTGGCAGCAGCTCCACTTGGATATGCGGATAACGATTGAGAAACCCTGCCAGGCGCGGAGCCAGCCACAGCGTGGCAAACGAGGCCAGCAGGCCCACGCGCAGGACCGTGTTCGTGGGGGCGACTTTTTGCGCGCGGGTGGCGGCGGCGATCATGTCGAGGGCCGGGCGGATTTCGTCGTAGTAGTATTGGCCGTCGGCGGTCAGATCAATCGCGCGGGTGCGTCGAATAAACAGCGGTTTGCCAAGGTGTTCTTCGAGCTTATGGACCTGATGGCTCAAGGCGCTCTGGGTCACTGACAGCTCCTTTGCCGCCTTGATAAAACTCAAGTTGCGCGCCACGGCCTCGAAGGCGCGCAGGGCCAGCAGGGGTGGAAGGTCCTTGTGCAGTGCCACCTGAGTTCGTCTCCGGGTTTGGTGTGTTTGGGTGTGTGCCGATTTTGGGTGATGGTCTGCCTTTTGTCGCCAGCTGATTTGCCGTCGGGCAGAGGAGGCCGCATTATTAGCCCATTCCCGCCACGACGTATGCCAAGCCATGAGTGATGACGACAAGCTGATTGACCTGAATGCCGAACGCGCCAAGCGTGTGCATGACCTGAACGACAAGCGCCTTAACGAAGTGCGCCAGGCGTTTGAACAAGCGATGCCTTTAGGCAAGACCAAGAAGAAGTCGAAGAACAAACCGAAAAAGCGTTGAAACAACCTGCATCCCTTGATGCAGGTCAGTTATTGCCCTTCTTTACGCCCCGTTGCGGGCGACATTGATCCCCGTCAATTTTCCAATCCGCCTTCTCGATTAACTTAGCCCTATCGCAACAGGGCATGAGCAGGAGGCCGGTCATGTTTTTCGATAATGTGGTGTTTGCCGGGGTGCTGACTGTCAGCCTCATGGTGCTGTTTTTTGTAGGGTTTGGGATTTTTATCTGGAAGGACGCTAATAAGCGTAAAGAACCGTAAGTTCTTCTGGGTTACATGAGCACGCAAGGCATTTTGGGCGACTTCGGTCGCCCTTTTTTTTGGCCTTTATTTAGATGATCGTTCCCACGCTCCGCGTGGGAATGCATCCGTTGACGCTCCGCGTCACAACAATAAGTGCCGGACGCAGAGCGTCCTCGGCGGCATTCCCACGCGGAGCGTGGGAACGATCTGCGGAGATAAAAAAAGGCGCGATCCCCATCAGGATCACGCCTTCTTTTTAACCGCAGCCTATCAGCTACCTAACGCCTTGGACGCCAGCCAGAACAACCCGGCCGAGAGGCCCACGGTTGCCGGCAAGGTCAACACCCAGGCCATCAGGATCGTCTTCACGGTGCCACCTTGCAGGCCACTCTTGTTGGCGACCATGGTGCCGGCCACACCGGACGACAGCACGTGGGTGGTCGACACCGGCAGGCTGAAGATGTTGGCCAGGCCAATCATGCTCGCCGTGGTGATCTGTGCCGACATACCCTGGGCATAGGTCATGCCTTGCTTGCCGATCTTCTCACCGATGGTCAGTACCACACGCTTCCAGCCCACCATGGTGCCCAGGCCCAGGGCCAGTGCGACGGCGAGGATCACCCAGAACGGGGCGTATTCGGTGGTGGCGGTCAAGTCTTTGCGCAGCTTGTCCAGGTCGGACTTCTCACGCGCTTCCAGGCCCGGCAGCTTGCCGACTTTCTTCGCGGTGTCGTCCAGGCACAGCAGGTAGCGGCGCACTTCAATGCGGTGCTCGGCAGTCAGCGAATGGTAGTCGGAAACGCCTTTGAGGGTTTCCATCAATGCATTGATAGTCGGCTCGGTCTGCTGCGGGTTGCACTGGAACTTGCCCGGCAGGTCGTCCTTTACGCTTTTGCCCAGTGCCAGGAACTCGCCGAGGGTGGCGTTGTTGCGCTGGTAGAACTGGCTCAAATGCACGGTGGCATCGCGAGTACGTTCAATCTGGTAGGTGGTGCTGCCCAGGTCGAGTACGAACTGCGCCGGTACGATACCGATGAGCACCAGCATGATCAGGCCGATGCCTTTCTGGCCATCGTTGGATCCGTGCACGAAGCTCACGGCCATGGCCGAGATCACCAGTACCAGACGGTTCCAGAACGGTGGGTGCTTCTTGTCGTCAAGCTTGCGGCGCTGGTCCGGGGTCTTGTGCATCTTCGACAGTGGGCGCCACCATTTCAGGCCGATCAGCACCAGGGCTGCGACCAGAAAGCCGGCCATCGGCGAGAACACCAGGGAAGCACCGATATCGATAGCTTTCTGCCAGTTCACACCATCAGCCAGGGGAATGTCGTTGATCAGGGCATTGGCCAGGCCGACACCGAGGATCGAACCGATCAGGGTGTGGGAACTGGAGGCCGGGATACCGAAGTACCAGGTGCCCAGGTTCCAGGTGATCGCCGCTGCCAATAAAGAGAAGACCATTGCCAGACCATGGCCGGTGTTCACATTGATCAGCAACTCCACCGGCAGCAGGTGCACGATGGCGTAGGCGACACCGACACCACCGAGCAACACGCCAAGGAAGTTGAACACCCCGGAGAAGAACACGGCCAGGTGCGGCGGCATGGCTTTGGTATAGATGACTGTGGCCACCGCGTTAGCGGTGTCATGAAAGCCATTGATGAACTCGAAGGCGAGGACAAAGGCCAGGGCGAGCAACAGGCTCACTAGAACCCAAGCATCCAGTCCGCTGAATAAATCGATCATGAAGGTTTTCTGACCCGGTCGTAAGGGGGCGCGATTATGCCAGAAAACCTCAGTAATCGATGCATTAGCTGCTCATCGGTAACAATCTTCACTGAAAAAGCATCGGGCAAAGCGGTGCATCCCAGGGTTTTCGGGGCTTTGGCAAGTCTTTGATTTATAAAGTATGGGGCCGAAAAGACACGGATTTGACATGCAAACGTCATGTCTGAAACATTTGTATGAAATTTCGTTGGCAGCAGCAGGACGCTGACCAATGGTAAGTCCATGCGCGGTGCCCTCCGCCGGCGGTGAGCCGGCAGAGACAGCAAGACCCTGGAAACTCAGAGCGAAGGGCTTATGGCTCTTCGGTTTTGAGTTCCTGTTCAATCTTTTGGATTTCCTGGGCAAATGCCTGATCGAGCAAACTGGCGCGTTTGCGCCAGGGTTTGCGCTCCGGCTCAGGTTGCGCGGCGTAGGTGGTGACTTCCCCGCCGTAAACGTCCTTGTAACGTTGTTCCTGGCGCTCAAGTTCCGCGCGCAGTTCGTCTTTCGTCACAGTGTTACCTAATTAAGTTGAGTGTATTGACTGTGCAACGGCATGCCTGAAAGTCGTCCTCGGGTTGTTTGAAATTGAACAGTTGAACCATTCAAGTTTGAAAAAAAGACCAAAGGGCAAATCTTATAAACAGGTATGTGTGACCGATGATGCATGCAACACGCATCGCCTGGTGAGCTCCACTCCCGATGACAATCAAACCGGGCCGACCTCTGCACAAGCTGCATTATAGCGGCGCATTTGGATAAAACTATCAGCATTAAGTTAAAAAGCGTCAACTTCGTGTGAGACTTTTGTTACATGGCGGTGTGAGTCATTCGCGCGTTCTGCGCATTACTGTAGTGGTCCCACCGGCTGTCGGGTTCCACCGGCAGAATTGCGATAATCGCATGGCCGTCCGATAATCGCCCAATGTTGCGGGCGCCACCTTGTGCATCCCGGCTGGCGCGGCTTGTAATGGCGGCCAACCCTCCCCGCGGTTGAAAACAAGAGAAAGGACCCTTGAAATGAACGATCAATTGCGCAACTCCTTCGCATCAGTGGCGCCGCCGATCGTGGCTTCACCGGCCAAGCGTATCCAGGCGTTTACCGGTGATCCGGACTTCATGACCTCCCTGGCGCGTGGCCTGGCCGTGGTGCAGGCGTTTCAGGAGCGCAAGCGCCACCTGACCATCGCCCAGATCAGCCACCGTACCGAAATCCCGCGTGCCGCCGTGCGCCGTTGCCTGCACACCTTGATCAAACTCGGTTATGCCACCACCGATGGGCGCACCTATTCGCTGCTGCCCAAGGTCCTGACCCTGGGGCATGCCTATTTGTCCTCCACGCCATTGGCCGTATCGGCCCAGCCGTACCTGGACCGCATGAGCGAGCAATTGCACGAAGCCTGCAACATGGCGACCCTGGAAGGCGATGACATCCTGTATATCGCCCGCTCTGCCACCACCCAGCGCCTGATCTCGGTGGACCTGTCTGTGGGCGGGCGTTTGCCGGCGTATTGCACATCGATGGGGCGCATCCTCCTGGCGGCGCTGGACGATGCCTCGCTCAAGGACTATCTCGACCACGCCGACCTGCAAACCAAGACCAGCCGCACCCTGACCACGCCCGAAGCCTTGTTCGAATGCCTGCAACAAGTGCGTCAACAGGGCTGGTGCATCGTCGATCAGGAACTGGAGCAGGGCCTGCGTTCCATCGCCGTGCCGGTGTACGACGCTTCCGGCCAGGTGTTGGCCGCGCTCAATGTCAGCACCCACGCCGGGCGTGTCAGCCGCAGCGAACTGGAGCAGCGTTTTTTGCCGAGCATGCTCAGCGCCAGCCGCGAGCTGAGTGCGCAACTGTTTGCCTAAGTGTTCGGTGACCGCACAGATCCCGGTTTGATCAATTGACGCTGTTTCCCCCGACTTATTACTGTGCGGCAGCGCTCTGAGGAGCCGCCCAATAATAATGACGACCCCAGGTCGTTGGCCCGCCATCGGTGTGGAATAAAAATAATGAATCAGCCTTCTGTCGGTACCACTCTGGACGTGCAGTCCTTTATCAACGCCCAGCCACTGTCGCGCTACCAGTGGCGCGTGGTGATCCTGTGTTTCCTGATTGTCTTCCTCGACGGCCTCGACACCGCCGCCATGGGCTTTATTGCGCCTGCGTTGTCCCAGGATTGGGGCATCGACCGTGCGAGCCTCGGCCCGGTGATGAGCGCCGCGTTGATCGGCATGGTCTTCGGCGCACTCGGTTCCGGCCCGCTGGCGGACCGTTTCGGCCGCAAAGTGGTGCTGGTGAGCGCGGTGCTGGTGTTTGGCGCGTTCAGCCTGGCCTCGGCCTACAGCACCAACGTCGACCAGTTACTGGTCCTGCGCTTCCTGACCGGGCTAGGCCTGGGCGCGGGAATGCCGAACGCCACCACGCTGCTGTCCGAATACACCCCCGAGCGCCACAAATCGTTGCTGGTGACCAGCATGTTCTGCGGTTTCAACCTGGGCATGGCCGGCGGCGGGTTTATCTCGGCCAAGCTGATCCCTGCGTTCGGCTGGCATAGCCTGCTGCTGATCGGCGGCATCCTGCCGTTGATCCTGGCGGTGGTGCTGCTGGTCTGGCTGCCGGAGTCGGCGCGTTTCCTGGTGGTGCGCAATCGCGGTACCGACAAGGTGCGCAAAACCTTGTCACCCATCGAGCCCACGATCGTTGCCCAGGCCACCCGCTTCAGCGTGCCCGAGCAAAACACCGTCAAGGCCCGCAACGTGTTCGCGGTGATCTTCTCCGGCACCTACAGCGCCGGCACCTTGCTGCTGTGGCTCACCTACTTTATGGGCCTGGTGATTGTTTACCTGCTGACCAGTTGGCTGCCGACCCTGATGCGCGACAGTGGCGCCAGCATGGAACAGGCCGCCTTTATCGGCGCGTTGTTCCAGTTTGGCGGCGTGCTCAGTGCGGTCGGCGTGGGCTGGGCGATGGACCGCTTCAACCCTCACAAGGTCATCGGCACTTTCTACCTGCTGGCCGGGGTGTTTGCCTACGCTGTCGGGCAGAGCCTGGGCAACATCACCCTGTTGGCGACCTTGGTGTTGATCGCCGGGATGTGCGTCAACGGCGCGCAATCGGCAATGCCGTCCCTGGCTGCGCGCTTCTACCCGACCCAAGGCCGCGCCACCGGTGTGTCGTGGATGCTTGGCATTGGCCGGTTCGGCGCGATCCTTGGCGCGTGGATGGGTGCCACCTTGCTGGGCCTGGGCTGGAACTTCGAACAAGTGCTGACGGCGCTGGTGATTCCGGCGGCGTTGGCCACGGCTGCTGTGGTGATCAAGGGCATGGTCAGCCATGCGGATGCGACCTGACGTAGATCGATAGCCTGCCAACAATCTGTTCGATAATCGAACGCTGAGTCGATTATCGGATTGTTTGGCCCATTTGCCCGGCTTAATCTTCAAGCACTTCGGCGCCACCTCAGCGCCTTTTTCGATCCACACCGGGAGCCCAACCCCATGGCTGAAATTCTCACCTTGCGTGATGCGGTCAAGCGCTTCGTGAACGACGGCGACACCGTCGCCCTCGAAGGCTTCACCCACCTGATCCCTACGGCGGCAGGTCATGAAATCATTCGTCAAGGCAAGAAAGACCTGACGCTGGTGCGTATGACGCCTGACTTGATCTACGACCAGTTGATCGGTGCCGGCTGCGCGCGCAAGTTGATTTTCTCCTGGGGCGGCAACCCGGGCGTGGGCTCCCTGCATCGCCTGCGCGACGCCGTTGAAAAACAATGGCCGCAGCCGCTGGAGATCGAAGAGCACAGCCACGCCGACCTGGCCAATGCCTACGTCGCCGGCGCCTCGGGCCTGCCGTTTGCGGTGCTGCGTGCCTACGCCGGTTCCGACCTGCCCAAGGTCAACCCGCTGATCAAAACCGTGACCTGCCCATTCACCGGCGAAGTGCTGGCGGCGGTGCCGTCGGTTCGCCCGGACATCACCGTGATCCACGCACAAAAGGCCGACCGCAAGGGCAATGTGTTGCTCTGGGGCATTCTCGGCGTGCAGAAGGAAGCAGCCTTGGCGGCCAAGCGCTGCATCGTCACCGTCGAAGAAATCGTCGACGACCTGAATGCGCCGATGAACAGTTGCGTATTGCCGACCTGGGCCCTGACTGCGGTGTGCCATGTACCCGGTGGTGCGCATCCGTCCTACGCCCACGGCTACAACGAGCGTGACAACCGCTTCTATCAGGCGTGGGACCCGATCGCCCGTGACCGTGGGACCTTTACTGCGTGGATCGACGAATACATCCACGGCACCGCTGACTTCAGTGAATTCCAGGCCAAGCTGGCCAACGCGCAGGAGGCCAAGTAATGGCTTACTCGACCAATGAAATGATGACCGTCGCCGCTGCGCGCCGCCTCAAGAACGGCTCGGTGTGCTTTGTCGGCATCGGCTTGCCTTCCAAGGCCGCCAACCTGGCACGCCTGACGTCGTCGCCGGACGTGGTGCTGATCTACGAATCCGGCCCGATTGGCGCC
This sequence comes from Pseudomonas sp. Xaverov 259, assembly GCF_019352915.1. NCBI lineage: Bacteria > Pseudomonadati > Pseudomonadota > Gammaproteobacteria > Pseudomonadales > Pseudomonadaceae > Pseudomonas > Pseudomonas sp. Xaverov 259. Next base: position 64,184 of record NZ_JAAAFV010000072.1, on the reverse strand, counting down.
AAGCCATCGGTGCTGCCGCTGTCCATCGGTGACGGCGAATTGGCCGAAACCGCCGACACCGTAGTGCCGACCGGTGAGATTTTTCGCTACTGGCTGCAAGGCGGGCGCATCGACGTCGGCTTTCTCGGCGCCGCCCAGGTCGACCGCTTCGGCAACATCAACACCACCGTGGTGGGGGACTATCACCAACCCAAAGTGCGCCTGCCGGGTGCCGGTGGCGCGCCGGAGATTGCCGGTTCCGCCAAGAGCGTGTTGATCATCCTCAAGCAGTCGGCGCGTTCGTTTGTCGACAAGTTGGACTTCATCACTTCGGTCGGCCACGGCGAGGGCGGTGACTCACGCAAGCGCTTGGGCCTGCCCGGCGCCGGCCCTGTCGGGATTATTACCGACCTGTGCATCATGGAACCGGAGGAGGGCAGCCATGAGTTCGTGGTCACCGCCTTGCACCCTGGCGTCACCCGCGAGCAAGTGGTGGCGGCCACCGGTTGGGCAATTCGTTTTGCCGACCATGTAAGCACCACCGCCGAGCCGACCGACGTGGAGCTGACCGCGCTGCGTGATCTCGAAGCTCGCACTGCCGCTGCCCACGGCCAAGCACCGGGAGAAGCCTGATGCGCGACGTGTTTATCTGTGATGCCATCCGCACGCCCATCGGCCGTTTTGGCGGTGGTTTGTCCACGGTGCGCGCCGATGACTTGGCGGCTTTGCCGATCAAGGCGCTGATCGAGCGCAACCCGTCGGTGGACTGGAGCGCCGTCGACGAAGTATTCCTCGGTTGCGCCAACCAGGCCGGTGAAGACAACCGTAACGTCGCGCGTATGGCGTTGCTGTTGGCGGGCTTGCCGGAAAGCATTCCCGGCGTGACCCTCAATCGCTTGTGCGCCTCGGGCATGGACGCGATCGGCACGGCCTTTCGCGCCATCGCCAGCGGCGAAATGGAGCTGGCGATTGCCGGTGGCGTCGAGTCGATGTCCCGTGCGCCATTTGTGATGGGCAAGGCTGACGCGGCGTTTTCACGCAACATGAAACTGGAAGACACCACCATCGGCTGGCGTTTTATCAACCCGTTGATGAAGGCCCAATACGGCGTGGATGCGATGCCGCAGACCGCCGATAACGTCGCCGACGACTACAACGTGTCCCGCGTCGATCAGGATGCCTTCGCCCTGCGCAGCCAGCAACGCACGGCCGCCGCGCAAGCCGCCGGGTTCTTCGCCGAAGAGATCGTGCCGGTGCGCGTCGCGCATAAAAAAGGCGAAACCCTGGTGGAGCACGACGAGCATCCACGCGACACCACCCTGGAGGCCCTGGCCAAACTCAAGCCGGTTAATGGCCCGGATAAAACCGTCACCGCCGGCAATGCGTCGGGCGTGAATGACGGTGCGGCGGCGTTGATTCTGGCGTCTGCCGAAGCCGTCAAACAGCACGGCCTCACCGCCCGCGCCCGCGTGTTGGGAATGGCCAGCGCCGGGGTTGCGCCGCGTGTGATGGGCATCGGCCCGGTGCCGGCGGTGCGCAAACTGGTGGAGCGCCTCGGTTTGGCGGTCACCGACTTTGACGTGATCGAACTCAACGAAGCCTTCGCCAGCCAAGGCCTGGCGGTGCTGCGTGAACTGGGTATCGCCGACGATGCAGCACAGGTCAACCCGAATGGCGGCGCCATCGCCCTTGGCCATCCGTTGGGCATGAGCGGCGCGCGGTTGGTGCTGACGGCACTGCATCAGTTGGAGAAAACCGGCGGCCGCAAAGGCCTGGCGACTATGTGTGTGGGCGTCGGCCAAGGCTTGGCCCTGGCGATTGAACGCATCTAATAAGAGAGGATTGTTCCATGAGTGACAAGCCCGGTTACCGGCGCCCGAAAGCGGGCACCCAACCTGATTACCTGCACCCGGCCTACCAGTCGACGAACCTGCGTTCGCCGTCCCAGCCATTGGTGTTTTTGCCGCACTCGTTGTCGGAAATTACCGGCCCGACCATCGGCGCCGAGCGAGTCGACGAGAAGGACAACGACCTCACCGCTCAGCACGAAGGCGAGCCCCAGGGCGAGCGCATCATCATCCACGGCCGTGTGCTGGATGAAAACGGCCTGCCGGTGCCGGGCATTCTGGTGGAGATCTGGCAGGCCAACGCCGCCGGTCGCTACAACCACAAACGCGACCTGCACGACGCGCCGCTGGACCCCAACTTTACCGGCACCGGCCGCACCGTCACCGACGCCGACGGCTGGTATCAGTTCCAGACCATCAAGCCCGGCGCCTACCCGTGGGGCAACCACCACAACGCGTGGCGCCCTGCGCATATCCACTTCTCGCTGTTTGGCCCCAGCGTGCTGACGCGGCTGGTCACGCAGATGTATTTCCCCGGCGACCCGCTGCTGGAATACGACCCGATCTACAACTGCGTGCCGGACACCAGCGCCAAGCAGCGGCTGATCGCCAGTTTTGATCTGGAAAAAACCATTCCGTCCTATGCCCTCGGCTATCGCTGGGACATCGTTTTGCGCGGCCGCGACGCCACGCCGATGGAGAAATAAGATGACCCTCAATGCGACCACGTCCCACACCGTCGGGCCGTATTACCACATCGGCCTGACTTGGCTGAACCGCGAAGACCTGACTGTGCCGGCCACCTTGGGCGAGCGCGTGGCAATCAGCGGGCAAGTGGTGGACGGCAACGGTGATGTCGTCAATGACGCCATGCTGGAAGTCTGGCAAGCCAATGCCGCCGGCAAGTACGACCACCCGGAAGACGAGCAGGCCAAGGCCGTCGATCCCAACTTTGAAGGGTTTGGCCGCGTGCCGGTGGATGCCGAAGGCCGTTTTCGGTTTACCACCATCAAGCCGGGCAGTGTGCCGGGCCTGCAGGGCACGACCCAGGCGCCGCACCTGGTGGTGCTGGTGTTTGCCCGTGGCTTGGTGAAGCACCTGCTGACGCGGATCTATTTCGACGGTGAAGCGTTGAATGGTGATGACCCGTTGCTGGCGTGCGTGCCCGCTGAGCGTCGCGCTACGTTGATTGCCAAGCCGGATGCGCAGGGTGTGCATCAGTGGGATGTGATTTTGCAGGGCACAGACAAGGAAACGGTGTTCTTCGATTATTGAGTGATCGTTCCCACGCTCCGCGTGGGAACGCATCCTGTGACGCTCTGCGTCACGATTTACAGAGCGGACGCGGAGCGTCCCAGGCGGCATTCCCACGCAGAGCGTGGGAACGATCACCAAAAGTCTGCTTGCGGAACATGGTTGTTGCAAAGTATGTCTAGGCTATAACCGTTCCCACTGAGTGAAAAAAACATGACAACAACGAGTCACTACACCGGAGAAGAACGCAGCAAACGGATTTTTGCGATTGTCGGGGCCTCCTCCGGCAACCTGGTCGAATGGTTCGACTTCTACGTCTATGCCTTCTGCGCGATTTATTTTGCCCCGGCGTTTTTCCCCTCGGACGACCCCACGGTGCAACTGCTCAACACCGCCGGTGTGTTTGCCGCCGGGTTCCTGATGCGACCTATCGGCGGTTGGCTGTTTGGCCGAGTGGCCGACAAGCACGGGCGCAAGAACTCGATGATGATCTCGGTGCTGATGATGTGCGCCGGGTCCCTGGTCATCGCCTTTTTGCCCACCTACAAAGATATCGGCGCCTGGGCGCCGGCCTTGCTGCTGGTGGCGCGCCTGTTCCAGGGCCTGTCGGTGGGTGGCGAATACGGCACCACGGCGACCTACATGAGTGAAGTGGCGCTCAAGGGCCAGCGCGGCTTTTTTGCCTCATTCCAATACGTGACCCTGATCGGCGGCCAATTGCTGGCGGTGCTGGTGGTGGTGATCCTGCAACAGATCCTGACCGAAGAAGAACTGCGCGCCTGGGGCTGGCGTATTCCGTTCGTGATCGGCGCCATTGCTGCGGTGATCTCCCTACTGCTGCGTCGCACCTTGAAAGAAACCACCAGCAAGGAAATGCGTGAAGACAAAGACGCCGGCAGCATCGTCGCGTTGTTCCGCGACCACGGCAAAGCCTTCATCACCGTGTTGGGCTACACCGCCGGTGGCTCGTTGATTTTCTATACCTTCACCACGTACATGCAGAAATACCTGGTAAACACCGTGGGCATGCATGCCAAGACGTCGAGCTACATCATGACCGGCGCGCTGTTCCTGTACATGTGCATGCAGCCGCTGTTCGGCATGCTGGCGGACAAGATCGGTCGACGTAATTCGATGCTCTGGTTCGCAGGCCTGGGCACGCTGTTCACCGTGCCGATCCTGCTGACCTTGAAAACCGTCACCAGTCCGTTCCTGGCCTTTGTGCTGATCACCCTGGCCTTGGCGATCGTCAGCTTCTACACCTCGATCAGCGGCCTGGTCAAAGCCGAGATGTTCCCGCCGCAGGTGCGCGCACTGGGTGTGGGCCTGGCCTATGCGGTAGCGAATGCGATTTTCGGTGGTTCGGCTGAAGTTGTCGCGCTGAGCCTGAAATCCATCGGCATGGAAAATACCTTTTACTGGTACGTCACCGCGATGATGGCGATTGCCTTCCTGTTTAGCCTGCGTCTGCCAAAACAGGCGGCTTATCTACACCACGACCTCTAGGGATGAGTTATGACACTGCGCACGAGCAATCAACTGTTCGACGCTTACTTCACCGCTGACAGCATGGCCGAGGTGTTCTGCGACCAGGGACGTTTGCAGGGCATGCTGGATTTTGAAGCGGCGCTGGCCCGGGCTGAGGCCCGGGTCGGGCTGATTCCCCAAGCCGCCGTCGCGCCGATTGCCCAGGCGTGCCTGGCGTCACTTTACGATGTGGACGCCCTCGGTGCGGCGATTGCCACGGCGGGGAATTCGGCGATTCCGCTGGTGAAGGCCTTGGGCAAGTTGATTGCCGCTGAAGATGCCGGCGCCGAGCGTTACGTGCACCTGGGTGCGACCAGCCAGGATGTGATGGACACCGGGCTGGTGTTGCAACTGTGCCAGGCGTTGGCGCTCATCGAAGCGGACCTGACGCAATTGGGCGAGGTGCTTGCTGTGCAGGCCCAGCGTTATGCCGACGTGCCCCTGGCTGGGCGAACCTGGTTGCAGCATGCGACGCCGGTCACGCTGGGGATGAAAATCGCCGGTTGGCTGGGCGCGGTGACGCGCAGTCGCCAGCGCCTGGCCGAGCTGAAGCCGCGTTTGCTGGTGCTGCAGTTTGGTGGCGCGTCCGGCACCTTGGCGGCACTCGGTGAGCACGCCATGCCGGTGGCGCACGCTCTGGCAACTGAGTTGCAATTGGGCCTGCCTGAGCAACCCTGGCACACCCAGCGTGATCGTCTGGTGGAGTTTGCCAGTGTGCTCGGCCTGATCGCTGGCAGCCTCGGCAAGCTGGGGCGCGACCTCAGCCTGTTGATGCAGACCGAAGCGGCGGAAGTGTTCGAGCCGTCAGCGCCGGGCAAAGGCGGCTCCTCGACCATGCCGCACAAGCGTAACCCGGTGGGCGCCGCCGTGTTGATCAGCGCGGCCACCCGCGTGCCGGGGCTGGTAGCGACGATGTTCAGCGCCATGCCCCAGGAGCACGAGCGCAGCCTGGGCCTGTGGCACGCCGAGTGGGAAACCTTGCCAGAGATTTGCCGGTTGGTGTCGGGAGCCTTGAAACAGGCGCTGCTGGTGAGCCAAGGCCTGGAGGTCGACCCCCAGCGTATGGCGCACAACCTCGACCTGACCCAAGGCCTGGTGCTGGCCGAAGCTGTGAGTATCGTGCTTGCCCAACGCCTGGGCCGCGAGACCGCTCACCATCTTTTGGAGCAATGCTGTAAACGCGCCGTGGCCGAACGGCGCCATCTGCGCGCAGTGCTGGCAGACGAACCGCAGGTCACCGCCGAGCTGTCGGCGGCCGAACTGGACCGCCTGCTCGACCCGGCCCACTACCTGGGCCAGACCCAAACCTGGGTCACCCGTGCGGTGACCGACCATTTTGCATTGAGCGCGTAAGGAGAACGCTGTGGCTTTTATACAACTGGCCGATGGCCCATTGCATTACCAGCTGGACGGGCCTGAGGGCGCGCCGGTGCTGGTGCTGTCCAACTCGTTGGGCACCGACCTGCATATGTGGGACGTACAGATTCCGGCCTTCACCGAGCATTTTCGTGTGCTGCGTTTCGATACCCGTGGCCATGGCAAATCTCTGGTCACCGAGGGGCCGTACAGCATCGAGCAGCTGGGTCGCGATGTGATTGCGTTGCTTGATGCGCTGGATATACAGCGTGCGCATTTTTGCGGGCTGTCCATGGGCGGCCTGATCGGCCAGTGGCTGGGCATCCACGCAGGTGATCGCCTGCTGCGGCTGGTGGTGTGCAACACCGCCGCCAAGATCGGCACGCCGGAGATCTGGGACCCGCGAATCGAGATGGTTTTGCGTGACGGTGCGGCGGCCATGGTAGCGCTGCGCGATGCGTCGATTGCACGCTGGTTTACCGCTGATTTCGCCGCCGCCAACCCGCACCAGGCCCAGCAGATTACCGACATGCTCGCCGCCACGTCGCCCCAAGGTTACGCCGCTAACTGCGCAGCTGTACGGGATGCGGATTTGCGCGAGCAACTGTCCACAATCCAAGTGCCGACCCTGGCGATTGCCGGCACCGAAGATGCTGTGACCCCACCGGCCGGCAGCCACTTTATCCAGAACCAGATCAAGGGGGCCGAGTACGCCGAGTTCTACGCGGCGCACCTGTCCAACGTACAAGCCGGCGCGGCGTTCAGCGAGCGCGTGCTGGCGTTCCTGTTGGCTGATTAAATCTGTGACAGACAGGCTTGTTGTGGCGAGCAGGCTTGCCCTGCGTTGGGCTGCGAAGCGGCCCTGATACAGCCACCGCGTTCTTCCCGATGAACCTCATCGCTAGGTTTTGGGGCCGCTTCGCGCCCCAGCGCAGGGCAAGCCTGCTCGCCACAACAAGCCTGCTTGCCACAAGTGATCGGGCTTCTATCAAATGTTAAAAGGAGTTTTTGTGGACGAAAAACAACGTTACGCCGATGGCCTGCAAGTGCGCCGCGACGTGTTGGGCGATGCGCATGTCGACCGCAGCCTCAATGCCCTGACCGAGTTCAACAGTGAATTTCAGGAAATGATCACCCGCCACGCCTGGGGTGATATCTGGACCCGCCCCGGCCTGCCTCGACACACCCGCAGCCTGATCACCATTGCCATGCTGATCGGCATGAACCGCAGTGAAGAGTTGAAACTGCACCTGCGCGCCGCCGCCAGCAATGGCGTGACTCGTGCAGAGATCAAGGAGGTGCTGATGCAGAGCGCGATCTACTGCGGGATACCGGCGGCCAATGCCACGTTTCACCTGGCCGAGTCGGTGTGGGATGAGTTGGGTGTCGAGTCGCGCCAGCAAGTCTGAATGTGAAATACGCTCAAATGTGGGAGCTGGCTTGCCTGCGATACAGGCAACTCGGTCTCTCAGCTAAACCGAGGTGATGCCATCGCAGGCAAGCCAGCTCCCACAGGAAACCTCCTGTGTGTGCGAGGTCAGTGGGAGTCCGCATCCCACACCCAATTCCACACCCCCGGCAAATGCACGGCTTCATTCACATCCTTCACCGTGCGCGCCAGTGCTGCGCGCTCCAGTTCGGCATGCTCGGTGTAGAACGGCTCGGCAGCGACCTTCATGCCGTTGATCCGCGCGCTGTCCATCAGGATCTGCAAGTATTCCTGCAGGTGTCGCGCGGTGTAACGGTTGATATCGTGGAAGGTCACCACCACCGGTATCACGCCGTCGACTGTGGGCAGTTCGCCCAAGGCAATGCGCTCGCGCACCACCGACAGTTGCCGATACAAATTCGCCCGCCGGCGTGGGCTGCCATTGAAACCCCAGATCTTGCCGTCATTGGCACTCAGGTCAGTCAGCAGCACATGCATGCCGTGGCGCTGGTAGGCGGCGAAAGTGCGTTTGTCGTAGTTCCAGAACGGCGGGCGTACCAGGGTGGGCGCAGTGCCAGTGATTGAGGCAATGTCGGCTGCGCCTTCGGTGAGGGTGCATTCCAGCTCGGCATCAGTGAGCCAGCGATGGTTGGTGTGAAACGCTGTGGCCGTGTGAAAGGCCAATACATGTCCGGCAGCGTATTCACGTTGCATGGTCGTGCGGCCTCGCGGGCTGCCGCCGGAGCGTGAGGCTTCAGTCTGCAGGAAAAACACCGCTTTGATGCCAGGCAGCACCGGGTTATGCGCGAGGTCGGCAATCACGGAACGGCTCGGGTTGTTGTAGCCAGAGGCGCTGGGGCCGTCATCGAAGGTCAACAGGAAGCGGATCGGCGCCTGGGTTTGCAGGCGCTGCGCGGTCTGCGGGGTCATGGCGATGGGGGCGCTGATGCAGCCGCTGAGCAGGATAGACAACGCGATAACAAGGTATTTCATGGCGGCCAGGGTCAAGAGAGGGGTTGGCGTCGATGAAATCCCTGTATCGACTGAAGGGCGCATGCACCATACAGCATGTGCACATCGGTGATCACCGGGAAATAAAGTCGGGTGTCTTGGGACGGCGGGCTGCTGCGCCAGCCCGCTTTCAAACGTCAGGTGTAGCTCATGCGCAGTGGTTTACCCATTTCTTCGTTCAGGGTGTTTTCGGTAAAAGGGGCTGGGTTGGTAGAGGTTGGCGGGGTGGAGGGGTCGTTATCGAAGTCGTAGGGCGCCGCGCTGCTTGGCAGGCCCACGGCTTGCAGTTCGTCATTGGGTGGGCCGGGGCGCTGAGGGTGAGCGCTGGTCGGATCACTCTCACCGGCCAGGAACGTGCCGTTGGCTCCGTTCCAGGCGTGCGCCATCTCATGGTAGAGCTGGACCAACGGCATATCGCTGCCATGGATATGCGCCGGGTTATAGAAAATCGTAGCGTCGTCCGCGCGGGCGCCAGGCACACCGTCCTTGATGTAACCCATCCTTGGGTCATCCGGGGTCTCGGGATGCTGATGGGCATCGGCCATTCTTTGCAGCTCAGTACTCCAGAAATCGTAGAGGTTATTGGTGCTGTTAGATTGCCTGATGTGAACAGGGGCGCCGTTTTGAACCGCGGCCTTATCCAGCGCTTCCAGCATTTTTTGCCCTTGGGGCGAAGCGCGAAGCAGCGCCAGATCGTCTTCGACCCGCTGGATGAAGTCCGGTGATCCATGGATTCTGAACGCTTGTCGGCCCGCTTCGTTGGGTGTCATGTGGGTGGCAGTCGAGCCTTGGGTTCCTTTCAGGTGGTCTGTCGTTTTAGCGTAGAGACGCGCTTTGAGGGTGTTAGCCCACACCGTGTCGCGACCTGGCCCTGTGTAAACAGTGGTCTGGTCGTAGCCGACCATCAGGTCGTTACCCTGGCCGCCATTGAGCACCGTGTGCCCATTGCCCGCATACAGGTGGTCGTCGCCGGCACCGCCATCCAGGTGGCTGTGTTTGCTCGCCGGCCCGCTGCCTGAGTACAAACGGTCGTTGCCATTATTGCCGTACAGGGCGGCGTGGCCAGTGCCGCCGGCAATCGTATCGTCGCCCTCATTGCCCTCTGCATAGCCTGTGCCGCTGCCAAGGCGAATATGGTCATTGCCGCGCCCACCATAGATGCTGGTGTGACCGCCTCCAGCCTGCACGGTGTCGTCGCCATCGCCGGCTTCGATCTTCACTCGCACAGTGACATTGGGGTCGAGCGTAATGCGGTCGTCACCCGCCGCGCTTTTGATGTGGAGGAAGGTTGTTGCGTTTGAACGGCCGTCGAAGGTACTGAAGGCGTAGTCGCGACCGTTTATCCGCGCGTACAGCTGGCCGTCAAGACGTTGACTGATGTGAATCCGGTCCGATTGATCGCCGGTTTCGATGATCAAAATGTTCTCCAGCGTCTCTGGGCGTCCGGGGTTTTTGAGACCCTCGATCAGCATTTGGCCGACACGCAGGTAGCCGTCATCCACCAGCATCTGCGTTTTGGTTCGAGTGGGTGGTGGGCCTGTGGGCGGTTGGGGCTGACTATTGCTGGGTGGAAGTTGGGGTGGCGCCATGAAAGGGTGGTGATGCGAAGTGACTGAGTTCATGGACGGTTAGCCTCGTGTCGGATAGCGTGGTTTTTTAAGTCGGCATTTGCCGCATAGATGCACGCCTTCAGTCGAGTAATGGGAGGGAAACGTTCCTGTTCTAAGTAAGACAATTTGCTACAAAACAGCCGCGATCAATCAAGACGCGCGGCTGCAGCGGAGACGGCCTGGTCGCTTACAAGAGGCTGATCGGATAGCTGACGATCAAGCGGTTCTCATCAAACTCATTGTTGCTGTAGTCCCGGCGCATCGTGGAATTGCGCCAGCGCACGTTCAGATCCCTGAAAGTGCCGCTCTGCACCGTGTAGCCTACTTCGCTCTCGCGCCCCCATTCCTTGCCGTCGGTGACGGTGCCGGTGTGCACGTTGCTGCCGCTGATATAGCGGTTCATCAAGGTCAGGCCGGGTATGCCGAGGGCGGCGAAGTTATAGTCGTGGCGCACTTGCCAGGATTTTTCCTGGGCGTTGTCGTAGCTTGAGTTGTAGCTGTCGTTGGCCAGGGTGCCGCCGCTGGTACCGTTGACGCGCATCCACGCACTGTTGCCGGTGAGTTTTTGCAGGCCGACGTAGAAGGTGTTGCCGCCGTAACGGGCGGAGAACAGGCCGGACCAGGTCTTGTTGTCCAGCTCGCCTGCCCGGGCGCTGCCGTCGTCCTTGCCATAGAAAAAGCCGAGGTTGGCGCCCAACGTCCAATCACCCAGCGGCTGGCTGTGGATCAGATTGACGTACTGCTGGCTGTAAATGTCCTTGAGTTGGGCATTCCACACGCCAATCTGGGTGCGTTTGTCGTTGAAGGCGTATTCACCGCCCTGGAAGTTAAAACGGTCGGAGGTGAAGGCGGTTTTACCGAACATCGACATGTCGGTCATGCTGCTGTCGTCGCGCGGGCTGTTGGCGCGGAACTGGCCGCCGTAGAGGGTCAGGCCGTCGATTTCCCTGGAAGTGATCTGCCCGCCACGCAGGGTTTGCGGCAGGGAGCGGCCGTCGTCCGAACGCAGAATCGGCAGCACCGGCATCCATTCGCCGACTTTGACTTCGGTCTTGGAAATCCGCGCCTTGAACGCCACGCCTAAACGCCCGAAGTTATCCGCCGGGCGGCCGTCGCGGTCCAGCGGCAACAGCTGGGTGCCGCCGGTGCCACGCCCGCCATCGAGCTTTTGTGAGTACATGCCCAGCACATCCATACCGAAACCCACCGTGCCCTGGGTGAAGCCGGAGCGGGCGTCGAGGATGAAACTTTGCGTCCACTCCTGCGCGCCGCCCTGGCTTTTGGTCGGGTTGGTGTAATTGCGGTTGAAGAAGAAATTGCGCAGGTTGAGGTTGGCGCTGGCGTCTTCGAGAAAGCCATGTTCTTCGGCGACGACGGGCAGGGCAAGGCTGGTGACAGCGGTTGCCAGCAATAGCTGGCGCGGGCGGAACGTGCTCATGGTGTTGGACCTGTTGTTATTGGGGTTATGCAGGTGCGGGCCATGGTGCGCGGCGGTGCGGGGGCTATGAAAGTGGGGGAGAGCGGGTTGTGGGCGATGATCGAACGCAAGTTGGCGGGCAAAAAAAAACCGCTTCCGGTAAGGGAAGCGGTTTCATCTACATCAGCGCGATCAGAACAACTTCAGCGCCGGTGCTTCTTCTTTCAACGGCTCGTTCTTTGCGGTCTGCTCGTTCCAGCCACCGCCGAGGGCCTTGTACAGGTTGACCTCGCTGTTGAGCTGCGCCAGGCGGTCGGTGATCAGCGATTGCTGGGCACTGAACAGTTGGCGCTGGGCGTCGAGGAAGGTCAGGTTGCTGTCGACACCAATGCGGTAGCGACGCTCGGCCAGGCGGTAGTAATCCTGGTTGGCCGCGACGAAGCCACGTTGGGCATCCAACTGCTGCTTGTAGGTCTCACGGGCGGCGAGGCCGTCGGAGACTTCCTGGAAGCCGGTCTGGATGGCCTTCTCGTAGTTGGCCACGTTGATCTCTTTCTGGATCTTCGAGTAGTCCAGGCTTGCGCGCAGGCTACCGGCGTTGAAGATCGGGATGTTGATCTGCGGAGCAAACGACCAGGTGCCCGAACCGCCTTTGAACAGGCCGCCCAGGGTTGGGCTGGCGGTACCGGCGCTGGCGGTCAGGCTGATGCTCGGGAAGAACGCAGCACGGGCCGCGCCGATGTTGGCGTTGGCGGCTTTGAGGTTGTATTCGGCCTGCACAATGTCGGGACGGCGTTGCAGCAGGTCGGATGGCAACCCGGCAGGCACTTCGCTGAGCAGGTCATCCGACAGCGGCTTGCTGGTGATGTTGGCTGGCAGGCCAGTGCCCAGCAACAGGGTCAGGCTGTTTTCGTCCTGGGCCACTTGGCGCGTATAGCGCGCCAGTTGAACACGGGCGTTTTCCACCGAGGTGCGTGCCTGGCTGAGGTCGAGGGCCGAGGCCACGCCGACTTCGTTGCTGCGCGAGGTCAGCTTGAAGCTCTGCTCGAACGCGCCGAGGGTGTCCTGGGTCAGCTTGAGCAGTTCCTTGTCGGCCTGCCAGGTCAGGTAGGCATTCGCCACACTGGCCACCAGGCTGATCTGGGTGCTGCGCCGTGCTTCTTCAGTGGCGAAGTACTTTTGCAGGGCTTCTTCACTCAGGCTGCGCACGCGACCGAACAGGTCCAGCTCATACGAGCTGATACCCAGGCCCGCCGAGTACTGGCTGGAGATGCTCGATTCGCCGGTCTGCGACAGCTTGGCCGGGGTACGCGAACGGCTGCCGCTGCCGGTGGCCGAAACCGCCGGGAACAGGTCAGCACGCTGGATCTGGTACTGCGCCGCATAGGCGTCGATATTCAGGGCCGCGACACGCAGGTCACGGTTGTTGACCAACGCGGTCTGGATCAGCTGTTGCAGGGCAGGGTCATGGAAAAACTGCTTCCAGCCTTGCTCGGCAGCGGCCTGGCCCGGCGCCTGGGCCGACGAGTACGCCGGCCCCTGCGGGAACTGGGCTGCTACCGGCGCTTCAGGGCGCTGGTAGTCAGGGATCAGCGAGCAGCCACTGAGCACGAATGCCGTGACGGCTAAGGAAAGTAGCGACTTGCTCATTGGCCAGCCTCTTTAGGAGTTTCAGTAGTGTCTTTCTTTTTGCGTTCGCCAGCGGCGGATACAGTTGCGTAGAACAGTGGCACCCAGAAGATCGCCAACACAGTGGCCGTGATCATACCGCCGATCACGCCGGTACCGATCGCATGCTGGCTGCCTGAGCCGGCGCCCGTGGAGATCGCCAGCGGCAATACGCCGAGCATGAACGCCAACGAGGTCATGATGATCGGGCGCAGACGCATGCGGGACGCTTCGATAGCCGCCTCGACGATGCCTTTGCCTTGCTCATGCAGTTCCTTGGCGAACTCCACGATGAGGATGGCGTTTTTCGCCGCCAGGCCCACCGTCACCAACAGGCCCACCTGGAAGAACACGTCGTTGGACAAGCCGCGCAGGCTGGTGGCGATCAACGCACCGATCACCCCCAAAGGTACCACCAGAATCACCGCGATCGGGATCGACCAGCTTTCGTACAGTGCCGCCAGGCACAGGAACACTACCAGCAGCGACAGTGCGTACAGCGCTGGCGCCTGGGAACCGGAAAGGCGCTCTTCGTACGACAGGCCTGTCCAGGCATAACCGACACCGGCCGGCAGTTCTTTGGCAATGCGTTCGACTTCGGCCATCGCGTCACCGGTACTGTAGCCAGGTGCCGGGGTACCGAGGATTTCCATCGCCGCTACACCGTTGTATCGCGAAAGCTTGGGCGAACCGTAGATCCACTTGCCCGACGAGATGGCCGACAGCGGCACCATTTTTCCGTCGTTGCTGCGCACGTACCATTTGTTCAGGTCTTCGGGCGACATCCGGCTGGCGGCGTCACCTTGTACATACACCTTTTTCACGCGACCACGGTCGATGAAGTCGTTGATGTAGCTGCCACCCAAGGCAATGGCCAGTGTCTGCTGGATATCCGACAGGCTGATGCCCTGGGCACTGGCCTTCTCGTCGTCAACGGTCAGCTCGTACTGCGGTTCATCGTTCACACCGTTAGGGCGCACGCCTGCCAGCACCTTGCTTTGCGCTGCCGCACCCAGGAACTGGTTACGCGCTGCCATCAGCTTGTCGTGGCCAACGCCACCCTGGTCTTGCAGGAACACGTCGAAACCAGTGGCGTTACCCAGCTCCAGTACCGAAGGCGGCACGATGGCGAAGACCATGGCGTCCTTGAAGGCCCCGAAGAAGTAACCCTGGGCACGCTTGGCCACTTCGAACACCGATTGGGTAGAGTCACGCTCATCCCACGGCTTGAGCATCACGAACGCAAGCCCCGAGCTCTGGCCACGACCGGCGAAGTTAAAGCCGTTCACGGTAAACACCGACTTCACCGCCTTGCCTTCGCCTGGCTCGCCTTCCTTGTCGTTCAGCAGGAAGGCGCGCATGTCGTCGACGACTTTTTGCGTGCGCTCAGCCGAAGCACCGACCGGAGTCTGCACCTGGGCGAAGATCACACCCTGGTCTTCCTCAGGCAGGAACGCGCTAGGAATACGGGTGAACATCCAGATCATGCCGGCCAGGATCAGCGCATACACCAGGAATGCCGGGATCTTGTGCTTGATCATACCGCCCACGCCGCGCTCGTACTTGAGTACGCCACGGTCGAAGGTGCGGTTGAACCAGCCGAAGAAGCCGCGCTTGGGCTGGCCGTGTTTTTCCGGATCAATCGGCTTGAGCATGGTGGCGCACAAAGCCGGGGTGAAGATCAGGGCAACCATTACCGACAATGCCATCGCCGAAACGATGGTGATGGAGAACTGTCGGTAGATCACACCAGTGGAACCACCGAAAAACGCCATCGGCAGCAGTACCGCCGACAGTACCAGGGCAATACCCACCAGGGCGCCCTGGATCTGGCCCATGGACTTGATCGTCGCTTCTTTAGGCGACAGATGTTCCTCGGCCATCACCCGTTCGACGTTTTCCACCACGACGATGGCATCGTCCACCAGCAAGCCGATGGCCAGGATCATGCCGAACATGGTCAGGGTGTTGATGGTGAAGCCGCACGCCGCCAGGATCCCGAAGGTACCCAGCAATACCACCGGTACGGTCATGGTGGTGATGATGGTGGCACGGAAGTTCTGCAGGAACAGGAACATCACCAGGAACACCAGCACGATCGCTTCGATCAGGGTGTGAACCACACCGGAGATCGATTCGGTCACTACCGGGGTGGTGTCATAGGGCACCACCGCCTTCATGCCAGGCGGGAAGAACGGCTCCAGGGACTTCACTGTTTCGCGGATGGCCTTGCCGGTGTCCAGTGCGTTGGCACCGGCTGCCAGCTTGATCGCCATACCCGAAGCCGGCTTGCCGTTGAACTGCGCACTGATGCTGTAGTTCTGGCCGCCCAGTTCGATGCGCGAGAGGTCACCCAGGCGAACCTGCGAGCCGTCGGTGTTCACCTTCATCAGGATTTTGGCGAATTCCTCGGTGCTTTGCAGGCGCGTCTTGCCGATGATCGTGGCGTTCAGCTGGGTGCCGGGCAGGGCAGGCAGGCCGCCCAATTGGCCGGTGGCCACCTGCACGTTCTGGGCCTTGATGGCATTGCTGACGTCCACTGGCGTGAGCTGGTATTTGTTCAGCTGGGCCGGGTCGAGCCAGATACGCATGGCGTACTGCGAACCGAACACCTGGAAGTCACCGACACCCGCAGTACGGGAAATCGGGTCCTGGATGTTGGACACGATGTAGTTGGACAGGTCGTCCTTGGTCATGCTGCCGTCTTCGGACACCAGACCAATCACCATCAGGAAGTTCTTCACCGACTTGGTCACGCGAATACCCTGCTGCTGCACTTCTTGCGGCAGCAGTGGGGTGGCCAGGTTCAGCTTGTTCTGTACCTGGACCTGGGCGATATCGGGGTTGGTACCCTGATTGAACGTCACGGTGATGGTCATGCTGCCGTCGGAGTTACTGTCCGAGGAGACATAACGCAGGTTGTCGATACCGTTGAGCTGTTGCTCGATTACCTGCACCACGGTGTCCTGCACGGTTTGTGCGGACGCGCCTGGGTAGGTCACCTGGATGTCGATGGCGGTTGGCGCAATGGCCGGGTATTGGTTGATGGGCAACTTCAGGATCGACAGTGCCCCGACCAGCATGATCACCAGGGCAATTACCCAGGCGAAAATGGGACGGTCGATAAAAAATTTCGACATGGATTACTCCCCTTTACCAGCATCGGCAGCAGGCGCTGCGGCAGTGCCGGCGGGTTTGGCGTTGTCAGCGTCTTTAACCTTGACTTCGATGCCCGGCTTGATGAATTGCAGGCCTTCGGTGATCACGCGGTCACCGGCGTCCAGACCTTTTTCCACCAGCCAGTAGGCGCCGGCGGTGCGGTTGGCAACCAGTTGACGCTGCTCGACCTTGTTGTCCTTGTTCACGATCAGCGCTGTCGGGATGCCCTTGAGGTCACGGGTCACGCCTTGCTGAGGTGCCAGGATAGCCTTGCTGTTCACACCGGCTTGCAGCTGGGCGTGCACGAACATGCCCGGCAGCAGGGTGTGGTCAGGGTTCGGGAATACGGCGCGCAGGGTTACGGACCCCGTGGTCTGGTCAACCGACACTTCGGAGAACTCCAGCTTGCCGTCCTGGGCGTAGGCGCTGCCGTCTTCCAGGGTCAGCTTGACCTTGGCGGCGTTGTCGCCGGCCTTTTCCAACTGGCCGCTTTCCAGGTCACGGCGCAGTTTCAGCATTTCTGCCGAAGACTGGGTAACGTCGACGTAGATCGGGTCCAGTTGCTGGATCACGGCCATGGCGTCGGTCTGGCCATTGCTGACCAGCGCGCCTTCGGTGACCGAAGAACGACCAATACGCCCGGAGATCGGCGCGAACACTTTGGTGTAGCGCACGTTGATCTGGGCGGTTTGCACGTCGGCTTCAGACGTCATGCGGTTGGCCACGGCGGTGTCGTATTCCTGACGGCTGACGGCCTGCTCATCGACAAGTTGCTTGTAGCGGTCGGTGATGGACTTGGTCTGGGTCAGTTTCGCTTGTGCGCTTTTGAGGGTGGCGTCATACACCGACGGGTCGATCTGGTAGAGCTGTTGCCCTTCCTTCACGTCGCCGCCTTCCTTGAACAGGCGCTTGAGAATGATGCCGTTCACCTGGGGACGAACTTCCGCGATGCGGTAGGCGGTAGTGCGGCCTGGCAGCTCGGATGTCAGGGTAAAGGCTTGCGGTTGAATAGTGACCACGCCGACCTGAGGGGTTTGAGCGGGCGGAGCCGCTTCTTCCTTTTTACATCCGCTGAGCAGCGATGCCAGGGCGACGGCAGTGACCAGAGCGGTAACAGCTGGCTTAAGTTGCATGAAGATCCTCGGGTCAGGCGCGCAAAATGCGCACAAGAAGTGTGGAAGGGTAAAAAGCAAGCCATGAGTGGATAAGTAGCTTGCTACGCAATATACTTACGTTCACGGTTGTTTGTAAACTCTTGACAGGCTTCGTGGAATGTTGACAAAGCATCCGCCAAAGCCTCGATTTTAGTACGTTCGGCGCCCAAGACGACGTCGTCCCACAATTATTCAGATGATGCTCAAGCACCATCCACAGTGTTCTGATTGAGGTTTTACTGCCATGGTTCGTCGCACCAAAGAGGAAGCTCAGGAAACGCGCAGCCAGATTCTCGACGCCGCCGAGCAAGCCTTTTATCAACGCGGTGTGGCGCGCACCACGCTGGCGGACATCGCCGCACTGGCCGGGGTGACGCGCGGGGCGATCTATTGGCATTTCAGTAACAAGTCCGATTTGCTCCAGGCACTGCTCGACACGCTGCACGAACCCCTGGACGAATTGGCCAGGGCCAGTGAAAGCGAGGATGAAGTCGACCCGCTGGGCTGTATGCGCAAGCTGTTGATCCATCTCTATCATCAAGTGGCCCTGGACCCGAAAACCCGGCGCATCAACGAAATCCTGTTTCATAAGTGCGAGTTCACCGATGAAATGTGCGACATGCGGCGCCAACGCCAGACCCACAGCCTTGAATGCAACCTGCGCATCGGCCTGACACTGCGCAACGCGGTCCATCGCGGGCAACTTCCGGAAAACCTCGACACCACGCGGGGCGCGGTGTGCATTCATGCCTACATCCACGGCTTGATTGGCCAGTGGTTATTGGTCCCCGACAGCTTCCAATTGCACCAGGACGCTGAACGCTGGGTAGATGTCGGGCTGGACATGCTGCGCTTGAGCCCTAGCCTACGCAATTAAGACAAAATGCGTAATTGCATCCAGTTGTGTCAACAGTAAAGTCCAGAGACAGTCAATCGTCCCTTCGCAGGATTTGTGGGGTGACTTTATATACGGGCTGGCGGGCGGTTGATAGGTAGCCGCCTAAGTATTTTGTAGCGATATTGTTGCAAGGCTGTGAAGGAGTGTTTCCCAGTACCCATGAAAAAGCCCCGGTTCCTGTGAATCGGGGCTTTCTCGTTTCAGCATGTTGCTATTCTGCAGCCTCTACCGCACGGTATTGATGTTTAAAACCGGAATGAATACTGCGCCGTGATGGTGTGATTACGAAAGCGTTCGCCCCGTTGCTGGCGCACGCCAAGGTCCAGCGAGCTGTCGCGGGTCAAGTTGGCCGTGGCGCCCAGTTCCAGTTGTACGGAACGGCGATTGATCGGCGCCCCGCTCACGTGCATCGGTGAACCACCGCCCCAGGCAGCCTCGGTGCCAGGTTGCAAGTCGCCGCTGGCCAAGGTGTAAGCCACGTCACCGCGCAGGCTTAGCCAGGACGGGCCTATAAGCGCTTTGCCCAGGTCAACATTGAAACGCATGCCACTGGTGGTCAGGTTGACTGTCTCTTTTGCGCGTTTGCCTTTCAGTGCGCTAACACCACCGCGCTCCTTGAAAGCGTCGCTGCGCTGGCGCACTTGGGCCAGTTGCACATAGGGTTGCCAAACCCATGCGCCCTGGTCCAAGCGATAATTGGCCTCGCTGAACACTTGCAGGGTGCGGGCACTGTAGTCAGCCGACAGGCGCTCATCGAGGCCGGGGAAATTGACCCTGCGACTGGTCTGGATCAGATGCTGGCCGTAAGCCGCTCCGCCATACAGGCCCAATGCCTCCCAGCTATGCCCCAGGTGCACGCCGACCTGATAGGTGTCAATGCTGGCTTTGCCGCTTGCACCGGCGTTGACGTCGGTGCGCCCACTGCCCAGCACCACGCCCATCCGCGTGCCTTGCTCGAATTCATGATCAACGCCGGTCAACAGGCCGGTCGTGATGTGCGTGGTGCGCGCCGTGTTGCCGTCGCCGCCTGACGCTCCGGGTTGATGAGGCAGTTGTACCCAGGCGCTCAAACGTGGCTGTGCGGAGTCTCGGCTGCCAAGGGTAGATGTGCTGCGTGCCCGGCCCAAGGCCGCGTCACGCAGCACACGGCTATTGTCGATCAGTACCGCCTGGCTGCTGGCGTGCAGTTCGCCGCTGAGTTGATCCAGGGCTGGCGGCGCTTGCTCAGGGAACAGTGCAGTCAGGCGCTGCGGTAAGGCCCCGGACATCGTCTCGCGGTCAACGGCCTCGGCGACGGCACGCTGGTTAGGCGTGCTGGCGGCGGATGCCAGGGAACGTCCGCGTTCCACATTGACGTACAAGGCGTTGGCGTCACGCCGCTGTTTGAGGTTCAGGAAGGGCGAATGCGCGCCGTGGTCAATGGCGCTGAACCCACCGCTCAATCCGTTGTTGGCGTGCAAGATGTTGTAGCGCTGGCCCAAGGTGAAAGCGCCTTCCTGGCGCACAATGCGCAAGGTACCTCCGTCGAGTTGGGCGGCCCCTGTAACCCGCAGCGCCCATTGCTCAGGCCTGGCCTGGGCGAGGGCGACCAGGGTCGCACCGGCGGTGTGCTGGTAGTCGCCATTAATGGTCAAGGCCTGACGCTGGTTGCCCGGTATGAGCCTGCCTTCAACGCGAGTGGTGGCCAGTACGCCAGCGCCGGTTAGTGTGCCTTTTTCGCCGACAAAGGTGCTGGCATCGACTTGGCTGCCGTTGATCCGGGCAATTCCGCCGTGGACGTTGAGGTCGGTGTTTTGCAAGGTGCCGTTGAGGACAAACGCGCCACCCTCTACCTTGACGTCACTGCTCAAGCGATTGAGGCCGTCCAGCTCCAGAATGCCTTGGGTGAGCGTAGCCCCGGCGAAGCTGTTATCACCGCTCAGACGCAGCCAGCCCGCGCCAGCCTTGCCCAGGCGCCCCGGGCCGCTGATGTCGTTGCGCCAATCGTCCCAGGCATCGCCCTGCCAGACTTTTTCACCGCCTGCGTAACGGTCCATGTTGAGGGTGGTATCGACCCGCAACTGGCCAGGCCCGTCGATGGCTTTTTGCAGGTTCATCAGGCCCCAGCCGTAAACGTCATCCACACCGGGCGCACCCAGGTCGGTGGCGGTGGTCAGCAGTACATCGCGGATCTGTGGGTTGTCCAGATAGGGGAAGCGTTCCATCAACAGAGCCAGGCCGCCGGTGACGTGCGGGGCGGCCATGGAGGTGCCGGAAAAGGTGTCGTAGCCAAAGGTTGGACGTTCGGCGGTGACACGAAAGCCGATCACCTTACCCTCATTGTCAACGTTCAAATCTGCGTCGATTTCGCCACCGACAATGGGGGCGGTGATGTCCATGCCGGGAGCGGCGAGGCACCAGTTCCGGCTCAGCCCGCACCGATAGGAGCGATTGCTCAGGCGCAAATCATGGTCCAGATTGACTACGCTCAGCCAGTAGGGCTCAAGCTCCGGCTTCAAGCGAGGCAGCGAGGCATCTATTGCCGCAATCGGTGCCTCTTGCGGTGAGAGGAGCTCAGTGTCGGTATTCCCGGCCGCCCAGACTTGCAGCAGACCGAAATTACGTGTGCCCTGGCCCAGTGCATCGGTCAAGTAATAGTCCGCGATGGCCTTATCAAACTGTTCAAGCGGGATCAATTCAAGTTTGACGCCCCAACTGTGGTTGATGACGCGCACGTTCTGCCCGTGCATTTGTGCGTAGACGCCCGCAAACACCGCGGCGGGGGGGCTGATCGAGAGCGTGTCGCTCTCTTCTTCAGAAGGGCTGAAGGTATGGCTGGCACGCCTCATCGTGCTCAGGTCTGCACCGTAGGCTATCCCGTGCATGCCCAAGCCATCGCGGTTTGCCAGGAGCGTGCCCGCGATATGAGTGCCGTGAGGAGAATAGTGAGGCCCTTGATCGTCGAGTATCTCCTGAAGTATCGCTTTTACTTCAGGCTCGATCTCTCTGTCGGCGAGCAGTTCAGCAAGGCTTTGCAGGTCTTGCGCCGAGAGGTGTTGGTAGTTGATCTGCGGTTTGTCACCCTCGCTGAAAAAACACCCTGCGTCCGCGCTCAGCACGGTCTCGCCGCTACACCCAGGTGCGCTGACGTGAATGCTTTGAGGCGTCTTGCCGGCGAACTCGAGGTGATTCAAATTAACCCCGGAATCGAAGAGGCCGACACGCATGCCATTGCCACTCAACCCCCGTGCATAGGCATAGTCCGCCCCGACTGCAGCCAACCCCCAGTCAAGCTTGAACTCTTCGCTGCGCCAACTGGCAGCGTCATGCAGACGCCCTTGTTCCACATACGCCTGAGCCTTGAACGACGCCAGTGACAGGCATCCCAACAGGGCCAAACCCAAAGCCGATCCTGGCGAAGGAACCTTCGCTGGCTTGGCGCAATGGCGCTTCTTTCTAATCAACATCCTCGACCATCCTTAACTCGATAACAGACAGATGTAAGCCTGCGTAATCGGGCGCGAGGTGTAGATAAGAGATCTCCGTGTGTGTGTCGGGAGGATGTTTGAACGTGCGGATAGAAATGCGCGCAACCCGTGTGGGCTGGCTATACAGAGACGTGGAGAATGTCGCTTGCGGCGGGCTTTTGAGGCGGGGAAGGGGGTGCAACCGTGTAGTGGAAGGCTATTGAAAGGGCCGAAGCGATAAAGCCTTGGCCCTTTCAGTCAGCGAGTCAGATCAGATCGCCAGCGTCGGGTAGTCGATGTAACCCACCGGGCCTTTAGCGTAGAAGGTTTCCGGGTGCGCTTCGTTCAACGGCGCATCGGCCTTCAGGCGTGCCGGCAGGTCCGGGTTGGCAATGAACGGTACGCCGAAGGCCACCGCGTCTGCCTTACCGGCAGCCAGCCAGGCGTTGGCGCTGTCTTTGGTGAAGCGTTCGTTGGCGATGTACGGGCCACCGAAGGCTTTCTTCAGTTGTGGGCCGAGGCTGTCGCCGGCTTCTTTTTCGCGGGAGCAGATAAAGGCGATGCCACGCTTGCCCAGCTCGCTGGCGACGTAGGTGAAGGTTTCTGCCAGGTTATCGTCGCCCATGTCATGGGAGTCGGCGCGCGGTGCCAGGTGCACACCCACACGGCCGGCGCCCCAGACTTCGATGGCGGCGTCGGTCACTTCCAGTAGCAGGCGAGCACGGTTTTCCAGGGAACCACCGTAGTTGTCGGTGCGCTGGTTGGTGCTGCTTTGCAGGAATTGGTCGAGCAGGTAACCGTTGGCGCCGTGGATTTCCACGCCGTCAAAGCCTGCGGCCTTGGCGTTTTCGGCGCCTACGCGGTAAGCGTCGACGATATCGGCGATTTCAGCGGTTTCCAGGGCGCGAGGCGTCGGGTAGTCGGCCAGCGGGCGAACCAGGCTGACGTGGCCTTTAGGCTGGATGGCGCTCGGTGCCACCGGAGTTTCGCCGTTCAGGTACGACTCATGGGAGATACGGCCCACGTGCCACAGCTGCAGGAAGATCTTGCCGCCTGCACCGTGGATGGCCTTGGTGACATTGGCCCAGCCGCGCACCTGGTCGTTGGACCAGATACCCGGTGTGTCCGGGTAGCCCACACCCAGCGGCGTCACGGAGGTGGCTTCGCTTAAGATCAGCCCGGCGGAAGCGCGTTGCACGTAGTACTCGGCCATCAGCGCATTGGGTACGCGGCCTTCATCGGCGCGGCAGCGGGTCAGCGGCGCCATGATGATGCGGTTGGACAATTGCAGGTCGCCCAGTTTGATCGGATCGAAAATAGTCGTCATGGGAAAACACCCTTCTCTTTAAGTGGATTGATCAGTTGGTCGCAGGCGCCAGGTCGGCATCGCCGCTCTGACGGAAAGTAATCAGGGTCACCAGCAAGGCCAGGATCGCCAGGGCCGCCGCTGCCAAAGGCACGCTGGTCAAGCCGAAACCGTGGGCAATCACGCTGCCGCCGACCCAGGCGCCGAGGGCGTTGCCGATGTTGAAGGCGCCGATGTTCAGGGTGGACACCAGGTTCGGTGCGGCCTTGCCAAAGGTCACCACGTTGATCTGCAGCGCCGGTACGGCGGCGAACGAGGCGGTGGCCCACAGGAACAGGGTGATTTCCGTCGGGATCACCGCGACGCTGGTCCAGGTCAGCACCGTGGAAACCACCGCCATGCTGATGAACACGCCGATCAGGGTGGCGGCCAGGCGTTTATCCGCCAGCTTGCCGCCGATGATGTTGCCAACGGTAAGACCCAGGCCGATCAGCAGCAGGGTCCAGGTCACGCCTTTGGGCGACACCCCGGTGACATCGCCGAGCAGCGGTGCGACGTAAGTAAAGAGGGTGAACATGGACGCGGAGAACAATGCCGTCATGGTCAGCGACAACCAGATACCTGCGCCTTTGAGGGCTTTGAGTTCGGCGCGCATGTCGAGTTTTTCTTCGTCACGCTTGGCGGGCAGAAAGCGGATCAGGCCGATCAGCGCGATCACGCCGATCACCGTGACGGCAAAGAACGTCGAGCGCCAGCCAGTGGCTTGGCCCAGCGCGGTGCCCAGCGGCACGCCGAGTACGTTGGCCAGGGTCAAACCGGTGAACATCAAGGCCACGGCCGAAGCGCGTTTGTTGGCCGGTACCAGGTTGGCCGCCACCACCGAACCGATCCCGAAGAACGCACCGTGGCACAGCGCGGTGACCACACGGGCAAACATCAGCACGTTGTAGTCACTGGCCAGGGCGCAGAGCAGGTTGCCGATAATAAAGATGCCCATCAACGCTACCAGCGCGGCCTTGCGTGGCAGCTTGGCGGTGGCCAGTGCCATGAACGGTGCGCCGATGGCCACGCCCAGGGCGTAGCCGGTGACCAGCCAGCCGGCGCCGGGGATCGACACGCCCAAGTCCGCCGCCACATCGGGCAGCAAGCCCATGATGACGAACTCGGTGGTGCCGATGGCGAAGGCGCTGAGGGCCAGTATGAGTAGCGAGAGGGGCATTTGCGTTTCCTTGTTACAGCGCTGCGTTTTCGTCAGCGCTGAGTTCGGTGATGAGCGCCGCGAGGAAGGCCTGGATGGTTTCCTCGTTGCGTTTGAAAAAGTGCCACTGCCCGGCCTTCTGGCTGCTGATCAACCCGGCGCGTTGCAAGGTGGCCAGGTGCGCCGACACGGTCGACTGCGACAGGCCGCAGCGCTGGTCGATCTGCCCGGCACAGATGCCGTATTCGTGGTTGTGCACTTGCTCGGGGAACTGCACCTTCGGGTCTTTCAGCCAGGTGAGGATGTCTCGTCGTACTGGGTGTGCCAGGGCTTTTATTATTTCGTCGAGGTCGATGGACATGGCGGTTGCTCGGTTTCGTACAGCGTTATATCGCGATGAGGCGAACTTTAAATCGGTCTATCCCGATATACCAATATGATTTTGATCTGAGGTCAGGCTATTTCGGTATATCGGGTTATAACGATACGTGATCGGCAGTGGTAGACTGCGCGGCATGAATTATCTCGCACATCTGCACCTGGGCGGCCAACTTCCTGCTCAATTGCTCGGCAGCCTGTATGGCGACTTTGTAAAAGGCCGTCTGCAAGGCCAGTACAGCCCGCAAATCGAGTCGGCGATTCAGTTGCATCGCTCGATCGATCGCTTTACCGACAGCCACCCGTTGGTGAGTGAGGCGTTGTCACGCTTCAGCCTGACCCGCAAGCGCTACGCCGGAATAGTCCTCGATGTGTTTTTCGACCATTGCCTGGCGCGGGATTGGGCGTTGTACGCCGACGAGCCGCTGGAGCGCTTCACCGCGCAGGTGTACCGGGTGCTGGCGGCCGAGCCGCTGTTGCCGGGGCGGTTGGCACAGATTGCACCGTATATGGCGGCGGATGATTGGTTAGGTTCCTACCGCGAGTTTGCGGTGATGGAGCAGGTGTTGCGCGGGATTTCGCGGCGGCTCACCCAGCCACAGGAGCTGGGGCATGCGATGCAGGAGTTGCGGGAGTTGTATGAGCCGTTGAGTGAAGACTTCCGGTTGTTCTATCCCGAGTTGCAGCAGTTTGCCCAAGCCCAACTGATGACTGAGCTCTAACTGAGATCTAAATGTGGGAGCTGGCTTGCCTGCGATAGCGGTGGGTCAGCCACATCTCTTTCAACTGACAGACTGCTATCGCAGGCAAGCCAGCTCCCACATTTGAATCTGTGTTCAGCTCATCTCAGGCCGCAAACGCCGGCCGAGCCGCCACCTGCTCAACTTCCGGCACCGGCCCAAACAGCGCCTTCTGCACCGCCTGCTGCGCCTGATACGCCAGCGCCGCACGTTCCTGCCCGGCACAGGCAATCGGCTTGAGCACATGAATCTCCACATCACCCTGATCATTACTAAACAAACGCATCAGGTGCGAGAGCAAATCATCATCGCCAATAAACGGCGCCAACGCGTCCACTTGCCCACCACGCAGGTAACGAATCGCCACCGGTTGCAGCGACACATCCGCATCAATCGCACTGGCCAGCAAGCGCCCGTGGAACGTGCGCAGGCTGCGCCCGTCGGTGGTGGTGCCTTCGGGGAACATCAGCAGCGGGTGCTGCTGCTCCAAATGCCGGGTCATCTGCTTGCGGATCAACTGGCTGTCGCCCGAGCCGCGGCGGATAAACAAGCTGCCAGCCTTGGCTGCCAACCAGCCAGCCACCGGCCAGGTGCGCACTTCGGCTTTGGACAAAAACGACATCGGCGCCACTGCGCCGAGCAGCGGAATGTCGGTCCAGGACACGTGATTGCTCACCCACAGCATCGGCTGCGTCGGCAGTTCACCGTGTACCGTCACGCGAAAGGGCAGGGCGTTGGTCAGCCGCGCCATAAAGAACCGCGACCAACGTTGGCGCCGCACCATCGAGTTAGCGACGCCCATGCGTTCGAACACACCAAACACACTGGCCATGCTCAACCCCAGCGCCACCACCAGCAGCACGCGGGCAATGCGCCCGTAAATGCGCAGGCGGCTCATCACATGGCCGCCTTGAAGTGGCGGGCGTAACGCGGGCACAACTCATCGCGCTTGAGCAGGATGAACACGTCGGCCACCTGGAAATCTTCATCCCAGCACGGCTCGCCGCAGATCTTCGCGCCCAAGCGCATATAGGCCTTGAGCAACGGCGGCATTTCCGCGATGACGTTGGACGGCAGGTCCAGCGCCGGCAGTGGTTTTTTCGGTTCGGCGCGCAGGTGCTCGTTGCACAGGTAGCGTTCGCGCAAGCGCTGCATGATCGCGTGGGCCTGGATGCCGCCGTCGTGCATCGGGATGCTCGCGCACCCCATCAAGTAGCTGTAACCGCCCTGGTTGAGCACTTCGGCCAACTCGCCCCACAACACCGCGATGGTGCCGCCGTTGCGGTAGGCCGGGTCGACGCAGGTGCGGCCGATCTCCAGGATCGGGCCTTGCAAGTGCAGCAAGCCATGCAGGCTGAATTCTTCTTCGCTGTAGAACCGGCCCAAGGTGCTGGCGGCCTGGTGGTCGAGCAAACGGGTGGTGGCCACCAGTCGACCGCTGTTCAAATCCCGCACGCCGATGTGGCTGCAGTGAACATCATAGTCATCCATGTCCAAACCCTGTTCCGCACCTTTCAGCTTGGCGTTGAACTCGCCGCTGAACACGTTGAAACGCAGGGCCTGGGCTTCCTGCAAAGCCTTGGCGCCAACCAGGCGTTCGGCTTGCAGACGGCGTTCATTGCCGGTGTCGCTGATGCGGGCGATCTGAGTCATGGCGAATCTCCGAGTGCCGGCCACGTACCGGCCGGTCGACTTGTTTGTCCAAACTCAGGCTATGTAGGCTCGGTGTCAGCTCCATGAAGTTATGGTGACGCTTGGATGACAGGCCTTCCTGTCGCAAATCTGTCATGCGCCTGGGCTAGGCTCGCGGGCTTGAAAGCCCCCTTGAGTTTGCGTCCATGGTCCGAGGCCTGTTGTGCGTTGCCCTGCTGTTAGTCACCGCTGCCGCCCACGCCGAAACCTGGCCGGACAAGGAATGGGCCAAGGGCGCGCCGCTCGAAGGCCCCGCTGTCGACGCGCTGAATGCCTACGCTTTCCCACCCCGTGACAACGCCACCCGCGAAGGCATCCGCACCGATGCACTGCTGGTGATCCGCGATGGCGTGATCGTTTACGAGCGCTACGGCGTGCCCACCACCGCCAGCACCCCACACCTGACCTGGTCGGTGAGCAAAAGCCTGATGGCCACCGTGCTCGGCGTGGCCTACGGCGAAAACCGCTTCAAACTCACTGACCCGGCCGCGCGTTTTTATCCACCGATGAAGCAGCACCCCAAAGTGAGCATGGCCGACCTGCTGCACTGGGCCTCGGGCCTGGACTGGCAGGAAGACTACGAGTACGCCCCACTCAAATCCTCCGTGGTGGCGATGCTCTACACCCGTGGCCGCAGCGACATGGCCGAGTTCGCCGCAGGCACCGAGGCCGCCGCCGCACCGGGTCAGGCCTTTCGTTATTCCAGTGGCGACAGCAATATTCTGTCCGCCGCTCTCAAAGGCATGCTCGGCCACAAGGCCTATATGAGCTACCCGTGGGACGCGCTGTTCAAGCCGCTGGGCATTCACAACGCCACGTGGGAAACCGACGCCGACGAAACCTTCGTCGCCTCCTCCTACGCCTACCTCACTGCCCGCGATTTAGCGCGAGTCGGCCTGCTGATGGCGCGCGACGGTCGTTGGGGGGAACAGCAACTACTGCCGAAAGAGTGGGTGGCCTTCAACCGCCAGCCGTTCGAAAAATACCAGGCTGGCCAGGACGAAGCCGTCCCCGGCGGGCAATGGTGGCTCAACCTCGAAGTACAAGGCGCCCCAAGACCCTGGCCCGATGCGCCTGCCGACACCTTCGCCGCCCTCGGCCACTGGGGCCAGGCGCTGTACGTGCTGCCCGACGAACACCTGGTGATCGTGCGCTACGGCGATGACCGTGACGGCACTTACCGCCACAACGAACTGCTCAAACGCGTGCTGGCGGCGGTGCAACCATGATCCGCCGTCATCCGTTTATCAGTGTGTTTTTGCTGCTGTTGCTCGCCCTGTTGGGCTGGGTGTGGCACGAGCGCGTCAACCTGCAAGCCTTCCCCGACATCATCGCGGCGTACACGGCCAAGGAGTACTGCTCGTGCCGGTATGTGGAGAACAACCCGGCGGAGTATTGCCTGGAGTATGTGAAGCAGTACGTGCCGATCAGTGCGTTCACCGACTCGCCGGAACGCAGTGAAGTCACGGCAAGCGGCTTAGGGCGCACGCACACGGCGCGGTGGCTGGGTGATCGCCAAGGCTGCCGCCTCAATCCCTGACATACCAAAGATTTTCTGTGGGAGCTGGCTGACAATGTTTGAAGGCACCCCCATGCCCCCTGTGGCGAGCAGGCTTGCC
>NZ_JAAAFV010000072.1:0-35331 GCF_019352915.1 Pseudomonas sp. Xaverov 259 | reverse complement strand
GTTCGCCACAACAAGCGATGTATTAACCGGCAGTTATGTAGATACCTATGCTGCGATGACGGCAGCACAGGCGACAGTGATGTTGACTGACCGGCCGCTATCGCAGGCAAGCCAGCTCCCACATTGGATTTGTGCTGATCTTGGGAAATTAGGCAGTCCAAACAGGCGCCCGATGCACTGCACCGGGCGCGAACGACTTACTGCGGGGTTGGGCTGCCAGGCTGCAATGCCAGCAGCAGGTCATCGATGATCGCCTTGCCCATTTCACCCAGATAATGCGAGGCGAATGCAAACTTCTCCGCCTTGGGGTCCATGGCCGCTTCAAGGGAGAGCATTTTTGCGTAATAAAGCACGTGGGATGCGTGTTCGAGGGCTTCTACGAGCGGAACCCCGGCGTTGACGCGGAACACTTTCAGGTGGCTTTTGTTTTCTCCGCAGTCTGCGAAGGTGGCGGCGCCGATGGTTTCGGCTGAGGGTATTTCGTACGGCATATGCTTGCTCCTTTGATACAACCTAAAAGAGCTTCTTTTCTCGGGATTCCACGCCCGGTCGCTGATGAGCAGCGACGGGAAGAAGATTAACCCGATGGTTTATGGGCCGCAATCCGCGAAGTACGTAGGACTCATCTGATTGAAATGAAGGCCGTTGAATCCGTTGCTTTATTACGCAGCCCCCCAGTGTTTTAAAGTAACTTTATGTTGCATGATTTCACCCATTGGTCGGCGTGGCCGCAGGCTATAGAGCGCGCAGCGCTCGACTCCTCGTTGTTTGGGTAGGGTGACTTTCAGTACAAAAAAACGTGCTTGTCCAAGTGTTGCAGAGGGAGTAGATGCCTGCGTTATATAGTAATCTGACGGCGGTCAGAGGACTTTGAGGTCAGCAAAAGGTATTAAAGAAAGGATTTGACACTCGCGCATGCAGGGGAAGGGTTGATAGATATGGAGAAGAGTTGTTTTTTTAAAAATTTAGTCATTGGGTTGGTTATGTTTTTCATCTGTGCGTTTGTTTCCAGAGCAGACGATAATGCTGTGGTTGTTTTTATAGTCGCAGGCGCAAATGCACTATTGTTTCCCTTTGCAAAGCGCGCAGTAGAAAATATAGTTTTTCGTTATATCCGCAAAAATTTTTGGAGTTTGGGTCCAGTATTGACTGGGGCGGCAAATGGTGGTTATACACTGGTATATGGGTTTTATTTTGTATTTGCGATTCCCATTGGTTTACTTTTTTTAATAAGTTTGTACATTAAAAAAAGGTCGCTATGCAGTCGGTCTAATGTTTGAGTTGTGTGATGAGATAGTTTTTGCTCTGTGCGCTTGTGTTGTTGATATATAATGTTGGTGACATAGAGCGTTGAATTGTAATCGAACGTTTGAATGGTCGGGATATGGAAAGAAACTATTACCTTAAGAGTTTTTTTGTTGGGTTGACGCTGTTCGCCGTATGTGTGTATGTTTTTAAATCAGACGAAAATGCTGTAATTTATTTTTCAGTATCAGCTGTGAATGCCCTTTTGTTCCCGTTTTCCAAGCGTTTAGTAGAAAATATAGTCTTTCACTGTACCGGAAAAGATTTTTGGGGTTCAGATTCAATGACAGCGGCCGCTAGAGGGGGTGGTTATACACTGTTATGGATTTTTTATTTTGTGTTTGCTATCCCTTTGGGGCTATTTTATATGATGGGGTTGTGCTTAAAGAAATGACGCTGCCATAGTGGCAGCGTGTTTTTACAAGCCTACGATGAATGAATTTATATTTTCAATTAACTGGTCGTCAATGGCTGCTCCTGTGGCCGCAACCAAAAATGCAAATACTAAGATGCCCAGTGGGGTTACGGCGATAAACCCAAACGTAATAGTGACCAAATAGGTTGCTGCCATGCCTAGAGCAATGGCTTCAGTTTTTACAAAGAAGGGCTTCCAGTTATCTGACTTCATAGCTTTTTGAAACTCAATAAAGCTATCTTTAGCATTCATGATATGCCCAACGTAGCCCAAGCTTTTTCCGAATTTGGCTGCGGCTTTACCAATCGCTTCAAAGTCCATTGAGTCAATGTAGTTGGCTGCGGCAGCTCGATCTTTGGCACTGAATTTTTTATTTAATTCGTTTTTGTATTTGTCAAATGCTTTAAACGCGTCGTCCGCGGTGCGGATCTTTTTTCCTTTAGCACTTTCCGCTAATTCTTCTGCCAGTTTAGACGCGCTGTCGCCAAATTTTATACCGACCTCTGCATAAAAGTCGGCTGTAAATTTAATGGCGGCTTCAATGTCGGTGGGCTTTGCAGCAGCTTCGGCAGCAATACGTGCCTCTTCGACGAGAGCGTTCAATTGGGCCTTTTGCTTGTTCGCCAACTCAGCTAAATCTTTAAGCCGTTTGATCTCATAAGCGGCCTTAAGCGATTTTTGCCAATCTTCAAAGCTTTTTTTGGAGTCGGCGATACGGTAGGCCAATCGTGCGGCAGCTTCTGTAATAAACGCATTGATGGGCTGATCGAAAAAATCACGTTTATAAAAACTGTTCGCTACTGCTTGAAGTGAAATGGTCTCCAGTGCTGTTTGTGAAATAATCGAGTCAATAGACCCGATTTCACTCCATAGGTTAGCGACACGGTCATCTGCTTTTACATCACTCTTGCGCTTGTCTTCTTCGATTTTTCTTTGAAGTTCCTCCGGTATTAATTGACGTTTCGCTGCGTAATCGGCTTCTTGCGCAGCGACCGCGCTATTGATCGGTACTTTGTAGTTTTCACTGACTTCTTTGCGCGCATTCGCCGCGACCTTTCTTCCTATAGTGCTGTTACCAAAATCATCACCGTAGCCACCGCCGCTCACTGGGCCAGTGCCAAAGACCGTTGGCTCATAAGCTCTGATTTCAGTCAGGCCGAGATGGATCGTAATACGATCGCTCATAGCGAATTTCCTTTTTTCATATTTGTCGGCATGGTGTTTTGTCGCCTGAGCACCGTATCTGTAGTCAGTCGATTCGCACTGGACAAGCTGTTTAGTAAGGCGTCTGATCTGTCAGGAGAGGTCTGCGCCATAACGATGTAAGCGTTTTTTGACGTATTAATGGTTTATATCCTTATATTGGGCTCGGTGCGTGTTTGCCTTTCTATTTGAATTGGTTTTAATTTTTAGGTTTTGTGAAGTGTTGCGTTTTGGGTTTTGGTTAACTAGTAAGGGTGTGTGGTAAGTGACTTTAAGTGCGTTTGGTTTATTTAAACAATAAACATTATGCTTGAGTGTATATCTTGTTACATAAATTAAGGTTCGATGTGAAGCAGTTATTTCTGGCTGCCAGTGGGGTTGGGCGGTCGCAACATCTGTTGAGTTAACGGCGTTAGCTTCCGTTTGACTGCGCAGCAGTTATCAGCTTTTTGGGCGCGCTTCGCACCCCAGCGCAAGCAAGCTTGCTCGCCACAGGGTTATTAGGTGTTGGCCTCAGGTTCCACCCAGTGGAACCACCTTTGATTGTCCTTGCGCCCACATCGCGCTTAGCTGTCGATGTGTCGCCAACAAGAACGGGACCACCCGCCTGTGAGGAGAATCACCATGCGCCCACACCAGCACATTCTGGATTGGCTCAGCGATGTCGCCAGCGACTTGCACGCTGTGCGCCATGATATCCACGCCCACCCGGAACTCGGTTTTGAAGAGAACCGCACCAGCGCGCTTGTTGCGCAATCCTTAAGGGATTGGGGCTATGAAGTGCACACCGGCATCGGCAAAACCGGTGTGGTCGGTGTGCTGCGCAATGGCAGCAGTTCGCGCACGCTGGGGATTCGCGCCGACATGGACGCGTTGCCCATCATCGAAAACACCGGCGCGGCCTACACCAGCCAGCACGCCGGTTGCATGCACGCCTGCGGGCATGACGGCCACACCACCATGTTGCTCGGCGCCGCGCGTTACTTGGCGGCTACGCGGCAATTCGACGGCACCTTGAACCTGATTTTCCAACCCGCCGAAGAAGGCCAGGGCGGCGCCGAGGCGATGCTGGCCGATGGTTTGCTCGAGCGCTTCCCGTGTGACGGCCTGTTCGGCATGCACAATATGCCGGGCTTGCCGGCGGGGCACCTGGGCTTGCGCGTCGGGCCGATGATGGCTTCTCAGGATTTGCTCACGGTGACGCTGGAAGGCGTCGGCGGCCACGGTTCCATGCCGCATCTGACGGTGGATCCGCTGGTGGCGGCAGCGAGTCTGGTCATGGCCTTGCAGACTGTGGTGGCGCGCAATATCGACACCCAGGAAGCCGCCGTGGTCACCGTCGGTGCGCTGCAAGCGGGGCTGGCCGCCAATGTGATTCCCCAGCAAGCGCTGTTGCGCCTGAGCCTGCGTGCACTGAATCCCAAGGTGCGCGAGCAGATGCTCGAAAGGGTCAACGCCATCATCCACACCCAAGCCGCGAGCTTCGGCTGCACGGTGCAAGTCGAACACCGCCCGGCCTACCCGGTGCTGGTCAACCACGCCGAAGAAACCGAGTTTGCTCGCCAGGTCGGCATCGCCTTGCTCGGCGCCGACGCGGTGGACGGCAACACCCGCACCTTGATGGGCAGTGAAGACTTTGCCTGGATGCTGCAACGTTGCCCCGGCAGTTACCTGTTTATCGGCAATGGCGTGTCGAGGCCGATGGTGCACAACCCCGCCTATGACTTTAACGACGACATCTTGTTGACCGGCGCCGCCTACTGGGGCGCGCTGGCCGAGAGCTGGCTCAAGCCTGCCTGACGACCTTCCTTTTTCTGCCGCTGGACCCTTGCCCTTATCGGTTGAATGGAGTGTTCCTCATGCAGACTTCAAACACAGGCGTATCGCGCACCCGCCAGGTGGTGGCGGCCGTGATCGGCAATGCGCTGGAATGGTATGACTTTATTGTTTACGGCTTTCTGGCCAGCATCATCGCCCGGCAGTTTTTCCCCTCTGAGGATGAATACGCCTCGCTGCTGATGGCCCTGGCCACCTTCGGCGTGGGCTTTTTCATGCGCCCGGTGGGCGGCATCCTGCTGGGCATTTATGCCGACCGCAAAGGCCGCAAAGCCGCGATGCAGTTGATTATCCGGCTGATGACCGTGTCTATCGCATTGATAGCCTTCGCGCCCAATTACGCCGCCATCGGCATGGGTGCGCCGTTGCTGATTGTGGTGGCGCGCATGCTTCAGGGCTTTGCCACCGGCGGTGAATACGCGAGTGCCACGGCGTTTCTGGTGGAAAGCGCACCGGCCCATCGCAAGGGCTTGTATGGCTCCTGGCAGTTGGTGGGGCAGTGCCTGGCGGTGTTCGGCGGCGCGGCGATGGTGGCGCTGGTGACGCACTTCTTTTCGCCGCAAACCCTCGACCTGTGGGGCTGGCGCGTGCCGTTTGTGCTGGGCTTGCTGATCGGCCCGGTGGGCTTGTGGATTCGCCGGCACATGGAAGACCCCGAAGAGTTTATCCAGGCACGCAAACAGGCGACCGGCCCGGCGCCGAGCCTGATGGACGTACTGCGCGAGCATCGGCGCAGCATCCTCGTCTCCATGGGCTTGGCCTGTGGCGCGACAGTGTCGTTCTATGTGGTGCTGGTGAATATGCCGACCTTCGCGCACAAGAGCCTCGGTTTGCCGCTGGACCAGGTGCTGATGGTGCAGATGTTCGCAGTGGCGCTGATGACCGTAGTGATTCCGCTGTCCGGCATGCTCTCGGACCGTATGGGGCGGCGGCCGGTGTTGATGGCCTTCACCCTGGCGTTTTTCGTGATGGTTTACCCGTTGTATGTGTGGGTGGCCGCGGCGCCGTCCATCGAGCGCTTGCTGGTGATGCAAGTGCTGCTGTGCACAGCCATCGGCGGCTTTTTCGGCCCGGCACCGACGGCGTTAGCCGAGCAGTTTCCAATTGAGGTGAGGTCGACCGGTGTGTCGGTGGCCTATAACGTCGCCGTCATGGTGTTTGGCGGTTTTGCACCGTTGATCGTGACCTGGCTGACTAAAGTGCTCGGTACGCCAGTGGCGCCGTCGTTTTATGTACTGTTCGCTTGCGTGCTGACGTTGATGGGCACTTACTGCATGCACGAAGCCCCTCGGGCGAAAAAACCGCTGCCCTTTTCCAATGAGGTGAAACCTTGAGCCGTGTTGATTGGGATGCCACGCAGCTGTCGCAAGCGATCCATGCGCGGCAGGTGTCGTGTGAAGAAGTGATGGGTGACTACCTGGCGCAGATCCAGCGTTTTAACCCAAGTGTGAATGCGCTGGTGTCGCTGCGCGATGCTGATGAAGTGTTGGCCGAAGCGCGCGCTTGTGATCACGAGTTGGACCAAGGCCAATCCCGTGGCTGGATGCACGGCATGCCCCAGGCGATCAAGGATTTGGCGGCCACCAAAGGCTTGCGCACCACGTTGGGCTCGCCGTTGTTCGCCGAGCATGTGCCCACCGAAGATGCGATCAGCGTGGCGCGGGTGCGGGCCAGTGGCGCGATTATCATCGGCAAGACCAACGTGCCGGAGTTCGGCCTGGGCTCACAGACCTACAACACGCTGTTCGGCACCACTGGCAATGCCTATGACCCTAGTTTGGTGGCCGGAGGCAGCAGCGGCGGGGCGGCGGTGGCGCTGGCGTTGCGCATGTTGCCGGTGGCCGATGGCAGCGACATGATGGGTTCGCTGCGCAACCCGGCGGCGTTCAATAATGTGTTTGGTTTGCGCCCTTCACAGGGGCGTGTGCCGCACGGGCCGATGCCGGAATTGTTTGTGCAGCAACTGGGCACCGAAGGGCCAATGGGCCGCAGTGTGACCGATGTGGCGCAGTTGCTCAGTATCCAGGCCGGTTACGACCCACGGGTGCCGCTCTCATCCAAGGACGATCCGTCGGTGTTCGGCCAGCCTTTGCAGCGCGATTTCAAAGGCGCACGCCTGGGCTGGCTGGGGGATTACAACGGCTACTTGCCGATGGACGACGGCGTGATGAGCCTGTGCGAGTCGGCCCTTGGCGATTTCGCTGCGCTGGGCTGCGAGGTGGAAAGCTGCCAGCCGGAGTTTTCCCTGGCGCGTCTATGGCGCTGCTGGCTGGTGCATCGCCATTGGTTGGTACACGGTAACCTCGGTGCGGCCTACGCCAACCCGCAAAAACGCGCGTTGCTCAAACCCGAAGCGCAATGGGAAGTGGAGGGCGGGCGGGACTTGAGCGCACAGCAGGTGTATCAGGCTTCAGTGGACCGCAGCGAGTGGTATCGCGCCTTGGCCAAGCTGTTTGAACGTTACGATTTCCTGCTGTTGCCCACCGCTCAAGTGTTCCCTTTTGATGCACAACAGGCGTGGCCACGCAGGGTGGGCGGGCGCGAAATGGACACCTATCACCGCTGGATGGAGGTAGTGATTGGCCCTACGTTGGCAGGCTTGCCGAGCATGAGCATTCCGGTGGGGTTCAATCCTCAAGGCTTGCCCATGGGCTTGCAGATTATCGGCCCGGCCCAGGCGGACCGGGCAGTGCTGCAATTGGCTTATGCCCATGAACAACTGACGCAATGGGTACAACGCCGCCCGCCCACGTGCCTTGAATCGACGAGTTGACCTGCGATCGGGCCTGTATCTTGCTGTGAAAAATGATCATCCACCGGCAACAGGGAGATCGAACATGGAGACAGGCACGGTACGGTCGGTTGAGCGCGCACTTGCCATCGTCGAATTGCTCGGCGAACACCAGGCCTTGGGGCTGGAGGAACTGCATTACCTCACGCGGTTGCCCAAGGCTACGGTGTCGCGCATGTTGCTGACCTTGCAGGAACAGGGTTGGGTCTATCGCGGCCTCAGCGACCGTCGTTACCGCCTGCGCGCCCAGCGTTTGTTCGGCGATACCCAGCAACGTTTCAAGCGCCAAGTGGTGGAAAGCGCCGCGCCCTGGCTGCTGGAACTCAGCGAGCGCACCGGGCTGGTGGTGGATTTATCCTGCTTTGATGGCGAGCGCCTGGAAGTCATGGAAAGCGCGATCCCCAGCGTGTTGCGCAAGCTGTACCCCAACAATTGCCAGATAGTCGGCCAGCACGCCAGCCTGTTTCATTCGGCGATGGGCAAGGCGTGCCTGACGCAATTGCCCGTTGAAGAGGTGCAGCGTCTGGCGGGCCGCGATCATGTCGCTGCGGACGAGCAGGTGCATACCTGCGAGCAAACCCAGCACCAGGGGTTTGGCCAGCGCACTGAGGGCTATTGGGAATACCCGGTGCGCCTGCCGTTTCTGATTCGCGCGGTGGCCTTGCCGGTGCAGGCCAATGGGCGGCTGGTAGGCAGCATGGCGCTGCACTGGCCGATGCATCAGGCGCCGGTGGAGCGCGTATTGAACCTGCACATGGCCAGCCTCGAAGCGACGGTGCGTGATGTGCAGCGGGCGTTGATCTAAAGGCAACCACCGAACCCTGTGGGAGCTGGCTTGCCTGCGATAGCGGCAGGTCAGTCACCATTGCTGCTGGCTGTGCCGCCGTCATCGCAGGCAAGCCAGCTCCCACATTGGATTTGCGCCGCCTGTGAGATTGCGCTTAAGGTTCGTGCAGGTTTTTTGCCCCTCGAGTTTCTATGTTCAATGTCAAACCTTTGGCCTTCGCCCTGCTGACGGCGGCCGCCTTGCCTGCCCACGCCGACTGGTACCTGGATAACGAATCCTCGCGCCTGTCATTCGTCACTACCAAGAACACCGAGATTGCCGAGGTGCATCGCTTCCTGGTGTTGCACGGCAAGGTCGACAGCAAAGGCGCGGCGCAGCTTGAGGTCGAGATGGAGTCGATCAACAGCGGCATTCCGCTGCGCGATGAGCGCATGCGCAATGATCTGTTCCAGATCAAGACCTTCCCCGAAGCGCAGATCAGCGCGCAGATTAATCTGCAACCGATCAATGACCTGGCCCCCGGCGCGCAAATTGAATTGCGCCTGCCACTGTCGGTGACTTTGCATGGCAAGACCCAGACCTACAGCGCCGAATTGCTCGCCACGCGGCTGGATGACCGGCGCTTTCAGGTGGTGACCCTGGAACCGGTGGTGCTGCATGCCGAGGATTTCGATTTGGTGCCGGGCGTGGCGGCGCTGCGCAAGGCGGCCGGCTTGGCGTCGATCAGTTTGTCGGTGCCGGTCGGTGCGGTGCTGATTTTCACGGCGCGCTGACATGAGTGGCGCAGTGTTCCCGTGGCGCAGCGCCAACCGGTTCGAGTTGCTGATCGACGGGCCGAGTTTCTTCCCGCAGATGCTGGTGGGCATTGCCCGTGCTGAGCGCCAGGTCGATCTGGAGTTGTACCTGGTCGAGGCTGGCGCCTGCGCCGAAGCCATGGTGCAGGCATTGGTGCAAGCCGCTGAGCGCGGCGTGCAGGTGCGCTGCCTGTTTGATGATTACGGCAGCCTGGCCTTCACGTTGGGGCTGCGTAAACGTCTGACTGACGCGGGCGTGGAGCTGCGCTTCTACAATCGCCTGAGCTGGCGCCGCTGGATGCGCAACCTGTACCGCGACCATCGCAAACTGCTGCTGATCGACCAGAACATCGCCGTGGTCGGAGGCACGGGCGTCACCGATGAGTTCTGGACGCCAGGGCAAGACACCGCCGACTGGCATGAAGTGATGGTGCAGATCAGCGGCCCGTTGGTGCTGGACTGGCAGGCATTGTTCGACCGCCAATGGCACGCCAATGCGGCGCGCCGAGAGTGGAAGCCCGCTACCCATTTCGGTTTGCCGCGCTTGCCCAAAGTGCCTGCGACCGGGCCAGGCCTTGGCCGTGTTGCGTATGCCGACGCCCGTCAGCATCGCGATATCTTGCAGTCGCTGATCCGCGCCTTAAACAGCAGCAAGACACGCATCTGGCTGGCTACGCCGTATTTTCTACCGACCTGGAGCGTGCGCCGTGCCTTGCGCCGTGCGGCCGGGCGTGGTGTAGACGTGCGTTTATTGCTCACCGGCCCGCGCACCGATCACCCTTCAGTGCGCTATGCCGGGCACCGTTATTACCCACGGTTGTTGCGCGCTGGCGTGCAGATCTTTGAATACCAGCCGTGCTTTTTGCACCTGAAAATGGTGCTGGTGGATGATTGGGTGAGCGTCGGCTCGTGCAATTTCGACCACTGGAATTTGCGCTTCAACCTGGAGGCCAACCTGGAAGCGCTGGACCCAGAGTTGACGCAGGCGGTGGCGGGCAGTTTCGAGCGCGATTTTGTAGATAGCCAAGCGGTGAGCCTGGAGGCGTGGAAGGCGCGGCCACTGTGGCGGCGGGTGAAGCAGCGGGTGTGGGGCTGGATTGATCGGTTGGTGGTTAACCTGCTGGATCGACGCGGCTGATACGTGATCATTCCCACGCTCTGCGTGGGAATGCCTCTTGTGACGCTCCGCGTCACGCTGTGGGACGCGGAGCGTCCCGAGCTGCATTCCCACGCGGAGCGTGGGAACGATCATCAGAGCAGTTCGAACGTCTGCTGCTGCACATCCTGGGAATCCAACCCGATCTGCACATTGAACTCGCCCGGTTCGGCGGCGAACTTGAGCTGGGTGTTGTAGAACTTCAGGTCTTCTTCGGTGATGGTGAAGTGCAGCGTGCGCTCTTCACCGGCCTTGAGCATGACCTTCTGGAAGTTTTTCAGCTCTTTGACCGGGCGGATCATCGAGCCGGCCACGTCCTGGATATACAACTGCACCACGGTTTCGCCATCGACCTTGCCGGTGTTCTTCACGGTGACGCTGGCGTCGAGCTTGCCGGTCTTGTTCAGGGTGGTGGACGACAGCGCCATGTCCGACAGGCTGAACGTGGTGTAGCTCAGGCCATAACCGAACGGGAACAGCGGCCCGGTGACGTCATCGAAGTACTGCGAGGTGTAGTTGCCCGGCTTGCCTGGGGTGAACGGCCGGCCGATGCTCAGGTGGTTGTAGTAGGTCGGAATCTGCCCCACCGAACGGGGGAAGGTGATCGGCAGCTTGCCCGATGGGTTGTAGTCACCGAACAGCACATCCGCGATGGCGTTGCCGCCTTCGGTGCCGGCGAACCAGGTTTCCAGGATCGCGTCAGCCTCTTTGTTCTCATCCACAATCGACAGCGGGCGACCGTTCATCAGCACCAAGACCAACGGTTTGCCGGTGGCTTTGAGCGCTTTGATCAGGTCGCGCTGGCTTTGCGGAATATTCAGGTCGGTGCGGCTGGAAGACTCGTGGGACATGCCACGGGACTCGCCCACGGCGGCAACCACTACGTCGGCGTCCTTGGCGGCCTTGACCGCTTCGTCGATCATCACTTGGGCAGGGCGAGTGTCATCGACCACTTCCGGCGCATCGAAGTTGAGGAAGTTGAGGTAGTCGACCACGGCCTTGTCGTTGGTGATGTTAGCGCCACGGGCGTAGATGATTTTGCCTTTGTCGCCGATTACAGCGTTCATGCCGTCCAGCAGCGTGACGGATTGTTCAGGCTTACCGGCAGCGGCCCAACTGCCCATCATGTCGATCGGTGCCTTGGCCAGCGGGCCTACCAGCGCGATGGTCGCGGTTTTTTTCAGCGGCAGGGTGTTGTTGTGGTTTTTCAGCAAGACCTGGCTGCGGCGGGCGATATCGCGCGCATCGCTGCGGTGCAGGCGGCTGTCGGCATAGGTGTCGGCCGGGTCGTCTTCGGCCTTGCCGATGCGCAGGTACGGGTCTTTGAACAGGCCCATGTCGTACTTGGCGCCGAGCACTTCGCGCACGGCATTGTCGATGTCGCTTTGCTCGATTTCGCCGGACTTGAGCAACCCAGGCAATTCCTTGCCATACAGCGAGTCGTTCATGCTCATGTCGATGCCGGCCTTGATCGCCAGCTTGGCAGCTTCACGCCCGTCTTTGGCCACGCCATGTTTGATCAGTTCGAAGATCGCGCCATGGTCGCTCACGGCCAAACCTTTAAAGCCCCAGTCTTTGCGCAGCAGGTCGTTCATCAGCCAGGTGTTGGCGGTGGCCGGCACGCCGTTGATCGAATTCAACGCCACCATCACACCGCCGGAACCGGCCTTGATCGCCGCGTGGTACGGCGGCAGGTAGTCCTGGTACATCTTGACCGGGCTCATGTCGACCACGTTGTAGTCGCGACCGCCTTCCACCGCGCCATACAGGGCGAAGTGCTTGACGCTGGCCATGATGCTGTCGGCATTTGCCGGGCTTACGCCCTGGAAGGCCTTGACCATCACTTCGGCAATGCGCGAGACCAGGTAGGTGTCTTCACCAAAACCTTCGGAGGTGCGGCCCCAGCGTGGGTCGCGGGAGATGTCGACCATCGGCGCAAAGGTGATATCGAGGCTGTCGGCGGCGGCTTCCTGGGCGGCGATGCGCCCGGAGCGGCCGATGGCGTCCATGTCCCAGCTGGAGGCCAGGGCCAGGCTGATCGGGAAAATCGTGCGGTGGCCGTGGATCACGTCGTAAGCGAAGAACATCGGGATCTTCAACCGACTGCGCATGGCCGCGTCCTGCATCGGACGGTTTTCCGGGCGGGTGATCGAGTTGAACGTGCCGCCGATGCGCCCGTCGGCGATTTCCTTGCGGATCAGCTCGCGGGGCATTTCCGGGCCGATGCTGATCAGGCGCAATTGGCCGATCTTTTCATCCAGGGTCATCTGCTTGAGCAGGTCGCTGACGAAGGCGTCCTTGTCTTTAAGCGCAGCAGGCTTTGTTTCTGCCCATACGGGGTGACTGGCCAGAGTGGCAACAAGGCCGAGCAAACACAGCTTTTTCATGAATATCCTTTTTCGGCTACTGCACAGCGAAATTGCGCTGGTCTGCCAAAATGTGGGGGAACCTATGTTGTTGTTCGAGTGTTATTGCAGTAAATGCACGACACTTGTGAACTCTTATTCGCGCTGGGCATCTTTTTAGCTGATTGGCTCGACGCAATCCAGTGGTGGCGGATTATGCCCCAAGCGCGCGGTTTATAGGGTTAGTCGTCACATTCCATTCAGATTGGGCAGGAGAAACACTATGCAAGCAGCACAAAGTTACCGCTGGGGCTTCAAGGCCGCGGCTTTGCTACTGATCAGCACAGTGCTGAGCGGTTGCGGCATCAATACCATTCCGACCCTGGACGAACAGGCCAAGGCCGCCTGGGGCCAGGTGCAGAACCAGTACCAACGCCGCGCCGACCTGATTCCCAACCTGGTGGAAGTGGTCAAGGGCTATGCGGCCCATGAGCAAGACACCCTTACTGCCGTGATCGAAGCGCGGGCCAAGGCCACCTCGATTCAGGTGGATGCCAGCACCCTCGACAACCCGGAAAAACTCAAGCAGTTCCAGCAAGCCCAGGACGGCCTGAGCGGTGCGCTTAGCCGTTTGATGGTGGTGTCCGAGCGCTACCCGGACCTGAAAGCCAACCAGAACTTCCTGGCGTTGCAGTCTCAGCTGGAAGGCACCGAAAACCGTATCGCCGTGGCCCGTCGTGACTTTATCCAGGCGGTGCAGGCCTACAACACCGAGATCCGCACCTTCCCGGGCCGCCTGTGGCACAGCGTGATGTACAGCGACTTGCCGATCCGCGCCACGTTTGAGGCCACCAGTGCCGACGCCGATAAAGCGCCGCAAGTGAAGTTCAAATAAGGCTTCTCTGAGGTGTCGATGCGTTTATTACGGATAGGCTTGGCGCTGTGGCTGCTGGCCTGCGTGGGCGCGGCCCAGGCGGCGCTGACCTTCCCGGCTTTGACCGGGCGGGTGGTGGACACCGCGCAGATGATCGACCCGGCGGTACGTGCGCAGCTGACCCAGCAATTGCAGGCGCTGGAGCAAACCTCGGGCGACCAGATCGTGGTGGTCACCGTGCCCGACCTGCAAGGCGTGCCCATTGAGGACTACGGTTATCAATTGGGCCGCCAGTGGGGCATCGGCCAGAAGGGCAAGGACAATGGCGCGCTGTTGATCGTCGCCCGTGATGAGCGCAAATTGCGCATCGAAGTCGGCTACGGC
Organism: Pseudomonas sp. Xaverov 259; assembly: GCF_019352915.1. NCBI lineage: Bacteria > Pseudomonadati > Pseudomonadota > Gammaproteobacteria > Pseudomonadales > Pseudomonadaceae > Pseudomonas > Pseudomonas sp. Xaverov 259. The sequence continues at coordinate 21,441 of NZ_JAAAFV010000072.1, read as the reverse complement.
CTCGAAGGCGTGCTGACCGATGCGCAGTCGTGGGTGATCATCAACCAGGTGATCGCGCCCAAGTTCAAGGCCGGCGATTACAGCCAGGGCATCAGCGACGGTGTTGCGGCCATGATTCAGGTGGTGGGCGGCGAGCCGCTGGCAGTGCCGGCCCATGTGGCGGATGCGAATTTTGCCAAGGATAATCCGGGGCTTTCCATCGGCTTGTTCATCCTGTTGATCGGCGTGTTGTGGCTGTGTAATCGGCTGGGGCTGCCCGTTGGCGCTATCCTGCTGGCGATCCTCAGCAGCAGTGGACGCGGCGGCGGTGGCGGGGGCGGCGGTGGTGGCTTCAGAGGCGGCGGCGGTGGTTTTGGCGGCGGTGGTGCCTCCGGTGGCTGGTAATGACAATAACTAGAACAGAGCATCTACAACCATGGCATTACTGACTGAACACGAGCAGCGCCAAGTCGCCGAAGCGATCGCCCGCGTCGAAAAAACCACCGACGCCGAACTGGTCACCGTACTGGCCGCGCGCGCGGATGATTACGCCTATATCCCGCTGTTGTGGGCCAGCCTGATCGCCCTGGTGGTGCCGGGCATCGTCCACTACCTGTCGGGCTACCTGACCATGTACACCTTGCTGTTGGCGCAATGGGCGACCTTCATTGTGCTGTGCCTGGTGTTTCGCCTGCCCAAGGTCACCACCCGCCTGATTCCGCGTTCGGTACGGCATTGGCGTGCATCGAACCTGGCGCGGCGACAGTTCCTGGAGCAAAACCTGCACCACACGCTGGGCAGCACCGGCGTGCTGATTTTTGTCAGCGAGGCGGAGCGGTATGTGGAGATTCTGGTGGACGACGGTATTTCCAAGCACCTGGATGACGACAGCTGGGATGGCATCGTCAGGGCGTTCACCCAGCAGGTGAAGCAGGGGCAGACGCTGGCGGGGTTTATTGCCTGCATCGAAGCGTGTGGTGAATTGCTGAAGGTGCATGTGCCGGTGACGCAGACGCGTAATGAACTGCCTAACCGCTTGATCGTGCTGGAATAGCTGCTTTTCTGTGGGAGCCGGGCTTGTGTGGGAGCTGGCTTGCCTGCGATGCAGACACCTCGGTCCATCAGAAAACCCAGGTGATGCCATCGCAGGCAAGCCAGCTCCCACACAAGCCATTTCCCATACCAGCCAGCTCCCGGAGAAAAGTGGTTCCCCCATTTGATTTGTGGCGGCTGAGCGACCGTTGATCAAATAACCCCGTGCCCTAAACCTTCATCCCCCCTAAAATGCCCGGCATTCTTTGCCCGAGGCGTTTTTGTTCATGTCTGTCACCGCTCAACCTGCCAGCCCTGCGCCGGATCATCACGCCCAGTTCATCGAACTGCTGAGCGCAAGCCTCGCGCAGAACGCGTTTATCAAGCTGGTGCTGGCCAAGTACGTCGGCGAAGAAGCCGAGTTGCAGCGGCTGATCATCAAGCAGGTGGTGGTCAAGGAGCAGGCGTGCCTGTCCTTTGTCTATCGCTACAAGACCCGTGACATCACCAAGAACTTCGCTTTGGCCGACGGCGTGGCAGCAATTAGCGCGCTGTTGCCGGCGTCGTTCAAGAATGCGCACCTGTTGTCGCTGACCGACGAAGCCCAACTGGAATACAGCAAAAAGAACAAAAGCTCGTTGTTCAAAAGCAAGCCGCAGCAATTGCGCGAGGCGCCTTCGGCTGAGCATAACCGCGAGAAAAACCGCTTCCTCGACTTGAGCCGACCCTTCCTCGCTGACCTGGGCGTCACCGACGCCAAGCAGGCGCTGATCCCGTCGATGTCGCGCAAGTGGAAGCAGATCAACAAGTTCATCGAAGTGTTCAGCCATGCGCTGACCTCATCGCCGTTGAAGCTCGACCAGCTGGTGCGCGTGGCGGATTTCGGTTCGGGCAAGGGCTACCTCACGTTCGCCATCCACGATTACCTGCGCAACACCCTCAAGGCCGAGGGCGAAGTGACGGGCGTGGAATTGCGTGAAGACATGGTGACCCTGTGCAACACCGCTGCCGCGCGCCTGGAGCATCCGGGGCTGGTGTTCAAGTGTGGTGATGTGCGCAGTGTGGCGCCCAGCGAACTGGAGGTGATGATCGCGCTGCATGCCTGCGATATCGCCACTGACTACGCGATCCACACCGGCATCCGTTCCGGTGCGTCGATCATCATGTGCTCGCCGTGCTGCCACAAACAGATCCGCCTGCAGATCCAGAGCCCACTGCTGCTCAAGCCGATGCTGCAATACGGTCTGCACCTGGGCCAGCAGGCGGAAATGGTCACCGACAGCTTGCGTGCGTTGTACCTTGAGGCCTGTGGCTATGAGACCAAGGTGTTTGAGTTCATCTCGTTGGAACACACCAACAAGAACAAGATGATTCTGGCGGTCAAACGCACCGAGCCGATCGATAACGCGCAACTGTTGGAAAAAATCCAGCAGCTGAAAGCGTTCTACCACATCAGCGAACACTGCCTGGAAACCCTGCTGCGCGCGGATGGCTATTTAGGCTGAAAACAGGACCAGAATGTGGGAGCGGGCTTGCTCGCGAATGCGGAGTGTCAGCCAACCTATCAGGTGACTGATGCACCGCCTTCGCGAGCAAGCCCGCTCCCACATTTAGACCGCATTCATCTTTGAGGTCGGCGCAGGCTGCACTGCGGTCTTGCGCCCGAGCATCACCGTCACGATCACGCCACACGCAAACACCCAGGTAATCGGCTCGATATGTTCACCAAAGAACAACGCCGAAAATGCGATGGTGAAGAAGATCTGCAACAGCTGAATCTGGCTGACCCGCGCGATGCCGCCCATGGCCAGCCCGGCGTACCAGGCAAAGAACCCCAGGAACTGCGAGAACAGCGACACATAACCAAACGCCCACCAGGTGTGCATGGAAATCGCGCCCTGGTGCTGCGCGGCCAAGTACCACACCGGGCCGATCAATACGGGCGTCGACAGCACCAGCGCCCAGCAGATCACTTGCCAGCCGCCCATTTCCTTGGCCAATCGGCCGCCTTCGGCATACCCCAGGCCGCCCAGGGCGATTGCAGCGAACATCAGCAAATCCCCGGCTTGAATACTGCCGGCGCCCGTGATCAACGCGTAACTCAACACCAGCGCACTGCCCAGCGCCGCGCAGGCCCAGAAAGCTTTCGACGGCCGCTCATGGGACAGCCACGCCGCATACAGCGCTACGCACAGCGGCTGCAAACCGTTGACCAGCGCGCCATGGGACGCCGGCAAGGTTTGCATGGCCCAGGCCGAGAGCACGGGGAAGCCCAGGATTACACCGAGGATGACCAGGCTCAGCCCGCGCACCTGGCGCCAGGTTGGCCAGCTTTCTCGGCGCCACAGCAACAGCGCCGCCGCCGGGATTGCCGCGAATAGCGCACGGCCAAGGCCGTTGAGCAAGGGGTGGATTTCCTGCACCACAATGCGAGTGAAGGGCAATGTCAGGCTGAAGATAACGACGCCCAGCAGGCCGAGGGCCATGCCGGTATTTTCGCGCGAGCTCATGAGTGGGGACCAGAATCTGGAGGGCTTCAAGGGAAGCCCATCTAGCCACAACCCCCGCCGATTGCGGGCCTACAGCTGGTCGCAGATTTATCCGTACAGTTGATGTTAGGTGGAGTTGGCCTGTGTGGGAGCGGGCTTGCTCGCGAAAGCATTACCTCGGTGTAACCGATTTACTGAGGTGTCTGCATCGCAGGCAAGCCAGCTCCCACACTTAGAAGAACCGCGTAATGCTGACCTTCGCATCGCGGCCCTTGGTGTAGGCGCGATCACCGCTCAAGGCCGGGCGGAAGTTGTTGTTGAACAGGTTGTCCACGGTGAAGTTCACCTCGGTGCCTTTGAGGTAGGCCTGTTGCGGCTTCCATTTGGCGAACAGGCCTTGGGTGTTGTAGGCCTTGTTGCCGTACTGGTCGTAGAACAGGTCGCCCAGACTGCTGCCTGGGCCGCCGGAGTATTTGTCACTCGGCAAGCGATCGGTCGCGCCAATGAACTGGCCCATCCAGCCCACCTGGGCATCCCAGGCCGGGATATTGGTGCCCAATACCAGCACCCATTTGGTCGGTGGAATGTCGCGGGCCGGCACATCCGGACCCCATGGGTTGGTGTAGGCGCCTTCGTGTTCGCCCTTGGCGTAGGCGAACGACACCGAGCCGAACAGGTAGGTGGAGTTGTAGAAGGATTCGAGCTCAAAACCCTTGATGGTCAGGCCGCCGATGTTGCGGTAGTTGGACATCGCCCCTGGCGGGCACGCGTTGGCAATGGTGCCACCGTTGACGGCCTGGTTCTGGCAGCCGACGCCGGTGGCCTTGAAGATTTCGTCTTCAACTTTGTTATGGAACAGGGTGGCGCGTACCTGCAGGTTATCGTCCTGGGCGATCAGGTTGTCGAAATTGGTGACGCCACCCAGGGTGATTGAGGTGATGCGCTCCGGGTCGAGATCGACGCTGGTGGCGGTGCGGCTGCCCAGGCCTTGCACTTCATACTGCTCGTCGATCACCGGCGCACGCCAGGTCTTGCTCCAGTTGGCGAACAGCCCCAGGTTCGGCGTGACGTTCCAGAACAGCGCCAGGCGCGGCGACCAGCCGGTGTAGGTGCGGTCGCTGTAGTCGTGGCCGAAGGACGGATCCGGGTTGTTGTAGTACGGCGCGTCATTGCCTTCGCCACGGTTGCGCACATGGTCGTAGCGCAGCGACGGAGTGATGGTCACGTCACCCACGGTGACTGCGTCCTGGACAAAGAAGCTGTTGGTGTCGACCTTGCCGTGGGGCATGAAGCCCGGCTGGAAGCGGCCGTAGTTGTAGCGCGCAGTGTTGTAGGTGGTGCCGGGCATCCACATTTCGGTTTCGCGGATGTGCTTGCGGATCTGCCCGCCGACGGTCACCGCATGCTGCAAGGGGCCGGTGTCAAACAGGCTGACGTTGCGGACGTCGAGGTTCTTGTCGGTGTAGGCGGTGTCCATCTTGCGCCCGCCGGTGGCCAGTTGGAAAAACGCAGTGGCGTCGCGTTCGTCGGTCTGGTCGGTGTTGGACTGGGAATATTTGACGGTCAGGTCGATCAGCGGGTTATTCACCGGCGTGTATTCGTACTTGCCTGACCAGGTGGTGTCGGTGGTGTCACGCTGGGCTAAAAAACGCTTCAGCGCGTTTTCGTAACCGTAGCGGTCGATGTTGGCCTGGGTCGGCGGCGTCGGGTAGCTGGCGGCGGAAAACGGCGTCCAGCGGTTGCTGTGGGAGCGTGAGTAAGACAGACCAACGCTGTGTTCCTCGGTGAAGTGGGCGTTGACCTTGAACAGTTTGCCATCCACATCCTGGGCGCTGTTGGGCAGGCGCTGCGGGTTGACCGGGTATTGGTTGTTGTCGTTGGGCAGCTTGGCGGCCACCTTCATGTCGCCGCCGTCGCGCTGGGTCAGGTAGGCCAGCGCGTCGAAACGGCCGTCGTCAGTGCGGCCGTACACGGCACTGCTGTAGATCTGTTCGTGGTCATTGCTGGAGTAGCCGTATTTGAGCATTGCGCCGCTGTTGCGACCGTCTTGCAGCAGGTCCGGGGCATCCTTGGTGGTCATGTTGACCGTACCGCCAAAACCGCCGTTGCCGGTGAACGGCGAGTTGGGGCCTTTCTCGACCTCGATGCTCTTGATCAGCTCCGGCTCGATAAACACCGTGCCTTGCTGGTAGCGCTCAAAGCCGGTCTTGGTGGCGCCGTCGACAGTCATTGGCACGTCTTCGGCGTCGCCGAAACCACGAATATTGATGGTCTGGCCACCAGGTTTCAGTGAGCCGCCCTGGCTCACGCCGGGCAAGGTCTGCAACAGACTGGGGATGTTGTTGGACTGGTAGCGGTCAATGTCGGCCTGGGTCATGGTCGAGCGGTTGACGGTGCTGGAGTCGACTTCGTTACCGGTGCCGATCACGCTGAGGGCATCGAGCTGGATGGCGCCGCTGTGGTTGGTCTTGCCCTCGTCGGGGCGCACCACGTAAGTGGTGCCGACTTTGATCAGGGTGAACTCGCCGTTTTTCAGCAAAGTGCGAATTGCCACTTCCGGGCTGAATTCACCGTTGAGCGCCGGTGCCTGCACGTGCTTGAGCAGTGTCTCATCGAACAACAGCTGGATTTTCGCCTGCTGCGCGACAAAGCTCAGGGACGTGGCCAGCGATTGGGCGGGCAGTTGCAGCGTGAGCGACTCGGCCTGGGCGCTGAGGCTCAAGGCCATGCAGCTGGCAATCAGGGTTGGTCGAAACAACAGGTGCGAAGCGTGGCAAGGCGCGCGAAACATGAAATCCCCCGGGGCGGCTAAATAGCCAAAAAGGTGTGCGTATCCAACACAGTCGGGAGGAAGACGGGGCAGCGGCAAAAAACCACACATGCGAATGCAAAATATTCTCAAGTGTGATTTTTGCAGACCTTACTTGAGCGGTTCGATGCGGACAATGCCATCGGCCGAGGCCACGGTTTTAACCGGCAGCAGCGCGGGCAGGGCGCTGAGCAGGGCATCCGGGTCATTCACATCCAGATTGCCCGAGACCTTCAGTTGCGCCACGGCTTTGTTGACCTGCAAGGGCGCTTGAGGCCGGTAGAGGCTCAGTTCATCGATCAGGCTGGCCAACTCGCGATTGCGAAACGACAGGTGCCCGCTGCGCCAATCGGCCACTTCTTCGGTGGTGAGTGTCTGCTGCTGCACGGTGCCCTTGGCGTAGCTGTACGTGGCACGTTGCTGGGCGCCGAGCAATGCCACCGGGCTTTTGGCGTCCGGCTCGAAGGCGACCTGGCCGTGGGCGACGCTGACCACCAGTTGTTGCTGGCTACGCCGCACGTCAAACCCGGTGCCGACCACCCGCACATTCGCCTCGCCGGCTTGCACGTAGAGCGGGCGCTCCTTGTCGGCGGCGACCTCGATAAAGACCTGGCCCTTGTCCAGATGCAGGATGCGCTGATGCGCGCTGAAATCCACGCGCAGGTGGGTGTTGGCGTTCACATACAGCGTGCTGCCGTCGGGCAGGGCGAGGGTGCGCATGCCTTTGGCGTGCCCGGCAATCTGGCTGTGGAAGAGCTCGCGGGGCGCACCGATATTCGTCGCCAGCACGGCGCACACCAGTGCGGCGGCCACGGCCAGGGCCGGGCGCAATAGGGAGGGTTTGCGCTGGGGCAGCGGTACGGGTTTGTTCAGTTGCTGCAACTGGGCGAGGTCGTCCCACAGTTGTTCGAATTCGGCATAGGCGCGGGCATGAGCGGGCGTTGCCTGCCAGGCGGCAAAGGCTTTGCGCTCGGCACGTGCTGCGCCATTGCGGTTGCGGGCAAACCAGCTGGCGGCTTGGGCATCGATGGAGTCGCTTTCCTCGATATCCAGGGCGTCGATGTCGCTCAGGCGGTTCATTCTGGCTGCTCCGTGCCGGGTTCTGGTTGAAGGCGTCGCTTGCAATGCAGCAGGGCAAAAGCGATGTGCTTTTCTACCATGCTGGTGGAAATACCCATGCGCTCGGCGATCTGCGCCTGGCTCAGGCCTTCGAAGCGGTGCAGCATAAGGGCTTCTCGCCTGCGGGGCGAGAGTTCGGCGAGGACTTCTTTCAACTGTTCCAGGCGTTGCAGACGCTGCGCGGCGGCCATGGGGTCGTTTTGCGCGTCGGTGAGCGGCTCCGTGTCAGCGTCGGCCGGGTCGGAATGGGCGCTCTGGCGTACCTTCTGTTTGCGCCAGTGATCGCGCAGCAGGTTGCGCGCCATCTGGAACAGAAACGCCCGTGGCTGCTCGACCTTGGCGCGGTCGCGGTAGTCCAGCCATTGGGTGAAGACATCCTGGGTCATGTCCGCCGCATCGCTGGCATTGTCCGTGCGTTTGCGCAGGAAATGCAGGATATCTGCATAAAACCCGCGAAACGCATCGGCCGACAACGGGTCGGGCTTGGGACGAGACATGGATATCCTTCTTGACGAAGCACGACGTAGAAAAGTCGCGAATGATATCGAGAACTATTGTCATTTGTCTCTATGTAAAATGTGGGAGCTGGCTTGCCTGCGATGGCCATAGATATCTAAACAACCGGTAACACGAATCTGTCGCCAGTGGGCTGTTGTGGCGAGCAGGCTTGTCCTGCGTTGGGTCGCGAAGCGGCCCCAGTAAAGGCGCTGCAATTTTCCTGAAAGAACTCAGCGTCTGTGTTTGGGGCTGCTTCGCAGCCCAACGCAGGGCAAGCCTGCTCGCCACAGGAGAAATTGGCTGCCTTCAAAAGTTGTGTAGATACCCATGCTCCCACAGGGGACCGCGGTGTTAGCGCAGTAATGCTTTCAGTTGTTCGATCCCTGCCTCACCCAACGGGAACACCGGCAACCGTGGATCGCCCACCTCCAGCCCGGTCAGCCGCAACCCGGCCTTGATCGTCGCGGGCAAACCACCTTTGAGGATGAACTCCAGCAACGGCAACTGGCGATAGAACAGCTCGCGCGCCAGTGTCAGGTCATTGGCCAGCACCGCGTCATATAAATCCAGGTTGAGCTGTGGAATCAGGTTCGGCGCTGCCGTGCACCAACCCTTGGCGCCTGCGGCGAAGGCTTCCAGCGCCAGCGGGTTGCAACCGTTGTAGAACGGCACGTCGCTGTGGCGGCGCAACTGGTGCATGCGTTGAACATCGCCGGTGCTTTCCTTGACCATGGTCACGTTCGCCACCTGCTTGACGATGCGCAGGATCAAGTCCACCGACATGTCCGTGCCACTGGTCGCCGGGTTGTTGTAGAGCATGATCGGCACGCCGACGCTGTCGCCAATCGCGGCGTAGTGGGCGAGGATTTCCGCTTCGCTGAGTTTCCAGTACGAGGCCGGCAGCACCATCACCACATCGGCGCCATTGGCTTCGGCATACCGGGCGCGACGCACGGCCTTGGCGGTGGTCAAGTCAGACACGCTGACAACAGTGGGTACGCGCCTGGCGATTTTCGCGAGGCTGTAGGCGCTGACCTCATCCCACTCCGCATCGCTCAAATACGCGCCTTCGCCGGTGCTGCCCAGGGGCGCGATGGCATGCACGCCGCTGTCGATCAAACGGTCAATGGAGCGGCCGAGGGCGTCGAGGTCAATGCGCTGGCCGTCGGCGCTGAATGGGGTGATGGTGTATCCGATGATGCCGTGAATAGTGGGATTGGACATGGGAAGTCTCCGCGTGAAAAAGGGCAATCAGTTCAGGCAATCGGCGTGTTTGCGCAGGTTCTGCCGGGCGTAGTAGTTGAACGCGGCGCCATGGCGCTTGGGCTTGGAGATCCAGTCATGGGCCTCGCGACCCAGTTCGGGCAGGATCGGCTTGATGCTGCCCGCCGACATCGCCAGCAACTGCAACTTGGCTGCCCGCTCGATCAACTGCGCGATGACGCAGGCTTCCTCGATGCTCGCGCCGGTGGACAGCTGACCGTGGTGCGAGAGCAGAATCGCGCGCTTGTCGCCCAGGGCCGTGGTGATGATTTCGCCTTCTTCATTGCCTACCGGCACGCCCGGCCAGGCTTCCAGGAAAGCGCAAGCTTCGTACAACGGGCACAAGTCCATATGCGACACCTGCAGCGGCACTTCGAGCATCGACAGCGCAGCAATATGCGTGGGGTGCGTATGGATGATGCAGTTCACGTCCGGCCGCCCACGGTACACCCAGGTGTGAAAACGGTTGGCCGGGTTGGGGATGCCATGCCCCTCGAGTACTTCAAGATCCTCGTTGACCAGCAACAGATTGCTGGCGGTGATTTCATCGAAACCCAGGCCCAGTTGCTGAGTGTAATAGGTGCCAGGCGTGGGCCCACGTGCGGTGATCTGCCCGGCCAGGCCGGAGTCGTGGCCGTGTTCGAACAGGATGCGGCAAGTGAGCGCCAGCTTTTGCCGGCCGGTCCACGTATTATCCGCCAGGCTGTTTTGCATCTGGATCAGTGCTTGCTTGACCAGTTGGTCTTTGGGAAGTGCTAATGTCTTGGCCATATCGGTGTCCTTTGGGTTAGAGCAAATGACACTAAAGATGCTATATGACACATTGTGTCATTGGCAAGCATGATTCTGCCTTTTCTGCAGGGATTAACCGCAGCACATGTCTATCCGTTTGAAATTATTGAGAAAAAAACTTGGCGTAACCCTGGAGTCCCTGGCCGAAAAGTCCGGGATGACCAAGAGTTATCTGTCCAAGGTCGAGCGTGGGCTCAACACGCCGTCGATCGCCGCCGCGCTGAAACTGGCCAAGGCGTTGAACGTGAAGGTCGAAGAACTGTTCAGCGAAGACAACGTCAGCCTCGACAGCTACAGCCTGGTGCGCAGCCACGAACGCCCCGATACCGCGCCGGGTTATGCGGTGCTGGCCCATCAGGTCAGTGAGCGCAGCTTGCTGCCGTTCATCATTTACCCGCCGGCAGAATTCACTGACAAGACCTTCAAGGAACATCTGGGCGAGGAGTTTTTGTTTGTGCACGAAGGCCAGGTGGAAGTGGACTTCATGAACGAGCGGGTGATTCTGGATCGGGGTGATGCGCTGCATTTCAATGCGCAGAAACCTCACCGGATTCGCTCGGTGGGGCAGGTGCAGGCGCAGTTGCTGGTGGTGGTGCACAGCAGCGACGAGTGACCGCGATCGCAATTTGAAATGCGATCAATGTGGGAGCTGGCTTGCCTGCGATAGCGGTGTGTCAGTTAAGACAATACTGACTGGCCCACCGCTATCGCAGGCAAGCCAGCTCCCACAGTTGATTTTCGTTGTTCAGTAGATCAGCGTTCGACGGGTACTGAGAGTGCGGCATTACCCAACGTATGCGTACGCGCCGCAAAGAACTTCAGCTCCACACCACTGCCGTCAAACAACTGCGAATACCGACGCTTCTGCTGACGGATAAACCCGTCACTGCGCCCCGACACCGAAATCGCCAGGGTCGTGAGTTTGGCTTGGCGAAGCGCATCCACCAGGTGCTGATCCTGCGGCCCCAGGTCATGACCGAAGATGCACAGCGCGCCTTCATGACTCAGCAACTGCTCGTAGCAGAACGACAAGTAGTCCGAGCTGCGAATGGTCTTGAGCTTCTCCTCCACCTTGCCTTCGCTGACAAACAGCGGCACGTCGTCCAGCGTTTTGATCGTATTGTTGATGGCAAAACTGCTGAGCAAGGTGCTGTCGGTGGTCGGCAATTTGCGCGCGGTGCCGTCGAGGTTGCGCACCAGGTGCAGGCCGCCGTGCAGGTAGAGAATGCGTGTGGCCTCGGCGCGCGTGTTGCGCAGGTCGAAGCTGGCGTCGGCGCTGCGGAACAGGTCGTCGATGCCCGGCGTGTGCAGGATTGCCCAGTAGTTGAGCAGGTCGTAATTGCTGGTGAATACCGTGGCGTAGTGCTTCAACTCAGTGTTGATCGTCGCCAGCGTCGACGGCTGCACCAGGCGCCACGGAATGTGTACGGCGTGGATGGTGTTGATCAGCGCTTCCTTGATCGCGTAGTAGCGGTTGCGCGGCGCCGCCGAGCTGACCGCCAGCGCCTTGTTGACCCGGCTGGTGGTCTTCAACGCGCCCAGCGCTTGCTCGAAACTGCGGGTTTGCAGCGCATCGAACACGCTGAGTTCGGACGGGCTCAGGGGCTTTTCTTCGACGGTGCGGGCGTTTTCGAACAGCGAGTCGTAGGCAAAGTCTTCCCAAATCGCACGGCTGGCGCCATTGCCGATCAGAATCCCATTGAAGTCGATGGCGCTGCGCAGTGCGCTCCAGTCTTCAAGGTGGGCGTCAATATCCTGGAAATCCTTCATTGCGGCGGGTCTACTCGAAATCGGCTGGGTGGTGACTTTATCACGAGCGTGCGTTGATCCTGATCAAGATGCGCCACGCGTTACCGGTTGATTCTGTCGGCATACCGCCTCCGAGGATTGACCATGAGCAGCACCTTTTTTATTCCCGCCGTCAACATCATGGGCACCGACTGCCTCGACGAAGCCATGGTAGCCATCCGCAACTACGGCTTTCGCAAGGCATTGATCGTCACCGACGCGGGGCTGGCCAAGGCCGGCGTGGCCAGCATGATCGCCGAGAAGCTGGCGATGCAGGACATCGACTCGGTGATCTATGACGGCGCCAAACCCAACCCCAACGTGGAAAATGTCGAGAAAGGCCTGGCGATGCTGGAGGCCACGGCCTGTGATTTTGTCGTGTCCCTGGGCGGCGGCTCGCCCCATGACTGCGCCAAGGGCATCGCGTTGTGCGCCACCAACGGCGGGCATATCGGCGACTACGAAGGTGTCGACCAATCGAGCAAACCGCAATTGCCGCTGGTGGCGATCAATACCACCGCCGGCACGGCCAGCGAGATGACCCGTTTCTGCATCATCACCGATGAAACCCGCCATGTGAAAATGGCCATCGTCGACCGCAATGTCACGCCGCTGCTGTCGGTCAACGACCCGACGCTGATGGTCGGCATGCCCAAGGGGCTGACAGCGGCCACCGGCATGGACGCGCTGACCCATGCGATCGAAGCCTATGTGTCGACGGCCGCCACACCCATCACCGACGCCTGCGCGATCAAGGCCATGGAGCTGATCAGCGCCAACCTGCGCCTGGCGGTGCGAGATGGCAGCGACAAGGCCGCACGGGAAAACATGGCCTACGCGCAGTTTTTGGCCGGGATGGCCTTCAACAATGCCTCGCTGGGTTTTGTGCATGCCATGGCCCACCAGCTAGGTGGCCTCTACGACCTGCCCCACGGCGTGTGCAACGCGGTGTTGCTGCCCCATGTGCAAAGCTTCAACGCCAGTGTATGCGCCAAACGCTTGAGCGACGTGGCGCGCGCCTTGGGCGCCGATATCAAGGGTATTACCCCGGAAGAGGGCGCCCAGGCTGCCATCGTCGCGATTCGCGCCTTGGCCCATGACGTTGAGATCCCGGCCGGTTTGCGCGAGTTGGGCGCCAAGTTGCAGGATATTCCGCTGCTGGCCACCAATGCCTTGAAGGATGCCTGCGGTCTGACCAACCCACGCCGGGCGGATCAGCGACAAATTGAGGAGATCTTTCGCAGCGCGTTCTAAAGGGGGCGGTCGCAAGCGGCAAGCGTTAAGCTACAAGCTGAACGGTATTCAACTTGAGCATGAAGCTTGCGGCTTGCCGCTGAGGTCCCCTGATGAGAGTTCTATTATTCGGCGCCACCGGCATGGTCGGCCAAGGCGTGCTGCGCGAGTGCCTGCTGGCCGCTGACGTGCAGGAAGTGGTCGCCGTGGGCCGCACGCCGCTGACCCAGGAACACGGCAAGCTGCACCAGGTATTGCACAGCGATATGCTCGACTTCCAGCCGCTGGAAAACCTGCTGCAAGGCTTTGATGCGTGCTTCTTCTGCCTCGGCGTATCGTCGGCGGGCATGAATGAAACCAGGTACACCCACCTCACCTACGACCTTACCCTGGTCGCGGCCAGCACTTTGGCGCGGCTCAATCCGCAGATGACCTTTATCTATGTGTCCGGCGCCGGCACCGACAGCTCCGAGGCGGGCAAGTCGATGTGGGCGCGGGTCAAGGGCAAGACCGAAAACGCCTTGCTGCGCTTGCCGTTCAAGGCGGTGTACCTGTTTCGGCCTGGGGTGATTCAGCCGTTGCATGGCGTGCGTTCAAAGACGCCGCTGTATCAATCCTTCTATACCGTGCTAGGCCCGCTGCTGTCGTTTTTTCGCCGGATCAAACCAAGCTGGGTGGTGAGCACCGAGACCGTCGGCCTAGCGATGTTGGCGGCGGCGCGTCACGGCGCGCCGCACGCCGTGGTGGAGCAGGCCGAGATCAATCGCCTGGCCAGCGAGCCGCGCTGATGCTGCACAAAAGCCTGGTGCGTCGCCTTGATCTGATCACCCTGCAACTGTTTGTTGCAGTGTTTGAAGAAGGCACGCTGACCCGCGCTGCGGCCCGTGAAGCCATCGCGGTGTCGGCGGCCAGCAAGCGCCTGATGGAACTGGAGCAGGTATTGGGCGTGAGCCTGTTCGTGCGCCGCGCCAAGGGCATGGACCTGACCGCCGCAGGCGAAACCCTGCTGCACCATGCACGGCAGATGCTGTTCAATGTGGAAAAAATGGGCCTGGAGCTGGGCGAACACAGCCACGGCGTGCGCGGCTATGTGCGCATGTTGGCGAATCTGTCGGCGATCATTCAGTTCCTCCCGGAAGACTTGCGCGATTTTTCTCAGCTGCATCCCGAGGTCAAGACCGATCTGGAAGAGCGCCCCAGCAAAGGCGTGGTCCAGGGCGTGCTGGACGGGGTGGCGGACCTGGGCATTTGTTCCAGCGACACCGACACCAAAGGCTTGCCCAGCGTGCTGTATCGCCACGACAAACTGGTGGTGTTGATGCCGGCGGAGCATCCCTTGGCCGCACGCCAAACCCTGGCGTTCGAGGAAACCCTTGGCAGCGATTACGTCGGCCTGCACGCCGCCAGTTCGATCAATATGCGCACCCATGCCGCAGCGCGCGAGGCCGGCAAGATGCTGCGCCTGCGTATTCATGTGCCGGGGTTTGATGCGATGTGCCGGATGGTGCAGGCGAATATGGGCATCGGCATCCTGCCGCAAAAGGCCTATGAACTGTTCGGCCGCGCTTTGGGGTTGCATGCAGTGCCGCTGACGGACCCGTGGTCGGATCGCAGTTTGATTGTGGTGGTGCGTGATGAGGCGCAGTTGTCGCCGGTGAGTCGGTTGTTGTTTGACTACCTGCGCACGCCACTGAGGTAAGCAAACCCTGTGGCCTCATCGCGGGCAAGCCCGGCTCCCACAGTAGGAATGCGGTCCCTTGTGGGAGCCGGGCTTGCCCGCGATAGCGATCTGACTGACACCGACATCTAATAGCCGTTCGCATTTCGCGAACGCTCCTTGCCAACTGACGGTTGGATTTATCGCCTCCTTGTCCTCTAGCCTTGGCTGCACATTCCAAGAATAAGAGGACCACCCCATGACGGCGCCGTTGAGCGGTATCAAGGTGATTGAAATCGGCACGCTGATTGCCGCGCCGTTCGCGGCGCGGATGCTGGCCGAGTTCGGCGCCGAGGTGATCAAGATCGAAGCCATGGGCCAGGGCGATCCGCTTCGCAAATGGCGAAAGCTGCACGAAGGCACGTCGCTGTGGTGGTACTTGCAATCGCGTAACAAGAAATCCCTGGCGCTGGACCTCAAGTCCCCGGAAGGCCTGGGACTGATCAAGCAACTGCTGGGCGACGCCGACGTGCTGATCGAAAACCTGCGCCCCGGCGGCTTGGAGAAACTCGGCCTGGGTTGGGACGTGTTGCATGCGCTGAACCCCAAGCTGACCCTGGTGCGTATCTCCGGCTACGGCCAGACCGGCCCTTACCGCGATCGCCCAGGTTTCGGTGCCATCGGTGAGGCCATGGGTGGCATTCGCTACACCACCGGCAACCCCGACTTGCCGCCAGCGCGGGTGGGTGTGAGCCTGGGTGACTCGCTTGCCTCGTTGCACGCGGTGATTGGTGCGCTGATGTCGTTGTTGCGGGTCAAGACCGGGCAGGGCGCGGGGCAGATTGTCGACGTGTCGCTGGCCGAAAGTGTGTTCAACCTGATGGAAAGCCTGGTGCCCGAATACGACATGCTCGGCCATGTGCGCGAACGCAGTGGCGGCGCCTTGCCCGGCATTGCGCCGTCCAATACCTACCTGACTGCCGATGGCGCCTATGTAGTGATCGCCGGCAACAGTGACCCGATCTACAAACGCCTGATGCATACCATTGGCCGTACCGATCTGGCTGAAGCGCCGGAGTTTGCCCACAACGACGGCCGCGCCGCAAAAAGTGGCCTGCTGGACGCGGCTATCACTCACTGGACCAGCAGCCTGCCTATCGACCAGGTGCTCAGCGCGCTCGAAGCCGCCGAGGTGCCGGCCGGGCGCATCTACTCCGTGGCCGATATCGTCAGCGACCCGCACTACCAGGCGCGCGACATGCTGCTCAATGCCCAATTGCCCGGTGGCGTGTCGGTGAAGATGCCTGGCATCGTGCCAAAACTTTCCGAAACACCCGGTGGTGTGAACTGGCAAGGCCCGACCCTTGGGCAACACACTGATGACATCCTCGGCAGCCTGGGCCTCACCGGCGCCGATATCCAACGTCTGAAAACCTCTGGAGTGGTGCAATGATCACTGATTATTCCGACGCGCTGATCGTGCAGGAAGTGTCCCCGCGCGATGGCTTGCAAATCGAACCGACGTGGGTTGAAACCGCCGACAAGATTGCGCTGATCAACGCGCTGGCCCTGGCCGGTTTTTCGCGAATCGAGGCGGGCTCGTTCGTGTCGCCCAAAGCCATTCCCGCGTTGCGTGATGGCGAGCAGGTGTTCCAGGGCATTGAGCGCCGGGCCGGTGTGATCTATGTGGCGTTGATCCCCAACCTCAAGGGCGCCCAGCGCGCCATCGAGTCGCGCACCGATGAGCTGAACCTGGTGATGTCGGCCAGCCAGACCCACAACCTGGCGAATATGCGCATGCGTTGTGAGGCGTCGTTGTCGGCCTTTGGCGATATCGTCAGCTTTGCCGCCGACCATCCGGTGCGCCTTAACGGCAGCATTGCCACCACCTTCGGCTGCCCGTTCGAAGGCAAGATTGATGAAGACCGCGTGCTGCAAATGGTCGACGCCTATCGCGAGTTGGGCATTGCGGGCATCACGTTGGCCGACACCACCGGCATGGCCAATCCGCGTCAGGTCGAACGTTTGGTCAAGCGCGTGCTGCAACAGGTGCCGGCCGGCGATTTGACCCTGCATTTTCACAACACCCGCGGCCTGGGGTTGTGCAATGTGCTGGCCGCTTACGAGGCCGGAGCCCGACGGTTTGATGCGGCCTTGGGTGGCCTCGGCGGTTGCCCGTTTGCGCCGGGCGCGTCGGGCAATATCTGCACCGAAGATTTGGTCAACCTGTGCGAGGAAGTCGGCATTCACACCGGCATCGACCTGCCGCACCTGTTGCAAATGTCCCGTCGCTTGCCGGCCTTGCTTGGGCATGAACTGCCCGGCCAAGTGGCCAAGGCCGGGCGCAATGGCGACCTGCACCCGCCACCGGCCTACATCGCCACGCTGTAACGCGCTACCAGACAACAAAAACAATCGGGTGCCTGTGAGCAGCCCGCTGGAGAGAAACCATGAGCACTAATACGTTGGAGGCCGGCGTGCGCCCGGCCGCTGAAATCGATGCCGAAAAAGCCCTGGTCAGCAAGGTCGCCTGGCGGCTGATGCCGCTGATCATGGTGTGCTACCTGTTCGCGTTTTTTGACCGCATCAACATCAGCTTCGCCAAGTTCCAGCTGCAAACCGACCTGAGCCTGAGCGACACCGCCTATGGCCTGGGCGCCGGGTTATTTGTGGTGGGGTATGTGCTGTTCGAAGTGCCGAGCAACATGATGCTCTACAAGGTCGGTGCCCGCCGTTGGATCGCGCGCATCATGATGTCGTGGGGCCTGGCCACGGCGGCCATGGTGTTTGTCACCGCCGAATGGCAGTTCTATGGCCTGCGCTTCATCATTGGCGCCATGGAGGCGGGGTTTGCGCCGGGCGTGCTGTACTACCTGACGCTGTGGTTCCCGCAGCACTTTCGTGGGCGCATCACCTCGATGCTGTTCCTGGCTTCGGCATTCGCCGGTTTAGTCGGCGCGCCGTTCTCCGGGCTGGTGCTGGAACACCTCGACGGTGTGCTGCAGATGCGCGGCTGGCACTGGCTGTTCCTGCTCGGCGGCTTGCCCTGCATCGGCCTGGGCTTTTTGGTGCTGACCTTGCTCAAGGACCGCATTGAAGACGCGCATTGGCTGACGCCTGCCGAGAAAACCCTGCTGTCGAGCCGCATCGCCAAGCATGAGCCGAACCAGCACGGTGGCTCGCTGCTCTCGGCGATCCGCATTCCAGGGTTCCTGATGCTTGGGTTTATCTACTTTCTGATCCAGGTGGCGTCTTACGGCCTCAACTTCTGGGCGCCGCAATTGATCCGTAGCGCCGGTACCCAGAGCCCAGTGATGATCGGCCTGCTCACCGCGATTCCCTACGTGTGCGGGGCGATCAGCATGGTGGTGATCGGGCGCCTGTCGGACGCCACCGGCGAGCGCCGCAAGTTTGTCTGCGGCCTGGTGGTGCTGGGCGCCATCGGCTTCTTTTGTGCGGGGATCTTTGCCGACCACACCACCTTCCTGATCATCGCCCTGGGCCTGTTGGGCGCGGGCATTATTGCCGCGATCCCGGCCTTCTGGACGCTGCCGCCCAAACTGCTGGCTGGCGCCGGTGCGGGTGCGGCCGGTGGCATTGCGGTGATCAACACCCTTGGCCAGTTCGGCGGGATTGTCAGCCCGGTGATGGTGGGACGCATCAAGGACCTTACCGGCAGCACCACACCTGCGCTGTATGTGATCGGTGTGTGTGCGCTGTTGGCGGCGGCGCTGCTGTTGTGGGGCTTGCCACAAAAACTGCGCACGCTCGACAAGGGCTGATCAGCCTGCCGTCGCCAGTGCGCGAGCCGGTGTGGCGCTGAACTGAATCAACGCCACGCCGCCAATCAACAACAACGCCCCCAGCACGCGGGGCGTGGTCAGTTGGCGTTCTACCAGGCCGAACAGACCAAAGTGATCAAGCAGCAGCGAGGCGAGAATCTGCCCGGCCATGGCCAGGGCAATAAACCCCGACGCGCCGAGCTTGGGCAGCAACATCAACGCCAGCGAAATAAAGCACACGCCAAACGCACCACCGGCCCACATCCACAGCGGCGCCTTGGTGATAAAGGCCAGGCTTGGCAGCGGCAAGCGCAGCGCGATGATCACCGGCAGCAACACAATAATACTCACCAACAATGACGCCAGCGTGGCCCACAACGGGTGCCCCAGCCCGCGCCCGAGGCTCGCGTTGATCGCACTCTGGAACGGCACCACCGCGCCGGCGAACACCGCCAGTGCCAACAGACCTACCCAATGCAACGTCGTCATCTCAGTTCTCCCAGAGGTTTTGCTGGACTCTAGGCTATTCGTCGCGCAAATTTAAATTCCAAGTTCTTATGCTGAGCATGCAGCTGATGAATGATCTGCGCCGCATCGACCTCAACCTGTTGGTGATCCTCGACGCCTTGCTCAGTGAGCAACACGTCACCCGTGCCGCCGAGCGCCTGCACCTGAGCCAGCCAGCGGTCAGCCATGCGTTGGCGCGCTTGCGTGATCTGCTCGGTGACCCGCTGCTGGTGCGCCAGGGCGGCGCTTTGGTGCCGACCGCCCGCGCACTGGAATTGGCTACGCCACTGGCCGAAGCCCTGGCCCAGTTGCAGGCGCTGCTGGCGCCCAACCGGTTTGATCCGGCGTCGGCCAAGCGCCGGTTTCGCGTGGCAATGTCGGACTACAGTGCGGCGATTTTCTTGCCGGGCCTGGTTCGCACCTTGCGCCGTGAAGCGCCTGGCATCGACCTGCAAATCGTCCAGGCCAGCCGCGAAGGCATGGTCGACGGCGTGCTCAATGGCGACCTCGACCTGGCCGCCGGGGTGTTCCCCGACATGCCCGCCGAACTGCGCACTACGCCGTTATTCAACGAGCATTACACCTGCCTGATTGACCGTGACAGCCTGCCGCAAAACGGCGTGCTGGACCTGCTGACTTACCTGTCACGTCCGCATGTGCTGCTGGAAATGCGCGGCAGCGGCACCCCGGAAATCGAACGGGCGTTGACGGCGATTCGTGAGCGCCGGCACGTGGCGATCAGCCTGCCGCATTGGGGCGTAGCGCCGCAGTTGATCCGGGGCACAGACTTGATTTTGACCGTGTCATCCAGAGGCTTGCTCAACATCGATCAGCAGCACCTGCTGGCTGTGCCGCCGCCGTTTCATATCCCTTCGTTTGCGTTTGAGCTGGCGTGGCATGCGCGGCGGGGCGGGGATTCGGGGTTGCAGTGGTTGATTGGGCAGGTGCAGGGTGTATTGTCCGAAAGTCATTGATAACAGGAAAAATAAAAATGCTCTCAGGCCTTAACCACCTGACCCTTGCCGTCACCGACCTGAACCGTAGCATCAGTTTCTACCATGAGCTTCTGCAACTTCGGCTCGATGCGACCTGGGACAGCGGCGCCTATCTGTCGTTGCCCGGTTTATGGCTGTGCTTGTCCCTCGACCCATTACGCTTGCCAGAGGCTGCGGCTGATTACACGCACTACGCGTTTACCGCTGATACCGGTGATTTCGCTGCGCTGGTGGCGCGCCTGCGTGCTGCGCAGGTGCAGGAATGGCGCGATAACCGCAGTGAAGGCGCGTCGTTCTACTTTCTCGATCCCGATGGCCACAAGCTCGAAACCCACGTCGGCGATCTGGCCTCACGTTTGCAAGCCTGTCGCGCCAAGCCTTATGCCGGAATGACGTTTTACCCGTAGCGGCGGAACGTGCAGAATCCATCCACCTCATCACCGTCTATCAGAGTCGCGCCCATGACCCTATCCCTGCTGTTCGCCGTGCTTGCTTCGGGTTTTATCTACGGTATTACGCCCGGTCCGGGCGTGCTGGCCGTATTCGGTATCGGCGCTGCCCGTGGCCGTCGTGCCGGGGCGGGCTTTTTGTGCGGGCATTTGCTCGGCGACGTGGTGTGGTGCAGCACGGCGTTGATTGCCATCGTGGGCGCGCGGGAAGTGGGCAGCACAGCCTTTGATGCACTGGGCGTGCTCAGCGGCTTGTACCTGTTCTGGCTCGGCTGGCGTGCGATCCGTACCCAGCGGCGCAGCAGCGATGCACCCCAGGGCGCGGCGCGGCATCCGTTCTGGCACGGCATTCTGTTCGGCCTGACCAACCCCAAGGCCTATCCGGTGGCCGTGGCAACCTTTACCGCGTTGTTGTCCAGCCGTGCCGAGTTGCTGACGTGGGCGATGCTGCCGTCATTGATCTTCCTGAGCTTTATTGGTGGCCTGCTGGCCTATGCCATTTTGATCGGCGTGGTCGGCGCCCAGCGTGTGCGCACGGTGTATCAGCGCCATGAAATCCTCATCACCAAACTCTGCGGCGTGATGTTTATCGGCTTCGCCATCAATGCCCTGGCGCACGCATTGCCGGGTCTGTTTGGCAGCAAACCGGCCTGACACCACGACGACCGTTCGTCGCACTGGCGAGTTTTTTCTAAACCTTTGCCGCCCTGAAAATTCGAATTCAGGGCGGGGCGTCTGTTCCCGCACCTATTTTTGACCTGGAGGAACCCCTCATGAGCCGCATGGCTATCCGGTTACGCACCGCCAGTTTCGCGATGCTGCTGGGCCTCGGCGCCAGCAATGCTTTCGCCCAGTCACCTGCTGAATTCATCGAGCAGGCTTCGGCCAAAGGGATGGCCGATATCGAAACCAGTCGCATGGCCCACGCCAGAACCTCGTCCCAGGAAATCAAGGACTACACCATCGAGGTGATCAACGAGCGCACCCAGGCCAACCAGCACCTGGCGGCCATCGCCAAGAAGCTCGACCTGCCGGTTGCGCCGCGCGAG
>NZ_JAAAFV010000071.1:0-778 GCF_019352915.1 Pseudomonas sp. Xaverov 259 | reverse complement strand
TAACATTTCCTGCATTGTCTAAATTGATTTTTCTATATGTTCCGTTTGCCTGTGTTTTTATGTTTTCATATCGAAATCCCGGTGTAATGGAGAATTTTGAAGACAATTTAAAGATATTTTCTCCAAAAACAGAAAAATTCAGGTTTGGATATTTATAATCTGATTGGTTTGGCGCCTGCGGAAATTCGGCTGCAGCCAAATTAAAATCGGCATCACTTCCTGAACTTCCCGGACCTTGAATTCCGGTGTTTTGTGCCTGATAGTATTTTGCGCCAATTAAGAAAGCATTCGAATTTCCACCTAAATCATATCGTTTTAAGTAACGTGCTTCGGCTCCCCAATTGACAAAATCTCCCAGAATTAAATCACGAACTCCTCCCAAATCTGGCGTATCGACACGATTTGGGCGAAATCCAACTGTTTTTCGGCTGGCGTCTAAACCAAATAACTGCAAAGAAAAATCAGCATCATTATCAAAACGATGTTTCAAACGAAGTGCAAATAAGTTCCAGTTTACGGCAAACCAATTTCGGGTTCTGTTACTTTGAGCTGGATCTTGATTAAACATTTGATCTGTTAAACCGCCTGCTTGCTGTGCTAAATAATCAAAATAGGTGTAATCAAAATGCAGCGAAGTTTTATCTGTAAACTGATAATTCAAATTTGCAAAATAGTTCTTGCTTTCAAAACCGGAATTCGGTCGAAAACCATCTCCTTTTTTATAATTGAAGAAGGTATAATAACTGAATTTCCCCGTTGTTCCGCTTAAACTAGAGAA
>NZ_JAAAFV010000070.1:0-776 GCF_019352915.1 Pseudomonas sp. Xaverov 259 | reverse complement strand
GGTGTGCTACCGATGGATTTTGATTGTCCATTTGTACCAGCATCACACCGTTTAAGCTATAGGTCTCTGTTTCTTCTGTTGGACTGTAGCGTGGTACTCCCCAGCGGGTATCAACAGTGATTTTAGGTATTTGTATGTCCCAGCCTTCACCCAGCCAGCCACTGCCTCCGTCACTATTATAGCTGACGGCAATGTTTGGCGTCGTACCATTACGACCTGTTGGCGGTACTTCTATTGCATAACTTAAATTTGCTGATCCCTGCTGGTTTGCTGCTGGCGGCTGCATCGTTTGTACTGCCGCTGTTGGATCTGCCGCTTTGATATCGTTCATCATTGTGGCTGCAAAACCCTGAGTATCGGGTGACTCCGGTGTTTTGATTACACCATTGATCATATCTGTAAAATGGGTTGTTTTTGAGATTATAATTTGGTGTGCCACATCAAGGCTATCACGTTCTAAAGCTTCCCAATGTCCTGTGTTTTTGTCAAAAAAGAAGGTGCGGATATCTTCCTCTGTATATCCCGGAGGCAGCAATTCTTTATTATAGCCTAATTTTACTACTGCTCCATCGGCAAAATGTTCTCCATGCGGCAAGAATCGATATCCTCTTCCGTTGGTTAAATTAGTCATTAATGGATCTAGTGCAGGTAAATCAAGAGATCGGAGTGGTGTAATGCTTAATGTTTTATTTTCTAATAAGGCAGCTGCATTTACTTCGATACTTGCAGCGCCTGCAGAAAGCATCATCTTTTGTCCTTTCAAAAATG
This sequence comes from Pseudomonas sp. Xaverov 259, assembly GCF_019352915.1. Classification (NCBI taxonomy): domain Bacteria; kingdom Pseudomonadati; phylum Pseudomonadota; class Gammaproteobacteria; order Pseudomonadales; family Pseudomonadaceae; genus Pseudomonas; species Pseudomonas sp. Xaverov 259. The sequence continues at coordinate 8 of NZ_JAAAFV010000070.1, read as the reverse complement.
TTTTGGCC
>NZ_JAAAFV010000069.1:0-1239 GCF_019352915.1 Pseudomonas sp. Xaverov 259 | reverse complement strand
AGCTGATATCTATTTGTGCTTTTTCGTCGGCATTTGACCAGTTGTCTGCATAACCCCAGTCATAAGCTGGATTTACCCAATAAGTTCCTGTTCCGGATTGATCAAAAATATTCGACTTTAAGAAAGTTCCTTTAAGAGTAATACTGTTTCCTTTCCATAAAGGATAAAAAGTCTGTTTGTGAAATGCATTTTTAGAAATATATCCTGTTTGCCCCTGATTATCTGTCCAGCGAATATAATTTGGTTCGCTAGGGTTTGCAGGTTCAGCTTCTGGTTTATAATAAGTTATTTCATAATTTTTAATAGTTGTCGATTTGTTGTGCTCAGATCCGGCAATTTCAAACCACTCATCATCTGCTTTTTCGTTACCATTTGCATCATAAGAAACCATAATGATTCCTGGTTCAGCCCAGTTATTAAATGCATTTCCAAGTACCACAAAGTCATTTCCTTCCTTATTAATTACAGTATGATCAAGTCCAAACTGAACATAACCTCCAAATCCGCCCAGACTAATCATGCTTCCGGTTGTAAGCGCTGTTTCGGCTTTTGCTCTCATTGTTTCATTAGTATCTGTATCTGTAGCTGCAGGCAGCGCATTAGTAAACTGTCCCGGAGCAGGAAAGAAATCAACTACATTAGCAATTCCGTTTAAATACGTTTTTTCTGCTACTGTTACAGTAAAAGCTTTTGTATTCTCGCCTACGCCATTTTTGGCTTTAAATTCAATGCTGTATGTTCCGGCATTTGCAAATACATAAAGCAAATCAGTTGTAGTCGAAACTTCCTGATTGTTTACAATCCATTTGTAAGTTGCATTTGCAGCATTTGTTAATTGAGGCTGTACTCTAAACCATTGCATTTTATTTACTGCAAAACCACCAGCTGGGTTTGGTAACGTGATTTCGGGTGCGCTTGCAACGATACTGATTGTACGGCCGTCTGCAAATGTAAAAGTCATGATTCCGTTTGCTAACGATACCGAAATAATTTCTGCAGCATCTTTTCCTTTTTGTCCAGCAGCCGAAACTCCTGTATCTAAATCATCAACAAACCAATTTCCATTAGTTCCGATAGTGATTTTTGGAGCGTCGCCTTTTTCACCGCTTTCTCCTTTTGCAGATTTTCCGGTATCAACACCATCAATCCACCAATTTCCATTTTCGCCAATCTCTATAAATGATGACGTATTACGAACCGTTAATTTTGAACCGTCGCTCATTGTAATCACGTAACTGC
>NZ_JAAAFV010000068.1:0-689 GCF_019352915.1 Pseudomonas sp. Xaverov 259 | reverse complement strand
AAAGCGAAAATATCAACTTTTTGCAAGCTACACCCACAACCTGGTCAATGCTTTTAGATTCTGGCTGGACACAGCCATTACCGCTTAAGGCGCTGTGCGGCGGTGAAGCAATGCCTGCAGATCTTGCCAGAGAACTTTTAGCTAAATGCGATACACTTTGGAATGTATATGGACCAACAGAAACTACAATCTGGTCTTCTATAAAACAAATAAAAGCCGATGATAAATTGATAACTATTGGTAAACCAATTGGAAACACACAAATTTATATCATTGATGAGCAAAGTCAGCTTGTAGCACCAGGGAATGTTGGCGAAATTGTAATTGGCGGCGACGGCGTTGCAAAAGGGTATTGGAACAGACCCGAACTCACAGCTGAAAAATTTATTGAAAACAAATTTTCTGCTGTCAAAAACGATGTTATTTATCGTACAGGCGATTTAGGAAAATTACTTATAAACGACGAAATAGAATGTTTAGGACGTCTGGACCAGCAAGTTAAAATTAGAGGACATCGTATTGAACCAGGCGAAGTAGAACAAGCTCTTTTATTACTTGACGGTATAAAAGCCGCTGTTGTATTAGCTAATGAAAATTTTCTTGTAGCTCATATTGTACCGGATTCTAATTTAGAAAGTGCCGAAAATCAAATTCCTTTATGGCGCGAAGCTTTGTCATCACGATTACCC
>NZ_JAAAFV010000067.1:0-451 GCF_019352915.1 Pseudomonas sp. Xaverov 259 | reverse complement strand
CTATCCAGCTGAGCTATGCGTCCATTTATTTTAAAACTTAACCTTATGACCGTCCCGATTGGAAATCGGGATGCTCTATCCAGCTGAGCTATGCGTCCATTTATTTTAAAACTTAACCTTATGACCGTCCCGATTGGAAATCGGGATACTCTATCCGGCTGAGCTATGTGTCCATTATTTTTAAACTTTACATTAGAATTCCCTCTAACTAAGCTATATAACTAAAACCAATGTGATAAAAACAAAAAAGCCACTCGATTGAATGGCTTTTTATGTGAACGCAGAAGGATTCGAACCTTCGACCGCCTGCTTAGAAGGCAGGTGCTCTATCCAGCTGAGCTATGCGTCCATTTGTTTTAAAACTTTATGGCAAAGTTTCTGTCGGGGTGGCAGGATTCGAACCTGCGGCCTCCTGCTCCCAAAGCAGGCGCGATAACCGGGCTACGCTACA
>NZ_JAAAFV010000066.1:0-825 GCF_019352915.1 Pseudomonas sp. Xaverov 259 | reverse complement strand
TATAGCGTCAACACTTTCAGCGGTTATTCCCGAATTAGTAAGAGCGCTGGTTATACACCTTTGAACCGCAGTGCTGTTAGGAGCAGTCATACTGCCGCTGCCACGCTGTCCGCCAGAGTTTACGCTGCCGCCTGCAATTTCGGCATAAATAATTGCACCACGTTCCAAAGCACTCTCAAGATCTTCTACAACCAAAGCACCGGCACCGCTTCCCGGCACAAATCCTGCTGCCGAAGCACTCATAGGTCTTGAACCTTCTTCTGGATTATCATTATATTTAGAAGAACACACACGAAGCGCATCAAATCCGCCCCAAATATATGGACCGCTGTCACCTGTGCTGCCTGCAAGTATTCGTTTTGCCTGTCCGTTTTGTATTCGGTCGTAAGCCATAAGTATCGCTTCAGTTCCTGTTGCGCACGCAGATGAGTTTGTAGTAACCTGATTTCCGAGTCCTAATTTACCGCCAAGATAAGCGCTGATACCGCTGTTCATAGTCTGAGAAACTACAGTACTGCCCAGTCTTCGAACCTGCAGTTCGTCAATCTTATAGATACTTTCTCTAAATTTATCAATTCCAGACGTGCCAGATCCAAAAATAGTACCGCTGTCCCAATCCGGTTCTTCATTTATATTTATTGCAAGTCCTGCATTTTTCCACGCATCTATTCCGGCTATAACACCGTACAAAATACCAGTGCTGTTAAAGCCTCGCAGTTCAAGTTCAGTAAAATAATTTGCTTTAAGTTCCTCTGATAGTATTGGCTGTCCGGCAATCTGGCAGGAAAACTGTAATTCCGCTAATTGAGAATCATGACGTATACC
>NZ_JAAAFV010000065.1:369-550 GCF_019352915.1 Pseudomonas sp. Xaverov 259 | reverse complement strand
TCTGCAGGATATCGCGGCCGCTCTAAACGTGGTAAATTGTTAACTCCGAGCTAGACTTCAGGTGGCCGTATTTATCAGATTTCCTCGTTGTGTCCTCAGAAAAAAATGCCAATACCACTTTCAGCTGTGAATATCCACCATGAAGGGCAAGACATGCTCATAATTAACTGTCAGGCAGGCC
>NZ_JAAAFV010000065.1:0-251 GCF_019352915.1 Pseudomonas sp. Xaverov 259 | reverse complement strand
AAGAAAGCATTAGGACAGTGCCAGTCTTAATCACAGTGGGGGGTATGTTATTCCCAATGAAGTCGTCCAGAAACGGACTAGGTAGTTAGCTTTTTCTAGTGCCCAACACATTAGAGGTGTGGTTTTTTTTCTCTAAAATAAGGGTGGCCATAGGCTCTTTTAACCAGAATCGGTGTAGTCAGCTGAAATTGACTTGCACGCCTGGGTCCTGTGTGTCTACTAACTTTCTCGCGAACGATAGCTAACGGATC
>NZ_JAAAFV010000064.1:24064-24762 GCF_019352915.1 Pseudomonas sp. Xaverov 259 | reverse complement strand
CGCCAAGCGATGACGTGTTCATCGATAAGAGCACCCAGACGGTCAAGATCACTGACACCACTGGCGGCAATTTCGAGAAGCTGGAAGTTGCAGGCAACGGCGCGACCACCACCATTAACGACACTATCGACAAAGTGGATGTGGTGCTGACCGCCACCACCACCGTTGGCGAAGGCGGCAATATCGTTTACACCGCATCGCTGGTCGACAAGTCGGGTAATGCGGTAACCAACATCACCAACCCGCTGACCGTGACTTTGGACAATGGCCAGACCATCACCATCGGTGTGAACCAGTCCAGCGGCAACGTCACCGTTGTAGCTCCAGATGACGTGTACAAGGGCGACCAGACCGTCACCACCGCGATTACTAATGTGACTGGCGGTGAGCATTTTGAGAATTTGGTACCCGGTACAACGCCGGTCAGCACTACTGTCACCGACACTCCGGGTACTGATAACACCACTACCGTCACATTGACCGCGCCAAGCGCAGTCAATGAGGGTGGTCAGATCACTTACACCGCTACGCTCTCTAATAAAGCGGGCACCGATGTAACCCTGAAGCTGGATAACGGCTCGAGCATCACCATCAAAGCTGGTGAAACCGTTGGCTCCGTGACTGTTGCCGCGCCTGGCGATGACGTGTTCATCGACAAGAGCATCCAAACGGTCAAGATCACTGACACCACTGGCGGT
>NZ_JAAAFV010000064.1:23004-24054 GCF_019352915.1 Pseudomonas sp. Xaverov 259 | reverse complement strand
TGCGGCGCCAAGCGATGACGTGTTCATCGATAAAAGCACTCAGACCGTCAAGATCACCGACACCACTGGCGGCAACTTCGAGAAATTGGAAGTTGCAGGCAACGGCGCGACCACCACGATCAACGACACCATCGACAAAGTGGATGTACTCCTGACTGCAACCACCACAGTGGGCGAAGGCGGCAACATCGTTTACACCGCATCGCTGGTCGACAAGTCGGGTAATGCGGTAACCAACATCACCAATCCGTTGACCGTGACCTTGGATAACGGCCAGACCATTACCATCGGAGTGAACCAGTCCAGCGGCAACGTCACCGTTGTAGCTCCGGATGATGTGTACAAGGGCGACCAGACCGTCACCACCGCTATCACTAATGTGACTGGCGGCGAGCACTTCGAAAATCTGGTTCCAGGTACGACCCCGGTCAGCACCACCGTCACCGACACTCCGGGTACTGATAACACCACCACCGTGACACTGACAGCTCCGTCTGCAGTGAACGAGGGTGGTCAGATTACGTACACCGCTACGCTCTCCAATAAAGCGGGCACTGATGTAACCCTGAAGTTGGACAATGGCTCGTCTATCACCATTAAAGCTGGTGACACCGTTGGCTCCGTGACCGTTGCTGCACCTGGCGATGATGTGTTCATCGACAAGAGCACTCAGACCGTCAAGATCACTGACACTGCTGGCGGCAACTTCGAGAAGCTGGAAGTGGCTGGCGATGGTGCAACTACGACCATCAACGACACCATCGACAAAGTGGATGTAGTCCTGACCGCCACCACTACCGTTGGTGAAGGCGGCAACATCATCTACACCGCCAGCCTTGTGGATAAAAACGGCGCTCCGGTGACTAACATCACCAACCCGCTGACCGTCACTCTCGATAACGGCCAGACAATCACCATCGGCGTTAATCAGTCGAACGGCAGCGTCACAGTTGTAGCTCCAGATGACGTGTACAAGGGCGACCAAACCGTCACTACCGCTATTACCAACGTGACTGGCGGTGAGCACTTCGAGAATTTGGTGCCAGGTAA
>NZ_JAAAFV010000064.1:22303-22994 GCF_019352915.1 Pseudomonas sp. Xaverov 259 | reverse complement strand
CCAGACCATTACCATCGGAGTGAACCAGTCCAGCGGCAACGTCACCGTTGTAGCTCCGGATGATGTGTACAAAGGTGATCAAACCGTTACTACCGCTATCACTAACGTGACCGGCGGCGAGCACTTCGAAAACTTGGTTCCAGGTACTACGCCGGTTAGCACTACCGTCACCGATACTCCGGGTACCGATAACACCACTACCGTCACGCTGACCGCGCCAAGCGCAGTCAATGAGGGTGGCCAGATCACCTACACCGCCACCTTGAGCAACAAGGCCGGTACTGACGTCACGCTGAAGTTGGATAACGGTTCATCTATCACCATTAAAGCTGGTGAAACCGTCGGCTCCGTGACTGTTGCGGCACCTGGCGATGACGTGTTCATCGACAAGAGCACTCAGACGGTCAAGATCACTGACACCACTGGCGGCAACTTCGAGAAGCTGGAAGTTGCAGGCAACGGCGCGACCACCACGATCAACGACACCATCGACAAAGTGGATGTGGTTCTGACCGCGACCACCACAGTCGGCGAAGGCGGCAACATCGTTTACACCGCGTCGCTGGTCGACAAATCGGGTAATGCGGTGACTAACATCACCAACCCGCTGACCGTGACCCTCGATAACGGCCAGACCATCACCATCGGAGTGAACCAGTCCAGCGGCAACGTCACCGTTGTAGCTCCAGAT
>NZ_JAAAFV010000064.1:21123-22293 GCF_019352915.1 Pseudomonas sp. Xaverov 259 | reverse complement strand
CGACAAAGTGGATGTGGTTCTGACCGCAACGACCACAGTCGGCGAAGGCGGCAACATCGTTTACACCGCGTCTCTGGTCGACAAGTCGGGTAATGCGGTGACTAACATCACCAATCCGCTGACTGTGACTTTGGACAACGGTCAAACCATCACCATCGGTGTGAACCAGTCCAGCGGCACTGTCACCACCGTAGCGCCTAACGACGTATACAAAGGTGATCAGACCGTCACTACCGCCATCAAAGGCGTCACCGGCGGCGAGCATTTCGAAAACCTGGTGCCAGGCACAGCGCCTGTTAACACCACAGTGACTGATACACCTGGCACTGCGGACACCACGACCGTCACGCTGACCGCCCCAAGTGCCGTCAACGAAGGTGGTCAAATCACCTACACCGCCACCTTGAGCAATAAGGCCGGTACTGACGTCACGCTGAAACTGGATAACGGCTCGAGCATCACCATCAAAGCTGGCGATACCGTTGGCTCCGTGACTGTTGCAGCACCTGGCGATGACGTGTTCATCGATAAGAGCACCCAAACGGTCAAGATCACTGACACCACTGGCGGTAACTTCGAAAAACTGGAAGTTGCAGGCAACGGCGCGACCACGACGATCAACGACACCATCGACAAAGTAGATGTAGTCCTGACCGCCACCACCACCGTTGGCGAAGGCGGCAATATCATCTACACCGCCAGCCTTGTGGATAAAAACGGCGCGCTGGTGACTAACATCACCAGCCCGCTGACCGTGACCTTGGACAACGGCAAAACCATCACCATTGGTGTGAACCAGTCCAGCGGCACCGTCACCGTCGTGGCACCTAACGACGTGTACAAAGGCGACCAGACCGTTACCACCGCCATCACCAACGTGACCGGCGGCGCGCACTTCGAGAACCTGGTGCCAGGCACAACACCTGTTAACACCACAGTGACTGATACCCCAGGCACCACCGATCTCACCAGCGTCACGTTGACCGCACCAAGTGCCGTCAACGAAGGCGGCACCATCACCTACACCGCCACCTTGAGCAACAAGGCCGGCACCGACATGGTCGTCACGCTGGATAACGGTTCGAGCATCACCATCAAGCAAGGTGCGACCACAGGCTCTGTGACCGTTGCCGCGCCTGGCGATGACGTGTTCATCGACAAGAGCACCCA
>NZ_JAAAFV010000064.1:20984-21113 GCF_019352915.1 Pseudomonas sp. Xaverov 259 | reverse complement strand
GTGCCAGGCACAACACCTGTTAACACCACAGTGACTGATACCCCAGGCACCACCGATCTCACCAGCGTCACGCTGACCGCACCAAGTGCCGTCAACGAAGGTGGCACCATCACCTACACCGCCACCTTA
>NZ_JAAAFV010000064.1:20829-20974 GCF_019352915.1 Pseudomonas sp. Xaverov 259 | reverse complement strand
GACCGTCAAGATCACCGGCACCACCGGCGGTAATTTCGAAGGCGTGACCATCACGCCGGGCGGCGCGACCACGACGATCAACGACACCATCGACAAAGTAGATGTGGTCCTGACTGCCACCACCACCGTTGGCGAAGGCGGCAAC
>NZ_JAAAFV010000064.1:0-20819 GCF_019352915.1 Pseudomonas sp. Xaverov 259 | reverse complement strand
GACCGTCAAGATCACCGGCACCACCGGCGGTAATTTCGAAGGCGTGACCATCACGCCGGGCGGCGCGACCACCACGATCAACGACACCATCGATGATGTGACCGTGGCGCTCAAAGCCACGGGGTCCGTCGCCGAAGGCGGCCAGATTACCTATACCGCATCGCTGGTCGACAAGAACGGCGCGGCTGTGAACAACGTCGGTTCCGATCTGGTGGTAAAGCTGGATAACGGCTCGACCATCACTATCGGTAACGGCAAGTCCAGCGGCACCACCACGGCTGTGGCGCCTAACGACGCGTATGTCGGCGCCAACGATGTGAACAACAAAATCACCGGCGTGGTCAGCGGCGGCGACAAGTACGAACACCTGATCGTCGACGGCAGCACCGTGACCACCAAAGTGACGGATGTGGTCAACAACACCACCATCAGCATCACCGGCGACGCCTCGGTGACTGAAGGCGGCACGGCGCATTACACGCTGACGCTGAGCAACCCGGCGCAAACCGATGTGACCGTGACGCTCAAGTACAGCGGCACCGCCACCGATGGTTCGGACTTCAACGGCGTGTACACCGTGAAAATTCCGGCCGGCTCCAGCAGCGTGCCGTTCAACATCGCCACGATCGACGACAAGATCACCGAGCCGACCGAACAGATTGTCATCACCATCGACAAAACCACCGGTGGCAATTTCGAAAATCTGGTAATCGACAAGGGCACTGTCAGCACCAATATCATCGACAACGATGCGCCGCCGGTCATCGACCTGGATGCCAACAACTCCAGCGGCGCGACCGGTGCCGACTACAGAACCACCTTCACCGAAGGCACCGCTGGGCCGGGTGTGTCGATTGCCGACACCGATATCAAGATCACCGACCCGGACAGCACGATGCTGACTGGCGCGACGGTGACCTTGACCAACGCACAGGCCGGTGATGCACTGAACCTGGGCAACAGCGTGAATGGCATCATCGTCAGCACCAATAACCAGACGGGCACCATCACCCTGACGTTGTCGGGCAGCGCGACGCTGGCTGATTACATGCAGCGTATCCAGAACATCACGTTCACCAACAACAGCCACGACCCAAGCACCACGCCGCGGACCATCACCGTGACCGTGACCGATGGCGGCAACTATTCCAACGTCGCCACCACCACCGTTAACGTGGTGGCGGTCAACGATCCGCCGGTCGCCACCGGCAGCGCCGTGACCGGCACCGAAGACACGCCGCTGGCACTCACCTGGGCCAACTTCGGCGTGACCGATGTGGACTCGCCACAAGCCAGCCTGGGCGTGAAAATCACCGACCTGCCGGTAGCCGGCAAGCTGCAATACCTGGCAGCCGATGGCACTACCTGGACCAACGTGACTGCCAACCAGACCTTCACCAAAGCCCAGATCGACGGCGGTCAGTTGCGCTTTATGCCTAACGCCAACGAATCCGGCGCCGACGGTTATGGCGGCACGGGTGTTGGTAACAAGCAGGCTGATTATGCGCAGTTCAAGTTCCAGCCTACCGACGGCAAAGACCTGGGCAACAGCGCCACGGTGAAGGTCGATATCACACCGGTGGCCGATGCCCCTACGCTGAACGTGGCCGATAACAATGTCGCCTCGACCGGTCTGATCAAACAGGGCTGGAACAGCATCGCCGGCCTCGGCACCAACGGGAACGGCGCGGCACCCGACGTACTGAAAAAAGCCATCGACGGCGCCGGTACGCCGAACAACACCAGTGTCGTCACCAATGTCGAGTCAGTCGACAATGTCAACGCCGGCTCCGGCTCCAAGATCTCCGGCCTGATGTACATGGAAGCTGGCAAGAGCTACACCTTCAGCGGCGTCGCCGATGACAGCGTGGTGGTCAACGTTGGCGGCAAAGACATTGCCAGCGGGGTATGGGCGACCAACAGCGGCAAGTTCAGCGGCTCGTTTACGCCAACGGTCAGCGGTTACTACAGCCTCGAGATCTACCAAGCCAACCAAGCGGGGCCTGGCAGCTTTGACGTCAATCTGTCGATCAACGGCGGCGCGATACAGAACTTGAGCACCAGCACCGTGCCGCTGTACACCGGCCTCACTGATTTGACCAATGCCGGCGTGACCGTCTCCGACCTGCATGGCAGCAACGGTGACGGTTACTACGTGGGCTACAAGCTCAACGAAGGCCAGGAAAACGGCAGCGTTAAACTGTCCAAGGTCACCACCGCACTGACCGACACCGACGGCTCGGAAACCCTGAGCGTGAAGATCAGCGGCGTGCCGGCAGGCTCGGTCCTCACCGACGCGGCCGGGCACACGTTCACGGCGACCAAAAGCGTGGGCGAAGTCAACGTGACCGGCTGGGATTTGAACACCCTGACCATCAAGCCACCGACCTATTACAGCGGCCAGTTCAACCTGACTGTGACGTCGACCTCCACCGAAAGCATCGGCGGTTCGGCGTCTACCACGGCGCAATTGCCAGTCACCGTGTACCCGGCGACCTACAGCTCGGTGACGGGTACTTCGGGCAGCGACAACATTGTCGGCACCGACGGCAATGACATCGTCGTGGCCGATATCGGCGGCCTGAACGTGGTGCAGGGCAAGAACTACAACATCGCGTTCATGGTCGACAGTTCCGGCAGTATGAGCGTCGACTCGATCAACGCGGCGAAGGCTTCGCTGACGTCAGTATTCAAGTCGCTCAAAGACAGCCTTGGCGCCAACACCTCCGGCACCGTGAACATCTTTGTGGCGGACTTCGATACCCAGGTGAACAAGTCGGTTGCGATCAACCTCAACGATCCAAACGCGCTGACCTTGCTCAGTGCGGTGCTGGATTCGATGAAATCCGGTGGCGGCACCAACTACGAAGACGTGTTCAAAACCACGGCCAACTTCTTCCAGAGCGGCCTGGCCACCAGCAACACCGGTGCCACCAACCTGACTTACTTCATTACCGACGGCCAGCCAACGTACTACCAGAGCGGCGAGCAGACCAACCCGACGCTGTACGGCAACGTCAAGTTCGACAACGTGGTCACGACTGCCAACTACACGCCTGGCACGACGTTCTCCACCTACATCGACAATACGCACTACTTGTCCATCGACAATTCGGGTGCCGCTCAACTGCAAATCTACAATGGCTGGCGCTGGGTCGTCACCGACCTGGGCACCGTACATGCCCAAGGTGACGGTACCTTTGAGTTGTCCAACCTGGACGGCACGGGCAACAGCACCAACTCGGCGACGCTGAGCAATGCCAAAAGCGCCTTTGCGCTGCTGGGCGGGTTGTCGCAAGTGGAAGCGATCGGCATCAATGGCGACGTCAGCCTCAACGACCTCAAGCCTTACGACACCGATGGCAAGCCGCAAAGCAACATCGATCCGAAGGACCTGGCCAACGCCATCCTCGGTCACACCGAGGCCACGCTGCCAGGCGCCGACACCATCAGTGGTGGCGACGGCAACGACATCCTCTTCGGCGACCTGGTGAGCTTCAGCGGGATTACCGGTGAGGGCTACAACGCACTGCAGGCCTTTGTGGCACAGAAAACCGGCGTGGCCGTCTCGGCGGTGACCACCTCGAACGTGCACCAGTACGTCACCGAGCACTACGCGGACTTCGACGTCTCCGGCGCCAAGGACGGCAACGACACGCTGTTGGGCGGCGCAGGTGATGACATCCTGTTCGGCCAGGGCGGCAACGACCTGCTGGACGGCGGCAAAGGCAATGACATCCTGCTGGGCGGCACCGGTAACGACACGCTGATCGGTGGGCCGGGCAATGACATCCTGATCGGCGGTTCGGGTGCCGACACCTTCGTCTGGAAGGCGGGCGACTTCGGTAATGACGTGATCAAGGACTTCAAGGCCTCGGAAGGTGACCGGATCGATCTCAAGGATCTGTTGAAAGGTGAGACGGACAGCACCATCGACAACTACCTCAAGATCACCACGGTAGAGGGCGTGTCGACCCTGCAAATCAGCAGTGAAGGCAAGCTCAACGCCGCTGGCGGCCTGGCCAATGCCGATGTGACGATCAAGCTGGAAGGCAACGATTGGTCGCACACCAGCATCAACTCGCTGATCACAGGCGCCGACCCGACCATCAAGATCGACCACACCGCCTAAGCTGTGATTTATCGGCCGTCCGCAAGGGCGGCCGATTGGCTTGGGCGATACGTCGCTGGCCCTGGCGGCCGGTTGCATCGCATACTCGCGACCATAAACACAGCATTGACCTATGCGGGTGAACGCGTGTGGCTCATTTTCGAGGGATTCTTATGTTTTACGTGCAACGTGATGCACAGGGAGCGCTGAGTCGCGTGGAGGCCGCCGCCTTTGCCGAGTCGACCGAAACCCTGCCGGCCGATCACCATGAGATCCAGGCCTGGTACGCCAACGAAGTGGTAGAAACCAGCCTGGCGCAGCTCAAGCAAAGTGACTTGGAGATGATCCGGGTACTGGACGACTTGATCCAGGTACTGACCCGCAAGGGCGTGATCAGCGTGACCGACCTGCCGCCAGCGGCCCAGGCCAAGCTGATGGACCGTAACCACGCACGGGAAGCGCTGGGTGGGTTGAGCCACCTGATCAATGATGAAGAAACGGGCTTGATCTGATTTCTTGAAGTAGAACCGGATCGAAATGTGGGAGCTGGCTTGCCTGCGATGCAGACACTTCGGTGTATCAGGCAAACCGAAGTGATGCTATCGCAGGCAAGCCAGCTCCCACACAAGCCCGCTCCCACATTGGATTTGCATCACTTCCAGGGCGCAGGCTCACCAAACAACTGGCCCTGCACGCCGAAAATCCCCATCTCGCGAATCACCTTCAATTCACCTTCGGTCTCCACGCGCTCGGCAATCAACGGCAAGTCAATGCTGTGGGCCGCGCGCTGGATTGCTTCGATAAACAGGCGTTTGTCGCTTTCCTGGTCGATGGCGCGGATGTAGCTGCCGTCGATCTTCAGGTACGCCAGGCCCAGGCGCGCCAGGTTGCCGATCATGCTGAAGCGCCCACCAAAACGCTGCAGGCTGAGGGAGAAGCCCAACTCGCGCAGGCGCTGGGTCAATTGCTCCAGCAGAGCCTGTTCGGGCAATTGTTCTTCGCCGATTTCCAGGGTGAGGCGCGGGCCGAGGTTGCTGTGCTGGCGCAGCAACTCGACAATCCGGTTCAGCGCCTGGGCGTCCTGCAAGGTGGCGGCCGAGAGGTTCAGCGCCAGGCTGTGCGTATGACTGGCCATCTGCTTGAGCACCTGCTCGAGCATCAATCGGTCCAGGCGTGCAGTCCAGCCGAAACGCTCAAGCCACGGCAGGAAACGTCCGGCCGGGATGGTGTGGCCGTCGTCATCCTGCAAACGCGACAGCACTTTGTAGTGCAGCACCAGCTGTGGGTCCTGGCTGGCGACGACCGGCTGGAAGTACAGCTCAAAACGCTGGTTGGTAAGGGCCTGGTCCAACAGCGTATGCCAGGCATGGTGATCGTCACCGACACTGGCGGCGGCGCTGTGGTCAAGGCACACCCAACTGCTGTCGCCCTGCCCTTCGGCCTGGGCCAGAGCCTGGTCAGCCAGCGTCAGCAATGCCTGGGGCGAATCACCGTGGTTAAATGGCGCAAGGCCAATGTAGGCCACCGGCGTGACGTCACTGGCACTGGTTGCTTGCAAGCTGAGCAGGGTGCTTTCCAGGTTCTGCGCCAATTGCAGCGCTTCTTCACGCACCAGCCCGGGCGCCAGCACCGCGAACTCACCACCACGGATACGGGTGACGAGGTTGTGGGTTTCCGGGTAAGGCTCGCACTGGCGCAACAACTGTTCGCCCACCGCTTGCAGCAACTGGTCCGTGCGCTGGCCACCCAGGCGCTGGTTAAGGCCGGCCAGGTCCTTGACCCGCAATAGCAACAGGTAACCGGAGTTGGTGTCTTCCGGGTTACTCACGCGGGCGTTGAGTTGCATCTCGAAATAACGCCGGTTGGCGAGGCCGGTGAGGTTGTCCTGGTAGGACTCGATGCGCAATTTTTCACTGCGCTCGGCCTGCTCCTGGAACAGCGCCTTGAGCTTCTCCACCATCTGGTTCATGGCCTGCACGACGCGCCGCAGTTCCGGCGTGCGTGGCAGATCAGGCAGGCTGAGGAACTCGCGGCGGGCGATGGCGTGGGACTGCTTGACCATGTAGTCCAGCGGCTTCAACTGCCGACGCAGCAGCAGCGCGCCCAGCACCGCACTCACCGCACCGCACAGCAGCAACCAGCCCAGGCTGCCCAGTGCGCTTTGCCAGAGCTTGGCCAGGGCGAACATCGGGTGGCTGACAACCTCTACACGCGCCGCCTGCTCCCAACCACGGTTGACCAGCGCATCGCCGCCAGCCGGCTCCAGGCCGATCAGCTTGACGAACCAGTTGGGCACGCCGTTGTTGTCCGGGATGCCGCTGCGCTCGACGATGGTTTTGTCGGTGGCCAAATCCACCACGCGGATGCTGGCGTAATAGCCGCTGTCGAAAATCGAGCTGACCAGCAACTCCACCATCGCCGGGTCGTCGATATTGGGCGTCAGCGACAACGCCAGCGCCGTCGCCGCGTCTTGTGCATGGGAGCGCAACTGGTTGACGTATTGGGTGCGCGAGCTTTCCAGGCTGACCATGAAGCTGCCGCTGAAGGCGACCACCAGGAACAGACAGATAGCGATCAATAGTTGTTTGAACAGTGACATCCGATCAGTTACTCCTAGTTGGCAGGCTCGGCCGGGAAGCCTTCCGCACGCATTTTTTTCAACACATCCTGCCAACGCGACAAGCGTTTGGTATCACCGACTTTCTTGTTGCCCGTGGCGCCAGGCAGGTACAGGCCCTCGGCGTTGAATGAGTACACCGGCACCAGGTCGGTACGGCGGGTAGCCGGCAGGATCTCTTCCATCAGGCTGTCGAGCACCAGCGGGATGGCATCGGGGGTCGGATAATACGTCAGCACCATGTGCGCGCGATTCTGACGCAAAGCCTTAACGTAAGTAATGCGCAATTTGTCGCTGGAGACGCCCAGGTGACGCAGGCTGAAATACTTGGCGATTGCGTAGTCCTCGCAATCTCCCGCACCTTTCCAAAGCGCTTCGATGGGGGTTTCCCAATAGTCGACCACGTGCCAGAGGTCGATGTCTTCTACGTAGCTCATCTGCTTGTTGAAGAACAGGTTGACGACCTTGAGTTGCTCCTGTTCGTCGACCTTCTTTTCAGTCGCCAACAGGCGCTGCCAGGCGTCGATGCGCTGTTGGCCCTCGCCGAGCGGCCCGTACAGAGCCGTGGCTTTGCGGCTGATCTGCGAGAAATCCCAATCGGCATGCAGCCCGCCGGGCATCAGGCCAGCGAGCAAAGCCGCTGAAAGTAGCCAGCCGACAATTCGAGAGGGAATAAAACTTACCGCCAAGGCGTTCAGTCCGTGAAGAGAGACGGAATTTCAGGGATGGTGAAGCTTCAACCAACAAAAAACAATGGCACAGTGCAATCATTCATAAGCGGCTCGAGTTTATAAACACCGCTTGTGGGACGCACAAAGTATCGCCTGTAAGCCCTTACAAACTGAAACTTTGGCTGTTTGACAAGCGCGCGACCCATCTCTAGTGTGCTTTGGATCCAATTAAACACACTCCATTCAAGATAGGAGGATAGCGTAACCGTGACGCAGAAGCCGAACCCCTTAAGCAGCATCAAAATCAGCGGGCCTATTCCCGCCCATCTTGCACGCGCCGTTATTGAAGAAACGTTGCGCAATGCCATTCTCGACGGCAGGTTGCCCTGTGGTACCGCGATGCGCCAGCAAGAATTGGCCAGCCTGTTCGGCGTCAGCCGCATGCCCGTGCGCGAAGCCTTGCGCCAGCTGGAAGCCCAGTCCTTGCTTCACGTGGTAACCCACAAAGGCGCCGTGGTTGCGCCGTTGATCGAGGATAATTCGGCCGAGACCTATGCCCTGCGCATATTGCTGGAGTCCGAAGCGCTGCGCCTGTCGATTCCGTTGCTCACCGAAGCAGACATTGCTGAGGCTGAAGCCTGCATCAATACGTTGGAGCAAGAGCGTGACTACGCCGAGATTGGCCGGCTCAACCGCCTGTTCCACATGGCGTTGTATGGCAAGGCGCCCAACCAGCGGTTGCTCAAACTGGTTGAACACGGCTTGAATGAGGAGGAACGCTTTCTGCGCTTCAACCTCGAGGCAATGGGCCTGGGCGAGACGTCCCAGGAAGATCACCGTGAATTGCTGAGCCTGGTGGTGCACAAGAAAGTCGACGAAAGCATCCTGACACTGCGCAATCACCTGATGCGCGGTATGGAAGTGATCAATACCTACCTCGATAGCCTTGAAGGCACCGCAAAAAAAACTGCACAGTAAGGGTTTACCCGCCTTTTCTTGCCACTTGAACACTCTGGGGTATCTTTCCTCTCAGGAAGTACCCCACGTTTATGCGCCAGGCCGAGATTAACACTCAAGTAAACCCACGCTTATCAAAGAAACTTCTCACACACTTTCACACTACTTGATCACAACAAGTTCCGTCTCGAAAAAACATTTAATACTTTCATCAGTTTATTCAAACGTTTAATCAGATTATTATCTTCCACCCATAAAAGAACACTTCACTCGGCAGTGCAAACCTGTGTCAGGTTAGCGCTGTACGCGTGGCTTGGCTAAACGCCGGCCCTCTGCTTTTCATTACAAAACCCCCTCACTGTTTCCAGAGCAATCGCAACAACTTATAGGCGTCAACCATGCATCAACATTTGCTTGAACAAAAAAAACTACAGCTATGCAGTCATCCGTTATTTACAGAAATAACCTCACTTAAGAAGTTACAAGCTTTTATGGAGCAGCATGTATTTGCTGTTTGGGATTTCATGAGTCTGGCTAAACGCCTGCAGCGGGATCTGACGTGCATGCAATTACCCTGGCTGCCGCCCGGTGACCCGCAAAGCGCACGCCTGATCAATGAAATCGTGCTTGGCGAAGAGTCAGACGAACATCCAACACGTGGCCACTGCAGCCACTTCGAGCTGTATCTGGAGGCGATGACCGAGACAGGCGCAGACACCTCAGCCATCCAACACTTCATTGAACTGCAGCGCCAAGGCGTCCAGGCAGATACTGCGATGCAAAGGGTCAATGTACGCCCTGGCGTGGCGCGCTTTGTCAGCAGCACCTTGCAGACCGCGCTGAACGCGCCAGCCCACTGTGTGGCAGCAACGTTCCTGCACGGCCGCGAGAGCGTCATCCCATCGATGTTCGAACGTATTCTGCAGGGCGACGCCTTAATGGCGCGTCAGGCACCGTTGTTCTGTCACTACCTCAGCCGTCACATCGAACTGGATACCCAGGATCATGGCCCAGGCGCAGAGCAGTTACTCCAGCGCTTGATCGGTGCCGACCCCAAGCGCCAACACGAGGCGGATGAAGCCGCCCTGCGCGCCATAGAAAACCGCCTCGGTTTCTGGGACGACGTACACGCCTCGCTCCATGAGGTGCAACCATGAACACCGCAGACTACCGCTCGTTTGCCGAAGATTGGGAACGCCGCGCCACCATCCGCACACGCCCCCGGCGCTTGCTGGAAAATGACGATCGCTTGATCTTTCCGGTCTGCCGCCAACCTTTGGTGCTCAGTGCAACGTTTGTTGAGCACTGCCCGCAGTGGCGCGACTTCGTGTTGACGCAAAGCTTCTACAAATTCATCAATGACGTGGTGATCTTTGAAACCGAGATCGTCGACACGACCGCCCGCAGCATTGCCAAGAATCGTTTCGCACTGCCCTTCCCCCTTGCCTGTCGCATTGACGCGATGACGGTCGTGGTCGATGAGGATTACCACGCGCTGGTTGCGTTGGACTTCCTGCAGCAGACCATTGAACTCACGGGCATAGAACCGCTCGAGTTGCCCACGCAAATCGAACTGAGCCGGGCCTTGCCGGCTGCCCGGGCGCTGGCACCGCAACACCTGCACGACGCTGTGACGTTGATTGGCGTGGCCATCGCCGAGAACACCGTCACCCACGACGTAGCGGCGTTTGCCAAGGACGACAGCGTCAAACCTTCCATTCGCGGCTTGATGGCCGATCACTTGTTTGACGAGGGTCGTCACGCCCAGTTCTGGACGCAGCTGGTGCGTCTTTACTGGCAGGCGGCTAGCCCGGCAGACCGAGACAGCATCGCCGCAGTCCTGCCGACCTTCTTGACCCATTACCTGACCAACACGCTGCACAAAGGCTTCGACCTGCAGCTTGTCGAGCACTTGGACGTAGGCACCGACATCCGCCAGGCACTACGCGACGAAGTCATGGCGCTGCACTTCCCCATCACCCGCCAGCACCCGCTGCTCGGCAACATCATGGGGCTCCTGAATCACAGCGGCGTGCTGCATACGCCCAGCGTCGCCCACGCGTTGAGCGACTACCTGCCCGAGCCGTGGAGGCAGACATGCAGCGTCTGAATATCGGATGGGCCGGCACCAGCCACGCCCTGATTGCGCTGAAGCAAGTGCTCGAAGCCTACGGGCACGTCAGCGCCACGCAACCCTTCGACCTGTTCATCGAGGATGGCACCCAAGCGCCGCTCACCCACTGTGTAGCAAGCCAGTGGTTAAGCCTGCGACTGGGTATCGGCCCGCTGTGCGAAGGTGGGCTGCCCTCCCTGCAGGTGCGCGGCTACGACCATGACCAACGCGTGCTGGCGGTACACGACATAGCCCATGAACCCAGCGGCAACGGCCAACGCCTGCGCCGACACGCGACCAAGTCTCTGGTGGAGTGGGCCGCCGCGCTGGTCAGCGGCTTCTCAAGGGACGCAGGCTACTTTGCTGCCAGCAGCATCACCAACACCTGGCCTGAACACAGCTTGCACGGGCTGGACGCCCTGGCGTTTGTGCATCGGTTCAATCGCACTGACCAGCCAGCATTGTTGCAGGCCGCCCAGGTGCCGATGATCGAACGGTTGCAGGCCAGTCTGCACGCCTTTGCCGAGCGCCCGGCGCTGAACATCGCGGGCAACGTGCTGAGTTACCGCCAATTGCAGCATCGCGCCCTGTCGATCCAACAACGCCTGCATCCCCTACTGGGAAGTATTGAAACGCCGGTGGTTGGCGTGTGTCTGGAAAAGTCCTTCGAGTTGTACGCCAGCATTCTCGCCGTACTCGGTTGCGGCGCGGTGTATCTGCCACTGGCCCCGGATCATCCGCCGCAACGCCAACAGGCCATGCTGGAACACAGCGGCGCCAAGGTATTGCTGGATGACGGCCGACACCCTTTGCGCGAGCAGTTCACAACACTGAATGTCGGCAATATTGACTCGAGCCACGCAGACATCACGCAGCCATTGATGCAACGTCGCCCCAACATCGACGCACCGTGCATGGTGTTGTTTACCTCGGGCACCACCGGCCAGCCAAAGGGTGTATTACTCAGCCAAGGCAATCTTGCGCATTTCACCGGCTGGGCCGGCGCCAGCCTGGAGCTGGATGAACACAGTCGTGTCCTGCAGTTTTCGCCACTGAGTTTTGACTCATCACTGATCGATATCTTCCCGGCCCTGATCGCCGGCGCCGAGCTGATCGTCCCCAGCGAAGAGCAGCGGCGCGACCCTCAGCAACTGGTCGAGTTGATTCGCCAACAGCGCATCAGCCATGGTTTTTTGCCGCCGGCGCTGCTGAGCATCCTGCCGTTGGATCAGCCGTTGGGCCTGACCCATCTGATGACCGGCGGCGATGCCTGCGAGCCGTATGTGATCGAACGACTGGCAGGCCAGTGCCAGTTGCACAACCTCTACGGCCCTACCGAGACCACAGTGCTGGTCAGCCACCGGACGTTGTGCCCCGGTGACAGCAATCGGAATGTGGGGCGCCCCATCGCCAACAGCCAGGTGCTGATCCTCGATGACGCGCTGCAACCGGTACATGAGCAAGTAATGGGCGATCTGTACATCACGGGGCCCGGTGTAGGGCTGGGGTATGTGACCGCGCCGCCGCCCGAGGGCAACCCGTTCGTTGAACTTACGTTGCCCGGCGGCCAAGCGCTGCGGGCCTACCGCAGCGGTGACCGGGCAAAATGGACGGCGGACGGTATCGAGCTGGGCGGACGACGGGACGATCAAGTGAAAATCAGGGGCTTTCGCGTCGAACCCCAGGAGATCGAACAGTGCCTGCGCAGCAGTCGGCTGTTTCGCCAAGTGGCGGTGGTGATCGACCAAAACCGACGGATTTTGGGGTTTGCCGCCCAGCCCGAGGCCGACGCGACGGTGGCGGATCTGAAGCAGCATGCACAGCGGTGGTTGCCGGCTTACATGCAACCCGAGCGTTGGACAGAGCTACCGGAAATGCCCTGCACCGGCAATGGCAAAATTGACCGCCAGGCGTTGCTGACGGCGCCCGGGCACACAACGCCGCGCATCGCTCGCGCCTCGGCGCAAACGCCGCTGCAAACGCACCTGGTGACGCTGTGGAGCGAGTTGTTGGACGTGCCTGGCGTTGAACTTTGCATTGATGAGAGTTTTTTCAATCTGGGCGGCCATTCCATCTTGCTGTCGACCTTGCTGTTGCGTTTGCGCGAACAGTTCGGTTGCAGCCTTTCCTTGAACCGTTTTTTTGAAGCACCGACGATTCGTTCGCTCGCCTTGCTGATGGAAGACGCTGCACCGTCTTACACACCGTCATGCCAGATGGAAAAGGACGCATCCCAGACGCTGAATGTAAGCATCCTGCCAGAGACGTTCGCTGGCGATCCGCGCAAGGTGATCGTCACGGGTGCAAACAGTTTTGTGGGTGTGCACCTGGTCGAAGCGTTGTTGGCGCAGGGAGCACGGGAGGTGGCATGCCTGGTGCGTGAACGCCCAGGGCACTCGGCGCCAGCACGGTTTGCACAGGCACTGCGCGAGTACCACTTGGAGCATCTGGACCTGAGCCGTGTGCAGGTTTATGCCGCCGACATCAGCCTGCCTCGTCTGGGCCTGGCCTGTGATGTCTATGACCACCTCGCCCGTAACCATGGTGTGTTGGTGCACAACGCCGCCAGGGTCAACCATGTGCTGGACTATGCCTCACTCGCCAGGGATAACGTCGAACCCGTGCTTGAGTGCTTGCGCCTGTGTGAAACCCACAGCAAGAAAGTCTTCAACTTCATCTCGACGCTGTCAGCCTGCAGCAGCGTCGACGCCCAGGGTCACATCCTCGAAACACCGGCCGTGGCCACGTTGCCGCTCTACCTCAAGAATGGCTACAACCTTTCCAAGTGGGTCGCCGAGCGGCTGTTAGGGCGTGCGGTCGAGCAAGGCGCCTGGGTGAATATTCATCGGCCGGGGAATATTGCGTTCAACAGCCAAAACGGTGTGTGCCAGCCGCAAAACAACCGCCTGATGCTGATGCTCAAGGGGTCGCTGCAGTTGGGCCTGGCGCCCAGCCTGGAAGTGAATTTTGACTTGATGCCGGTAGACTTTCTCGCACGTTTCGTCGCGTTTCACTGCGGCCAATTCGCGGCGCGGCGAAACGTCTTCAACCTGCATAACCCGCAGCCCTTGAGCTGGGACCATTACCTGGATGCATTCAGCCAGGCCGGCCATCTTTTCGATCGGGTGAGCGTCGCGCAGTGGCAAAAGAGGCTGCCAACGGTGGGGCCTGATAACGCCCTGTTTGGCGTGCTGGGCTTTTACCTGGATGACCTGGCGGAAGACATCAGCGACGTCTCGATGATTTGTCACGACAACGCGCGCCAGGGTGTGGCAGCGATGGGCGAACAGTACCCGCGCAAAGACCCTGCGCTGTTGCGCAAAGGCTGCGACCACCTCAAGGCCATTGGCTTTCTCTGACCTGCTTCAGGACCCCTTATGAAACTGCTGCAACCCGATACATTGATCCGTAACCCCAATGGCGCACCGCTGGTAGCGTCTGTTGACGTCGCGTGCGATGCCGCTCGCCTGTGGAGTGTGGTGGGAAATTTTGCAGGCTTTGATGCCTTCATTCCTGCCCTGTCGCACATCGAAATGACGGGAACCGGCGTAGGCGCATTACGCAGCAAATTTTTCCATGATGG
This sequence comes from Pseudomonas sp. Xaverov 259, assembly GCF_019352915.1. Classification (NCBI taxonomy): domain Bacteria; kingdom Pseudomonadati; phylum Pseudomonadota; class Gammaproteobacteria; order Pseudomonadales; family Pseudomonadaceae; genus Pseudomonas; species Pseudomonas sp. Xaverov 259. The sequence goes on along the minus strand of NZ_JAAAFV010000064.1, from coordinate 6,767 downwards.
GCACCACGTCGTTGAGCAACTCAACAGCCGTGACGAGCAAGCGATGTGCATGACGTGGACCACCCTCTACAACACCTTGGGTGTCGCGCGGCTATGGGCCGCCATGTGTGTGGAAGCACTCGACGCCAAACACGCCAGGGCGACCTGGACGCTGATTGGCGAGCCGGTCGATACACCGCAGGCGGAGTTTGAGCAGTTTGCGCAGGCTTTCGCCGACAGTGCCCTAGAGAATGTTCGCCGGATGTTCGACTGATCAGCAGGAGCGAGAGGCCTCGCTCCTGCCAAGCCGGGTCAGATCTTGAAGCTGTCGACCAGTTGCTTCAATCGACTGGCCTGCTGCGACAGCGCATCGCAGTCCTTGAGCGTTTCGTTGAGGTTGACGACACCTTGTTGGTTCAACAAGTTGATCTGGTTGATATCAACGTTGAGGGTTTCAACCACGGCGGTCTGCTCTTCGGTAGCCGCCGCAACCGATTGGTTCATGCCATCGATCTCGACGATGCGCTGCGTCACGCTGACCAGGCGCTCACCCGCCTGGTTGGCCACTTCAACGCTTTCTTCGCTGGAGACCTGGCTGGCGTTCATGGTGGTCACGGCCTCACGCGAACCCACTTGCAGCGAAGTGATCATCTTGTGGATCTCTTCGGCCGATTCCTGGGTTCGGTGCGCCAGGTTGCGCACTTCGTCCGCCACCACGGCAAACCCGCGCCCGGCTTCACCGGCACGCGCAGCCTCGATCGCCGCGTTGAGCGCCAGCAAGTTGGTTTGCTGGGAGATGCCTTTGATTACATCAAGGATGTGCCCGATGTTATCGGTGCTGGCGTTCAGGGTTTCGATCTGCGTGCAGGACAAGCTGATCTTTTGCGAGAGTTCCGACATGGCCAGGATGGTTTGCTCCACCACCTTGCGCCCGTCATCCGCTTGCTCACTGGCGCCGCTGGCGTGCTGGGAGGCATCTGCCGCGTTGCGGGCGATTTCCTGGGTGGCGGCGCCCAGTTCGTTGATGGCGGCTGCCACACTGTTGGTGCGTGCGCTTTGCTCGTCCGAGCCGATGATCGAAGCGTTGGAGGACGCCATGACGCGCTGGGACAGGTCGTGTACCTGACGCGTTGCCGAAGACACTTCGGAAATCGAGGCGTGGATGCGCTCGACGAACTGGTTGAATGCACTGCCCACTTCGCCGAACTCATCTTTGCTGGTCACGTCCAGGCGGCGGGTCAAATCGCCTTCGCCCTGGGCGATGTCCTGCATGGCCACGCCCATGGTGGTCAGCGGGCGCAACAGCACTTGAATCAGCAGGCTGAGCAGTACGGCGATGGCCACTACGGCGATCAACATGGCGATCAGTGCCGATGTACGGAATTTACTCAGTGGTGCGTAGGCTTTGTCTTTGTCAATCGACAGGCCGATGTACCAATCCGCGCCCGGCAAACCGCTGATAGGGGTAAATGACAGAATACGGTCCTGGCCGTTGAGCACAACGTCCTGGCTGACCTTCTCGATACGCAGGCTGGTGCCAGGGTAGATGTCCTTGAGGTTTTTCATCACCTGGTCCTGGTCAGGACTGACGATGACCTGGCCATCGGCGCTCACCAGGAACGCATGGCCAATACCGCCGAAATCCACCGAGTTGATGATTTTCACCAGGGTTTGCAGACTCAAGTCACCGCCCACTACACCGAGCAGTTCGCCGTTCTTTTTGACCGGCAGGGCAATGGTCACGATTTGCCCGCCAACGGCCGCCATATAAGGCGGCGTCAGCATGGTTTTATCGGCGGCTACTGCTTGCTTGTACCAAGGGCGCTGACGAGGGTCGTAATCGTCGGGCATCTTGGCGTCAGGGCGCTGCGTAAATACGCCGTTGGTTTGGCCGACATAGGTGAACTGGAAGTTCGAGGTGAACGCGGGTTGGTCGACCAGCCCCGGCAGGTCGGCACCGCTGCCTTGGTGAGCAACGTTTTGCGCCAGGCTTTCGAGGACCAGGATGCGGCCACTGAGCCAATTCTGCACGCTGCTGGCCGTGAGCTCGCCTGACTGCTGGATAGACGACTCAAGGTTTTGCGTGATGGTGCTGCGCTGCAGGTAATCGTTGTAGAGGGTAAATAGCGCGAAGGCCAGAACCACGACGCCTGACGCGGCCAGTAGAATTTTATGACTGAACTTGAGATTCATTTCATCGACTTCTTTTGCCAAAGGGGGGTGAGCGTGCCGAGTGGAACATTCCATGTAACGATAGGCGGACTCTCCGACCGCTCTATTTCGGTGCACGCATGGCTCGTCAGGCTTTCGGCCACTCCAGAAGAAATCTTAGAGATTTGTGAGAAGCATCCTGATTTTGAGTAGGAAACCGACCAGTGGTAGAGGCACAGCGTTCGGAGTTGCAAAAATTTTCTGCCTCCCAGACAATGCGACTAATTATCATTTGTGACGCTTGGCCAAGCCTGTGTGAATGCCCTCTACTGACTACATTGCGTGCGAAAGTGTTGTACACACGCTTTACAGCACCCACCACAACTGGCTCAACACCTGGCTGCGCAGCCGCTTGGGCAATGCCGCCGATGCTGCGGACCTCGCACAGGATACGTTCTTGCGCCTGCTGCAAAAAACCGAACGCTTTGAGCTCAAGACGCCGCGTGCTTTTTTGCGCACCATTGCCCGGGGCCTGGTGATCGATCATTGGCGCCGCGAAGAAATCCAACGGGCCTACCTGGAGTCCATCGCCCACTTGCCGCAAGCGCTGGCACTCAGCGCCGAAGCGCGTGCGTTGGTGTTGGAGCTTCTAGAGGAAGTCGCCCGGCTGTTGGACGGATTAAAGCCCAAGGTGCGTAAAGCGTTTTTACTGGCTCAATGCGATGGCCTGACTCACCAGCAGATCGCACAGCAGATGGGCGTGTCGCTGCGCTCGGTGGAGCGGTATATCGCTGAAGGGCTGTATCATTGTTATGTCCTGCGCTATGAAACCTGACGCCAATGGATAACACCGCGCGCTCCGGGCCAGACCCGCAAGTGGTCAAACAGGCGATCAGTTGGGCGCTGCGCCTGCGTAACAACCGTGCGAATGTGCGCTTGCATGCGCAATGTGAGCATTGGCGTGAAGCTCACGATGACCATGAATTGGCTTGGCAACGAGTACAGGCGTTACAACGGGAATTGAACAGCCAGATGGCGGCGATTCCAGAGGCGCATGTGGCACTGGAAAACGTCGCACAAGGCTTGGGCCGACGACAGGCACTGAAGGTGTTGTCTGGTGTTGTGTTGGTGGGCTCGGCGGCGTGGATAAGCCGGGACATGACCGGCTGGCAGCGGTGGACGTCCGATTTCGCGACCGCCACCGGCGAGCGGCGCAGCGTGCAATTACCGGACGGCACACGCCTGCAACTCAACACCGACAGTGCGGTGAACCTCACCTTCAATGCGCAGCAGCGCCTGATTACGTTGGTACGCGGAGAAATCCTGGTGACCTGCGGCTCGCCCTCTTCGGCGCCTTTGCTGGTACACACTCGCCACGGCTTGCTCGAAGGCGTCGATGGGCGTTTTACCGTGCGCCAAGACAGCGAGTGCACACGCTTGGGCGTGGTCAACGGCAATGTGGCCATCCAATCACCGCATACGGCCGATGGCCTGGCGACTCAAGTGCACACAGGGGAAACCTATCTGATCAGCCAGGCGCACGCCGTGTTGTCTGCGCCGCTGACCATGGACATGGGCGCCTGGGCCGATGGGCTGATTGTGACGCGAGACATGCGCCTGGCCGACTTTGTATCGGAAGTGGGGCGCTACCGCCCGGGTTATCTGGGTTGTGCCGCAGAGATCGACGACTTGCGGCTGTCAGGGGTTTTCCGCTTGGAAGACACCGACAAGTTGCTGGCGATCGTTGCGCAAACACTGCCCGTTCAAGTGCGCTATCGCACACGTTGGTGGGTGAGCTTGGAACACCTGGCCTGACTTTTTCAGTTTTTTTTGGCGGCTTTTTTCCGTGAGTCCGGCTTAGACAGTGAGCCTCTTTATCTGCCTTACCGGCCTCTACGGACCTTGATCATGACTGTGCGTTTTCTCAACGACTCACCAGACTCCTCCTACCCGCTTTTGGCCAAGGCCATACGCGTAGCGTTACTGTCGACGGCAGTGGGCATGGGCGCGGTCCCGTTGGTTGGCATGGCTGCGCAAGCGGCCAGCGAGCGCATTCATCAGCGCTACGACATCCCTGCCGGCCCGCTGAGCGACGCGCTCAATCAGTTCGCCCGCCAGGCGGGCATTACGCTTGCCAGCACCCCAGCGCAGACTCAGGGCCTGGAGTCGCCAGGGCTGCGCGGTGAGTACTCCGCGGAGCAGGGCCTGAATCATTTGCTCGATGGCTCGGGGTTGCAGGCTGCGTCACAGGACGGTACCAGCTTCGTCTTGCAGTCGCTGCCGCATAACAGCACGCTGACGTTGCCCACCACCGACATCAAAGGCTTCGCCCTGGGTAATGCGCTGGGCAGCATGGACGGCTACAACGCGACGCACAGCCAGATCGCAACGAAGACCAGTGCCGCACTGCTGGAAACCTCGCAAACCGTCTCCGTGGTGACGCGCGAACAGATGGACGACCAGGGCTCTCAGACCGTGGCACAAGCCATGCGTTACACCCCTGGCGTGCTGACCAACCCCTATGGCGCAACCCATCGCTATGATTATGTGGCGATGCGCGGCTTCAACGATGGCTCGGTCGACAACATCTACCTGGATGGCTTGAAGTCCATGGGGGACAGCGGTACTTACAGCACCATGCAGGTGGACCCGTACTTTCTTGAACGCGTGGACATTCTTAAGGGGCCGTCTTCTGTGCTGTACGGGCGCAGCTCGCCTGGAGGTCTGGTTGCACTGACCAGTAAGAAGCCGCTGTACGAGCCCTACCATCAAGTGCAAGCGACAGTCGGCAGCAACGGGCAACGCGGGATGGGTTTTGATTTCAGCGGGCCGGTGGACGATGACAAGCGCGTTGCCTATCGGCTGACCGGGCTGGCGGATAAGTCCGACACACAATTCGACCATGCCAAAGAAAAACGCTACGCACTGGCGCCGACAGTGAGCATCGACTTTACCGAAGACACTTCACTGACACTGCAAGCGTATTTACAGCACGACCCTGAGGGTGGTTATCACGGTGGTATGCCGGCGGACGGCGCACTGCACCAGCGCAATGGCCAGCGTATCTCCAACCACTTTTTTGAAGGCGAGCCGGGGGTAGATGGGTACAAGCGTGACCAGCAGTCGTTTGGCTATCAGTTCGAACATCGCTTCAACGATGTGTTTACTGCGCGACAAAACTTCCGCTATCTCGACTCCAAGGTGAAGCTGGACCAGGTGTATGCCTATGGCTGGACTACACCAACCAGCAATGAGCTGAACCGCTATTACTCCGGCGGTGATGAAAAGCTGCATGCGTTCATTATCGACAATATGCTGCAGGCGGAATTTTTTACCGGAGCAACCAAACATACGGTGCTGATGGGCGTGGATTATCAGCGGCGTAAAACAGTGGTGGACTGGACCAGCGGTTCACTGCAACCGATCAACGCGTTTAGCCCGGTCTATGGCAATTCGGCGATCAGCAATGCCAACCTGACCAGTTATCTGCGACGACTGGAGCAGACGGGCGTTTATCTGCAAGACCTGGTTGAGATGGATAAATGGCGATTCTCACTGGGACTGCGCCAGGACTGGGTAGAGACGTCGGATGAAAACCGCATCGCTGAAGCGGGCCGACCGCTGGGTACGCAGATCAGCGACAAACGTACCAAGCTGACGGGTCGGGCGGGGGCGTTGTACCTGTTTGATAACGGCCTGGCGCCGTATGTCAGCTACTCGGAGTCTTTCAACCCGAACTCCTATTCCGACAGTGCGGGCAACCCGCTGGCACCGACTAACGGGACACAGTGGGAGGCGGGTTTGAAATATCAGCCGCCAGGAACCGACAACCTGTTTACCGCATCGTGGTTTCGCATCGACCAGGAGAACCTGGCCACCAAGTTGCCGCAGGAAAACTTCTATCGTGCTGTAGGCGCTGCCCGTTCCCAGGGGCTGGAGCTGGAAGCCCATGTGCAACTGACCGATAACCTGAAGCTTTTAGGCAGCTATACCTTCACCGACATCAAGTACTCCAAGTCCATGGTGAGTACTTTAAGCTCCGCCGACAATCTGATCGAAAACAAAGGCAACTCGCCGACCCAGGCGCCTCGGCATATGGCGTCAGTATGGGCGGACTATAAATTCAATAGCGCAGCCCTGGACGGCTTGCGACTTGGCGCGGGCGTGCGATACGTGGGGTACAGCTGGGCAGACGCCGAGAACACCATGAAAGTGCCCGCCTATACGTTGTTTGACGCTTCAGTAGGGTACGACCTGGGCAAGGTGGGCTTGAAGGGTGTGGATGTAAGGCTCAATGCCAACAACCTGACCAATGAGAGCTATGTGGCTTCGTGTGCCAGCTTGAACTTCTGCTACCTGGGTGAAGAGCGTAATGTCAGTGCTACGGTCAGCTATCAGTTCTGATCCGTTATAGCTTCTAACAAGCCGGCGCCTGATTTCAGGGGTCGGCTTTTTTGTGGGTGTCGTCAGGCTGCCTTTGTCCGGCCCAGACGCCCACGTGAGCGGTCTGCAGCCGGGGAAATATCATCCCCCTAAACGACAAAACCCCTGTCTGCGTTAGCAGACAGGGGTTTCGGAATTTAATCTTGACGATGACCTACTCTCACATGGGGAAACCCCACACTACCATCGGCGAT
>NZ_JAAAFV010000063.1:0-573 GCF_019352915.1 Pseudomonas sp. Xaverov 259 | reverse complement strand
TTTTAATTAAAATCAAAAAAGAAGGCATGATTCACGAAGTGGTTTATGCAGCACATCCTTTTGATGTTGTGGGCTGGGACGGATATAATTTCCCATACGGATTTTCAATTCATAATTTCGAACCTATAACCGGGCGTGTTCACCAGCCGCCACCGGTACATCAAACTTTTGAAACAGCCGCTTTTGTTGTTTGTTCATTCTGCCCTAGACTTTACGATTATCACCCGAAAGCAATTCCGGCACCATACAATCACAGCAATATAGATTCAGACGAAGTCTTATATTATGTTGATGGCGATTTTATGAGCCGTAATAATATTGAGCAGGGTCATATCACTTTACACCCAAAAGGAATTCCGCACGGTCCTGCGCCAGGCGCAATGGAACGAAGCATTGGTCACAAAGAAACCCACGAATTAGCCGTTATGGTTGATACTTTCCGCCCACTTATGGTTACAGAAGAAGCGATGGGTCTTGATGATGGCCAATATTACAAATCCTGGACAGAATAATTAGTTAATGTGGCAATTTGATAATGTGTCAATTAGATAATTAGAAAATATGATAATTTGA
>NZ_JAAAFV010000062.1:0-571 GCF_019352915.1 Pseudomonas sp. Xaverov 259 | reverse complement strand
ACACCATCAAAATTAATGACATCATTAATCTTAACTAAATAACCCATTTCAGTTACCGGTACGCCATTTACTTTAACGTTTCCAGACTGAATGTATATATCAGCATCACGACGCGAACAAACTCCAGAATTAGAGATGTATTTGTTCAAACGAATTTCGTCTGCAGCCTTTTGCCTTTTTGGAGCCTGATTTTGTTTCTTTAATTTTTGCGCAGCTTCTTCCTCGGCAGCCTTAACTGCAGGTTTCACTTTTTTTGGCCCTTGAGCGCGTTTTGCCATAGGAGGTTTTGGCTTGCTAGAGTTTGATCTTGAACTATTTGGTCTCGATCCACCACTTTTATTATTGCCTTCCTTTTTGTTCATAAATTCTGTAATTTGTGCAAAGATAGTTTATTCTTGCTAAATAATCTTAAGTTCATTGTTCTTAGATTAATAGCTTTAAAATTTAAAAGAATCTGGAACATCACAAATGTCTTTTTTTGAAAGATTATTTTCCTGCTTTTTATTCTCATTTTTTTATTTTTGAAGAAAAAATAAAAGGATTTCCACTTCAGTCTTGCCTAAATTCAAAT
>NZ_JAAAFV010000061.1:0-738 GCF_019352915.1 Pseudomonas sp. Xaverov 259 | reverse complement strand
CTTCATCCTCAGTAATACGAGTAACTTGGCTGTTCACAAGATAGTCCGTTGTCTTAACATAAGGAATCGGTCCGTAAATATTGGCCATGTAAAAATGAAGCAACGCCCTAACGAAAAGTGCTTCACCTTTCAGTTGTTTTTTGTCACCATCAGGCAACATTTGGGAACCATCTACGCCCTCGATTAAGGCATTGGCTGAATAGATTTGGCTGTAGGTATCGTTCCATAATGTCTTAATAGTGTTGGTTGAAGCCAAAAGACTGTTGTCGTAAGCCAGCTGCAAATCCTCTCCGCTGCCATACAAAATCATTTCATCTGTATAAAGACCTAGCATTTGCGAAATTCCCGATGAATATCCCGTCAGCAGTCCTGCATCCCGCATTTTGGAATAAATGTCGCTCATTGCTGCATTGGCGGTCGCTTTCTCGTCAAATACATTCCCGCTGTTCAGCTGAGAGGTCGGCGGGTCGACTTCCAGGAAATTATCACAGGAGTTCAAGAGCAACAACGATGCGCTTACAAGCAGCAGCGTAATGATAAAGGACAAAAAGCGACTGGCTTTACTCATCCCTTTTTTTATAAAAATTGTTTCCATATTAAAAGGTTAAAAGGTTAATTGAAGTCCAGTACTCCAGACTTTCATTGGAGGTAAGTAGCCTATGCTCATAAATTCAGGATCGTTGCCTTTATATGGCGTGAACGTGAGTATATTTTGTGCTTCCAAAAAAACTCGGCATG
>NZ_JAAAFV010000060.1:0-1241 GCF_019352915.1 Pseudomonas sp. Xaverov 259 | reverse complement strand
TCATTTTTATCTGAACATAGAAGACTCCCCTTTTTAGTGGAGTCTTTTTTTTTTGAACAGCACTTAATGATCAAAACACCACTGTATACCCAAAGCGGACAAAGCGAAAAAATAGCAGTTCCCGATTATTTTTCAACCCCATGAGTAATGAAAGTCAATTGCAGGCGACCTGTGAAGGCACACTCTTTGGCGCCTATAATGCGGTAACAGGTTATTTTCAAAATGTAAGGTCTTACAAAGATTCAGAGGCGAAACTTAAATCAATGCTTTTCGGAGGAACAGCGCAGCAGAGAGGACAGAGTGCCTTTAATCTCTGCACTGATTTTGCGCACAAAGGCAATAGTGCATTATTTAATTAAGAGCTCTTTAGGGGCAGGCTGAGTACAGTCTGCCCCTGTTTTATACGAGCAGACATTGAAAATCACGACAGATTTGAAAAGGCAATATTTTTATTTATATGTTATTAATAGTATCACAAAGTTAGGGTATCGCCAGCGGTTCACCACAAAAAATTCCCCCATAAATGTGCGGGCGGAGCCGCACTTTATTGCGTTGCTTTTTGCGCTCGCTTGCCGATGCCCGGGATCAGTTCCATTATTAATTTAAATATAAAAATCATGGAAACTACCACTCAAAACTGGCAGATTGTCTCAGAAGTAGAACTCGTTTACAAAACTAGAGTAAAAGCCTCTGAAAGACCTCAGGTCAAATCCTCGAAAGAAGCTTATAACCTGCTGAAATCCTCTTGGGATGAGGGTAAAATAGAATACTTTGAACAGTTTAAAATACTATTTTTCAACCAGTCACTCAAAGTCCTTGGACTCTACGAAATGTCCTCAGGAGGAATTACAGGAACTGTTGTCGATCTTCGTATGCTGTTCTCGGCAGCCCTCAAAGCTAATGCCACCAGCTTTATGATAGCACACAATCATCCATCAGGAAATCTAAAACCTTCCGAAGCTGATAAATACATGACTAAAAAAATTAAAATGGCAGGTGAAATGCTTGATATTCAATTGTTAGATCATCTGATCATCACCTCAGAATCCTACTACTCCTTTACGGATGATGGCGCCTTGTAAGCGCCTTTACCATTTTTTATAGTGCTCCAGTTCATAATTTGTAAAGATTTCATCCGAAGCAGCTGTCAGCGGATCCATCCAGTCGGTCTTCGCCTTTGCCCACATGATCCATTGCTGAAGCTGCTCATTTGCTGGATCAGCATGCTGTTGAACCGCTTG
>NZ_JAAAFV010000059.1:0-650 GCF_019352915.1 Pseudomonas sp. Xaverov 259 | reverse complement strand
TGGGCGGCGGCGTTATTGGTATCATTATTTTATTATTAAATGTTTTTGGCGGAGAAACGGGACAAACCGTAGGATCTGTTTTAGAACAAATGCAGGGTGGCCAGCAAAACCAAACGGAGGCTGCAGCTCCATTAAGCAAAGCTGATGAAGAAATGGGGCAGTTTGTTAGAGTTGTTTTAGCCGACAACGAAGACATTTGGGGAAAAATATTCGCTGAACACGGAATGACTTATAAAAATCCGAAATTAGTACTTTTTAGAGGTTCTGTTCAAACGCAGTGCGGAGGAGCATCATCTGCATCCGGGCCATTTTATTGTCCCGCAGATCAAAAAGTATATATGGATTTGGGCTTCTTTGAGGAGCTTAAAACTAAATTTGGTGCTAAAGGCGGTGATTTTGCAATTGCGTATGTTATTGCACATGAAATTGGGCATCACGTACAAACCTTGTTAGGAACTTCGGCAAAAATGCATCAGGAGCAAGAAGGAAAAAGTGAAGCTCAGGCCAATAAACTTTCTGTAGCTTTAGAATTACAAGCCGATTTTTATGCGGGAGTCTGGGCACATTACAATCAGGAAAATTTAGATACTGGTGATATCGAAGAAGCTTTAAGTGCTGCAAACGCTGTTGGCGATGATGCAATACAAAGC
>NZ_JAAAFV010000058.1:0-369 GCF_019352915.1 Pseudomonas sp. Xaverov 259 | reverse complement strand
TTCTTTGGTCTGCCGTTACCAAATGTAATTGGTCTTGCAGTAATTTATAAGCGTGATTTCCATCTAAAAGTCTGGCCCATAAATTCACTTTCCAGCCCATTGACCAGCCTGTAGATTCATCACCGCGATAGTTTAATGAATTCTTGGCAGCTTCAAATAATTCAGGTGTTTTTATGGCCGAAATCTGGTTACTCGGATATAATCCATACAAATGTGAAACGTGTCTGTGTTTGTCTTCCGGATTATCCCAGTCATCCTGCCATTCTTGCAGCTGACTGTGTTTTCCAATTTTCATTGGAGGCATTTTTGCCAAAGCATCACTCACTTTTTTCAAGTAAGCAGCATCCGGCGAAACCAATGCCGAAGCTT
>NZ_JAAAFV010000057.1:1215555-1246183 GCF_019352915.1 Pseudomonas sp. Xaverov 259 | reverse complement strand
CCAAGGAGTTTTCCGTTTCGACTGCGCCGGAAGTGGGGCGAATTATAGACAGATATAAAACGCCGTCAATCCCTTTCGTTCACATTTCTGTCATATCGGTCAAAAAGGCCGCAAAAGCACAAAAACCGGCCCCATGGGGCCGGCTTTTACCTACTACGCCTTAAAGACTCGGGAAGGCGAACTGCGACGCTTCATGGCTGGCCCGCTGCGGCCAACGCTGGGTTATCGCCTTGCGACGGGTATAGAAACGCACCCCATCCGGCCCATAGGCATGCAAGTCGCCAAACAGCGAACGCTTCCAGCCGCCAAAGCTGTGGTAGGCCACCGGCACCGGCAGTGGCACGTTCACGCCGACCATACCCACTTCGATCTCATCACAGAACAGCCGCGCCGCTTCACCGTCACGGGTAAAGATGCAGGTGCCGTTGCCATACTCGTGATCGTTGATCAGCTGCATCGCCGCTTCCAGGCTGTCCACTCGCACCACGCACAGCACCGGCCCGAAGATCTCTTCCTTATAGATGCGCATTTCAGGCGTCACGCGATCAAACAGGCTGCCCCCCAGGAAGAAGCCCTCTTCATGCCCGGCAACACTCAAACCACGGCCGTCGACCACCAGCTTGGCACCCGCCGACACACCGTCTTCTATATAACCACTGACCTTGTCGCGCGCCTGGCCCGTCACCAACGGCCCCATATCCAGGCCGCAAGAGGTGCCCGCACCAATCTTCAGTGCCTTGACCTGCGGTACCAACTTGGCGATCAATGCATCTGCCACCTGGTCACCCACGCACACGGCCACCGAAATCGCCATGCAACGCTCACCGCAGGAACCGTACGCTGCGCCCATCAAAGCGCTGACCGCGTTATCCAGGTCCGCATCCGGCATCAGTACCGCATGGTTCTTCGCCCCGCCCAGCGCCTGCACGCGCTTGCCGCGCTTGGTCGCTTCGGAATAGATGTACTCGGCAATCGGCGTCGAACCCACAAAACTCAGGGCTTTGACTTCCGGCGCTTCGATCAGCGCATCCACTGCGCCCTTATCCCCATGTACCACGCTCAGCACGCCTTTGGGCAAACCGGCTTCCTGCAACAGCTGCGCGATCAGCAGCGTGGAGCTTGGATCACGCTCCGATGGTTTCAGGATGAAACAGTTACCGCAGACGATTGCCAACGGGTACATCCACAGTGGCACCATCGCCGGGAAGTTGAACGGGGTAATACCCGCCACCACGCCCAACGGCTGGAAGTCCGACCAGGCATCAATGTTCGGCCCCACGTTACGGCTGTACTCGCCCTTAAGAATCTCCGGCGCCGAACACGCGTATTCCACGTTCTCGATACCGCGCTTCAGTTCACCGGCGGCGTCTTCCAGGGTCTTGCCATGCTCCTCGCTGATCAACTGCGAGATACGCGCTTCGTTCTGCTCCAGCAATTGCTTGAAACGAAACATCACCTGGGCACGCTTGGCCGGCGGCGTGTTACGCCAGGCCGGGAACGCCGCCTTGGCCGAGTCGATCGCCTGTTGAATGGTTTCACGGCTGGCCAATGGCACCTGGTGAATAACCTGGCCGGTGGAAGGGTTGTACACGTCGGCACTACGGCCGCTGTCATTGACCAACTCACCGTTGATCAAATGCTGGATAAGGCTCATGCAGGGCTCCTGAAAAGTTGTTCTATATAGAAGGAGAAATCAGTCGATTTTGTTCAGCACTTCGCCGACCGCATCGAACAAACGATCCAGGTCCTGCGGCTTGCTGTTGAAGGTTGGCCCGAACTGCAGGGTGTCACCGCCAAAGCGTACGTAGAAACCAGCTTTCCACAAGGCCATGCCAGCCTCGAATGGACGCACGATGGCATCACCGTCACGCGGGGCAATCTGGATCGCGCCGGCCAGGCCGTAGTTACGGATGTCGATCACATTCTTGCTGCCCTTCAACCCGTGCAGCGCATTCTCAAAGTGCGGGGCGACTTCGGCTACGCTCTGCACCAGGTTTTCCTTCTGCAACAGGTCCAATGCCGCCAAGCCAGCCGCGCAAGCCACCGGGTGCGCCGAGTAGGTGTAGCCGTGGGGGAATTCCACCGCGTATTCCGGCGTCGCCTGGTTCATGAAGGTCTGATAAATCTCGCTGCTGGCAATCACCGCGCCCATCGGGATCGCGCCGTTGGTGACTTGCTTGGCGATGCACATCAGGTCCGGCGTCACACCAAAGCTGTCGGCGCCGAACATCGAGCCGGTACGGCCGAAACCGGTGATCACTTCGTCAAACACCAACAGAATGTTGTGCTGGTCGCAGATCTCACGCAGACGCTTGAGATAACCCTGCGGCGGCACCAGCACGCCGGCAGAACCGGCCATCGGCTCAACAAACACCGCAGCGATGTTCGACGCGTCGTGCAGCTCGATCAACTTGAGCAGCTCATCGGCAAGGGCGATGCCGCCCTGCTCCGGCATGCCACGGGAGAAGGCATTGCTCGCCAACAACGTGTGTGGCAGATGGTCAACGTCCATCAGGCCCTGACCAAAGAGTTTACGGTTGCCGTTCACACCACCCAGGCTGGTCCCGGCAATGTTCACACCGTGATAGCCACGGGCGCGGCCGATCATCTTGGTCTTGGTGGCCTGGCCTTTCAGGCGCCAGTAAGCACGCACCATCTTCACTGCGGTATCGGCGCACTCAGAGCCCGAATCGGTGAAGAACACGTGGTTCAGGTTGCCTGGGGTCAGGTCGGTGATCTTTTCCGCCAGCTGGAAGGACAACGGATGACCGTATTGAAAGCCCGGGGAGTAGTCCAGGGTGCCCAGTTGCTTGGAGACGGCTTCTTGAATCTCCTTACGGGTATGCCCGGCGCCACAGGTCCACAGGCCCGACAACGAGTCGTACACCCGGCGGCCCTTGTCATCAATCAACCAGCTGCCTTCAGCGCCGACGATCAGGCGCGGGTCACGCTGGAAATTACGGTTGGCCGTGTAGGGCATCCAGTGCGCATCCAACTTCAGTTGGCTGGCCAGGGACGATGGGGCGTTTTCGGGCATGTTCATCAGCAAAACCTCGCAGGGCAAAAGGCAGCGTCGGGATTGAAAAGCGTTGTTGCAGCTAAATTGCCACGGCGATAAAGTCGGTGAAATTCAACTCTTCTAACCTTCAGTCAGGCCTTCACTAAACTATGAGCAGCCGTCGACCCGATCCCCTCGCCCAAGTCAGCGACTTCGATATCCGCCTTCTGCGTATCTTTCGCAGCGTGGTGGAATGCGGTGGCTTCTCGGCGGCCGAAACCGTGCTCGGCATCGGCCGCTCGGCCATCAGCCAGCAAATGAGCGACCTGGAGCAACGCCTCGGCTTGCGCCTGTGCCAACGCGGCCGCGCCGGTTTCTCACTGACTGAAGAAGGCCGCGAGGTCTACCAATCAGCGCTGCAACTGTTAAGTGCCCTGGAAAGTTTTCGCACCGAGGTCAACGGCCTGCATCAGCATTTGCGCGGCGAACTGATCATTGGCCTCACCGACAACCTGGTCACCCTGCCCCACATGCGCATCACCCACGCCCTGGCGCAGTTGAAGGAGCGCGGCCCGGACGTGCAGATCCAGATCCGCATGATCGCCCCGAATGAAGTGGAACAAGGTGTACTCGATGGCCGCCTGCATGTCGGCGTGGTGCCCCAGGCGAGTGCCTTGTCGGGCCTGGAATACCAACCCCTGTACAGCGAACGCTCGTTGCTCTACTGCGCGGTCGGCCACCCGTTGTTTTACGCGGACGACAAGCAACTGAACGACCCACGTATCGACAGCCAGGACGCCATCGCCCCGACCTTCCGCTTGCCCGCCGAAATCCAGGCCCATTACCAGGCCCTCAATTGCACCGCCAGCGCCTCGGACCGTGAAGGCATGGCGTTCCTGATCCTCACCGGTCGCTATATCGGCTACCTGCCCGACCACTACGCCAGCCTGTGGGTGCAACAAGGCCGACTGCGCGCGCTGAAACCGGCTACACGTTTTTACGATTTAAGCCTCGCATCGGTCACGCGCAAGGGCCGCCGCCCTCATTTGGTGCTGGAAAGCTTTCTGGAGAGTCTGGCGGCAACGCGCTAACTCGGGCCTCTCGCTAAAAGCTGAGCAACTGGACAGCTTTTTGCAAGGAAGCCAGGACCTTGAACCGTCCGCCCTGAGTTTGCCTGCCATGCCACCAGAAACCTCTAGCCTCAACGACCTGATCTACGGCCTGAACGACCGCCCGAAACCACTGCCCGCGCTACTGGCAGCCTTGCAACATGTGCTGGCAGCCTTCGTCGGCATCATCACCCCGCCACTGATCATCGGTTCTACGCTGGGGCTCACCGCCCACTTGCCCTACCTGATCAGCATGGCGTTGATGGTGTCCGGGGTAGGCACCTTCATCCAGGCACGCAGGCCATTTGGTATCGGCGCCGGCATGATCTGCCTGCAAGGCACCAGCTTTGCGTTTCTCGGTGCAGTGTTGTCCGCAGGCTTTTTGGTGAAGCAACGCGGCGGCAGCCCGGAAGACATCATGGCGATGGTCTTCGGCGTGTGCTTTTTCGGCGCAGCGGTGCAGATCGTGTTGAGCCGTTTTATCGGCCAATTGCGCCGTGTGATCACGCCCTTGGTCACCGGCATCGTCATCACCTTGATCGGCATCAGCCTGATCAAAGTCGGCATCACCGACCTGGGCGGCGGTTTCAATGCACCCGACTTCGGCGCCCCAACCAATCTGGCGCTGGGGTTGTTCGTCGTGTTGACGATCATCTTGCTCAACCGCTCGAACACCCCATGGGTGCGCCTCTCGGCAATCATCGTTGGCCTGGCCCTCGGCAGCCTGGCCGCTTGGTTCAGCGGCAAGCTGGTACCCCAAGCCTTGCCTGACTTGCCATTGATCAGCGTGCCCGTGCCGTTTCGCTTTGGATTCAACTTCGACTGGAGCGCCTTCCTGCCCATCGCACTGATTTATCTGATCAGCAGTATTGAAACCGTTGGCGACCTGACCGCCAATTGCATGATCGCCCGCCAGCCCATCAGCGGCCCTTCTTATATAAGCCGACTCAAGGGCGGCGTATTGGGTGATGGCGTCAGTTGCATGATCGCCGCCACTTTCAGCGCATTCCCCAACACCACATTTGCGCAGAACAACGGCGTGATCCAACTCACCGGCGTGGCCAGCCGTTACGTCGGCTTATACATTGGCGTGCTGCTGTTCTGTCTCGGCTTGTTTCCGCTGATCGGCGCGGTGCTGCAGCAAATCCCCAAACCGGTATTGGGCGGCGCCACCTTGGTAATGTTCGGCAGCGTGGTCGCCGCCGGCGTGCGCATTCTTGCCCAGGCGCCGCTGGACCGGCGCAGCATGCTAATCATCGCCACCTCGTTCGGCGTCGGCCTGGGCATTGCCGCCCAGCCCAACCTGCTGCACTTGATGCCCACTCTTGTGCAAAACCTGTTCGACTCGGCCATCACCAGCGGCGGCCTGACGGCCATCGTGTTGTGCCTGTTATTGCCCGAGGCCAAGGCGACTGCCGTTGGCGCAAACCACGCCCCGGAAAGCGACACGCTGGAACCGCTTTGACGGTTTTATTGCATCGGGACTTGTCTGAGGCTTGAGGGTGGGTTATCTGTGCACACGTCGTCTCTATCGATCAGCACGGAAACCTCCATGAGCCTCGAAGTTCCTGCCCACAGCAACCACGCCGGTAAACCTGCCAGCCGCATTCGGCAAAAGAATGAACAAGCGATTCTCCAGGCGGCTGAAGACGAATTCGCGCGCCATGGCTACAAAGGCACCAGCATGAACACCATTGCTTCGAGTGCCGGCCTGCCCAAGGCCAATCTGCATTATTACTTCACCAACAAGCTCGGCCTGTACATCGCAGTACTGAGCAATATCCTCGAACTTTGGGACAGCACCTTCAACGCGCTGACCGCCGAGGACGACCCCGCCGTCGCGCTGACACGCTACATCCGCACCAAGATGGAATTCTCCCGGCGCCACCCGCAAGCCTCGCGGATCTTCGCCATGGAGATCATCAGCGGCGGCGAATGCCTGACCGAATATTTCAGCCAGGACTACCGCGCCTGGTTCAGTGGCCGCGCGGCCGTGTTCCAAGCCTGGATCGAGGCCGGCAAGATGGACCCCATCGACCCCGTACACCTGATCTTCCTGCTGTGGGGCAGCACCCAGCATTACGCCGACTTCGCCACCCAGATCTGCCGCGTCACCGGTCGCACCAAGTTGACCAAGCAGGACATGGAAGACGCCGGCACCAACCTGATCCACATCATCCTCAAAGGCTGCGGCATCAAGCCGGCCCTATAAACGAAGCGACTTATGCCTTTCACGCTGACCGGCCTTTGCGAATTTCGTGAAGAAATACGCAAAAGCCGCTTTATCACCCTGGCCGCGCCGATCTCCAGCGCGCAAGACGCCCAGGCGTTTTTCGAGCAACACAGCGACCTCAACGCCACGCACAATTGCTGGGCCTGGAAGCTCGCCGACCAGTACCGCAGCAACGACGATGGCGAACCCGGCGGCACGGCCGGGCGGCCGATCCTGGCCGCCATCGAAGCCCAAGGCTTTGATCAGGTCGCCGTGCTGGTGATTCGCTGGTACGGCGGCATCCAGCTGGGCACCGGCGGGCTGGCCCGCGCCTACGGCGGCGGCGCCAACAAATGCCTGCAGAATGCCGAACGCATCGAGCTGATCAGCCGCGTGCCGCTGAGCTGTGCCTGCAGCTTCTCGGAATTGAACCTGGTGAAGCTGCGCGTGGCCGAACTGGGCGGGCTGGTGGTGGAAGAAACCTTCACCGCCAACGGCGTCGAGCTCCAGCTGGCACTCGGCGAGGCGCACATCGACACGCTGCAAACCCAGCTAGCCGACCTCAGCCGTGGGCGCATCCTGCTCGAACGCTGAAACTGCCCACATCTACTGTGCACCTGCCTGTGGATAACCTGAGCACACCCGCCTGTAACCCTTCTGTCATAAGGGCTTACGGGCGCCGATCATTTTTTGATCAGTATTCACCGGGAGTAATTGCGCAACGCCCCACAGCACTTCCAACAGCAGAATTATCCACAGCACCGACGTGGCGCCGTGCATCAACGCATACACCTGCCAAGTCGCAAACAGACCACGGCCGGCCGCGTCATACAGCCCGAATTGGCGTTGAGGGTCGCGAATACGCAGGACTGCCCACACGCACACGATCGAGCCGAGCAGGTTGGCCATCAATACGTGCGCAGGCAGAAACGTCGGTAGCTCGCCCGGCAGGTTCAAGCCCTGCAACAGGCCGTGCACCAATGCAAAACTCCACGGCGTGACAAACGCGGCGGTGATGATCAAGTCATACCAGGCGCTGGCCCGCACCAGTGTTCGGTAGTGTTTTTGTGTCCACATAGCAGCAAGCTCCTCAATTCAAGAAGCCAGCAGGCTAAAGCCTGGAGTATGCTCCAAGGTCAAGCCCTCTCGAGCCCGCCCCATGCGTATCGGCGAATTAGCCCAGGCCAGCCAGGTCAGCCGCGACACTTTGCGCTTCTATGAGCAGCGCGGGTTGATCGCCGCGCAACGCAGCGCCAATGGTTACCGCGACTACCCGCCGGACATGCTGCAACTGGTGCTCTATATCAAGACTGCGCAGCGCCTGGGTTTCAGCCTCGGCGAGATCGGCACCAGCGTCGCCGCCTTATGGCAGGCGCCCGATCCCGACGCTGCCGTCACACAATTGCTGCAAGACAAGCTCAACCTGATCGACACCCGCATCACTGAACTCGGCCATCTGCGCCAGGAGTTGCAGCAAAGGCTCGGGCAACGTTGTCCACTGAATCCGTGAACCTCCACTCCAAAGGAAGCCTTTCATGTCTACGCCAAAAACCGCACTGATCATCGGCGCCTCGCGCGGCCTGGGCCTTGGCCTGGTCAAGCAACTGCTGCAGGACGGCTGGGAGGTGACCGCCACCGTGCGTGACCCGAACAAGGCCGATGCGCTCAAGGCCGTGGGCCAGGTGCAGATCGAGAAGCTGGACATGGACGATCAGCAAGCCGTGATCGCCTTGGCGCAACGCCTGAAAGACCGCACCTTCGATCTATTGTTCGTCAACGCCGGGGTCAAAGGTCCTGCCAATCAGGAGCCGGGCCACGCCACCCTGGCGGAAGTCGGCCAACTGTTTTTCACCAACGCCGTGGCGCCGATCAACCTGGCCCAGCGTTTTGTCGGGCAGATCCGCAAAGACACCGGCGTGCTGGCATTCATGAGTTCGGTGCTGGGCAGCGTGACCATTCCCGATGGCTCCGACCTGGCGCTGTACAAGGCCAGCAAGGCTGCACTCAACTCCATGACCAACAGCTTTATCACGCAGCTGGGTGACCATAAACTCACCGTGCTGTCCCTGCATCCGGGCTGGGTGAAAACCGACATGGGCGGTGAAAACGCGCACATTGATGTCGACACCAGCGTACGCGGCCTGGTGGATCAGGTGAATGCCTACACCGGCAAAGGCGGCCATCACTTCGTGGACTACAAAGGCGACACCATCGCCTGGTAAACCATGGTCAACAGGTGGGAGGGGGCTTGCTCCCGAATGCTGTGGGTCAGTCAATACATGTGCTGACTTACACCGCTTTCGGGAGCAAGCCCCCTCCCACATTGACTCAGTAGACCCAACCGCCAACAACACGTAATCTACACCCCTCGCCCTCACCGGCGACCCTGGATCAGCAGACAGGGCAACACTGAGCTGGCAAACCTGAACCCATCATTCAGAGGAGCCGGCCAATGCCTGCGACCCGTATCTGGTTAAAAAACCCCCTCGCGATTTTCACTGCCAATGGCCTCGACGCCCGTGGTGGCCTGGTGCTGCAAGACGGTGTGATCACCGAAGTGCTGGGCTGGGGAAAAGAACCCGCCGTGCCGTGCGCACAAGTGTTCGACGCTCGCGAACATGTGATCCTGCCGGGGCTGATCAACACCCACCATCACTTCTACCAAACCCTGACCCGCGCCTGGGCGCCGGTGGTGAACCAGCCGCTCTTCCCGTGGCTGAAAACCCTGTACCCGGTCTGGGCACGCCTGACCCCGGAAAAACTCGCGCTGGCGTCCAAAGTCGCCTTGGCTGAATTGCTGCTGTCTGGCTGCACCACGGCGGCCGATCACCACTACCTGTTCCCTGACGGTCTCGAAAATGCCATCGATGTGCAAGTAGAAAGCGTGCGCGAACTGGGCATGCGCGCCATGCTCACCCGCGGTTCCATGAGCCTGGGCGAAGCCGATGGTGGCCTGCCGCCGCAGCAAACCGTGCAACAAGGCCAAGTGATCCTTGATGACAGCCAGCGCCTGATCCGCGAATACCACCAGCGCGGCGACGGCGCGCAAATCCAGATCGCCCTGGCGCCCTGCTCGCCGTTTTCGGTCACCCCGGAAATCATGCAAGCCAGCGCCGAACTGGCCAACAGCCTCGACGTGCGCCTGCACACGCACCTGGCCGAAACCCTTGATGAGGAAGACTTCTGCCTGCAGCGTTTCGGCCTGCGCACGGTGGACTACCTCGACAGTGTCGGCTGGCTCGGCCCACGCACCTGGCTGGCACACGGCATTCACTTCAACCCGGATGAGATCGCCCGCCTGGGCGCCGCCGGCACCGGTATCTGCCATTGCCCAAGCTCCAATATGCGCCTGGCTTCCGGCATCTGCCCGACCCTGGACCTGCTCGCCGCTGGCGCGCCGATTGGCCTGGGCGTCGACGGTTCAGCCTCCAACGATGCCTCGAACATGATCCTCGAAACGCGCCAGGCCCTGTACATCCAGCGCCTGCGTTACGGCGCGGAAAAGATCACCCCGGAAGGCGTGCTGGGCTGGGCCACCAAAGGCTCGGCGCAGTTGCTGGGACGCACGGATATCGGTGAGTTGGCCGTGGGCAAACAGGCTGACCTGGCGCTGTTCAAGCTCGATGAACTGCGTTTTTCCGGCAGCCATGATCCGATTTCGGCGCTGCTGCTGTGCGGCGCCGACCGCGCGGATCGGGTGATGATCGGCGGCAAATGGCGGGTGATCGATGGGCAGGTTGAAGGGCTGGACCTTAAAGGCTTGATTGCCGATCACAGCCAGGCGGCGCGGGAACTGATCAACCAGGTTTAACTGAGGAAACACTATCAAAATGTGGGAGCGGCGGTGCTTGAGTGCCGCTTACAACCCTAGCAACGACAACATGATAAAGGTCGCAAACAACACAAAGTGCGTCATCCCTTCGATGGCATTGGTTTCGCCATCATTGAGGTTGATCGCACTCACCACCAGCGTGATCAACACCATCACGGTTTGCACCGGCGTCATCGCCATCTGGAACGGCTGGCCGGTGTAAAGCGCCATGGCTTCCATCACCGGCACCGTCAGGATCACCGTCGACAACGACGCGCCCAGTGCGATGTTCACCACCGATTGCATGCGGTTAGCCAAGGCTGCACGCAACGCCGTGAGAATTTCCGGCGCGGCCGAAATCGCCGCCACCACAATCGCCGTGATCACCGGCGGTGCGCCCGTGCCTTCCAGGCCCAGGTCCAAAGTCTTGGACATCACCTCGGCCAGTGCACCGATCACAATCACGCCAAACACCAACGTACCGATGGAGAACGCCAGGTTGATCGGCGGCTCCTGCTGTTCTTCCGGCTGCTTCTTGCGACGTTTTTCCGGGTAGCTGTAGCTGAAGAAATAACTGTGCGGCCCCACCTGCATGCGCAGGAACAGCGTGTAGAGCAACACCATCGCGCCGATGGTGAAGGCCGAATAAATTTTCCAGTCGGCCTCGGGGATAAATTCCGGCACCACCATCGACACGCCCATGGCCGTGAGGATCATCACGCTGTAGCTGCGGGCCGAATCATCGTTGTAGGACTGCTCGCCATGCTTGATGCCGCCCATCAGCGCGGCCAGGCCGAGGATGCCGTTGATATCGAGCATCACCGCCGAGTAGATCGTGTCACGCACCAATGTCGGCGATGGCTCGTTGCTCATCATGATCGCCAGGATCACCACTTCCACCAGCACGGCGGCGAGGGTCAGGATCATGGTGCCGTAAGGGTCACCGACTTTTTCCGCCAGTTGCTCGGCGTGGTGGGCGACGCGCATCGACGCCATGACAATAAAAGCGATGAGCGCCATGCCGCCGAGCAGGGCGATCATCTGCCCGCTGTGGAGCATCCAGTGCTCCAACGGGTACGCGGCGATGGCGGCGATCAGCGCCAGCCACATGAATTTTTCTTGCTTGAGGGATGTGAGCATTCCGGGCCTTTTCGTGCAGCAAATCAGTCATTGATGGGGTACAGACTGCACCACTTCGCTAACGTTTCGTTACACCTTAGTTCAGATGGCCCTTGCGCGAATAAAACCAATACTCTCCTGCTGGTCAGGTTTTGCCGATTATTTCAGCCATGGCCTGTAGAATGCCGCCATTGCACCTGATGAGAATTTGAACATGTACGATTGGCTCAACGCCCTGCCCAAGGCTGAATTGCACCTGCACCTGGAAGGCTCGCTGGAGCCTGAGTTGCTGTTTGCCCTGGCTGAGCGCAACAAGATTGCACTGCCGTGGAATGATGTCGAAACCCTGCGCAAGGCCTACGCCTTCAACAACCTGCAAGAGTTTCTCGACCTGTATTACAAAGGCGCCGATGTGCTGCGCACCTCCCAGGATTTCTATGACCTGACCTGGGCTTACCTGCTGCGCTGCAAAGAACAGAACGTGATCCACACCGAGCCGTTCTTCGACCCGCAGACCCACACCGACCGTGGCGTGCCATTCGAAGTGGTGCTCAACGGCATCGCCGCCGCGCTCAAAGATGGCGAGCAGCAACTGGGCATCACCAGCGGTTTGATCCTGAGCTTCCTGCGCCACCTGAGCGAAGCCGAAGCCGAGAAAACCCTCGACCAGGCGCTGCCGTTCCGTGACGCGTTTGTGGCCGTCGGCCTGGACAGCTCGGAAATGGGCCACCCGCCGAGCAAGTTCCAGCGCGTGTTCGACCGCGCCCGCCATGAAGGCTTCCTTACCGTGGCCCACGCCGGCGAAGAAGGCCCGCCCGAATACATCTGGGAGGCCATCGACCTGCTGAAAATCCAGCGTATCGACCATGGCGTACGCGCCATCGAAGACGAACGCCTGATGCAGCGCATCATCGACGAGCAGATCCCGCTGACCGTGTGCCCACTGTCCAACACCAAGCTGTGTGTGTTCGACGACATGGCTCAACACAACATCCTCGACATGCTTGAGCGTGGCGTGAAGGTGACGGTGAACTCGGATGACCCGGCGTACTTCGGCGGCTATGTCACCGAGAACTTCCACGCGCTTTACACCTCGCTGGGCATGACCCAGGACCAGGCCAAACGCCTGGCGCAGAACAGTCTGGATGCACGGTTGGTGAAGCCTTAAACAACAACGGCTGACACGACAAAATCAATGTGGGAGCCGGGCTTGCCCGCTCCCACATTGACCTCTTCTGTCTCAAACACCCGCACTACATTCAAGAACGCGCGGCGCTCAGCAAACCAATCTCAAGAGCGCTGAGTAGCAACGGGGTGAGTTGAATCCGGCATCACTGCCTACTGATTTCGGCACCATGCTCGCCGTGGTCATGGGCAGGATCGGTACGCTGCTGGTAACCGCGACCGTATGCACTACCGATGCAAGATTAAGGCTCTTAGTGTTTCCACATCATCCAACCAGGCGGCGCCTAGACGTAGACGCCGCATTGGATTGTTTCAAAGAGCGCACCCCGACTATTGATCGAAGTAAATCTTCACCAGCGGTAAGAAAAAAACCAGAAAACCCATAACTATCGTGATCGCAACAGGTGAAATGCCGATTCTTCTTTTCAACGCCATCCAAATGATGAAGCCTCCCATAGCGATCATATATACGTAGGAAAATATGAACTTATAGGAGGAGAGGCCAGCAGTGCCCGGCAGCGCCATGAACACCACCAACCAGCCAAGTAGAGCGTAAAGCAGCATTCGATCGCCGCCAGGGCTGGATATCGTCATTTACCACTGTCCTGGAACGCGCTGTAAGTCCAGGCTGCCAAACCGGCTCCTACCATGGCGCCTCCAATTGCACCAATGACAACGCCCGGTATGCCACCGGGAGCCCCAAACCGTCCTCCGGCTGCTGCACCGGCCAAAGCACCGGCCACCGCTGAGTCGCCCCTGTCAGCACCTGAAACAGCACCAACCTCTACATCCGTTAACATTCTCATACGACTCCTAGATTATCGGCTGCAGGTACTGACTTAACCTGATAACCGAATCTTAACAGCGACACCGACAATGCCTTACCCTACGATTGCAGGGGGTGGAGCATTGTAGTTGACGCATGCGCCCCAACCTGGGCCGCGCTCAGGCCAAACTCGGTTTTAGCTCAACAAAATCGTCATCATCGCCAGGTCCATGGGCCCACCTAAAACGCGGCCAGACGGTTGATTTCCGTAAGCCCCTGGTCTGTCACCAGCAAGGCACGCGACTCGTTAACCGCGTTGATCCAGCCGCACTGCAAAAACAACTGCAAC
This sequence comes from Pseudomonas sp. Xaverov 259, assembly GCF_019352915.1. NCBI lineage: Bacteria > Pseudomonadati > Pseudomonadota > Gammaproteobacteria > Pseudomonadales > Pseudomonadaceae > Pseudomonas > Pseudomonas sp. Xaverov 259. The sequence goes on along the minus strand of NZ_JAAAFV010000057.1, from coordinate 1,232,634 downwards.
AACCCGGCGCCCAACGCACCACCCAGGTGCGGCTGCTGCTGGCTCCAGTCAAAACAGTCGCAGGCCAGCGGCGCAGACAGTGCCTGGGTAAAAATGCCCAGGGTCGCGAAGTGCTGCGCGCCGGTGACGGTCACGTCGGTACGCTGTTCGTAGCGGTCGATCCAGCCGGCGTCCAGCATGCGCTGATAAAGCCCCGCCGCCAGTTCACCGCCCAGGTGTCCCTGGCATAAACGCGCGCGCCGCAACGGCGGCGGCACCAATGACACCGGCAATGAAACCTGTGGCGTACTGCGTGCGGCGCAGTTCAAGGCGGTACAGGCCAATGCGTCGACAGCCGCACAGACATCGGCCGCCGCCACACGAAACAAGCGCTTGCCACGTTTGGCATCGCTGCGCAGCAAACCACTGCCGGTAAGGCGCGCCAGATGCGCATTGGCCGAGGCGGCGGACAGCCCGGCCAGTGTGGCCAACTCTTCTGAGGTTTTCTCTGAGCCGTCCATCAAGGACCAGAGCATGGCCGTGCGTTTGGGCTCAGCGAGCAAGCTGGCGATCTGACTGATGCAAGGTGCTTCTTCCATGTATTCACTCCTTGTAAATCATTTGTCTGCTGCGGTTGGAACCAAAGTATAGGGGCGCAAACCGCCCGTTCGGCGGCGGCTGGCAGCGCGAATAGGGACAGGATCTGAGTGAAATTTCCTGCTTTTGTGGAGGCTATTGCCCAGAGCTCAATAGCCCCGGTCTTTGCGCGGTCAAAGCCGCACAACGGGACACGAGCATTTCCCGCAGCAGATTGATCGGTTTACTCAACTGCGCACGGTGGGCACACAGCAGATTGAGCGGCGTGCGCTCGCCGCGCAGCTCCGGCAACACCAGGCGCAAACGCCCCGCCAGCACATCGGTGCTCACGTCCAGCCAGGACTTGTAGGCAATGCCGACACCCGCCACCGCCCAGCGGCGCACCACGTCGGCATCGTCACTGAAGCGATCACCGCTGACCGTCAGGCCGACCTCGCGCTTGCCGTCGTAAAACCCCCAGTGGTCGTGGACGCGGCTGCCCAGCATGTACAACAGGCAATTGTGTTGCGCCAACTGCTCAAGATGCCGGGGCTCGCCATGCCGTGCCAGGTAGCTGGGCGCGGCGCACAGCACACGAATATTGTCCGGGGCGATGGGCAGCGCGACCAGGCTGGAATCTTCAGGCTCGCCGTAGCGCAGGGCGATATCCACCGGCTGGCGGAACAAATCGGCGATGCGGTCGCCGAGCAGCAGGCGGATGTTCAATTGCGGGTACTCACGCTGAAACTCATCGAGCCACGGCAACAGTTGGTTGCGCCCGAAATCCGACGGCGCTGACAGTTGCAGCACGCCGCTGACATGGTCCTGGCCGCTGGCCAACAAGCGCCGCCCTTCGTCCAGCGAACTCAGCGCGGCGCGGGCATATTCCAAAAAGCCCTCGCCTTCGGCGGTCAGGCGCAAACTGCGGGTGGAGCGCGCCAGCAAGCGCGTGCCCAGTTGCTGTTCGATACGCTTGAGCGCCGCGCTCGCCACGGCAGGCGAGAGGTCCATGATGCGCGCGGCGGCCGACAAACTGCCGAGGTCCGCCGCCCGCACAAACAACTGCAAATCATCAAAACGCAGCATGTACCCTCGCCTATTATCAAAATTTTATTGAAACAGACTGCTGTTTTAGCCGCTTTTATCCATGCTGGAAATAGCTAATCATCTGCCCATCCCGTTCATCACGTGTCTGGAGTTGAATATGTCCGCTGCCTTTAACGTCATTGCCACGCTGATCGCCAAACCCGGCCAGCAGGCCACGCTGGAAACCCTGCTGCGCGGCCTGTTGGAACCGACTCGCCTGGAAGCCGGTTGCGAGCAGTACGACCTGCACCAGGATCTGCAACACCCAGAAACCTTCTACATGCTCGAACGCTGGAGCGACGACGCCGCGCTGGCCGACCACGACCAGAGCGCGCATATCCAGAGCTTTCGTGCCAAGGCTGCCGACGTGCTCGAACACTTCGAACTCAAACGCCTGAAATTTCTTGCCTGACCACTGCCCTTTTCCCGGAGCCATCATGAAAGCCATTGCCTACTACGCCTCACTGCCGATCACCGACGAAAACGCCCTGCAAGACATCCAACTGCCGGAGCCGGTCGCTGGCCCACGTGACCTGCTGGTGGAAGTCAAAGCCATCTCGGTCAACCCGGTGGACACCAAAGTGCGCCAGAACGTCGCCCCGGAAAACGGCGCCGCCAAGGTGCTGGGCTGGGACGTGGCTGGCGTGGTCAAGGCGGTCGGCAGCGAAGTGACGCTGTTCAAGGCCGGCGACAAGGTGTTCTACGCCGGTTCCCTGGTGCGCCCAGGTGGCAACAGCGAACTGCACACCGTGGATGAGCGCATCGTCGGTCATATGCCCAAGAGCCTGGGTTTTGCCGAAGCTGCCGCACTGCCACTGACCGCCATCACCGCCTGGGAGCTGCTGTTCGAGCGCCTGCAAGTGCGTGAAGGTAAAGAAGCTGAAGGCCAGAGCCTGCTGATCGTCGGCGCAGCCGGTGGTGTGGGTTCGATCCTGACCCAGCTGGCCAAGCAACTCACTGCGCTGACCGTGATCGGCACCGCCTCACGCCCGGAAACCCAGGAATGGGCCAAGGCGCTCGGTGCCGATGTGGTGATCGATCACAGCCAGCCACTGAGCGAAGCCCTGAAAAACGCCGGCCAGCCCCAAGTGACCCACGTCGCCAGCCTGACCCAGACCGACCTTCACCTGGACCAACTGGTCGAAGCCCTGCAGCCGCAAGGCAAGTTGGCGTTGATCGACGACCCCAAGGTGCTGGATGTGAGCAAACTCAAGCGCAAGAGCCTGTCGTTGCACTGGGAGTTCATGTACACGCGCTCGATGTTCGAGACGCCGGACATGATCGAACAGCACAACCTGCTTAACCGCGTGGCCGAACTGATCGACGCCGGCACCTTGAAAACCACGGTGGGCGAGCACTTCGGCGTGATCAATGCCGCCAACCTGCGCCGCGCCCATGCGCTGCTGGAAAGCGGCAAGGCCAAGGGCAAGATCGTACTGGAAGGGTTCTAAAAAACGTCTGTCAGCGTCGTCCATTATTCATGTGAGTAATGGACGACACCGCTAGTCAGAGAGTTGATCTTTGTCATATTTGTGAACGCATTCGGGTTTATATTGGCCGCCTTTGCCACGATTCTTTTACGTGAGGAAGTCAGCAATGAAGATCCTGATAAGAGCGTTAGCAAAATCCCCCGGCAACAAATGGCAGGTCAGCCTCGACGGCGACGCCTTCACCTTCCGCAGTGAGGCCGAGGCCCGCGCCTTTGCCGACACCCTGCAAGCCCGTATCCAGGCGCCCCACCGCATTCCCCTCAGCCAGCAACGCTCCGCCGCCGGCTGATCCGCACCTCAGACCTGCGCCTGCGCGGCCCTCGCCCGTTGCAGGCGCTGGGTCGACACCGCAATCGTCACCGCCAATACACCGCACAAGCTGATGACCATCGCCATCGGCATTGCCGTGCCGTCGTGCAATACGCCGACCAACGACGCCGCACCCGCCGCCACACCGAACTGAATGCAACCGAGCAACGCCGAGGCGCTGCCGGCCCGTGCGCCCTGCCCGGCCATGGCACACGCCGAGGTATTGGGCAAAATGCAGCCCAGGCTCGCGATGCAGATAAACAGCGGCACCAGTAATGGCCATAAAGCTTCGGTACGCAGCGCGGCAATGCCCAACAGCGTCAACGCGGCCGCCACGTAGACCCACACTGTGCGCGACAGCAGAAACGCCGGGCCACGTTTGGCCAGCAACCGCGCATTGAGTTGCGCCACCAGGATGAAGCCGGCGGCGTTGGAGCCAAATACCCAGCCGTAATGCTCGGCGGGCACGCCATAGAGTTTGATAAAAACGAACGGTGAACCGGCGATGTAAGCAAACATCCCGGCAATCGAGATACCGCCGGTGAGGGCGTAACCCAGATAAACCCGGTCCGACAATAAGCTGACATAGCGGCTCAGCGAGCCGGACAACGGTTGACGCGGCTTGTCGGCAGGCAAGGTTTCCGGCAACCCGACCGCCACAGCGATGGCAGCCATCACGCTGAAGATCGACAGCGCGAGAAAAATCGACTGCCAGCCCCACAGGCCGACCATCACCCCACCCGCCAACGGTGCGAGGATCGGCGCCAGGCCGGTCACCAGCATCAGCTGCGAATAGACCTTGGCCGAGCCCACGGCATCACATTTGTCGCTGACCACCGCCCGCGAAATCACCATGCCCGCGCAACCGCCAAGGGCCTGCACAAAACGCGCACCGATCAACCAATCCAGGGACGGCGCGTAGGCGCAGGCGAAAGACGCCAGGGTAAACAGGGTCACGCCGCTGAGCAGCGGCACGCGCCGGCCAAAACGGTCCGCCAGCGGCCCATAAATCAATTGGCCGATGGCCAGGCCGCCGAAATACACGGCGAGGGTCAGCTGGATATGTTTTTCGTCGGTGGCAAAGGCCGTGGCCATCGCCGGGAAGCCCGGCAGGTAGAAGTCGATCGCCAACGGCGCGAAGGCGCTCAAGGCGCCCAGAATCAGGATTATGCGGAGGTTCATCAGACACCCAAGTGAGTCGGCAGCCCGACAGTCTAGCCGCGCTTGGGTGTGATGAACATTACGATAGCTCGCTAACTATCGGAAATTTTACGCGAGCTTGGCGCTGTAGCCTTCTTCGGTGATCAGCGCGATGACTTGCTCGGCGGACAGCCGGCTTTCAACCCCGACTTCCTTGGCGGCCAGGTCGACCTTGACGCTCGCCGCCGGGTCCTGGCCTTGTACTGCTTGAGTGACCGCCCGAACACAATGGCCGCAGGTCATTCCTTCAACACTGAATACTTGCATGACATGACTCCTTTGATGAGGTTGGGGCCAGTCTCGACCTTGCCACGATGGTAAGGTCAAGCGCGCAAAATCGCGACCGGGCTGGTATTCCGGCGTTGCCTCGGCCAAGCTTCATGCATCTTGGATTTGAACCACGGAGCATTCGCCATGCGCTGGTCGTTTTTTAGCCTTATCGGCCTGTTGAGCTTGTCTGCCGCTGCGCCCATGGCGTACGCGGACCAAGACTATGCGGTGTTGATCATTTCCCGCGAGCGCCTGGAAGTGCCGACCAATTGCGAAATCGGCCTGTATATCCAGGACCAGTTGGCCGGGCGCCTGTTCCAGGAACAGGCCACCTCGTTCAACTTGCCGGCGGGCAATGTGTCGCTGCGCCTCAAGCTGCTGCCGGGTCAATCGCCAGGTTGCCTGCCGGGCATGCTCGCACCGCCTGCGCAGAACATCACGTTGAAGGCCGGAGACATACGCAAACTGCGTATCGCCCAAGGCCCGGACGGTATGTACCTTAAACCCGCCGCACTGGAGTATTAAAGGCGCTTGACCTTCCCCGCAGGTCAAGGTTGATGCTAGGGGCAACTTCTCTGGAGGACTGCCCCATGAATGGATCCACCACCTTTGACCTGCCCATCAGCGGCATGACCTGCGCCAGCTGCGCCGGGCGTGTCGAGCGCGCGCTGGGCAAGGTGCCCGGGGTGCAAAGCGTCAGCGTCAACCTGGCCAACGAACGTGCCCACGTCGAAGTACTCGGCCAGATGGACCCCGGCGTATTGATCGCCGCCGTCGACAAGGCCGGCTACACCGCCACCTTGCCGCAAAGCGAAACCGTCACCGACGCCAACCAGGCCCGGCGCCTGCACCGCGAGCGCTGGTCGTTGTTGTTGGCCATTGCGTTGGCGCTGCCATTGGTGCTGCCGATGCTGGTGGAGCCGTTCGGCCTGCACTGGATGCTCCCGGCCTGGGTGCAATTCGCCTTGGCCACTCCCGTGCAATTCATTTTTGGCGCGCGCTTCTATATCGCGGCCTGGAAAGCCGTGCGCGCCGGCGCCGGCAATATGGACTTGCTGGTGGCCATCGGCACCAGCGCCGGCTACGGCCTGAGCATTTATGAATGGCTCACCGCGCCCGTGGGCACTATGCCGCATCTGTATTTCGAAGCCTCAGCCGTAGTGATCGCCTTGGTGCTGCTGGGCAAATACCTCGAAAGCCGCGCCAAGCGTCAGACCGCCAGCGCCATCCGTGCCCTCGAAGCCCTGCGCCCGGAACGCGCGATTCGCGTGTTTGAAGGCCGTGAAGAAGACGTCGCCATCACCGCGTTGAAGCTCGACGACCTGGTGCTGGTCAAACCCGGCGAGCGCTTCCCGGTGGACGGCGAAGTGGTGGACGGCCAAAGCCATGCCGACGAGGCGTTGATCAGCGGCGAGAGCCTGCCCGTGCCGAAACAGCCGGGCGACAAGGTCACCGGCGGCGCCATCAATGGCGAAGGCCGTTTGCTGGTCCGTACCCAGGCGCTGGGCGCAGAAAGTGTGCTGGCGCGGATCATCCGTCTGGTGGAAGACGCCCAGGCCGCCAAAGCACCGATCCAGAAACTGGTGGATAAAGTCAGCCAGGTGTTTGTGCCCAGCGTGCTGGTGCTGGCGTTGATCACCTTGGTGGGCTGGTGGTTGTACGGCGCATCGCTGGAAACCGCGATCATCAATGCGGTCGCGGTGCTGGTGATCGCTTGCCCATGCGCCTTGGGCCTGGCCACGCCGACCGCAATCATGGCCGGCACCGGCGTCGCCGCACGCTACGGCATTCTGATCAAGGACGCCGAAGCGCTGGAACGCGCCCATGCCGTCAGCGCGGTGGTGTTCGACAAGACCGGCACGCTGACCTCCGGCGCGCCAAAAATTGCGCACTTGGCGGCGTTGGACGGCAATGAAAATCTATTGCTGCAACAGGCCGGCGCCTTGCAACGCGGCAGCGAGCATCCGTTGGCCAAGGCCGTGCTGGAGGCGTGTAAGGAAAAAGGCTTGGACGTGGCGAACGTGAGCGCCAGTCAGTCCCTGACCGGCCGTGGCATTGCCGGCACGCTCGATGGCCGGCAACTGGCCTTGGGCAACCGCCGCATGCTCGAAGAGAACGGCTTGAGCGCAGGTGACCTGGCCGAGTCCGCCAAAGCCTGGGAAGCCGAAGGTCGCACCTTGTCGTGGCTGATCGAGCAAGGCGCACACCCCCGTGTGTTGGGGCTGTTTGCGTTTGGCGACACCCTCAAGCCCGGCGCATTGGAAGCTGTGGAACAACTCAAATTCCAGCACATCAGCAGCCACTTGCTCACTGGCGATAATCGCGGCAGTGCCCGGGTGGTCGCTCTGGCGCTGGGCATCGAGGATGTACACGCCGAAGTGCTGCCCGCCGACAAGGCCGCCACGGTGGTCGAGTTGAAAAAAACTGGCATAGTTGCCATGGTCGGCGATGGCATCAACGATGCCCCGGCTCTGGCGGCTGCCGATATCGGTATCGCCATGGGCGGCGGCACCGATGTGGCCATGCACGCCGCCGGCATCACGCTGATGCGCGGCGACCCGCGCCTGGTGCCGGCCGCCCTGGAGATCAGCCGCAAGACCTACGCAAAAATCCGCCAGAACCTGTTCTGGGCCTTTGTGTATAACTTGATCGGCATTCCGCTGGCAGCCTTCGGCCTGCTCAACCCGGTATTGGCAGGTGCGGCTATGGCCTTGTCCAGCGTCAGCGTGGTGAGCAATGCGTTATTGTTGAAAACCTGGAAGCCCAAGGACTACGAGGATCAACGCCCATGAACATCGGCCAAGCCGCCCGCCAGAGCGGGCTGAGCGCCAAGATGATTCGCTACTACGAATCCATCGGCCTGCTCAAAGCCGCGCACCGCACCGACAGCGGCTACCGCGTGTATGGCAGCGATGATTTGCACACGCTGGCGTTTATCAAACGCTCGCGGGATCTGGGGTTTTCGTTGGAAGAGGTCGGCAAGCTGCTGACCTTATGGCAAGACCGCCAGCGGGCCAGCGCCGACGTAAAAGCCCTGGCACGCCAGCATATCGAGGAGTTGAACCAGAAGATTCTGGAGCTGGGCCAGTTGCGCGATACGTTGCAGGATCTGGTGGAACACTGCCAGGGCGATCATCGGCCGGATTGCCCGATTCTCAAGGAGTTGGCGTCTGGCGGCTGTTGCGCTTGATCAATGCTTATCAGGCACACTCAGAACTAAATGTGGGAGCGGGCTTGCTCGCGAATGCGGTGTATCAGCCAGTGAATCTGTTGACTGATACGCCGCATTCGCGAGCAAGCCCGCTCCCACATTAGATCTTCACCAAGCCGAAGAACCGTTGTCAGATCACTGCATCCAAGGCGGCGGCGGTTCTTCCGCGGTCTTACTCGGTGGCGCATCATCCGCCGCCCGAACCGCTTGCTTGCGCTCTTCATCCAGCCGCGCCGCTTCGATTTCGCGGATAACACCGCCCACGTCCGCCAGCTCTTCCGGCTCGTCAAACTCGCCGGTCAACACGCTGGCCGGGTGCAAAGTGCCGGCTTCGTACAGCGCCCACATTTCCTTGGCGTACTTGGTCTTCTTCAACTCCGGGGCAAAACGCCCGAAGTACGAAGCCATGTTGCCCACATCCCGCTCCAGCATGCTGAACGCGTGGTTGTTGCCCGCCGCATCCACTGCCTGGGGCAGGTCGATGATCACCGGGCCAGTTGGCGTGAGCAATACGTTGAACTCGGACAGGTCACCGTGCACCAGGCCGGTACACAGCATCAGCACGATCTGGGAAATCAGGAAGGCGTGGTATTCGCGCGCCTGGTCCGGCTCCAGCGTTACGTCGTTAAGACGCGGCGCTGCATCGCCGTACTCGTCGGCCACCAGTTCCATCAGCAGCACGCCTTCGAGGAAGTCGAACGGCTGAGGCACGCGAACGCCCGCACCGGCGAGGCGGAACAACGCCGCCACTTCGGCGTTCTGCCAAGCGTCTTCGGTTTCTTTCTTGCCGAACTTGGAGCCTTTGGCCATGGCCCGGGCCTGACGGCTGTTGCGGACCTTACGGCCTTCCTGGTATTCGGATGCCTGACGAAAACTTCGTTTATTCGCCTCCTTGTAAACCTTGGCGCAACGCAATTCATTGCCGCAGCGCACCACATAAACAGCTGCTTCTTTACCGCTCATGAGAGGGCGCAGCACTTCGTCGACCAGACCGTCTTCGATCAGGGGTTCAATGCGTTTAGGAGTCTTCATCAGCTTTTATTGTGGGTCCTTTATTACCAAATACGCGTATGGCACTCGTTATACGGCAATCGGCGCGCCGGTGGGAGGGGCTACCGACCTCTGACCACTCAAGAATGCACTCAATATGCCAATTTCATCGGCAATCAGCGTTCAATGATCGCCGTCACACCCTGACCACCGGCGGCGCAGATCGAAATCAGCCCTCGGCCTTTGCCCGCCGCGTCCAGCAATTTGGCCAGGTTGGCGACGATGCGCCCGCCTGTGGCGGCAAACGGGTGCCCGGCCGCCAATGAACTGCCTTTGACGTTGAGCCGGCTGCGGTCAATGGCGCCCAGCGGCGCATCCAGCCCCAGGCGGGTCTTGCAATATTCCGGGTCTTCCCAGGCCTTGAGCGTGCACAACACCTGGGCAGCAAAGGCTTCGTGAATCTCGTAGTAATCAAAATCCTGCAGCGTCAGGCCATTTCTCGCCAGCAAGCGCGGCACCGCATACACCGGCGCCATTAACAGGCCTTCGGCACCATTGACGAAATCCACCGCCGCCGCTTCGCCGTCGCGCAAATAGGCGAGGATCGGCAAGCCACGCTCCTTGGCCCAGGCTTCACTGCCCAACAGCACCAAGGAGGCGCCGTCGGTGAGTGGCGTGGAGTTACCGGCAGTGAGCGTGCCCTTTTCGCTGCGCTCAAACGCCGGTTTAAGGCTGGCGAGCTTTTCCAGGGTGAGGTCGGGGCGCAGGTTGTTGTCACGGGTGAGGCCCAGAAACGGCGTGAGCAAATCGTTGTGCCAGCCTTCGGCGTAGGACGCGGCCATTTTCTGATGGCTTTCCAACGCCAGTTGATCCTGCTCGGCGCGCGGGATCTGCCAGGTCTGCGCCATCAGCTCGCAATGCTGGCCCATGGACAGGCCGGTGCGTGGCTCGCCATTGCGTGGCAGCTCCGGCTTAAGGTGATGGGGACGAAGTTGTAACAGGACTTTTAATTTATCCGCCATGGACTTGCTGCGGTTGGCTTGCAGCAAGATTTTGCGCAGGCCTTCATTCACACCAATCGGCGCATCGGACGTGGTGTCGACGCCGCCGGCAATCCCACACTCGATCTGCCCCAGGGCAATCTTGTTGGCCACCAGCAACGCCGCTTCCAGCCCGGTGCCGCACGCCTGCTGAATGTCATAGGCCGGGGTTTGCGGCGACAGGCGCGAGCCGAGCACGCATTCGCGGGTGAGGTTGAAGTCGCGCGAATGCTTGAGCACCGCACCGGCCGCCACCTCACCGATGCGCAGGCCGTGCAGGTTGTAGCGCTCGATCAGGCCTTCGAGGGCAGCAGTGAGCATCGCCTGGTTACTCGCCGTGGCATACGGGCCATTGGAACGGGCGAAGGGGATGCGGTTACCGCCAATGATCGCTACACGGCGCAATTGAGTCATGGAAAGCTCCCTGAAGGTTGTGGGTCGAGTCTTTGAGACTAGCCTAGGCTCAATCGAATCAATCGAACGACTTTCACCTATCGATGGTCCACCGTTTGAACCCCAGCACTCGGAGAGCGTTCCATGTCTGACCGTTATATCGACTTCGCCAACTCAAGCCTCGGCCATCGCTTGGTCGCCGCCATTGGCCTGCCGTCACCGGTACGCCTGGAACGCTGGCAGGCCGGACGCCTGCGCCCGGTAGAGGGTGCACTGCTGCTGGGCGGCGGCGCGCTGGCCGCCAAAGTGCAGGAGTTTGCGCACAAACTGACCGACGCGATTTACACCTACGGCGCCGAGTCGTCGACCTGGATCCCGGGCCACGGCCCCAAGCTCAAGGCCGTGGTGTTCGACGCCAGTGACTTGCAGCACACAGACCAGCTCAAGCAACTGCGCGAATTCTTTCAGCCCTTGCTGAAAAATCTCGATCACAGCGCGCACGTGGTGATTCTGGGACGCGCGCCGGAAAGCCTCAGCGACCCGTTCGCCGCCAGCGCCCAACGTGCCCTGGAAGGTTTCAGCCGTTCACTGGCCAAAGAACTGCGCAGCGGCGGCGTGTTGCAACTGTTGTATGTGGGCGACGGTGCCGAGGATCAGCTGGAAGGCGCGCTGCGATTCTTCCTGTCACCGAAAAGTGCGTATATCTCCGGCCAGGTCATTCGCCTGCAAGCCTGCGCCACCCCGGTTGAAGACTGGACGCGCCCGCTGGCCGGGCGCAAGGCGCTGGTCACCGGCGCGGCTCGTGGTATCGGCGCATCCATTGCCGAAACCCTGGCGCGCGACGGCGCCGAGGTGATCGTGCTGGATGTGCCCCAGGCCAAGGCCGACCTCGAAGCCCTCGCCGCTCGATTAGGCGCGCGCACTGTGGTGCTGGATATATGCGCCGAAGACGCGGCCACACAGTTGATCGAACACCTGCCGGACGGCATCGATATCGTGGTGCATAACGCCGGCATCACCCGCGATAAAACCCTGGCCAACATGACCCCGGAATACTGGGACGCGGTATTGGCGGTCAACCTCAACGCGCCACAAGTGCTGACCAAAGCCCTGCTCGACAGCGGCACCCTGCACGACAACGGCCGCGTGGTGCTGCTGGCGTCCATCAGCGGGATTGCCGGCAATCGCGGGCAAACCAACTACGCCGCCAGCAAGGCCGGGCTGATTGGCCTGGCCCAGGCGTGGGCGCCGCTGCTGGGCGAGCGTGGTATCAGCATCAACGCGGTCGCGCCGGGGTTTATCGAAACCCAGATGACCGCGCACATTCCCTTCGCCCTGCGTGAAGCCGGACGGCGCATGAGTTCTTTGGGCCAGGGTGGTTTGCCGCAGGATGTGGCCGAAGCCGTCGCCTGGCTCGGGCAGCCGGGTTCCGGGGCCGTCAGCGGCCAGGCGCTGCGCGTGTGTGGGCAAAGCCTGCTGGGAGCGTGACTATGCAGTGGCAGACATTGGACAGCACCCCGTTTCTGTTGCCGCTGTATGGGCGGGCGGCGCTCAAGCGCAAGATCAGCGGCAGCACCTTGCCTGATGGCGGATTACGCTGCCATGTACGCGTGAACCCTGAGCACGTCGCAGCTTATCGCAAGGTCTGCGGGTTTGCCGACAGCCCGGTGCTGCCGGGCACTTACCCGCATATCCTGGCGTTCGGTTTGCAGATGCAGTTGCTCACAGACAAACATTTCCCCTTTCCGCTGCTGGGGCTGATTCACCTGAGCAATCGTATCCGCATCCATCGGCCATTGGGCGGCGTGAATAACCTGATCGTTGGCGTCTACGCGCACAATCTGCAGCCCCACGCCAAGGGGGCGACCTTTGACATTGTGACCACGGTCGAGGACGCGCTGGGGCTGTTGTGGGAAGCCGACAGCCGTATGTTGTGTCGAGGCGTGAAACTGGACGGCGAAGCGCAAGAGGCGCCTTTATCCATCTGCGGCACTGTCAGCGAAGTCGCGCGGTGGAAGGCGCCCGCCGATATCGGTCGCCAATATGCGCGGGTATCCGGCGACTACAACCCGATCCACCTGAGCGCGCTGACGGCCAAGCTGTTCGGCTTTCCCCAGGCGATTGCTCATGGGCTATGGAATACCGCCCGAACATTGGCCGCGCTGAATGAACATTTGCCTGCCGCCAATGTAGAAATAGAAGTCGAGTTCAAAAAACCGGTACGACTGCCCAGTGAAGTGATATTGCTCAGCAGTGCCGCAGGCTCGAGCGGAGAGTTGCAGTTGAAAGGCCCCGGCGATATTCAACATATGCTCGGTAAGTGGCGGCCCATCGCCTGAAAAATGCACATTAATTGTATATATACACCTTAAGTTATAGCGGACGCCCAGGCGTCCGCTTCTTTATTCAAACCATTGATTTTTAACATATATATATCTTGTTACACCCCTCGATTACACCCTTCGTATTAGTCATTAAGCCGACCACGGCCTGGTGTATATAAATCGTTAATACCAAGTTGAGCGTTGCGCGAAAGAGTGCCCGGGTCTGTGATGACAACACGGACAAACGTATCGCTATCCCTAGAAATAACGAGCGTTTGAAAACAACCAAGGTTGTACAGGTGCAAGGGAACTCAATCATGAAAACTCAAACTCAAGTAGTGCTTTGGAAAGCAAGTACCGCGCTGGCCCTGGTCATGGCGATGAGCCTCGGTGGCTGCAGCAGCGGTGGTGGCGGGCATCACAGCAGTGTGGCGGCCTCATCTCCTGATGCGGGTGCAGGCAGCGGCGCGGGTGGTGGAACCGGCGGTGGTACTGGCGGCGGTACAGATGGCGGAACCGGCGGTGGTACTGGCGGCGGTACAGATGGCGGAACCGGCGGTGGTACTGGCGGCGGCACGGATGGCGGAACCGGTGGTGGTACTGGCGGCGGCACAGGTGGCGGAACCGGTGGTGGCACTGGCGGCGGTACAGGTGGCGGAACCGGTGGTGGCACTGGTGGCGGAACCGGTGGTGGCACTGGCGGCGGCACAGGTGGCGGAACCGGCGGCGGCACTGGCGGCGGTACAGGTGGCGGAACCGGCGGCGGCACTGGCGGCGGCACCGGTGGTGGTACTGGCGGCGGCACAGGTTCGACCACTACACCTCTGGTTACCGGCCAGATTGCCGGCACCCTCGGCGGCACTGTCGGTAACGTAGGCGCAGCAGTCGGTGACCTCGGTTCGACCTTGAACAATGTGCCTATCGTCGGCACAACAGCCGGCGGCCTGGTGACGGCGACCGGCACTGCGGTCACCAGCATCGGCACTGGCGTCACCAGCGGCCTTGGTTCGCTGGGCACTAACAGCAACTCCCTGGGCATCACCGTCGCAGGTGTGGGCAATGGCGTTGCCGACCTGGGCGATGGCCTGTCGACCACTGGGAAATCGCTCTCGACCACCCTCGGCGGTGTGCCGGTAGTGGGCGGCTTGACCGGTGGCGTGGGTGGTGCGGTAGGCGGAGTTGTGGATAAAGTCGGCCAGGCTGTCACCATGCTCGGCGATACCGTCAGCACGGCCAGCACCACTGGCCCACTGGGCTCGTTGACTAACACAGTGGGTGGCAAAGTACTGGTGCCGGTGGTGTCGCTGGTGGAAAACACCACCGGCAACCTTGGCAAGGCAACCGGGCTGGGTGCTCCTGTTAATGGGCTGCTGGATAAAGTCGGCAGCACCGTCACTGGCCTGGGCACTCAAGTCGCCAGTGCTGGCGGCACCGGCAACCCTGTTACCACCATCGTCGGCAGCGCTTTGACTGGCGTCGGCGGCACACTGGATAAATCCGGCGGCTATGTCGCTCCAGCCAGCGGCGCCGCAGCGCCCGGTATACCGGAGTTGGTCGGCGGCCTGGTGGCCAACGTGGGTAACGGCCTGAATGTCGGCAACACCAACGGCACTGTGAGTGCGGCAGGTGTGACCGGTGGCGCATTGGGCAACACGGTCGCCTCGCTCGGCACCGTTATCGGCGGCACTGGCGTCGCCAACACCGCCGCCACCGCGCCGGTAGCAGGCTTGGCCACTAACGTCGGCGCGGCGCTCAACCCAGTAACGTCCGGTGTGGCTAGCCTGACCCAAAACGTCGGCACCACGACAGGCCTCGGCGCTCCCGTCAACGGCCTGGTGACCCAGGTCGGTGGGGCGGTGAGCGGTCTCGGCACTAACCTGACCGCCGCCAATGCCAACCCAGTCACCAACGCTGTAGGTAGCACCGTCACCGCAGTCGGCAACACCGTAGGCTCGGTAGGTGGTTTGGTCACAGGCGGCACCGGCGGTACCAGCAGCGGTGGCCTGCTCGGCGGCCTCACCGTCGGCGCTGGCGCCAGCACGTCGGCCAGCGGCAGCGCAAGCACAGGTACAAGCGGCGGTCTGGGCGGTTTACTGAATGGCCTTACCGGCAAAAAATAAATTGCACCTGGCCGATTAGACGGCCTCCCCTACAGCGCCTACGCTTGGTTGAGACGAGAGACCCTTATAAGTCTCTCGTCTTTTTTATGGGCCGGTCTTCTCAAAAAAACCCGCCCTCCCGAACCGCGTCCCAGAACCCGGCGGGTCCGAAGCGCTGCTGCAGTTTGACCATGGAGTGTCCTATGCGCGTAATGACGCCGTTGTTATTGCTCACCCTCAGTGCTTACGTTCAGGCCGAGCCCCTTCCCAGCTTCCTCAACAGCAACGACACCATCCGCAACCTGCCGGTGCCCAACCTCCCCGCCGACGCTTATCGACCGACCACACCCCAGACTCAGTTGCCGCAAGCGCCTGCCACCCAGAACCAGCCATTGCAGATGGACACCAAAGTCACTATCCGCAAGCTGCAAATCGAGGGCGGTACGATCTACCCGCTGGACGAAACGGCCAAGGCCTACGCACCGTTGATTGGCCGTGAGACCAACCTCGCGCAACTGATCGAAGCCACCCGCACGATCACGCGTCGCTACCAGCAGGACGGCTACCTGTTGTCCTACGCATTCCTGCCGCAACAGACCTTCGAAAACGGCCTGGTGCGCGTGGTATTGGTGGAGGGCTACATCAAGGATTACGAGCAAAGCGGCGACATCGGCTCAGTCTCGGCCTACGTCGATAAGCTCGCTAACAAACTGCTGGCCGAACGCCCGCTCACGCGCAAGACCTTCGAGCGCTATACCACGCTGATGGGGCGAATTCCCGGCGTAACCCTGCAGGCGCAAGTGCCGCCACCGGGCACCACCGATGGCGCCACGCACATGAAGATCGAAGCCTCGCGCAAACCCTTTACCACCAGCATGAGCCTGGTCGACAACAACCGAAACGGCACCCAAGCGTTGCTCACCGCCACCAGCAATTCCCAGACGTCCATGGGCGAGCAGCTTTACGTCAGCGGCCTGTTCCCGCCGGGTGACGACAAAGAACATTACTACCGCGTGGGCTACAGCCAGTTCATCAATGCCGAGGGCAGCCAGTTGATACTGGGCGCCGAGCGTTATCGCGCCGACCCCAGGAGCAATATCCAGCTGGACGGTGGCTTCGAGCTCAAGCCCCACCAGTCGATCGACCGCTACACCATCGGCCTCAGCCACCCGCTGATTGCCTCACCCAATGAGTCGCTGACCCTGGCCACACGCTTGTATGCGGTGGACCAGACCACGCGCTATCAACTGGTGGGCTACCCCAACCGATTCGACATCGAAAGCGACCTGCGCGCCCTTGCGTTCGAGGGTGACTGGCGCAAGTCCGACACTCGCCAGTTGCGTATCCTCAGCGCCGGGCTGTACCAAGGCATCAACGGCCTGGGTGCCAGAACCCACAGCGACCTGGGCACGGCAAAACCTGATCTGGACTTCTTCCGTCTGCGCCTCTCCGGCGTGCAGAGCGACAAGTTCTTCGACAACTGGCAAGGCGTGCTTTCGGGTGCGTTCTACTGGAGCGACGCCACCTTGCCCGACAGCGAGCGCGCCACCTTTGGCGGGCAGAACTTCGGCCGTGGCTACCCCGATGATCAGGCTTCGGGCGACAAGGGTTGGGGCGTGGCGTATGAGGTCAACTACAGCTTCAACCGTGCTGGCGACTGGGTGAAGATCCTGCAACCGTATGTGGTGCTTGACCGCGCCAAGACCTGGTTCAACGAACTGCCGGTCAAAGGCAACGACATGTCCTCGGCGGCCGTGGGCCTGCGCTTTGGTGATAACAAGTACTACAACATCGCCCTGGAAGCGGCCAAGCCGATGTCGGACATCGCCCTGGACAGCTTTAACCGGCGGCCGCGGTATACCTTGAGTTTCAGTTATCAGTTGTGAGGTGGGGGGTTGGTTGGGGGGTTGTGGGTACATATCCGTTGTTTGGGTAACGGCTACTTAGGGTTCCGCCCTGACGGCGGGTCACTTTTTGAAGGACCAAAAAGGTAACCAAAAAGTCCTCGCCCCAACACTCGGTGCCTCGCTGTGGCTCGGCATGCCCGCAATCCGACAGCGATTTGGGGGGCCGCCGCCACGCGCCATCCATGGCGCGGGGCGGCTAAACCGC
>NZ_JAAAFV010000057.1:1141233-1215545 GCF_019352915.1 Pseudomonas sp. Xaverov 259 | reverse complement strand
AACTGAAGCAACCTGCTGCCGAAAACTTCGTAACTCATTGTTTACCAAGGAGTTTTCCGTTTCGACTGCGCCAGAAGTGGGGCGAATTATAGACAGATATAAAACGCCGTCAACACATAATTTAGCTTCTCTATCAATAAGTTAGAACTGATCAAAAAACATCCAAACCAAGCTCGTTGATCAATCTACCTATATAGAAGAGCAAATTCAGATAACGCCCGCAGCCTTCAGCGCAGCCACATTCGCCGAATCCAACCCCAACACCCCCTGCAACACCTGCACCGTATGCTCCCCCAATAGAGGAGGCGCATTACGATATTCCACCGGCGTCTTGGACAGTCGAATCGGGCTGGCGACCTGAGGCACCATCCCCGCCAATGCATGCGGCAATGCCATCGCCAACCCACGCGCCTTGACCTGCGGGTCGGCAAACACCTGCGCCAGATCATTGATCGGCCCACACGGCACGCCTACCTGCTCCAGTTGCGACACCCACTCAGCCGTGGTCTTGAACACCGTGGCCTGGCGGATAAGCGGGATCAGCTCCGCACGGTTAGCCACCCGCACCTTATTAGTCGCGAAGCGCGGATCATCCGCCCACTGCGGCTGCCCGGCCACCTCCGCAAATTTGCGAAATTGCCCGTCATTACCCACGGTCAGGATGAAGTCGCCATCAGCCGTGGGAAAGTCCTGATAAGGCACAATATTGGGGTGAGCATTGCCCAGGCGCTTGGGTGCCATGCCCGTCGTCAGGTAATTCATCGCCTGATTGGCCAGGCATGCCACCTGCACATCCAGCAACGCCATGTCGATATGCTGCCCACCGCCGTCATGATCCCGATGAGCCAGCGCAGCCAGGATCGCCACGGCCGAGTACAGCCCCGTCAGGATATCCGTCAACGCCACACCGACCTTTACCGGCCCGGCACCTTCATCACCCTCAGGCCGACCGGTCAGGCTCATCAGCCCGCCCAGCCCCTGGATCATGAAGTCGTAGCCAGCACGCGTTGCATAAGGCCCCGTCTGGCCAAAGCCGGTGATCGAGCAATAGATCAATTCTGGATTGATCTCCTTGAGCGATTCATAGTCCAGCCCATACGCCGCCAGACCACCCACCTTGAAGTTCTCGATGAGGATGTCGGACTTGGCTGCCAAGTCGCGCACCAGCTTCTGCCCCTCCGGGCGCGTGAAGTCGATAGTCACCGACTCCTTGTTACGATTGGCTGACAGGTAATACGCCGCCTCACTGGTATTCTCGCCATAGGCGTCTTTAAGGAAGGGCGGCCCCCATGCCCGCGTATCATCGCCACTGCCCGGCCGCTCAACCTTGATTACCTCAGCGCCAAGGTCTGCAAGAATCTGCCCGGACCACGGGCCAGCCAGCACTCGTGACAAATCCAATACCCGCAGATGTGAAAGCGCGCCCATGCCGTTCTCCTATTAATAGAACGCTTGAAGACCGGTCTGCGCGCGCCCAAGAATCAAGGCGTGCACGTCATGGGTACCCTCGTAGGTATTGACCACCTCCAGGTTGACCAGGTGACGCGCCACTCCGAACTCATCCGAGATACCGTTGCCGCCCAACATGTCCCGCGCCATGCGCGCAATATCCAGGGACTTGCCACACGAGTTGCGCTTCATGATCGACGTGATCTCAACCGCCGCCGTCCCTTCATCCTTCATGCGCCCCAAACGCAGACAGCCTTGCAAGGCCAGGGTGATTTCGGTCTGCATGTCCGCCAGCTTCTTCTGGATCAGCTGGGTCGCCGCCAAA
This sequence comes from Pseudomonas sp. Xaverov 259, assembly GCF_019352915.1. Taxonomy (NCBI): domain Bacteria; kingdom Pseudomonadati; phylum Pseudomonadota; class Gammaproteobacteria; order Pseudomonadales; family Pseudomonadaceae; genus Pseudomonas; species Pseudomonas sp. Xaverov 259. Next base: position 1,213,771 of record NZ_JAAAFV010000057.1, on the reverse strand, counting down.
GGCCGCCCGAATTGCTGACGGTCCAGGGTGTATTGGCGAGCGGTGTGCCAGCAAAACTCGGCAGCACCCAGCGCCCCCCAGGAAATGCCATAGCGTGCCGAGTTAAGACAGGTGAAAGGCCCCTTCAAGCCGCGCACGTCCGGGAAGATGTTCTCCTCGGGCACAAACACGTTATCCATGACGATCTCACCGGTAATCGAAGCCCGCAGGCCGACCTTGCCGTGAATCGCCGGAGCGCTCAGCCCCTTCCAACCCTTCTCCAGGACAAAACCACGAATATCGCCCGCATCGTCCTTGCCCCACACCACAAACACATCGGCGATCGGGCTGTTGGTGATCCACATCTTGGCGCCGGTCAGGCTGTAGCCGCCATCAACCTTACGTGCACGGGTAATCATCGCGCCCGGGTCAGAACCGTGGTTAGGCTCGGTCAGGCCGAAACAGCCGATCCACTCACCCGATGCCAGCTTTGGCAGGTACTTCTGCTTTTGTGCCTCGGTGCCAAATTCGTTGATCGGCACCATCACCAGTGACGACTGCACACTCATCATCGAGCGATAGCCGGAGTCGACACGTTCCACCTCACGGGCAATCAGCCCGTAGCTGACGTAGTTCAGGCCACTGCCACCGTACTGCTCCGGGATCATTGCACCCAACAGGCCGGTTTCACCCATCTCGCGAAAAATTGCAGGGTCGGTCTTTTCATGGCGAAAGGCTTCGAGCACACGCGGCGCCAGCTTGTCCTGGGCGAATTGCTCAGCGCTGTCGCGCACCATGCGCTCTTCTTCGGTGAGCTGTTGATCCAGCAACAGTGGATCGATCCAGTTGAAGCTTGCCTTGCCAGCCATGAATAAGTCCTCGGGGAAGAAAACAGAAGTCGTGGATGCAGCCTAGGCCGGGCAGCCGCAGAGGGCAAACGAGGTTTACGCATAGGGTTGTGCTAATTTCTCACTTCGTAATGACCAAAGAGCGCGCAGATGCGCTTTATGAGTGAGTACAACGTACATGCGCAGAAAAATTCCCAGCACCACCGCCCTGGTCAGTTTTGAAGCGGCGGCCCGCCACGAGAGCTTTACCAAGGCGGCGCACGAGCTTTCACTGACCCAAGGCGCCATCTGTCGACAGATCGCCAGCCTGGAGGAGTTTTTAAGTGTCGAGCTATTTCGACGCTCACGGCGAGGCGTCAAGCTGACGGAAGCAGGGCTGTCGTATAGCCGTCGCGTTGCCATGCAACTGGACGCCGTAGAGCGCGATACCTTGTCGGTCATGGGGCAGCAGGGCGCGAATGTCATCGAACTGGCAGTGGTGCCAACGTTCGGCACCCAATGGCTGATCCCACGGCTCAAGGACTTCCAGCACCAACACCCGGAAGTCACGGTCAACCTCACCAACCGCACGCGCCCTTTTCTGTTTGCCGACACCGATTTCGACGCTGCCATCTACTTTGGCGATGCCGATTGGTCTGGCACAGAATCCCACCGCCTGATGGGCGAAAACCCCGTTCCCGTGTGCAGCCCGCGCTTACTGGGCAGCCATGCCCACTTCAGCCCGCAAGAGATTGCCCAACTGCCGCTGCTGCAACAAACCACCCGGCCATACGCCTGGCGCCAGTGGTTTAACGCGCAACAACTGAACATACCTCGCGACATGACAGGCCCCCGTTACGAGCTATTCTCGATGTTGTCGCAGGCAGCCATGCATGACATGGGCATCGCGCTGATTCCGCCGTTCCTCATCCAGCGCGAGCTGGAGGAGAAACGTCTGGTGATCGCGAGCCCCGAAACATTGAGCAGCACAAAGGCTTACTACCTGATGATTCCCGAGAGAAAAGTCGAATCCGCGTCGTTGCACGCGTTTAGAGACTGGCTGATCGACCAGTCACAGCGCTATAACCCCAGTATTTAAAGGACAAGGCCACTTTATTGACCTTGTAGTCAGGTAAATTAGGATCCTACAGATATAATTATATGTCGTGTTTTGAAAGACTGTACCTCTCAAAGCCAAAACGAGCTTAACGCCATGAGTAATAAGGCTTGTAGCGACAACCACCTGCCAATGCCCGACCATTCACGCCAAAGATAGGAAAACCGTCTATAAACTTCTACAACCCTTTAAACACCTGTATTTAAAGAGGTTATTTCATCATGTTGCGACAATCAGTCACAGGGTGACTTGTAGTTAATTTTTCGTCACCCGTCATAATCCCTTGAAGGCCGTAAAGTTCGCCTGCAAAATGCCGCGCCCCGCTGTCATTTCAGCGGGATCGTGCTGATCGGCCGCCCCAGCTGCGCCCCTCACGGTGCACTGGCCTTTTTACAAAAAGATCAAAAGCAAAAAGATCATGCAGGAGATTTGACGTGCACATTGGTGTTCCTCTCGAAACCCAGACCGGTGAAACGCGGGTGGCTGCCACCCCGGAAACCATCAAGAAGCTGATCGGCCAGGGCCATAAGGTCACTGTACAAAGCGGCGCAGGCATTACCGCCAGCATCGTCGACAGTGCCTATGAAACGGCAGGCGCAACCATTGGCAGCGCCAGCGAAGCGTTTGGCGCCGAGCTGATTCTCAAGGTGGTTGCCCCCAGCGACAGCGAACTGGCGCTGATCAAAAGCGGCACCGTGTTGGTGGGCATGCTCAACCCGTTCAGCAACGAAACTATCGCCAATCTGGCAGAGCGAGGCATTACCGCCTTCGCGCTCGAAGCTGCGCCACGCACCTCGCGAGCCCAAAGCCTCGACGTGTTGTCGTCACAGGCCAACATTGCCGGCTATAAAGCAGTGTTGCTGGCAGCCCATCACTACCCACGCTTCATGCCGATGCTGATGACTGCCGCCGGCACCGTCAAAGCCGCGCGCGTGTTGATCCTCGGCGCGGGTGTCGCAGGCCTGCAGGCCATCGCCACGGCGAAACGCCTGGGCGCCGTGATCGAAGCATCTGACGTGCGCCCTGCCGTAAAAGAGCAGATCGAGTCTCTCGGTGCCAAGTTCGTCGACGTGCCCTACGAAACCGATGAAGAGCGTGAATGCGCGGTTGGTGTTGGCGGCTACGCACGCCCGATGCCATCGAGCTGGATGCAGCGTCAGGCCTTGGCCGTACATGAACGCGCCAAACAAGCGGACATCGTCATCACCACGGCGCTGATCCCGGGCCGCAAAGCCCCGACCTTGCTCAGTGCCGAAACCGTTGCACAAATGAAACCGGGCTCGGTGGTCATTGACCTCGCCGCTGCCCAAGGTGGCAACTGCCCGCTGACCGTCGCCGACCAGGTCGTCGTGGAAAACGGCGTGACCATTTGCGGCCCGACCAACCTGGCCGGTGCCGTCGCCGCCGATGCTTCTGCTTTATATGCGCGTAACCTGCTGGACTTCCTGAAGCTGGTCTTCACCAAGGAAGGGCAGTTTGAAATCAACCTCGAAGACGACATCGTCGCCGCGTGCCTGATGTGCCGCGACGGCCAAGTCATCCGCAAAAACGCCTAAGCAGGGATTCAGACGATGGAAGAGCTTATCTCCCCCGGTATCTACAACCTGATCATCTTTGTGCTGGCGATTTATGTCGGTTATCACGTGGTCTGGAACGTCACACCCGCGCTGCATACGCCGCTGATGGCGGTGACCAATGCGATCTCTGCAATCGTGATTGTCGGCGCCATGCTGGCCGCAGCCCTCACTGTGACCCCACTGGGTAAAACCATGGGCACCCTGGCTGTGGCCCTGGCGGCAGTCAACGTGTTCGGCGGCTTCCTGGTCACGCGCAGGATGCTGGAGATGTTCAAGAAGAAAGCCCCGAAAGCAAAAGAAGAGGCGCCAAAGTAATGAGCATGAATTTGGTTACGACGCTCTACTTGATCGCGTCGATCTGCTTTATCCAGGCTCTCAAAGGCCTGTCGCACCCCACTACGTCGCGCCGCGGCAACCTGTTCGGCATGCTCGGAATGGCGCTGGCGGTACTGACCACTGTGGGCCTCATCTATAAGCTCGGTGCTGAGCTTGCAACAGCCGGTATCGGTTACGTGATCGTCGGCCTGCTGATCGGTGGCACCGCCGGTTCGATCATGGCCAAGCGCGTAGAAATGACCAAGATGCCGGAGCTGGTTGCCTTCATGCACAGCATGATCGGCCTGGCGGCGGTATTTATCGCGATTGCCGCCGTGGTCGAACCGCAATCCCTGGGCATCGTCAAACACCTGGGCGACTCGATCCCCGCGGGCAACCGCCTGGAACTGTTCCTCGGCGCAGCCATTGGTGCAATTACCTTCTCCGGCTCGGTGATCGCGTTCGGCAAGCTCTCGGGCAAGTACAAGTTTCGCCTGTTCCAGGGCGCACCGGTACAGTTCGGCGGCCAACACAAGCTGAACCTGGTGCTCGGCCTGGCAACCCTGGGCCTGGGCCTGGCGTTCATGTTCACCGGCAACCTCACTGCGTTTGCGTTGATGCTGGCCCTGGCTTTCGTGCTGGGCGTGCTGATCATCATCCCGATCGGCGGCGCCGACATGCCGGTGGTTGTCTCGATGCTCAACAGCTACTCCGGCTGGGCAGCCGCGGGCATTGGCTTCTCGCTGAACAACTCGATGTTGATCATCGCCGGCTCCCTGGTGGGCTCCAGCGGCGCGATTCTGTCGTACATCATGTGCAAGGCGATGAACCGCTCCTTCTTTAATGTGCTGCTCGGTGGTTTCGGCAACACAGCAGATGCCGGCGCAGCGGCTGGCTCCAAAGAAGCACGCCCGGTGAAATCAGGGTCGGCCGACGACGCCACGTTCCTGCTGACCAACGCCGACACCGTGATCATCGTTCCAGGCTACGGCCTGGCAGTCGCTCGGGCGCAACACGCGCTTAAAGAGCTGACCGAGAAGCTGACCCACCGTGGCGTGACCGTAAAGTACGCGATCCACCCGGTAGCGGGCCGTATGCCAGGGCATATGAACGTGCTGCTGGCCGAGGCGGAAGTGCCTTACGACCAAGTGTTCGAAATGGAAGACATCAACTCCGAGTTCGGCCAGGCCGACGTGGTGCTGGTGTTGGGCGCGAACGACGTGGTCAACCCGGCCGCCAAGAACGACCCGAACTCACCGATTGCCGGTATGCCGATTCTGGAGGCGTTCAAGGCCAAGACCATCATCGTCAACAAGCGCTCGATGGCCAGCGGCTATGCCGGCTTGGATAACGAGTTGTTCTACCTGGACAAGACCATGATGGTCTTCGGTGATGCCAAGAAGGTCATCGAAGACATGGTCAAAGCCGTCGAATAACACTGCGCCAGCGCAATACCCGAAACCCTGGCCTCCAGTAGGCTGGGGTTTTTTTATCGTTCCCAAGCTCTGCGTGGGAATGCATCCGGGAATGCTCTGCGTTCCGCTTTGTACTCACGTGAAACCCGACCAAAGGCTCTAAATCGCTGCCTGGCATTCGACCATGGTAGCGGGCCGAAATTTTTTGAAATCACTACACTGCCCACCTTGCTTCCGTAGCCTGAGATAACAATTCATGTACCGTGATCGTATCCGCTTGCCTTCGTTGTTGAACAAGGTCATGAGCGCGGCAGACGCCGCCGCACTGATCGAGGACGGCATGACCGTCGGCATGAGCGGCTTCACCCGTGCCGGTGAAGCCAAGGCCGTCCCGCACGCCCTGGCCGAACGCGCCAAGACTTCGCCGCTGAAAATCACCCTGATGACCGGTGCCAGCCTGGGTAATGACCTGGACAAGCAACTGACCGAAGCCGGCGTGTTGTCGCGCCGCATGCCGTTTCAGGTCGACAGCACCCTGCGCAAGGCGATCAACGCAGGCCAAGTGATGTTTATCGACCAGCACCTGTCGGAAACCGTTGAGCAACTGCGCAACAACCAGCTCAAGTTGCCGGACATTGCCGTGATCGAAGCCGTTGCGATTACCGAACAAGGGCATATCGTGCCCACTACCTCTGTAGGCAACTCGGCCAGCTTCGCAATTTTCGCCAAACAAGTGATTGTCGAGATCAACCTCGCGCACAACCCGAACCTGGAAGGGCTGCACGACATCTATATCCCGACCTACCGGCCGACGCGCACGCCGATCCCATTGGTCAAAGTCGACGACCGCATAGGCAGCACCGCGATTCCGATCCCGCCGGAGAAAATCGTCGCCATCGTGATCACCAATCAGGCCGACTCCGCCTCAACCGTGACACCGCCGGACGCCGACACCCAAGGCATCGCCAACCACCTGATCAACTTCCTCAAGCAGGAAGTCGACGCCGGGCGCATGACCAACAAGCTCGGCCCGCTGCAGGCCGGGATCGGCAACATCGCCAACGCAGTGATGTGCGGCTTGATCGAATCACCGTTCGAAGACCTGACCATGTATTCGGAAGTGTTGCAGGACTCTACCTTCGACCTGATCGACGCGGGCAAGCTGAGCTTTGCTTCGGGCAGCTCGATCACCTTGTCGGAGCGGCGCAACGCCGACGTGTTCGGCAACCTGGAACACTACAAGGACAAATTGGTACTGCGCCCACAGGAAATCTCCAACCACCCTGAAGTGGTTCGGCGCCTGGGCATTATCGGTATCAACACCGCGCTTGAGTTCGACATCTACGGCAACGTCAACTCCACCCACGTCTGCGGCACGCGGATGATGAATGGGATTGGCGGCTCCGGAGACTTCGCGCGCAACGCTCACCTGGCGATTTTCGTCACCAAGTCGATTGCCAAGGGCGGCGCAATTTCCAGCGTGGTGCCGATGGTCAGCCATGTTGACCATACCGAGCATGACGTGGACATCCTGGTGACCGAGGTTGGCCTCGCCGACCTGCGTGGCCTGGCGCCACGTGAGCGGGCACGGGTGATCATCGACAATTGCGCGCACCCGGCTTACCGCGACGCGCTGAACAGTTACTTCAACGCTGCCTGCGCGATCGGCGGGCATACGCCACACATCCTGCGCGAAGCACTGAGCTGGCACATCAACCTGGAAGAAACCGGGCACATGCTCAAGGCTTGATTGATGCAGATCCGAGCTGATGCAAACACAGTTTGTTCAGCTCGGTGACCGCAGCGGTCCTTTTGGAAAAAACTGTACTGCTGTACCGGTCATTTCCTACCGAATTCTCCTACCTACTCTCTCAAAAATGCCTATTTCGCACCCATTCAGTGCAGACAGGTACAGTTGCCCCATTTCCGTACAGTACAGCCGCTATAAACAGTTAACTGGCCCCTCACAATACAGGTGAACTGTATCTAGAGAGTCTTGCGCCGGAGGAGGATCATTGGCATCAGTTAAACCACTACCTAATCCCGCCACAAGCGGAAGGATGTCATCATGGAACGTACACTCAGTTCCGATCTGTTCTTCGAAGAAAAAGCTGTAAACACCCAGGCTTCCATGCCTTTGCGCGTTCTCGCCAACCTGATGTTGTGGCAGCGCCGCATCTCCAGCCGCCACCAACTGGCTCGTCTGGATTCGCGTCTGCTGGCTGACGCCGGTATCAGCGAAGCTCAACGCTACGAAGAGCTGAGCAAGCCGTTCTGGCGCTAATTGGCGCCCGCTGGCCCTGACCCGCCGGGTCCACTGCCAGCACCCTGATTTAACAAAACAAAGCCCGCCCCGGGAAACCGGAGGCGGGCTTTGTTGTTTGCGGGATTCAACTTTGCAAGGCTAAAACAGACGCCGCGTATAAACACCAGTACAGTTTAAATAACGCAACAGTTAAGCAGTACAATTTAACATTGGTGTATCTGTATTGGTAAAAGCTGGCCGCCCAAGATGGTGTTCCAAGACTTCATGGAAGGCCGTCGTCATGAACACAAGAACCTCGCCGTACAAACAATTGATTGTCCGAATGGCCTGCGCGCTAGGCAGATGGGCACGGCAGGCCCATGAGCGCCGCCAACTTGCGCAACTTGACCCTCGTGAACTAGCCGACGCGGGCATCAGCCAGGGCGACCGAACCGCTGAGCTGTCCAAGCCTTTCTGGCGTGACTAGGCCGATAGAGGCTTTCCGAACAGATAAACGGCAGCTTAAGATCCCGTTATCACGTGGCGAACCTTGTAGAACGGACGTCTGATGCTCAATCGCAACAATATCCGTTTCACAGTGGCCGCTTTGCGCCGCTTTATTTGATCTTCTACAGGAGTTATTCCATGTCCCGTCTTCGCCTGCTGAGTGCTGCCACCCTGTTGGCCCTGGCCGCCAACGCCAACGCGAGCAGCTTTATCGTGACCACCGACTCGATCGTCGGCGCCCTCAAAGCCACTTCAGATGCCAGCTCCGACGCCACGTCGTCCCTGCGTGACAACAAAGTTGTGCAAGCCGCCCGTGACGACGCAGCCAGCTTTGTTGCCAGCGAAGGCGCCATTCGTGGTGTGAAACTGGAAAGCGCCCTGGCCCAGATCCGCCAACAAGCCCCACAACTGAACACCGCGACCGACGCACAACTGGCCAAAGCGATTCTGGCCATCTGATAATCCGGTAAACGCCAGGGCACGCCAGCCGCTACCAAATGTGTCAGCGCTGGCTCTCGCCCGGGCGTTGCGCTAGCCTTGGCGCTCGCTTTCAGTTGTCGAGTCCCATGGCTTTTTCATACCGCCTGTTGATTGTTCCCGTGTTTCTTTCCGCCTGCTGGTCACCCTTGGCTTCAGCCTTTGATGTGTCCACCCAGAGCACCGTCATCAGTGCCTACGCCACCAGCAAGGTGACGTCAGCGCCGTTTGACAGAAAATTGGTACTGGCCGCCCAGGATGACGCTGCCGCTTTTATCGCCACTGACGGCCAATGGCGGGGAGCTCGTCTGGAATCTGCGCTGGAATACCTGCGCCGAACCCAGCCAAAACTTCATGTCAGCGACCTTGAACTGGCGCAGGCAATTCTCGTCCAATAATCATCGTATATTTCTACCTTTGTATTTCGGAGTCATTCCATGCGTAGCCCGCTGATCGCTGCCGCTCTGGGCCTGCTGTTGTTGGCCGATGTTGCCCACGCGCAAACCCTGAAGGCCACCAGTAACATCATCGTGCGTGCCTCGGCGCGCACCATTGATTTCACTTCGGACACCACCACCTCCATCCGCGACTCCAAAATCGTGCGCGAAGCCCACGATGACGCTGCCAGCTTCGTCGCCTCCGATGGCGAAATCCGCGGCGCGCAGTTGGAAGCGGCCTTCGACACCCTGCGCACCCGCGTGCCGGAAGCCCGCGACGCCAGTGACCAGACCCTCGCCGAAGCTATCCTCGCTCTGTGAGGCGCCTGTTCGCCTGGCTACTGGCCGGGGCTGTGCTGCTCTGTGCAGGCGCAGCCCAGGCCAGCCTGCAACTGCGGCTCAATACCGATGGCTTGAGCCCGGCCGAACAGCAGGCCAGCCAGGCGTTGCTCGACGAAGCGATGCGCGCTTTGCCGCCGCGCTTTGTCGAGCAGCTGGACCGGCGCATTGATGTCGGCTGGACCGACAAGATGCCTGAAAACGCCTATGGCCAGGCTTCTCTGGTGTCCGAACTGGACCTGAACCAGAACCTGCTCGCCAGTCTCACCGACGGCAGCGCCGCTACCCAGAAGACCAATCGCCCCCATGGCACCGTGCGCCGCGAAATGCTCGCCACCGTGCTGCATGAGCTGACCCACATCTATGACCGTGCGCGCCTGTGGTCCACAGACGAGCGCCGCCTGATCCAACGCTGCAGCCGCCAGAACAACATCACCGGCCTGATCGGCCTGCCCGATCAATGCCGTGGCCAGAACGACCGTCGCTTCACCTTGAGTGACGACCCGCGCCTGCTGGACATTGCCGGCTGGCCCCAATACGTGGGCCGTCGCGGCGAGCGCGAGCAACACAACCATCAGGTCGCCCGTAGCCCGGACATCTACGAAACCACCAGCCCGCTGGAGTTCGTGGCGGTCAACATGGAGTACTTCCTCCTCGACCCAAGCTACGCCTGCCGTCGCCCCGCGCTGTTTCGCTATTACAAGGAACACTTCGGCTGGGCACCGCCCGAGCAAGACACCTGCGCCAAGACCTACCCGTTCCTCAACGCCGGCAACGACTTCGCCAAAACGCCGCTGGGTCAGATCGACCCGGAGCGCGTGTATGAAATCGACTACCTGCTGGCCGAAGCCAACCAGAACCTGGTGAGCCGCTGGGGTCACAGCATGTTGCGTCTGGTGATCTGCGCACCCGGCCGCCCGCGTGGCCCGGATTGCCGATTGGACCTGGACCAGCACCTGGTATTGTCCTACCGCGCATTTGTCGGTGACGTACAGCTATCGAGCTGGGATGGCCTGGTGGGCAAGTACCCATCGCGGCTGTTTGTGCTGCCGCTGGCGCAGGTGATCGACGAATACACCAAGACCGAGTTGCGCGGCCTGGCATCGGTGCCGCTCAAGCTCTCCCGCCAAGAGATCAACGACACCGTCGAACATGCCGCCGAAATGCACTGGAGCTACGACGGCAACTACTTCTTCATCTCCAACAACTGCGCGGTGGAGAGCCTCAAGCTGTTACGCAGCGGCAGCGCCAACCCGCAATTGACCGGCCTGGACAACATCACCCCCAACGGCCTGCTCGAGGTGCTCAGTGCCCGCGGCCTGGCTGACACCAGCGTGCTCAATGACAAACGCGAAGCCTTGCGCCTCGGTTATCACTTCGACTCGTTCCGCGAGCGCTACCAGGCAATGTTCGACGTGCTGCGCAAACATCTGCCGATCAAGCAGACCCAAGTCGAAGACTGGCTCGCCCTCAGTGCCGCAGAACGCCGCCAGTGGTTCAGCCAGGCCGACCTGCGCACCAGCGCCGCATTGCTGCTGCTGGAACAAGCCAGCTATCGCAAACAACTGATGCTGGCCCAGGACGAAGTCAAGCAGCGCTACCTCAATGCCCGTGAGCTGAAAAACGGCGGCATGGAAAAAGCCAACAACACCCTGCAACAGATCCTCGCCAACAGCGGCTTCCTAAGCCGCCCGGCGGAATTGCTCGACAGTGGCGGCTACGGCCTGCCGCAACCTTCGGAAGCCAAACGCCTGGAGTCGGAAAGTGCCGAGCGCCAGAAACAGCTGCAGTCCTTGACCGGCGATCTGGATAAAGAGGTGAGGGCGCTGCTCGACCCTGCGCGCGCCGACGAGATTGCCGCCTGCGAAGCCAACCTCAAGCAGATGGGCGAGCACCTGCGGGCCTTGCACAAAGCCTCGGGCGGTTTGGAGCTGCCCTGAGCCACCTTAAAGAAATTTCCTACAAGCCTTCCATCATCTGACTTACACAGCGAAAGCTGGCTGAAAGCTTCCCCGTCTAGGATCGCCACCACTGCCGGCAACAGACCGGCTGTAAACAACAACAATGGTGATTCCTGATGTCCGCTCCTACCCGCCTGTTCGCTCCAACTCCATCCGTACGCCACGTGCCTTTCGTACTGCGCTGACCCCAACCCGGTTCGCCATTCCCTAGCCGCGCTACGCCTGGAGTATTCCTATGCTGACTTTCCTTGGCTTTGCCATGGTCATCACGTTCATGTACCTGATCATGACCAAGCGCCTGTCTGCGCTGATTGCCCTGATCATTGTGCCGATCCTGTTCGCCCTGTTCGGTGGCTTTGCACCCGAGATTGGCCCGATGATGCTTGCGGGTATCACCAAGCTTGCGCCGACCGGCGTGATGCTGATGTTCGCCATTCTCTACTTTGCCCTGATGATCGACTCCGGCCTGTTCGACCCGGCCGTGCGCAAGATCCTCAAGATGGTCAAGGGCGACCCGCTGAAAGTATCGGTCGGCACCGCCGTATTGGCCCTGGTGGTGTCACTGGACGGTGACGGCGCCACCACTTACATGATCTGCGTGGCCGCCATGCTGCCGCTGTACCAGCGCATCGGCATGAGCCCGCGGATCATGGCCGGCCTGATCATCCTCGCCGGTGGCGTGATGAACATGACGCCATGGGGCGGCCCGACTGCCCGTGCCGCCAGTGCGCTGCATGTAGACCCTTCGGATATTTTCGTACCGATGATCCCGGCCATGGCTGTCGGCGTCGTTGCGATCCTGGTGATTGCCTACATGTACGGCAAACGCGAACGTGCCCGCCTGGGTGAACTGCACCTGCAGGGCGACGAGATTGATCACAGCGAGATCAGCGTGTCGCAATTCCCGGACGCCCGTCGTCCCAAGCTGATCTGGTTCAACGGCGCACTGACTTTCGCGCTGATGTGCACCCTGATTGCCGGCCTGTTGCCACTGCCGGTGCTGTTCATGGTTGCGTTCAGTATCGCGATGATCGTCAACTATCCATGCCTGCAAATGCAGAAAGACCGCATCGCCGCCCACGCCGGCAGCGTGCTGGCAGTGACGGGTTTGATCTTCGCCGCCGGTATCTTCACCGGTATCCTGTCGGGCACCGGCATGGTCGACGCCATGTCCAAGAGCCTGCTGGCCGTTATCCCGGATGCGCTGGGCCCGTACCTGGCGGTGATCACCGCCTTGGTGAGCATGCCGTTTACCTTCTTCATGTCCAACGATGCGTTTTACTACGGCGTATTGCCTGTGCTCGCCGAAGCGGCCAGCCATTACGGTATCACCGCCGTGGAAATGGCCCGTGCGTCCATCGTTGGCCAACCCGTGCATTTGCTCAGCCCGCTGGTACCATCGACTTACCTGCTGGTGGCCCTGGCCGGGATCGAATTTGGCGATCACCAACGCTTTACCCTCAAGTGGGCAGTGCTGGTGTGCCTGTGCATAATGTTCGCCGCTTTGCTGATGGGGATTTTTCCGCTGTTCAGCACTCTATAATCGTAACGACCTGACCGCGCGGCGCTGCAGCTTGCGCGGTTTCACATTTGCTCAAAGGAATACACATGGAATGGCTGACCAATCCGGAAATCTGGATTGCCTTCTTCACCCTGACGGCCCTCGAGATCGTCCTGGGCATCGATAACATCATCATGATTTCGATCCTGGTCAGCCGCATGCCCAAGCATATGCAGGCGCGCACCCGGATCTTCGGCCTGGCCCTGGCCATGGTCACGCGAATCCTGTTGCTGCTGTCAATCACCTGGGTCATGCAACTCACCGCCGACCTGTTCGTGGTCTTCGGCCAGGGCATTTCCGGTCGCGACCTGATCCTGTTCTTCGGTGGCCTGTTCCTGCTGTGGAAAAGCTCCCAGGAGATGTACCACGCACTCGAAGGTGAAGACGAAACCCACGACGAGCCGGGCGGCAAGGGTGGCAAGTTCATCTACACCATCATCCAGATCGCCATCATCGACATCGTGTTCTCCCTGGACTCGGTCATCACTGCTGTCGGCATGGTTTCCCATGTGCCGGTTATGGTCGCTGCGATCGTGGTAGCCGTACTGGTGATGATGCTGGCTGCGGGCACTATCAGCGAATTCATCGACAAGCACCCGTCGCTGAAGATGCTGGCGCTGTCGTTCCTTCTGGTGGTGGGTACCGTGCTGATCGCTGAATCCTTCGACGTGCATGTGCCAAAAGGCTACGTCTACTTCGCCATGGCGTTCTCGCTGGCCGTAGAAGCGGTGAACATCAAGATGCGCACCGCCATCGCGAAAAAGAAGAAACAGCAGGATCCTGTGAAACTGCGCAAGGACATTCCGGGTCAATAAAACTGACCCGCTGCTGAAATGGGGCGTTCGCGCCCCATTGATCGTTCCCACGCTCCGCGTGGGAATGCCGCCTCTGGACGCTCCGCGTCCGCCCTCAAAGCGACGCAGAGCGTCACGGGATGCATTCCCACGCAGAGCGTGGGAACGATCTTCATGACAGTTTTGTTTCAATCCCCACTTTAGCTATGCGATGCTGGCGCAGAGCCCATTCGCCAACTACAGCTTAAGTACAAGACGTAGAACGGCACGCGGCAATTCTCATTTGCTCTTTCTGGAGCACACCCACACGGGGGGCCGAGCATGCTGACCTTGCTCAATCTGCTTTCCGCCGTGACCCTGCTTATCTGGGGCACGCACATCGTCCGTACCGGCATCTTGCGGGTCTACGGTTCCAACTTGCGCCAAGTCATCGGGCAGAACATGTCCAAGCGCTGGCTGGCGTTTATCGCCGGTATCCTGGTGACGGCCATGGTGCAGAGCAGTAACGCTACGGCGATGCTGGTGACGTCGTTTGTCGGCCAGGGCTTGATGGGCCTTATGCCGGCGCTGGCGACCATGCTCGGTGCCGACGTCGGTACGGCATTAATGGCGCGGGTACTGACATTCGACCTGTCCTGGCTGTCGCCGCTGCTGATTTTTCTTGGGGTGATTTTCTTCCTGTCGCGCAAACAGACGCGGGCAGGGCAGATGGGCCGCGTCGGCATTGGCCTGGGCCTGATCATTCTGGCGCTGCAACTGATCGTCGAAGCGGCCGGGCCAATTACCCATGCCCAAGGCGTCAAAGTCATCTTTGCCTCACTGACCGGCGATATTTTGCTGGATGCCTTGGTCGGCGCCCTGTTTGCGATGATTTCCTACTCCAGCCTGGCCGCCGTACTGCTGACCGCCACCCTGGCCGGCGCCGGTGTGATCGGCCTGCACGTGGCCATCGGCCTGGTGATCGGCGCCAACATCGGCAGTGGTGTGCTGGCCTTTCTCAGCACCAATATGCAGAACGCCGCCGGCCGCCAGGTCGCTCTGGGCAGCCTGCTGTACAAACTGATAGGCCTGTTGCTGATTATTCCGGTGCTCGACCCGCTCGTACGCTGGATGGATGGTTTGGACTACAGCGCACAAGGCATGGTCATCACCTTCCATGTGCTCTACAACACCACGCGCTGCCTGATCCTGCTGCCCACCATCGGGCCAATGGCGCGCCTGTGTGCCTGGCTGTTGCCGGAACAACAGGAAACCAACGGTAAAGCCAAACCGCGTCACTTGGACCTGGCCTCGCTCGCCACCCCCAGCCTGGCGCTGGCCAACGCGGCCCGCGAAACCCTGCGCCTGGGCGACCTGATCGACAACATGCTCACCGCCATGCTCGAAGTACTGCGTGGCAAGCAAACCGCCATTACCCAGGAAATGCGCAGCCTCAGCGATGACGTCGAGGCTCTCTACAGCGCAATCAAGCTGTACCTGGCGCAAATGCCCCGCGAAGACCTCAGTGAACAGGACAGCCGCCGCTGGGCCGAGATCATCGAGCTGTCGATCAACCTCAAGCTGGCCGGCGACCTGATCGAGCGCATGCTGCGCAAAGTCCAGCAGCAGAAAACCTCACAGCGCCGGCAGTTCTCCGAGGTCGGCCTGGAAGAACTGGCCGGTTTGCACAGCCAGTTGATTGCCAACTTGCGCCTGGGCCTGTCGGTCTTCCTCAGTGCCGACCCCGAAAGCGCGCGCCAACTGCTGCGCGAAAAGCGCCGCTTTCGCGCCCAGGAGCGCCGCCTGGCCCACGCTCATGTCAGCCGTCTGCAGCGTAAAATCGTACAGAGCCTGGAAACCAGTTCCCTGCACCTGGAGCTGATTGCCGACATGAAACGCCTGAACTCGTTGTTTTGCAGCAGTGCTTATGTAGTGTTGGAAACCTCAGACACCGGCGCACTCTCAGCCGAAGATATTGCCGACATCACTCATTCGCCCTGAACGTACGATGGCCCGTGAAGTCGGTTAACAATGGACCTCACCCGCCAGGAAGCTTGTTATGCGTCGCCTGTTACTTGCCTGCCTGCTCATGGGCTCGGCACACACCTTTGCCTTTGACCGCCTGCAAGTCGAAGGCTACACCTTGCCCAATGGCCTGCAATTGCTGCTCAAGCCGGGCACCGAGCGTGGGCACGTGGCGATCCGCCTGGTGGTGGGCGTAGGGCTGGATGACTTCCCCTGCGATGAAAAAGAACTGCCGCACCTGCTCGAACACTTATTGTTCAGCGGCATCGACGGCGGTGGTGAAGGCGACCTTGAAGACCGCATGCAAGCCTTCGGCGGCGAATGGAACGCCTACACCAGCAATGCCGACACTACCTTTGTGATCGAGGCGCCCGCGCAAAACCAGCGCAAAGTGCTGGACCTGTTGCTGGCGATCCTCACCCGCACCGAACTGACCGACGCCAATATCAATGCCGCCAAACAAGTGGTCGAACGCGAAGACGGCGGCCATTACTCGCACCTGCAACGCCTACTCGACCGCCAGGACCTGGGCCACACCGCCAGCAACCAATTAGCCGTCGAACTGGGGCTCAAATGCGCCGAACGTGCCGAAGTCAATCAACTGACCCGCGATCAGTTGCAAATCCTGCGCACACATTGGTACGCGCCCAACAACATGACGCTGATCATCGTCGGCGACCTCGACAAACTGCTGCCGGCGTACCTCGAACGCACGTACGGTCAACTTGATCCGGTCGAACCCACTGAGCACCGGCCACTGCCGGAAATCCTGCACACCGCCGCCAGCCATCGCGACCTTATCCACGGCTGGGTCGGTGACAGTGCCAAACTGCACTGGCTGTTCCCCGAACCGGTATTGGACGACCAGCACGATGAAACCTACGACTTGCTCAAGGACTACCTCGACTGGGCGCTGTACCGTCAACTGCGCCTCAAGCATGGTTTGTCTTACGGCCCGTGGAGTGAACGCGAAGTACTCGGCAGCGTCGGTTTTCTTAGCCTGAATGCCGACCTTGAACGCGACAACCTCCCTGAAGCTGAACAGGTGTTGCAGGACCTCAAGGCGCAACTGCTCAAGAACGGCCTCGACCCGGCCGTCTTCAACCGCTTGCAGCAGGCCGCTATCGCGCGCCAAGCCTGGGCGGTGCAGGGCAACAGCGCGCTGGCCGACTTTTATTGGAGCGCTGCCGGCGACTATGCCGACGGCCATCTCAGCGACCCGGCCAAGCGCATCAAGGCCGTCAACCTGGCGCAGACCAACCAGGCCATGCGCCAAGTGCTTAACCAGCCGGGCTACTGGCGCATCGAGAAACCGCTGCTGAGCTATGACGCCCTGAGCTGGATCGGTGCCGGCCTGCTCGCGCTGATCGCCAGTGTGTTGATCGGCGTGCGTCTTTATCGCAAACGGATCACGTAATGAAGCACCGAACAAAGGGCTAAGACGTTATTCTGTCTGGGATTTTTCCTACACCAAGTGTGAATCGCCAATGCCAAATCTACCGCCCCTTATCCAGCGCATTATCGAACTGATCAAGCGCTATCCTGGGGTGATTGCACTCGGCGGTTTCATATCAGGTGTGGGCAGCTTCATCCTGGTGGATCGCCAGCAGGGCATGGCCAGTTGGATTGCGGTGATCATGCTGGTCAGCTGGCTATGGCTGATGCTGGAAAACAGCTTTACCCAGCTGTTCGCCAAAGTCTTCAAGCGCGAAATCCCCGAGCCGCTGCTGCGCTATGCGACCCAGATGATCCACCAGGAAAGCCTGTTTTTCGTATTGCCGTTCTTTTTCGTCACCACTGCCTGGAACAGCGGCCAGTCGGTGTTCACCGGCCTGCTCGGCGCGGCGGCGCTGGTGTCGATCACTGACCCGCTGTACTACAAGTGGCTGGCGCCCAAGCGCTCGCTGTTCCTGGCGCTGCACACCCTGACCTTGTTCGCGGCACTGCTCACCGCACTGCCGATCATCCTGCACCTGACCACCGCCGAAAGTTACAAGTTGGCACTCGGCGTGGCCATGGCGTTGTCGATCCCAAGCCTGGCCGTGAGCTTGCCGCTGCGCAGCATCAAGGGCTGGGTGATGCTGCTCGGGGTCACGGCCGCCATTGGTTGCGCCGGTTGGTTCCTGCGCAGTTGGGTGCCGCCGGCCACATTGTGGATGACTGAAGTGGCGATCAGCACCGAGTTGCAAGACCGCACACCGGGCGATGACCTCAAGGAAGTCACCGCCGCCCAACTGCGCAGCGGCGGGCTGTACGCCTACACCGCGATCAACGCACCACGCGGGCTGGACGAGCGGATTTACCATGTGTGGAAATTCAACGGCCAAGAGGTCGACCGCATTGCCCTGGATATCCATGGCGGGCGCAAGGAAGGCTACCGCGCCTGGACCCACAAGCAGAACTTCCCGGCCGACGCGGTCGGACGCTGGCAGGTGCGGGTGTTGACGGAAGACGGGCAAGTCATCGGTGTGCTGCGCTTCAAAGTCACTGACCCAGCACAAACGGACAACCCAAAGTAGGCCGTATCGTGCTATTACGTAGGGCTTGTGGATAGCCAAACAAGCTCGGAGCTTATGACCACTCGTACCACGGCCGGCGCAGCCCACCTCGACACATCCAGCGTTCCCCCGTTGCTCAGGATTACGGGGGACTGGACGCTTGCCCACTATGCCAATCTTAAAAAACTGAGCGACAAGCTCGACGGCCAATACGACGCCGGTGCGCGCATCGACCTCAATGGCCTCGGCGCCCTGGATACCGCCGGCGCCTCGTTGCTGGTCGAGTTGCTGGGCCCGGACCGTATCGAGCAATCCGCCGAGCAGACCGATTGCAGCTTATCCGCCGCTGACAGGGCACTGCTCAAAACCGTCTACCACTCCCTGAACGATTTCTGCGTACCCGACAAAGAGCCGGAAGAAGCCGCCGGTATCCAAGTGCTGGCGCGTATCGGCCGCGCTGTGGACACGGTTTGGCAGGACGGCATGAAACTGCTGGGTTTTATCGGCCTGATCCTCGAAACCTTCGCCCGGGGCGTGTTCCGTCCCAAGCGCTGGCGCATCACGCCAATGGTCGCGCATATCGAGCAAACCGGTCTCGACGCTGCGCCCATCGTCGCGTTACTAACCTTTCTGGTGGGCGCCGTGGTGGCGTTTCTCGGCGCTACCGTGCTTAAGAGCTTCGGCGCGACGATTTTTACCGTGGACCTGGTGGCGTTCTCTTTCCTGCGTGAATTCGGCGTATTGCTTACCGCCATCCTGATCGCCGGTCGCACCGCGAGTGCCTTTACCGCACAAATCGGCTCGATGAAGGCCAACGAAGAAATCGACGCGATCCGCACCCTGGGCCTGGACCCGATGGAACTGCTGGTACTGCCACGGGTGATGGCGCTGCTGGTGTCGCTGCCGATGCTGACCTTTCTGGCGATGCTCTCGGGGATTGTCGGCGGCGGCGTGGTGTGCGCCGTGGCCCTGGATATTTCGCCGGCGATGTTTCTCTCGCTGCTGCAATCGGACATTGGTGTGCAGCACTTTCTGGTGGGCATGGTGAAAGCGCCGATTTTCGCGTTTCTGATCGCGGCGATTGGCTGCCTCGAAGGGTTCAAGGTCAGCGGCAGCGCCGAATCGGTCGGCGCCCACACCACCTCCAGCGTGGTGCAATCGATCTTTGTGGTGATCGTGCTGGATGCAGTCGCCGCGATGTTCTTTATGGAGATGGGCTGGTGAGTCGTCTACACCGTGCGCCCACTGAGGCGGTGATCGAAGTGCGCGGCCTGTGCAATCGCTTTGGCAACCAGAGCGTGCACGAGAACCTCGATCTGGATTTGTACAAAGGTGAGATCCTCGCGGTGGTCGGCGGCTCCGGCAGCGGCAAGTCGGTGCTGCTGCGCAGCATCGTCGGCCTGCGGCGGCCCAGCGAAGGTGAGGTGCGGGTCTTTGGCAAGAACCTGCCCAATCTGTCCGAACATGAACGCTCGCTGGTGGAACGGCGCTTTGGCGTGCTGTTCCAGAAGGGCGCGCTGTTTTCCTCGTTAACGGTTACCGAAAACGTCGCCCTGCCGTTGATCGAACACGCGGGCCTTAGCCGTCGCGATGCCGAGCACTTGGCGGCGGTCAAGCTTGCCTTGGCGGGGCTGCCTTTATCGGCGGCGGATAAATACCCGGCGTCACTGTCCGGCGGCATGATCAAGCGCGCCGCTTTGGCGCGGGCGTTGGCACTGGACCCGGACATTCTGTTCCTGGACGAACCCACCGCCGGCCTCGACCCGATTGGCGCGGCGCAATTCGACCAACTGATCCTGACCCTGCGCGATGCGTTGGGCCTGAGTGTGTTCCTGGTCACCCACGACCTCGACACGCTGTACACCATCACCGACCGTGTGGCGGTGCTGGCGCAGAAGAAAGTGCTGGTGGCCGATGCCATCCATGTTGTCTCGGAAACGGACGACGCCTGGATTCACGAATATTTCCACGGCCCCCGTGGCCGCGCGGCATTGGATGCCGCTCAATCGCTTAACGAGGTATGACATGGAAACCCGAGCCCATCATGTGATGATCGGTCTGTTCAGCGTGATCGTGGTGGTCGGCGCAATGCTGTTCGGCCTGTGGCTGGCCAAGTCCAGCGTCGACAGCGCCTTCCAGGAATACGAGGTGGTGTTCAACGAGGCGGTCAGCGGCCTGTCCCAGGGCAGTTCGGTGCAATACAGCGGGATCAAGGTGGGTGATGTCACCAGCCTGCGCCTGGACCCGAAAGACCCACGCCGGGTACTGGCGCGCATCCGCCTGGCCGGGCAGACGCCGATCAAGGAAGACACCCAGGCCAAGCTGGCACTGACCGGCATCACCGGCACCTCGATCATCCAGCTCAGCGGCGGTACGCCGCAAAGCCCGGAACTCAAGGGCAAGGACGGCAACTTGCCGGAAATCATCGCCTCGCCGTCCCCCATCGCGCGCCTGCTTAATAACAGCAACGACCTGATGACCAGCATCAACCTGCTGCTGCACAACGCCAACCACATGTTCTCGCGGGAGAACGTCGAGCGCCTGAGCAACACCCTGGACAACCTGCAACAAACCACCGGCGCCATTGCCGACCAGCGCGGTGATATCAAGGTGGTGATGCAACAGTTGATGCAGGTGAGCAAGCAGGCCAGCGCCGCGCTGGAACAAACCACCACGTTGATGCGCAATGCCAACGGCTTGCTCAACGACCAAGGCAAGCAAGCCTTCGGCAGCGCCGAGCAGGCCATGAAGTCGCTGGAGCAAAGCACCACGACCATCAACACCTTGCTCACCAACAACAAAGACTCGGTGAACAGCGGCATGCAGGGCCTCAATGAACTGGCGCCGGCCGTACGCGAGCTGCGCGAAACCCTCGGCTCGCTGCGCGCCATCTCCCGCCGCCTCGAAGCCAACCCCAGCGGTTACTTGCTGGGCAGCGACAAGAACAAGGAGTTCACGCCATGAAGCGTGCTTACCAGATAATCGCCCCGCTGGCCTTGGTGCTGATCAGCGCCTGCTCGATCCTGCCCAAGCCGGATCCGTCTGACGTGTACCGCCTGGCCTCGGCGCAAACCAGCACCCAAGGCGCGCCGGTGAGCTGGTCGCTGCGTGTGTCCAAGCCGCAGAGCAGCGAGTTTCTCGACAGCCCGCGCATTGCCGTGGTGCCTAACGGCGACCTGATCAGCAGCTACGCGAACTCACGCTGGAGCGACCCGACCCCGGTGTTGCTGCGCAATCGGTTTATGGACGGTTTCCAGCGCGATGGGCGGGTGACATTGCTGAGTACCGACGAGACCAACCTGCAGGCCGACTACGAACTGGGCGGGCAATTGCAGGCGTTTCAGAGTGAGTACCACGGCAGTGCGGTGGCAGTGGTGATTCGCCTGGATGCGCGGCTGGTGCGGGGCAGTGATCAGCGGATTATTGCCAGTCGGCGGTTTGAGGTGCGCCAGCCGGTGAGTGATACCAAGGTGCCGGCGGTGGTCGCCGCGTTTGGGCAGGCGGGGGATCAGTTGAACAAGCAGGTGGTGGATTGGGTGGTGCAGCAGGGCAATGCAGTCCGAAAACACTGAGGGCCTCATCGCAGGCAAGCCAGCTCCCACACTTGAACTGTGAATACATTCAAATGTGGGAGCTGGCTTGCCTGCGATAGCAATTTCAGTCTCAGCCAAAAAACCAGTAGCACACCGCAATCGCCGCCACCACACCGGCAAACTCCGCCAGCAACGCACACCCAACCGCATGCCGCGCACGCTGGATACCCACCGACCCGAAGTACACCGCCAACACATAAAAGGTGGTCTCGGTACTGCCCTGGATCGTCGCCGCGACCAACGCCGGGAAGCTGTCCACGCCCTTGGCCTGCATGGTCTCGATCAACAGCGCCCGCGCCGCGCTGCCAGAGAACGGCTTGACCATCGCCGTCGGCAGTGCGTCGACAAAGCGCGTGTCCATACCCGTCCAGGCCACCACATGGCGAATGCCTTCCAGGCCGAAGTCCAACGCCCCAGAGGCGCGCAATACGCCCACTGCGCAGAGCATCGCCACCAGATACGGCAGCAGGTTCTTGGCAACATCAAAGCCCTCTTTGGCACCTTCGACAAAGGCCTCGTACACCTTGACCTTGCGCAACGCACCGATCACCAGGAACAACATGATCAAGCCAAACAGCGTCAGGTTGCCGAGTATCGATGACAAGCCCGCCAGCGCCGTAGCCGACAGTGTCGCCAGCAACGCCATAAAGCCGCCCAACATCAACGCGCCAGGAATCAGATAGGCCAGCACCACCGGGTCCCACAAGCGCAGGCGCTGCATGACAGCCACCGACAACAGGCCCACCAGCGTTGAGGCGCTGGTGGCCAGCAGGATCGGCAGGAACACCAGCGTCGGGTCGGCGGCGCCTTGCTGGGCGCGGTACATGAAGATCGTCACCGGCAACAGCGTCAGCGAGGACGCGTTGAGCACCAGGAACAGAATCTGCGCGTTGCTCGCGGTATTGGGGATGGGGTTGAGTTCCTGCAACGCCTTCATGGCCTTGAGGCCGATAGGCGTGGCGGCATTGTCCAGGCCCAGGCCGTTGGCGGCGAAGTTGAGGGTGATCAAGCCAATGGCCGGGTGGCCGGCGGGGACTTCCGGCATCAAACGGCGAAACAACGGGCCGAGCGCCTTGGCCAGCCAATCGACGATGCCGGCTTTTTCGGCGATGCGCAAAAAGCCCAGCCATAAGGTCAGGGTGCCGAACAGCAGCACCATCACGTCGACCGACAGTTTGGCCATGGCGAAAATGCTTTCGACCATCGCCGCAAAAATCCCGGCATTACCGCCCACCAGCCATTGCGCCAGTGCTGACACCATTGCCACGACAAAGAAGCCAAGCCACAGGCCATTGAGCATCAGTTGAATCCCCCGAAAGATGGGGCGAATGATAGCGGGGCTGGCAGAAACGACAAACCCCGGAATTTTCCGGGGTTTGTGTCAGAGCAGTCGTGCTATCAGCCGCGGGTAGCTTGTGCGGTCGGTGTGGCTTCTTTGCTGCGCCAGTGCGGCAGCGAGTTCCAGTAGCGCTCGCCCTTGGCATCGTCGTACATGCCTTCCCAGCGGGAGATGACCAGAACAGCCAGGGCGTTGCCGATCACATTGAGTGCGGTACGCGCCATGTCCATCACGCGGTCGACACCGGCGATGAAGGCCAGGCCTTCCAGCGGAATGCCCACGCTGCCCAGAGTAGCCAGCAACACCACGAAGGACACGCCCGGCACGCCGGCGATACCTTTGGAGGTAACCATCAGGGTCAGTACCAGCATCAGTTGCTGGCCGATCGACAAGTCGATGCCATACAACTGGGCGATAAAGATGGCCGCGATGCTCTGGTACAGGGTCGAACCGTCGAGGTTGAACGAGTAGCCGGTTGGCACCACAAAGCTGCAGATCGCCTTCGGCGCACCGTAGGCTTCCATCTTCTCGATCACGCGCGGCAACACGGTTTCGGAGCTGGCCGTGGAGTAGGCCAGCACCAGCTCATCTTTGAAGATGCGCATCAGCTTGAGAATCGAGAAGCCGAACAGGCGGGCGATCAGGCCCAGTACCGCAAAGGCGAAGAACAGGATGGCGACGTAAACCAGGATCACCAGCTTGGCCAACGGCAGCAAGGAGGCGAAGCCGAAGTTGGCGACAGTTACCGCGATCAGGGCAAATACACCGATTGGGGCGTATTTCATAATCATGTGGGTGACTTTGAACATGCTCTCGGACACGCCCTGGAACATGGTCACCAGCGGCTCGCGCAGCTCAGGCTTGAGGCTCGACAAGCCCAGGCCGAACAGCACCGAGAAGAAGATGATCGGCAGCATGTCGCCACGGGCAACGGCGGCGAAAATGTTCGACGGGATCAGGTTGAGGATGGTTTCAATGAACGCATGCTCATGCTGCACTTCGGCGGCGGTGGCGGTGTACTTGGAGATGTCGACGGTACCCAGGGTACTCATGTCGATGCCGGCGCCCGGGTGGAACAGGTTGGCAAGCAACAGGCCGACCACAATGGCGATGGTGGTGACCACTTCGAAGTAAAGGATGGTTTTGACGCCGATCCGACCGAGCTTTTTCGCATCACCTACGCCGGCGATGCCGACAATCAGCGAGGAAATCACAATCGGGATCACGATCATCTTGATCAGGCGGATAAAGATATCGCCCGCTGGCTGCAACACATTGCTGATCCACCAGGCTTTTTCAGCACTGAAATGGTTGAGCACTGCACCGATTGCGATCCCTAGTACCAAACCGATGAGGATCTGCCAGGCGAGGCTTAGCTTTGCCTTCTTCATGTCATTACCCTTACTTCAAGTGGACTTAAGGCAAATGCGCCATCTGCAACGCTCGGAAGCGAAAAAGTGTGTGCATCTGCCTCCATGGAAGGTCACCGCAGCGTGGCCGAAATGGCTTACTGGCAGGCGAAAAAAGGCGCAACTATTCCCATGCAAGGGAGCGACGTCTAATGCCGTAAACGCCTACCCTATGCCGAATCGGCATGACTTTTTTTGAGATTAACTGTCCGAACGGTCAGTTCAAATCCGCCATTCAGGCGGGTGAATATGCCGTTAACCGGCCAATACCGGCTCGCTCAGAGATGTTGGACGACTTATAGAGGTTGGCGAAAATGCCTGGAAATTCACTGACCTGGCGTCAGAAATGTCCTATGGCGCAGCCAAAATTTTCTCGATAGATGGTCGCCACGAAACACCAAGTAATGGTTAGCCGCGCGCAAAAGAGAAATTATCGGCTATGAGCCGTATAAGAAGCGGAGCATAAGAGTGACAAGCCCGTCGCAAGTTCAGCAAGCATGAGGGCTTGTGAACTTGCGTCGCAGCTTTTCACCTGACCCGGCCCTTGCGCAGGCACTCCCTGTACCCGTAGGTCACGCCGATCTCGATTGATCAGAGCAACCCGGCCCCCTGGTCATGCATCACCCTTGGCGGGCAATGCAGACAGAAAGAAGCGAAGTGGCTTCTTTCTATGGACGCCGGCCCCGCAGACGACAGACGCGTCAGACGGAACCTAGTACCAATTCGGATCTTTCTTGAGCTGTTCCATCAGCAGCTTTTGCATGCCTTCGTTCGGCTTACCGATAAAACGGTAATCGGCGTGCCGCGTCGGGGACTTGTCCGCCGGCAAACCGGCCGGGACTTCCACCAACATGGCGTAGGCGTCTTCTTTGTCGTAGCTGAAGGCAACGATCAGGCGCTTGTTCAGGCACGTATCTGCAGTTTCACAGAGCGGCCCCACCAAGTACTTGTCGCCATCTTCTTCCACGGCATTCATTTGTTCGGCCGTACCGGACAGGTTCATCACCCATTCCGGCAGGCGCTCTTCTTTCTTCACCACGCTTCGCCAGGTTTCGCGGTACTGCTTGTCCGCACTGAGCAATTCGTTAGCTCGGGATTGGCCGTCATTGGCGGCCATCACCAGGCCGCTGCCGCCCAAGAGCAGGGCGGCAGCCATGGCTTTAAAGGACAAATGGGTCATATTCAGCCTCGGCCGCGACGACCAAAGAAGAACGAAGCGATGAACATCACCAGGAAGACCACAAACAGAATTTTTGCGATACCCGTGGCGGTGCCCGCGATACCACCGAAGCCCAGGACTGCAGCCACAATGGCGATGATCAGAAATGTGATTGCCCAACTCAACATGGTGATTCTCCTTACGCTTCTATAGGGGTAACAGCGGTAGTGCCGTACAGCCGCTCAACTCGAGCGACCTTTTCTTGCTTAGAACACCCAACGTTCTTGGGTTGGCAATTCACCCAGGGTTGAATCCTGGTCTGCCACTCTCAATTGCGGGGCGGTTACATCGGTGGTCGCGCTAGCGCTGCTAACGGAACGGAAATGGGTCTGCATCATGGCCGGACGTTCGAATTGCGGGGTTTGCTGCTGACTTTGCTGCCAATGCTGCATCTGCTGGCCGGCAATCAACGTGACCATCAACGCCAGGCTGGCAAACAAACCTTGCTGCAAGCGCAGTGGCGATACACGTAGTTGGCTGAGGCTTTGGCGAGTCATGCTGCATTTCTCCCGCATTCTGATTATTCGTTGAGAGAGCTATTGCAGAGTGCATGCCAGTTTTTTTACAAAATAAAACCCAATAAAATCAATAGCTTACGGATAACCCAATACGGTATCGAACAGCATCCTGCACGATGCCCCTTTGCAGGCCGTGCGAAATGCACGATGGTCAATGGTCGGGTCAACGGATCGAAACCACCGCGGGCGTTGCCGAAGTGGCAAGAAGGCATGAAAACGCCATCAATCAGCGTCTTTGTAGGAGAACGTGAAGATACCTGCGCGAAGATGCCTTTTATGAATCAGAATAAACCATGCAACTTGCCCGATTAATCCGGGACTAAACACCATCATTTATAGTTAAGGAGCGCGGGACAGATGGAATCAGCCAAGGAACTTCAAGGCCGCATTCTTTTAGTGGATGACGAATCCGCAATCCTCCGCACCTTCCGTTACTGCCTGGAAGATGAAGGCTACACCGTAGCCACTGCCAACAGCGCCGCCCAAGCCGATGCGCTGATGCAACGCCAGGTGTTCGATCTGTGCTTCCTGGACCTGCGCCTGGGCGAAGACAACGGCCTGGATGTGTTGGCCCAGATGCGCATCCAGGCACCATGGATGCGCGTGGTGATCGTGACCGCGCATTCCGCCGTGGACACCGCCGTTGACGCGATCCAGGCCGGCGCCGCCGATTACCTGGTCAAGCCATGCAGCCCTGACCAACTGCGACTGGCCACCGCCAAGCAGTTGGAAGTGCGCCAGCTCTCCGCGCGCCTGGAAGCACTGGAAGGCGCAGTACGCCAACCCAAGGACGGCCTCGACTCCCACAGCCCGGCGATGATGGTAGTGCTGGAAACTGCGCGCCAAGTGGCTGGCACCGATGCCAACATCTTGATCCTGGGCGAGTCCGGCACTGGTAAAGGTGAGCTGGCCCGCGCCATTCACGGCTGGAGCAAGCGCTCGAAAAAATCCTGTGTGACCATCAACTGCCCATCCCTGACGGCGGAGCTGATGGAAAGCGAGCTGTTCGGCCATAGTCGTGGCGCCTTTACCGGCGCCAGTGAGAGCACGCTGGGTCGGGTTAACCAGGCCGATGGCGGCACGCTGTTTCTCGACGAGATCGGCGATTTTCCACTGACGCTGCAACCAAAACTCCTGCGCTTTATTCAAGACAAGGAATACGAGCGCGTAGGCGACCCGGTCACTCGACGTGCCGATGTGCGCATCCTGGCGGCCACCAACCTGAACCTGGAAGACATGGTGCGCGACGGCCGCTTCCGGGAAGACTTGCTCTACCGCCTCAATGTCATCACCCTGCACCTGCCACCGCTACGCGAGCGCAGTGAAGACATCCTGACCCTAGCCGACCGTTTCCTGGCGCGCTTCGTCAAGGAATACGCCCGGCCTGCGCGTGGCTTCAGCGATGCCGCACGTGAGGCGCTGCTTAACTACCGCTGGCCGGGCAATATCCGCGAACTGCGTAACGTGGTGGAACGCGCCAGCATTATTTGCCCACAGGAAAAGGTTGAAATCAGCCACCTCGGCATGGCCGAACAGCCGACCAACAATGCACCGCGTATCGGCGCAGCACTGAGCCTGGACGAGCTGGAGAAAGCCCATATCGGCGCGGTACTCGCTACCAGCGACACCTTGGATCAAGCGGCCCGTACGCTGGGTATCGACGCGTCGACCCTGTACCGCAAACGTAAACAGTACAACCTGTGAGCTGTACCTTATGAAGCTTGCGATGAAACTGCGCACTCGGTTGTTCCTGAGTATCTCAGCGCTGATCACCGTCGCCCTGTTGGGACTGGTCCTGGGACTGGTCAGCGTCATGCAAATGGCCAAAAGCCAGGAGTCGCTGATCCGCAGCAACTTCATCACCCTGGACCTGGGCCTCAAACTGCGCCAGACCCTGGGCGACCAGTTGATCCTGATGCTGGAGGAGCAGCCCGACCCCACTGCCCTGCAAACGTCCAAGCAGAATTACTTTGCCCTGCTGGACCAGGGCATCGCCCATGAACAGCAAGACGGCAAAACCAGCGGCTTCAGCCAGGCGCGCGTCGACTACCTGAACTTCCTCAAAGCGTTTGACGAGACTCAGCGAAGCTCACTGGCCAACAATAAAAGCGAAAAGCTCACCGAAACCTTCAATGCATTGCGCAACGGTCTGATCGCTGAACATAAACAAGCCCTGGACAATATCAACGCCAGTGAGCACAAGTCGCGCAATCGCGCCTTGTTGATCGCCGGCTTGCTGGGGCTGGTCGGCCTGGCAGTGTTGATTATCGGCTTCGTCACCGCCCATGGCATCGCCCGGCGCTTTGGCGGGCCGATTGAAGCCTTGGCCAAGGCCGCCGACAAGATCGGGCAAGGCGATTTCGAAGTGACACTGCCGATCTCATCGGCGGCAGAAATGAATCAACTGACCCGCCGCTTCGGCATCATGGCCGAAGCACTGCGCCAACATCAGGCGACCAATATCGATGAGTTGCTCGCCGGCCAGCAACGCCTGCAGGCGGTGCTCGACAGCATCGACGACGGCTTGCTGATGATCGACCGCCAAGGCCGCCTGGAACACCTCAACCCCGTGGCGCAGCGCCAGTTGGGCTGGGACGAGGAACGCCTCGGCCAAGGCCTGGGGGAAGCCTTGGGCCGCCCTGAAATGGATGAGCAACTGCAACTGGTGCTACGCGGCGGCAACCTGGAGCGCGCGCCGGAGGATCTGGAAGTGGAAGTCGAAGGCGAGCTGCGCCTGTTGACCTACAGCCTGACGCCGGTCAGCCATACCCAAGGGCATATTCTGGGCGCAGTGATGGTGCTGCATGACGTCACCGAACAACGTGCGTTCGAACGTGTGCGGAGCGAGTTCGTATTGCGCGCCTCCCACGAATTACGCACGCCGGTAACGGGCATGCACATGGCCTTCGGGCTGTTTCGCGAACGGGCGAAGTTTCCTGCCGAGTCCCGAGAGGCCGACCTGCTGGATACGGTCAATGAAGAAATGCAGCGCCTGATGCAGCTGATCAACGATTTGCTCAACTTCTCACGCTACCAGAACGGCCTGCAAAAACTTACCCTCGGGCCGTGCGATGTCAACGACCTGCTGGAGCACGCACGAGCCCGGTTCATAGAGCTGGCGAACGCACAGGACATCGAACTGCTGGTAGAAGCCCAATCCGAGTTGCCCAGGCTGTATGCCGACCAGGTTCAGCTCGAACGTGTACTCGATAACCTTCTAGGCAATGCTTTGCGGCATACCGCCAATGGTGGCCAGATTCGCCTGCAGGCGCGCCGCCACGGCGAACGGGTGATTATCAGCGTCGAAGATAACGGCGAGGGTATTGCTTATGGCCAACAGGGGCGCATCTTCGAACCTTTCGTACAAGTTGGTCGCAAGAAAGGCGGCGCCGGCCTGGGGCTGGCGTTATGCAAGGAAATCGTACAGCTGCACGGCGGCCGCATGGGCGTGTATTCACGGCCGGGGCAGGGTACGCAGTTCTATATGGCGTTGCCGTTGTAGCCCGACAGCTACGATGATGTCACTGATGTACGCCGAACAAATTGTGGGAGCGGGCTTGCTCGCGAATGCGGTCTTTCAGCCAACATATATGGCAGCTGATCCACCGCTTTCGCGAGCAAGCCCGCTCCCACATTTGAATGGGGTTACACCTTTAGCGGCGGTTCAACGCGCTCAGGATCGCAGCACTTTCAGCATCTGGAGTGCCGTCGAACCGTGATGGCCGGAAGTGCATCTGGAACGCTGCCAACACATGTCGCGTGGCCACATCCAGCTCACCTGTCTGCGGCGTCTGATAGCCCAGGCGCGCCAGTTCTTCCTGGAACCACGTGATACTCGGCAGGCTGACGGCATACTGCTGCTGGAACCGAGCCACTGCCTGTGCATCCGGCCACACGCCCAAACCTTCAGCCGCCAGACGCTTCCACGGGAACAACGGACCTGGGTCGAGCTTGCGCAATGGCGCAATGTCGCTGTGGCCGATGATGTTCTTGGGGTCGATGCCGTTGCGCTTGCTGATGTCCTTGAGCAACACCACCAACGACTGCACCTGGGCCTCGGAATACGGGTACCACAGGCGGCCGGTCGGCGAGTCTGTATAACCTGGATTTACGATCTCGATGCCAATGGAACTGGAGTTGAGCCAGGTGCGGCCCGCCCACTCGCTTTCACCGGCGTGCCAGGCGCGCTGGCTCTCGTCCACCAGCTTGTAGATAGTGCCTGAAGCGTCGTCGCCGATAAGGTAATGGCTGCTGACCTGGCCATGCGTGAGCAGCGCCAGGGAGCGCTCAAGGCTGGCGGAGGTGTAATGCACAACGACGAACTGCACGCGGTTGTCGTGGTTCGACGAAGGGTGGCTGGTGTTCAGGCGCGGGCCACTGGCGCAGCCGGCGAGCAGGAGAAACATAAAGGCGATGCAGAAGGATTTCATGGCAGAAGACAGTACGCAGAAGACGGTAATGCAACAGTGTAACGGATGGTTCGCGGCTCGACGGTCAAATAACAAAATGGAACATTTTTTTACGCCGCCTGCACCCGGTTGCGCCCAGCCGCCTTGGCTCGATACAGCGCCTCATCGGCACGCTTGAGTGCCAGGTCGCTGCGCTCTCCCGGCTGGAACTGCGCCACGCCCATGGACACCGTGATGGTCACCGGCTCACCCTTGAAGTGGAACGGGCATGCTTCGATGGCTGCACGCAGCACCTCACCCACGTCCAGGGCATCTGCTAAGGCTGAATCCGGCATCAACAATACGAACTCCTCGCCCCCAAATCGCGCGATAAAATCGCTGGGGCGCAGGCGCTTGCGCAACACATTGGCGATGATCTTCAGCACCTTGTCGCCCGCCAAGTGGCCGTAACCATCGTTAATGCGCTTGAAGTGGTCCAGGTCGAGCATGGCCAGGGACAGGCTGTTGCCGCGCTGATGCCAGCTATTCACTTCGTGGTCCAGGCGCTCGCTCCAGGCCGCACGATTGGGCAGGCCGGTGAGCGGGTCGATTAAGGCCTTCTGGCGTTGTATTTCAAGATGCTCGCGATAGCCTTGAGCTTCCTGCTCCATGTTCGCCACCCGCTCGGCCAGGCCTTTGAGCCGCGCCGCGACTTCCTGCTCGCGCTGGTCACGCTGTTGCTGGTGTTCGTCCATGGTGCCGAGCAGGCCTTCAAGGTGGCTTTCCAGCACGTGCTTGAGGCTGTCCAGGTCAGCAGCTTCCTGCACACTGCTTTGCAGGCCGTCGACCTGCTCACGGATCTGCGTATCCAGCTCCCGCGCGGCCGAGCGACTGTCGGCGTGCCCCTCGCTGGCCACCTGCAGATGGCCCTGAAAGGCTTCAAGGCGCTCATTGAGCTGCTTGAGGTAGGCCTCAAACTCATGCTGGCCGCTGTCGGTGATTGCCAGCATCAGCACTGCCAGGTCATCGAGGATCGGCAGCAATTCGTACCAGTTCAACCCGTGGGCCAGGCGCTCGCGCATGGCTTCGGCCTGCGGCCGGTGGCGCTCGGGTAAGGACAGATCCTCCAGCAAGCCGAGCAAGGTGTCTTCGATATGCTTGGCCACCGAGCTGTAGGACGGCTCGGGGGAGTCGGGCAGGGCGTAAGTGCCATCTTGCAGCGTATCGTGGTCGGGGGTCTCCAGCACGGGTGGAAGCGACAGGCTGCCGATGACCGTTTGTTCTGGCGTGTCGACTTCAACCAGCGGCTCGTCGATAAACGCGGCGAGGGCGCTTTCGGGCGCGGCTTCCTCTACCGGCGGCTCAGGTTTCTGGAGTTCAGAGACTTCGACAGGCCCGGCAGGGACTTGCTCCTGCTCCGGAGCCTCGAAAACAAATGCTTCGCCGGCGACTTCAGGCACTTTTACCGGCTCAGCGGGTTCAGGCTGCGCGGCGGCCGGCGTTACCGGCAAGGGCGCGAAGGCGCGCAAGGCTTGGGTCAGCTCGTCGGATTGCACGGGCTCTAGAGGCTCGGGCGCGGCTTTGGCAGCAGCAGGTTTCGGCGCCACCGGTTGCGGTGCAGAGAGCGGGGCGGATTCAACCACCGGCGCCTCATTCGACACATCCTTTGCACCAAACAGGCGTTGCAGCAGGCCTGGCCCAGGACGCGCGGCTTCGCCTTCCGGCTCCAGGTTATTCAGTGCTTGCCCTTGCAGGCTGCTCAATTCGCTGAGCAGCAGCGGGATCTCACGCGCCTGGCCGACTCGACCATCAAGCTGCTTGGCGAAGGTTTTCAGCGGGCGGGCGACTTCACGCGGCAGGGGCAGTTTTTGCAACTGCGTAACCAAGGCCGTCAGCGCGGTGCTGATCTGGTCGACCCGGGTTTCGCGGCGCTGCTCCGAGTCGAGCACGGCCTTTTCCAGGCGCGGCAGCAAGGCGGCGAGGGCGGCGTCCATGTCGTCCGTGCGCACCACATCGCGCATCTCCTTCATGCATTGGTCAACCGCACGGTCGGTACCTTCCGCCGCCAGCGTGCTGCGCACCAGACCGCGGCGTAACAGGTCGAGGCGGGCAGCCCAGCGGCGTTCGAGCTTGTCTTGCTGCTCAACGCTTTTAAGGTATTTCTCTTTCCAGCGTTGGGCGTCTTCGCTCATGCAAGAGGGCCACTGGTGCCTGGGCTCAACGCGGGTAATGCGTCAGCCGTGAGCGAACCCGGCAGACGAATCTCTACCGCGACCGGCAGGTGATCGGAAATGGGCTGCGCCAGCACCTGCACGCTTTCCAGTGTGAGGCTCGGGCTTAGCAGGATATGGTCGAGACAACGTTGCGGGCGCCAGCTGGGGAACGTGGCTTCGACTTGCGGCGCCAGTAACCCGAGGTCGCGCAACGGGGAATTCTGCAACAGGTCGGTGGCATGAGTGTTCATGTCACCCATCAGTACCTGGTGCTTGTAGTTGCCAATCAGATCACGCACGTAAGCCAACTGGAGGTTGCGTGTACGCCCTCCGAGGGCCAGGTGCATCATCACCACCACCAAGGCTTCCGGGCCTTCGCCGAAACGCACGAGGATAGCTCCACGACCTTTGGGGCCGGGCAACGGGTGATCTTCGATGGCGGTCGGCTTCAAGCGGCTGAGCACGCCATTGCTGTGCTGCGCCAGGCGCCCGAGGTTGCGGTTGAGTTGCTGGTACCAATAAGGGAAAGCACCGAGATGGGCCAGATGCTCCACCTGGTTGACATAACCGGAGCGCATGCTGCCGCCGTCGGCTTCCTGCAAGGCGACCAGATCGAAGTCGTTGAGCAGGTCGCCGATTTTCTGCAGGTTACCGGTACGCCCTTTGTGCGGCAGCAGATGCTGCCAGCCGCGGGTGAGGTAGTGCCGATACTTCTCGGTACTGTTGCCCACCTGAATATTGAAGCTGAGCAGCCGCAGACGGCTGTCTGCCGGCAAGCCCGTGGACTCCAGGTGATGTTCGTTGACCCGCGGTTCATGCAGGCCAACGCTACGTTCAGTACCCCAGCCGCGCATGATGGCCCCCTTACTTGGCTGCGCGCTCTTTAGCGATCAGTTGGTCGGCAACATTGAGGGTTTGCTCAGGACCACCGGTAGAACCGAGGTCGAAACGGTATTTGCCGTTGACGATCATGGTCGGTACGCCTTGTACGCCGTATTTCTGCGCGAGTTCCTTGGCCTGTTTGATTTGGCCCTGGATAGCGAAGGAGTTGAAGGTGGCCAGGAACTTGTCTTTGTCTACGCCCTGAGTGGCAACGAAGTCGGCCATGTCTTCAGGTTTGGTCAGGCGCTTGCCTTCTTTCTGAATCGCATTAAATACAGCGTTATGAACCTTGTGCTCAACACCCATGGCTTCCAGAGTCAGGAACAGTTGGCCGTGGGCATCCCATGGGCCGCCGAACATAGCTGGAATGCGGCGGAAATTCACATCAGACGGAAGTTTTTCGACCCAAGGGTTGATGGTCGGCTCAAAAGCATAGCAATGCGGGCAGCCATACCAGAACAGCTCCACCACTTCGATCTTGCCTGGCTCCGAAACCGGCACCGGGGTAGCCAATTCAACATAGGTTTTACCGGCTTCAAGCGGCACGTCGGCAGCTTGTGCGGTCATGCCGAAGAGGCTGGCAGTGACGAGAGCGGCGCTGAGGATCAGATTACGCATGCTTTACTCCTGGACAAATAAAGTCGCCTCACGCGACCTTTAGTTGTGACAGGTCTACGCGGGCATGAGTTCGTTAGTGTAACGGCACCGGCCACAAAAAAGGGCGGCCTAAGCCACCCTTTTTATGCTTGCATCGATGGATTAATCGAGCGTTAACGTCGCTGGCCCAATCAGTGCAGGCCCTGAATATAGCTGGATAGCGCTTCGATATCTTTGTCAGAAAGTTTCGCCGCAATATCAGTCATCATTTTGTTGCTGGCATCGCCATCGATGGAGCGAACCTTCTCGCGAAAGTCCTTCAATTGCTTGGCGGTATATTGGGCGTGCTGGCCACTCAGATGAGGGAAGCCCGCCTCGGCCAGCCCACTGCCACCTGCGATGTGGCAAGCCTTACAGGCAGGCATGCCACCGATAGGCTGGTCTTCGGCGAGCTTGCCGCCTTGAAACAACGCCTGGCCTTTATCCACCAGCTTCGGATCAGCAGCTCCCACACTGCCTTTCTGGCTGGCAAAATATGCCGCGATATCTGCCAGGTCCTGATCGCTGAGATTGGTCAGCAAGCCGGTCATTTCCAGCACCGTGCGCTTGCCGTCCTTGATGTCGTGCATCTGCTTGGTCAGGTAACGCTCACCTTGACCTGCTAGTTTGGGGAAGTTCGGCGCCGGGCTGTTGCCATCCGGTCCATGGCAAGCACCACATACGGCGGCTTTCGCCTGGCCCGCTGTAGCGTCGCCTGCAGCATGGGCAACACCGGTGATGCCCAGGGTCAACAGCAGACTCACGATCAGTTTGTTCATCAGCTAATCCAACTACGGCTAAGGGTTTAAGAGTTATCTACCGGGTTTACTCACCATCAACTCGTTGATGGCCTGGTAATCCTCAGTACTGCAGTCCATGCACAAACCACGCGGCGGCATTGCCTTGAAACCCTGAGTCACGTGTTGCATCAGCGTAGCCATGCAAACTCGGTTGTACAGCGCCTCCGGATCCTGTGTAGCCTGAGCGCCTAAAAAGCGCGATCAGGACACCAAAAGCGCGCAACCATCAGGTCATACATCGACCTTTTCAGGGTTTGAGAGCGTTTTGCGTTCTAATGCGCAATGAAGGTCTTTCGCTCCCGTGAACTTCATCCTTCGCTGGGACAAAGCACACACAAAATCTGCGGCATTATATACTGGCGCTACTGAAACGGAAACGACACCGCTTGCCGCACCCTTTCTCGGCACCGCCCATATCGGAAATCTCATGCAACTCAAGAATCCCATCCTCGGCCTGTGCCAACAGTCCACGTTCATGCTCAGCGCCGCCAAAGTGGACCAATGCCCCGATGACGAAGGCTTTGAAGTCGCCTTTGCCGGCCGTTCCAACGCCGGCAAGTCCAGCGCGCTGAACACCCTGACCCACGCCAGCCTGGCGCGCACCTCGAAAACCCCGGGCCGCACGCAGCTGCTCAATTTCTTCAAGCTAGACGATGATCGGCGTCTGGTCGACCTGCCGGGCTACGGTTACGCAAAAGTACCTATCCCGTTGAAGCTGCACTGGCAGCGTCACCTTGAGGCTTACCTGGGTGGCCGCGAGAGTTTGAAGGGCTTGATTCTGATGATGGACATCCGTCATCCAATGACCGACTTCGACCTGCTGATGCTAGATTGGGCAGTCGCCAGCGGCATGCCGATGCATATCCTGCTGACCAAGGCCGACAAGCTGACCTACGGCGCAGCCAAGAACACCTTGCTCAAAGTGCAGTCCGAAATCCGTAAAGGTTGGGGCGACGCGATCACCATCCAGTTGTTCTCGGCGCCCAAGCGCATGGGCCTGGAAGACGCTTACACCGTGCTGGCCGGCTGGATGCAATTGGCGGACAAGGGCGCGGAAATCGCGGAATAACTTTTCTGCGGGCAAAAAAAACCCCGGACTTCGTATGGGGAGGGGAAGTTCGGGGTCCAAGTTCCGGACCGCTAGGGCGGGGTCCAGATATCTGCCAACACTTAACACAACATAGGAGCATTGAAGGGCTTCACCACCCATTCAGTAACTCTGAGTCACAGTTCACGGGTTAAGTTCCGGCAGGTTCAAAAAACTATTGGAAATAACCCGCGGCGCGTTCTGATCTAAAGCGCTCTGCCATCACCCTCGCCAATGGCAGAGCCGCGCTGTCAGTGTGCTTCGTCCCAGTTATCGCCCACACCCACGTCCACCACCAATGGCACATCCAGCTTGGCCGCCGCGCTCATATGCTCGCGGATCTTTTCGCTGACTTGTTCCACCAGATCCTCACGCACCTCAAGCACCAATTCATCGTGCACCTGCAGGATCACTTTGGCGTCCAGGCCCGACTCGGTCAGCCAGTTGTCCACCAGCACCATGGCTTTCTTGATGATATCCGCTGCGGTGCCCTGCATCGGCGCGTTGATCGCCGTGCGTTCTGCGGCCGCGCGCTCCTGGGGCTTGTTGGAGTTGATGTCCGGCAGGTACAGCCGACGCCCAAAGAAGGTTTCGACATACCCCTGGTTCGCCGCCTGGGCGCGGGTGCGCTCCATGTATTCGCGCACGCCCGGGTATCGCGCAAAGTACACATCAATGTAGGCCTTGGCGGTCTTGGTATCCACGCCAATGTCCTTGCCGAGCTTCTGCGCGCCCATGCCGTAGATCAGGCCAAAGTTGATCGCCTTGGCACTGCGGCGCTGGTTGGACGTGACCTCTGTCAGCTCAACCTTGAACACTTCGGCGGCGGTGGCGGTGTGCACGTCCAAGTCATTACGGAACGCATTCATCAGCCCCTCGTCCTTGGACAAGTGCGCCATGATCCGCAGCTCGATCTGCGAATAGTCCGCCGCCAGCAACTTGTAGCCTTTGGGCGCCACAAACGCCTGGCGAATGCGCCGCCCTTCGGCCGTGCGCACCGGGATGTTCTGCAGGTTCGGATCACTGGACGACAAACGCCCGGTGGCCGCCACCGCCTGATGATAAGACGTGTGAATACGCCCGGTACGCGGGTTGATCTGCTCCGGCAGACGGTCGGTGTAGGTGCTTTTAAGCTTGCTCATGCTGCGGTACTGCATCAGCACCTTGGGCAACAGGAAGTCATCTTCGGCCAGCTTGGCCAACACTTCTTCAGCCGTGGACGCCTGGCCTTTGCCGGTCTTTTTCAGTACCGGCAAACCGAGTTTTTCGTAGAGGATCGCCCCGAGTTGCTTGGGCGAGCCCAGGTTGAACTCTTCACCGGCGATCTCAAACGCCTGGCGCTCAAGCTCCACCATCTTGTTGCCCAGCTCGATACTCTGGATGCCCAGCAGCGCCTTATCCACCAGCGCGCCCTGACGCTCGATACGCGCCAGCACCGGCACCAAGGGAATTTCGATGTCCGTCAGCACACTGGCAAGGCTTGGAATGGCTTCAAGCTGGGCGTGCAAGGCCTGGTGCAGGCGCAGCGTCACGTCGGCATCTTCGGCAGCGTAAGGGCCAGCTTGCTCAAGCGGGATCTGATCAAACGTCAGCTGCTTGGCGCCTCTGCCGGCGATGTCCTGGAAACTGACGGTGTCGTAGTCCAGGTACTTCTTGGCCAGGCTGTCCATATCGTGCCGGGTCGCGGTGGAGTTCAGCACGTAGGATTCGAGCATGGTGTCGAAAGCGATGCCGCGCACGGTAATACCGTTGGCCTGGTCGCCGCCGATGGCACAGTTGGCCAGGATGTTCATGTCGAACTTGGCGTGCTGGCCAACCTTGAGCTTGGTCGCGTCTTCCAGCAACGGCTTCAAGGCCAGCAGTACCGTGTCACGGTCCAGTTGCTGCGGCGCGCCGATGTAGGAATGGGTCAGCGGGATGTAGGCCGCTTCATGGGGCTGCACAGCAAAGGAAACCCCGACCAATTGCGCCTGCTGCGCATCGATCCCGGTAGTTTCGGTGTCGAACGCGAACAATTTTGCCGCGTTGAGCTTTTTCAACCAGGCATCGAATGTCGCCTGGTCGAGGATGGTGGTGTAGGACGCTTCTGCAGGCGCCACAACTTCGACGGCCTCTTCAACAACAGGGGCAGCCTTGAGCTCAACGCGCTTGGCATCGCGCTGAATTTCATCAAACCAGCTCTTGAACTCCAGCAGTGTGTACAGCTCCAGCAGCTTTTCGCGGTCCGGCTCGATCAGGTGCAAATCATCCAGGCCCACATCCAGCGGCACATCGACCTTGATCGTCGCCAGCTGATAGGACAGGAACGCCATCTCCTTATGCTCTTCCAGCTTGGCCGGCAGCGTCTTGGCGCCACGGATCGGCAAGGTCGGCACGATATCCAACTGCTCATACAGCTCTTTGATGCCGCCATTCACGCCCACCAGCAAGCCGGAAGCCGTCTTCGGACCAATCCCCGGAACGCCTGGGATGTTGTCGGACGAATCGCCCATCAACGCCAGATAGTCGATGATCTGCTCCGGAGCGACGCCAAATTTCTCTTTAACGCCCTCGATGTCCATCGAGCTACCGGTCATGGTGTTGACCAAGGTAATGTGCCCGTCGACCAACTGCGCCATGTCCTTGTCGCCGGTAGAAATCACCACCGGGCGGCTGGCGGCCGCACTGCTGCGGGCCAGCGTGCCGATCACATCATCGGCCTCGACGCCTTCAACGCACAGCAACGGGAAGCCCAGGGCGATCACACTCTGGTGCAGTGGCTCGATTTGCAGGCGCATGTCATCGGGCATGCTTGGGCGGTTGGCCTTGTATTCGGCGTACATCTCATCGCGAAAAGTCCCACCCTTAGCGTCGAACACCACCGCGAACGGGCTGTTCGGGTACTGCTTGCGCAGGCTTTTGAGCATGTTCAACACGCCCTTGACCGCGCCGGTCGGCAGGCCTTTGGACGTAGTCAGCGGTGGCAACGCGTGGAAGGCGCGGTACAGATAAGAAGAACCGTCCACCAGGACGAGGGGGGCTTGGCTCATGAGCAGGATCAACCTTTTCGGCGGGTCAGGCGCTAGAATAGCCGGACCAATGACGACAAAGGGACAAGGTTATCATGCGTACAGTAAATCGCCTGTTGTTGACCGGCTTGATTGCACTCACTCCGATAGTGGCCATGGCGGCAGATGCTGCGCCGTCGGGCGACCCGGAAGTTACCATTCGCACGGAAGGCGACAAGACCATTCAGGAATACCGCCAGAATGGCTTCCTGTACGCAATCAAGGTGACGCAAAAAGGCTTTCCACCGTATTTCCTGGTGCGCGCGGACGGAACCGATGCGAACTTCATCCGCTCTGACCAGCCGGATATGCTGATCCCGTCATGGAAGATCTTCGAATGGAAATGATTTCTTAATTTTAACCGGCGCCGCGCACCGCGGCGCCCGTACTGGCAGTTTAAACATGTCTGTGTTCACTCCCCTGGCTCGGCCCGAGCTGGAAACCTTTCTCGCCCCTTACGGGCTCGGCCGCCTGCTAGATTTCCAGGGGATTGCCGCGGGTAGCGAAAACACCAACTTCTTTATCAGCCTGGAACAGGGCGAATTTGTCCTGACCCTGGTTGAGCGCGGCCCTGTAGCGGAAATGCCGTTCTTCATCGAACTGCTCGATGTACTCCACGACGCCGACCTGCCGGTGCCTTACGCCCTTCGTACCACCGACGGCGTGGCGCTTCGCGAACTCAAAGGCAAACCGGCGCTGTTGCAACCGCGCCTGGCCGGCAAGCACATCAAAGACGCCAACGCCCAGCATTGCGCCCAGGTCGGCGACCTGCTCGGCCACCTGCACCTGGCAACACAAGGCGACAAAGTGCTGGAGCGCAAGACCGATCGCGGCCTGGAGTGGATGCTCACAGAAGGCGCGCAGCTTATTTCACACCTGGACGACGCCCAGCAGCGCCTGCTGCAAGTGGCCTTGAGCGAAATCGAAGCCCACAAGGCCGACATCCTCGCGCTGCCGCGCGCCAACGTGCATGCCGACCTGTTCCGCGACAACGCGATGTTCGAAGGCACGCACCTCACCGGCTTGATCGACTTCTACAACGCCTGCTCAGGCC
This sequence comes from Pseudomonas sp. Xaverov 259, assembly GCF_019352915.1. Taxonomy (NCBI): domain Bacteria; kingdom Pseudomonadati; phylum Pseudomonadota; class Gammaproteobacteria; order Pseudomonadales; family Pseudomonadaceae; genus Pseudomonas; species Pseudomonas sp. Xaverov 259. The sequence goes on along the minus strand of NZ_JAAAFV010000057.1, from coordinate 1,173,533 downwards.
CGATGCTCTACGACGTGGCAATCGCCCTGAATGACTGGTGTTCCGACGCCGATGGTGTGATTGATGGGCAACGCGCCCGCGCCTTGCTGGGCGCCTACGCGGGGCTGCGGCCGTTCACCGCCAAGGAAGCCGAGTTGTGGCCGACCCTGCTGCGCGTGGCGTGTGTGCGCTTCTGGCTGTCGCGTCTGATCGCCGCGGAGTCGTTTGCCGGGCAAGATGTGTTGATCCATGACCCGGCCGAGTTCGAGCATCGGCTGGCGCAGCGCCAGCAGGTCACTGTCCACCTGCCGTTCGCACTTTAAAATGTGGGAGCGGGCTTGCTCGCGAATGCGCAGAGTCAGTAAATACATCTATTACTGACCCACCGCATTCGCGAGCAAGCCCGCTCCCACATGGGTTATGTATTTGCAGTTAAAGCGACTCCAGGCACCCGGCCAAGTCATTCCCCAGCTTTTCCAGTACCTGCTCATAACCCTGCGCCGTCGCCGGGGTATAACCGCCCAACGCATCCAGCTCTGCCAACTTCACCGGCAAGCCCGCCACCAGTGTTTCGGCCAAACGCGGACGCAACGGCGGCTCACTGAATACACAGGTCTTACCCACTTCCTGCAAACGCGTACGCATCGCGGCAACATGCTGAGCGCCCGGCTGCACTTCGGCGGCCACGCTGAACACGCCCGTGTGCTTAAGCCCGTAAGCGTCTTCGAAGTAGTCAAATGCCTCGTGGAACACGAAGTACGGCTTGTCTCCGACGGCGGACAGGCGCGCCTTCAAGCGCGCATCCAAAGCATCCAGGCGCTCATCGAACGCCTTCACATTGCTCTGATAACGCGCCGCGTTGGCCGGGTCGGCAGTGCTGAGATCAGACGCCATACGCGCCGCAATCACCCGAGCGTTGACCGTCGACAACCATAAGTGCGCATCCAGGCTGCCTGGGCGGTGATCGTGGTCATGTTCGTCGGCATCATCGGCGTGGGAGTGGCTATCTTCGGCGAACCGACGCAATTTCATCCCAGGCAAGTCCTGAACTGCCACGGTCGGCAGGCTACGCCCCTTGAGCACGCGCGGCAGGAAGCTTTCCATGTCCGGGCCGATCCAATACAGCAGGTCCACCGACTGCACGCGCCGTACGTCGGATGGGCGCAAGGCGTAGTTATGCGGCGATGCGCCAGGCGGCAACAGCACCTCTGGAATCGCCACGCCGTCCTGCACGGCGGCGGCAATCAACTGCAATGGTTTGATGCTCGTCAGCACCTTGACCTCAGCCTGAGCAGCCCCAGCGATGAACAAACTGGTGACAAATACGACAAAAACGGGAAAAAGTCGGGACACGATGACCACTCAATGGCGTAGGAACAGGTAACATAATAACGTCTCTATCAAATGTCTGTCGCCGCTCATGCCTAAAACACCGCTTGCCAGCCGTCCCCACGACCACTCTCACTGCGTACACACTGCGCTGTCAGAGGCCGATACCCTGTGCGCGCAGAAAGGCTTGCGCCTGACCGCCCTGCGTCGTCGGGTGCTGGAGCTGGTGTGGCAAAGTCACAAGCCGCTGGGCGCCTACGACATTCTTGGCGTGCTCAGCGAGCAGGACGGCCGCCGTGCCGCGCCGCCGACGGTGTACCGCGCGCTGGACTTTTTGCTGGAAAACGGCCTGGTACACCGCATCGCCTCGCTCAACGCCTTTGTCGGCTGCAGCCACCCGGAACACGCGCACCAGGGCCAGTTCCTGATCTGCCGCGAGTGCCATGCTGCCATCGAGCTTGAACAAAAAAGCATCAGCGACGCCATCGTCAAAAGCTCCGCCGATGTGGGCTTCAAGGTCGAAGGGCAAACGGTCGAAGTGGTCGGGCTCTGCTCCGGTTGCCAGGGGGCTTGATGAGCAACGCGTTAATCCGCCTGGAGCAGGTTGGGGTCACGTTCGCCGGGCAAAACGTGCTGGATAACATCGCCCTGAGCGTGGAGCCGGGGCAGATCGTGACGCTGATCGGCCCCAATGGCGCCGGCAAGACCACGCTGGTACGCGCCGTGCTCGGCCTGCTCAAGCCGGACACTGGCAGCGTGTGGCGCAAGCCCAAGCTGCGCGTCGGTTACATGCCGCAAAAATTACACGTCGATCCAACGCTGCCGCTGTCGGTGCTGCGCTTCCTGCGCCTGGTGCCTGGCGTTGACCGCGCACGCGCCCAGGCGGCGCTCAAGGAAGTCGGCGCCGAACAGGTCATCGACAGCCCGGTGCAGAGCATCTCCGGCGGCGAGATGCAGCGCGTATTGCTGGCCCGCGCGCTGTTGCGCGAACCCGAGTTGCTGGTACTTGATGAACCCGTGCAAGGCGTCGACGTCGCTGGCCAGGCTGAGCTATACAGCCTGATCACCCGCCTGCGCGATCGCCATGGCTGCGGCGTGCTGATGGTCTCCCACGACCTGCACCTGGTGATGAGCACCACGGATCAAGTGGTGTGCCTCAACCGCCACGTGTGCTGCTCCGGCCACCCGGAACAGGTGAGCGGCGACCCGGCATTTGTCGAGCTGTTCGGCAAAAACGCCCAGAGCCTGGCGATCTATCACCACCATCACGACCACGCCCATGATTTGCATGGCGCCGTGGTCGACGATCCCGCTACGCCTCAACCCCACGTTCATGGAGATAGCTGCAAGCATGGCTGATTTTCTGCTCTACGCCCTGCTGGCAGGCTTGGCTTTGGCACTGGTGGCGGGCCCCTTGGGCTCGTTCGTGGTCTGGCGGCGCATGGCCTATTTTGGCGACACCTTGTCGCATGCTGCGCTGCTGGGCGTGGCCATGGGGTTCTTGCTGGATGTAAGCCCGACCATCGCCGTCACCGTAGGTTGCCTGCTGCTGGCAGTGCTGCTGGTGACCCTGCAACAGCGCCAGCCGCTGGCCTCGGACACACTGCTGGGCATCCTGGCGCCAAGCACGCTGTCGCTGGGCCTGGTGGTGCTGAGCTTCATGCATGAAGTGCGCATCGACCTGATGGCCTACCTGTTCGGTGATTTGTTGGCGATCAGCCCCACCGACCTTGCCTGGATCCTCGGCGGCAGCGCCGCTGTGCTGCTGTTGCTGGTGGCTTTGTGGCGCCCACTGCTGGCAATTACCGTGCACGAAGAGCTGGCCACCGTGGAAGGTTTGCCCGTGCCGGCGCTGCGCATGACCCTGATGCTATTGATCGCGGTGGTGATTGCTGTCGCAATGAAGATTGTCGGCGTATTGTTGATCACGTCGCTGCTGATCATTCCCGCAGCCGCCGCCCAGCGCCATGCCCGCTCACCGGAGCAGATGGCGATCGGCGCCAGTTTGCTGGGCATGCTCGCCGTATGCGGGGGCCTCGCGCTGTCCTGGTTCAAGGACACGCCGGCCGGGCCGTCGATTGTGGTCACGGCCGCCGCCCTGTTTCTGCTGAGTTTTGTCCTGCCCCGTCGAGGGGTGTAGACTTGCTCGCTTTTTGCGCAAATAGAGAGTCGCAGGAATGAAGCCGTTCAACTCCCGTTATCTGCTCCTTGCCGCATTTTCCCTGCTGCTGGGCGCCTGCCAAAGCACACCGCCTGCCGCCCCTGAGGCGCAGGACCCGCGTGCTGCGGCCATCGCGCAGCTGGAGCAAAACCTGGCCAGCAGTGAACTGGCCACCGCCGAAGACGAGCTGGCCGCATTGCAGGCCCAGTCGCCCAACGACCCGGCGCTGGAAAACTACCAACGCCAATTGGCCGAAGCCTACCTGCAGCGCAGCCAGATCGTGTTGCAAAAAGGTGATGTGAATGCCGCCGCTACGGCGCTAAGCCGCGCACGCGCCTTGATGCCCAAGGCTCCGGCGCTTACTGGCGGCGTCAACAGCGCCATCAGCCACGCCCGCAAAGCCGAGCTGGATAAAGCCGAAGCCGCCCTGAAAGCCGCTGAAGCCAAGCCTCCCGCCAAGGTCATCGACCCGGCGGCTCAAAGCACCACCGTTGCGCTGAACCTCACCGATATTGAAGAACTTCGCCATCAGTTGGATGCGATTGCCACCGATGTGGTGAATTACCAGTGCGATGTGACCATTCAAGCGCCGCGCACCCAGGATTACCCGTGGCTGGCCACACTGCTGACCAAACGGGTGAAGCGCATTGATTCGGCGTATGACCTGAAGATTCACCGGCAGATTGTGAAACACATCCCGGCGCAGGTTGTGTTGATTCCGCGCAAAACCGAGTAAAGCCATCGCAGGCAAGCCAGCTCCCACCTTTTGAACTGTGAATACATTCAAATGTGGGAGCTGGCTTGCCTGCGATAGCGGTCTAACAAACAACCCACTTCTTAAGCTGGAATCGCCTTGGCCTTAGGCTCCCGCGCCCACACCCGATGCTGCGCAATCGCCGCAAAGAATGCCTTGAACGCCTTGGCATCCGCGCCAACGATCAACCCCGCATCCGCCTCCAGCTTCAGCTGATCCAGCAACGGCTTGGCCTCACTGGCAACCGCAATCGCCTTCAAGTGCTTGTACGCCTCCAACAGGAAGTGCAACGCCACGCCATCGCCGCTCAAGGCCTTGATCGACTCTTTACCGCCCGGCACGAACACCGCATCAAACGCCACCGACGGCATGCCTTCCATCGACGCATCCACCGGCAGGCTCTTGCCATCCGCAGTCTTCACCGGTGCCGACGTCGGCCCCAGCACCTTGGCATGCGCACCTTCGGCGGCCAGCGCCTTCTTCAACGCCGCAATCGCTGCGCCATCCACACCGTTAGCAGCAAGAATCGCAACTTTGCGTGTTTTGATGTCGCCCGACAGCAGGTTCACCTGGCTCAACGCCGGGGACTCTTTCAGCGACGTCTTGCGTGGCGGCACCGTGCCTTTGGTCGGCGCCGGCAACCCAAGGTTCTGCGCAACGCGCTTGGCCAGCTCCAGGTCGATATTGGCCAGAATCTCGTTGACCTGACGTGCGCGGATAAACTCACGCTCCACCTTGCCCAACTCGAAGCTGTAGGCCGCGATGATGTGCTCTTTCTCGTGGTGGCTCATGCTGTGGAAAAACAGCGTGGCTTGCGAGAAATGGTCGCCGAACGACTCACTGCGCTCACGCACCTTGTTGGCGTCGACACGCTCGTAATACGTTTCGAACCCGCCATCCTGAGCCGCCGGTGGCGTTTCTTTCGGCCAACCGCCATCAATCGAATTCGGCTCGTACGATGCACGGCCCTTGTCGATCACCGTGCGATGCTGGGCATCACGCTGGCCGTTATGGAACGGCGTAACCGGCCGGTTGATCGGCAGCTCATGAAAGTTCGGGCCACCGAGTCGGCTGATCTGAGTATCGGTGTAGGAAAACAGACGGCCTTGCAGCAGCGGGTCGTTGGTGAAGTCGATACCCGGCACGATATGGCCCGGGCAAAAGGCGACTTGTTCAACTTCGGCAAAGAAGTTGTCCGGATTGCGGTTGAGCACCATTTTGCCCAGCGGCGTAATCGGCACCAGCTCTTCGGGGATGATCTTGGTCGGGTCGAGCAGGTCGAAGTCGAACTTGTGCTCGTCCTCTTCGGCAACGATCTGCACGCCCAATTCCCACTCAGGGTAGTCACCGCCCTCGATCGCTTCCCACAGGTCGCGACGGTGGTGATCGGTGTCTTTACCTGCGAGCTTTTGCGCTTCGTCCCACACCAGCGAGCAGGTGCCGACTTTCGGGTGCCAGTGGAATTTAACGAAGCTGGACTTACCTTCGGTATTGATCAAACGAAAGGTGTGAATACCAAAACCCTGCATGGAACGCAGGCTTTTCGGAATGGCGCGGTCGGACATGGCCCACAGCACCATATGTGCCGATTCCGGCTGCAACGAGACGAAATCCCAGAACGTATCGTGGGCCGAGCCGCCGGTAGGAATCTCGTTATGCGGCTCAGGCTTTACCGCATGCACAAAGTCCGGAAACTTGATCGCATCCTGGATGAAGAAGATCGGCATGTTGTTGCCCACCAGGTCGAAGTTGCCTTCGTCGGTGAAGAACTTCACGGCAAAGCCGCGCACATCACGCACGGTATCGCCCGAACCACGCGGGCCTTGCACGGTGGAGAAGCGCACGAACACCGGGGTTTTATGCTCCGGGTTACGCAGGAACCCGGCCTTGCTCAGCGCCGAATGGTTCTGATACGTCTGGAAATAACCATGGGCGCCGGTGCCACGGGCATGCACGATGCGCTCCGGGATACGCTCATGGTCAAAGTGCGTGATTTTTTCACGCATGATGAAGTCTTCCAGCAGCGAGGGGCCACGGGCGCCGACTTTAAGAGTGTTCTGGTTATCGGAAATCTTGACGCCCTGGTTGGTGCGCAGCGCCTGGCCGGTCGCATCGGAGCGAAACTCTTCCAGGGCCTGCAGCTTGGCGTTGGTGTTGCCACGGTCCAGGGTATCGGTGCCCGCAAGCTCACTCTTAGGCGGGGTGGCTGGCTTCTTGGTACTCATCAGGCAAAACTCCTTAATCAAAGTGGCCAGAGCGGTCCCCGGCTCGTTTGAGCAAAACCCCAGGCACGGCACCTGAGGAAATCGCGTTGCTTAAGTAGTGACTGATGGGGTTTTTAGCCGTTCCTTTTTTATGACCTTTGATCGCGTTATTGCCAAATCGCTGGTTGAATGCGAAATAAATGCTAAGAAACGCTATACGGACAGGCTAAAATGCGCGCCCGGCTAACCGCTGATCCCTTTTCCATGCGCCCCACAAGGTTCGCTACGTGATCGAGTTTCATAACGTCCATAAAACCTACCGCGTCGCCGGTAAGGAAATCCCCGCACTGCACCCCACCAGCCTGCGCGTCGAAAACGGCCAGGTGTTCGGCCTGATTGGCCACTCTGGTGCGGGCAAAAGTACCCTGCTGCGCCTGATCAATCGCCTGGAACAGCCAAGCGGCGGTCAGATCAACGTCGACGGTGAAGAAGTCACCGCCCTGGACGCCAACGGCCTGCGCCGTTTCCGCCAGCAAGTCGGCATGATCTTCCAGCACTTCAACCTGCTGGCGTCCAAGACCGTTGCCGACAACGTGGCGCTGCCACTGACCCTGGCCGGCGAGTTGTCGCGTAAAGACATCGACCTGCGCGTGGCTGAGTTGCTCGCCCGCGTGGGCCTGTCGGACCATGCCAAGAAGTACCCGGCGCAATTGTCCGGCGGCCAGAAGCAGCGCGTCGGCATTGCCCGCGCCCTGGCGACCAAGCCAAAGATTCTGCTGTGCGACGAAGCCACCAGCGCCCTCGACCCGCAGACCACCGCCTCGGTGCTCAAATTGTTGGCCGAGATCAACCGCGAGTTGAAGCTGACCATCGTGCTGATCACCCATGAAATGGACGTGATCCGTCGCGTGTGCGACCAGGTCGCTGTGATGGACGCTGGCGTGATTGTCGAGCAAGGCTCGGTGGCCGAGGTGTTCCTGCACCCCAAGCACCCGACCACCAAGCGCTTTGTGCAGGAAGCCGAGCAAGTCGATGAAGGCGAGCAGCGTGATGCCTTTGCCCATGTGCCAGGCCGCATCGTGCGCCTGACGTTCCAAGGCGAAGCGACCTACGCGCCATTGCTGGGGACCGTCGCCCGTGAAACGGGAGTGGACTACAGCATCCTTGCCGGTCGCATCGACCACATCAAAGATACCCCCTACGGCCAACTGACCCTCGCCGTGACCGGCGGGGACATGGACGCCGCCTTCGCCCGCTTTACTGCGGCAGACGTCCACATGGAGGTTCTGCGCTAATGGAAGTCCTGTTGAGTTTCTTCGCCAATATCGACTGGTCCGAAATCTGGCTGGCAACCGGCGACACCATGACCATGCTGTTCGGTTCACTATTCTTCACCGTGGTGCTGGGCCTGCCGTTGGGCGTGCTGTTGTTCCTGACCAGCCCGCGCCAGCTGTTTGAACAAAAAGGCCTGTACGCGCTGCTGTCGCTGATCGTGAACATCCTGCGTTCGCTGCCGTTCATCATCCTGCTGATTGTGATGATCCCGTTCACTGTACTCATCACCGGCACTTCGCTGGGGGTGGCCGGCGCGATCCCGCCGCTGGTGGTAGGTGCGACGCCGTTCTTCGCGCGCCTGGTGGAAACCGCCCTGCGTGAAGTGGACCGCGGCATCATCGAGGCCACGCAGTCCATGGGCGCCAGCACGCGTCAGATCATTATCAACGCGCTGCTACCCGAAGCTCGCCCTGGCATTTTCGCGGCGATTACGGTGACGGCTATTACACTGGTTTCCTACACGGCCATGGCCGGTGTGGTGGGTGCCGGTGGCTTGGGTGACCTGGCGATCCGCTTCGGTTATCAGCGTTTCCAGACCGATGTGATGGTGGTCACCGTGGTGATGCTGTTGATCCTGGTGCAAATTCTGCAAACCGTCGGCGACAAGCTGGTGGTGCATTTTTCTCGAAAATAACGGCCATTGCCGGCCCCCGCCGGCACATGTCCGAACAAGGAGCTTGTTGGATGAAAAAACTACTGGTTGCTTTCGCCGCCGTTGCCGCGTTTTCCGCCCATGCCGCCGAGACCCTCACGGTCGCTGCATCGCCGGTGCCTCACGCGGAAATCCTCGAATTCGTGAAGCCTGCACTCGCCAAAGAAGGCGTGGACCTGCAGGTCAAAGTCTTCACCGACTACGTGCAGCCAAACGTACAGGTGGCTGAAAAGCGCCTGGACGCCAACTTCTTCCAGCACCAGCCGTACCTGGATGAGTTCAACAAAGCCAAGGGCACTCACTTGGTGAGCGTTGGCGCGGTACACCTGGAGCCTCTGGGCGCCTACTCCAGCAAATACAAAAAGCTGGACGAGCTGCCAAGCGGCGCCAATGTCGTGATCCCGAACGACGCCACCAACGGCGGTCGTGCCCTGTTGCTGCTGGCCAAGCACGAACTGATCACCCTGAAGGACCCGACCAACATCCTGTCGACCATCAAGGACATCACCGCCAACCCGAAAAACCTGAAATTCCGCGAACTGGAAGCCGCCACGCTGCCACGCGTGCTGACCCAGGTCGACCTGGCGCTGATCAACACCAACTACGCCCTTGAAGCCAAGCTGGACCCATCCAAGGACGCCCTGGTGATCGAAGGCAACGACTCGCCTTACGTGAACATCCTGGTGACCCGCGAAGACAACAAGGATTCGGACGCCGTGAAGAAGCTGGTTGCAGCCCTGCACACGCCGGAAGTGAAAGCGTTCATTCTTGAGAAGTACAAAGGCGCGATTCTGCCGGCGTTCTGATCCAGAGCTACACCGTAAACCTAATGTGGGAGCGGGCTTGCCCGCGATAGCGGAGTGTCAGTCACTGAAGATGTTGACTGGCCTGCCGCTATCGCAGGCAAGCCCGCTCCCACATTTGTTTCGTGTTGTGATCGTTCCCACGCTCCGCGTGGGAATGCAGCCCGGGACGCTCTGCGTCCCGCTGTAGAGGTCGCGACGCAGAGCGTCACAGGAGGCATTCCCACGCAGAGCGTGGGAACGATCATTTGCGCTGTAGCAAACCCGCCAACTGTGCCACCCGCTTTGTTTTGTGTGGCTTTTGCTATCAGCGCAGGGCTGGCACCACCTCATGGGTCAGCCATTGGCGCAGGCACCGATTCTCCGGGTAGTAGTGGTAGATAAGCAGCGCGTAAACGCCGGACTCACTGACCATCAACGTCGGCGCACAGTGGCCATGAGTGATCAGGGGCAGGGGGTGTTGTTGGTCGAGATCGAGCTTGCGCAGTAGCGCAGGGTTCAGGTGCAGGCCCATCAGGTGGCCGATGTCGGAGGCGCTGAACCAGGGTTGGTTGTTTATCAGCACGGCGTGCAGCTGGTGATGGTGGCGGGTGAAGACTTTGGGGGTGATCGGTGGATCAGGGGTAAGTGATTGCACGGTCTAGCTCCTAACGTATCAAGGGACCGCCAAGCACTACTTCCACGTAATGGGTGGCGGCTGTACGCAGGTGTGGAAGACCGGGACGTTAGGCACCCGGCGCACTCGAAAGCGCCCCGCGCACAGCCACCATAAAACACAGACAAGAAAAAGCGCCTGACACTTGGTGGCGCTTTGTGCGCCTAACGATATAAGGGCTTCCACACCCTGTCACTGAATTTGCAGCGACAGGCCAAAGACTAGCCACCCCAAGACCGTCCAACAAGTTCACGCACAGCGCGACAACACGCGGGAAATCTCCGACGACACCCTGTTCAAACCTTGCACAAAACCACTGTGGGAGCTGGCAAGCCAGCTCCCACAGGTGATTTGTGTTGTTTGCCGGGGTGGCGAGTGATCGTTCCCACGCTCCGCGTGGGAATGCAGCCCGGGACGCTCTGCGTCCCGCTGTTGAGGTCGCGACGCAGAGCGTCACAGGAGGCATTCCCACGCGGAGCGTGGGAACGATCATTTGCGCTGTAGCAAACCAGGCAACTGCGCTACCAGCTTTTGGTTATTCAGCGGCGCACGAATAAACCCACGCTGCGTCCCATCCGGGCCAATCAGCGCCAGGTTGCCGCTGTGGTCCACGGTGTAGTTGGGCTTGCTGGTATCGGCCGGAATGAATGGAATGCTCACCGCATTCGAGACCTTCTGCACATCCTCCACATTCGCGCCGGTCAGGCCTTCGAATTGTGGGTCGAAGTAGCCCAGGTACTGCTTGAGCTGGGTCGGCGTATCGCGGTTCGGGTCGACGCTGACCAGGATCACCTGCAACTTATCCACCGCCTCTTTAGGCAGCTCGCTCTTGATCTGGCGCAGTTGCGCGAGGGTGGTCGGGCAGATATCGGGGCAGAAGGTATAACCGAAGAACAGCAGGCTCCATTTGCCTTTCAGCTCGTTGACCACCACCGGCTGGCCGTCCTGGTTGGTCATGGTCACCGGCGGCAGCTGGCGGCTTTGCGGCAGCAGGATGATGCCGGCGTCGATCAGTGCGGTAGGGTCGCCCTGGCCTTTGCCGCTGAGCACTTTGTTGACGGTCAGGCCCATGATCAACGCGACGATGGCCACCAGGATAAAGACGGTTTTTTGAGTTCGAGTCATAGGTTCAACAATAGGTAGTGGTCGACAAGCAGCGCGATAAACAGCAGCAGCAAGTACCAGATAGAGTACTTGAAGGTGTTGATCGCCGCGTGCGGCTTGCTGCCACGGTACAGCACCCAGGCCCATTGCAGAAAGCGCCCGCCCAATACCAGTGCACATGCCAGGTACAGCAGGCCGCTCATATGGATCACATAGGGCATGAAGCTCACCGCCAGCAAGGCGAAGGTGTAGAGCAGGATATGCACCTTGGTGTAGTGCTCGCCGTGGGTGACCGGCAGCATCGGGATATCGGCCTTGGCGTATTCTTCCTTGCGGTGAATGGCCAAAGCCCAGAAGTGCGGCGGGGTCCAGGCGAAGATGATCAGCACCAGCAGCAGAGGCTCGGCGCTGACATGCCCGGTAACCGCCACCCAGCCGAGCAGCGGCGGCGCAGCACCGGCCAGGCCGCCGATCACGATATTTTGTGGCGTGGCACGCTTGAGAAAGCCGGTGTAGATCACCGCGTAACCCAGCAATGAGGCCAACGTGAGCCAGGCAGCCAACGGGTTGGTAAACGCCAACAGCAAGGCCAAACCTGCAACAGCCAGAAACAATGCAAAGGCCAATGCCGCCACGGGTGACACGCGCCCTTCTGCCATTGGCCGTTTATGCGTGCGCGCCATCACCGCATCGATGCGCCGGTCCACCACATGGTTGACCGCTGCCGCACCACCGGCACACAGGGCAATACCCAAATTGCCGAACACCAGCACCGTCCATGGTACCCCGGCGCGGGTCGCCAGGAACATGCCCACCAAGGACGTGATGAGCATCAGCACTACCACTTTCGGCTTGGTCAGCTCCAAGTAGTCGCGCCAGATCGCCTGATCGTGACGCGCGCCGATCAAGGTCGCCATGGCATCTCTCCTTTAAGGGTGATGAGGCCCGATACGTGTTTGCGCGGGATAAAGCGCCAGCCAAACGGCAGCTGATTGCGTACCCGGACCAGGCTGGTACGGGCGTGGTAGTTGACCAGCACCAGCGTCAGCAATAAACCCGCTCCGCCTGCGTTGTGCCCGACCGCCACCGGCAGCGGCAAGCCGAACGCCACATTGCTCACGCCCAGGCAGATTTGCGCCGCCAGGGCGATCAGCAGCAGGCCTGCCAGCCGCGTCATGCCCACGGCGCGCAATTGCCAGGCCAGGCCCAGCAGCACCAGCGTCACCAGCACCGCGCCGATGCGATGGGTCAGGTGGATGGCCGTGCGTGCTTCACTGTCGAGCTGGCCGCCGAGGTAGTTGGGGCCAATATGCTGGGTGAGGTGAAACCCGTTGGCAAAGTCCGCCGCCGGCCACCACTCGCCATGGCACGTCGGCAAGTCGACACAGGCCACGGCCGCGTAGTTGGAACTGACCCAACCACCCAGCGCGATCTGCCCGATCACCAGCACCAACCCAGCCGTGGCCCAATATTGCAGGCGCTTGGGCACGATCAATGCGGGCAGCACGCCGGACAGTCGCAGGGTGAGCAGGAACAGCAGGCTCAAGGTCGCAAACCCGCCGAGCAGATGGCCGGTCACCACTTGCGGCCACAGCTTGAGCGTCACCGTCCACATACCAAACGCCGCCTGGGCAAACACCACCGCCAACACAAACAGCGGCAATTTCACTGGCTGCCCTGGATCACGCCGATGGCGCCACGAGCGCGCCGCCAGCAGTGCGATCAGCAAGCCCAAGGTGCCGGCGAAGTAGCGATGGGTCATCTCGGCCCAGCCCTTGTCGGCTTCAACCGGTGTGTCAGGAAAATGCAGCTCGGCATGCGCCAGCTGGGCTTCGCTTTGCGGCACGCTGATAAACCCGTAGCAGCCGGGCCAGTCCGGGCAGCCAAGGCCGGCGTGGGTCAGGCGCGTATAGGCGCCCAGCAGCACGACCAGCAGCGCCAGCAAAGTGGCAAACAACGCGAGGCGAAATCCAGGTTTGGCCATGACGATGCCCTTATCCGATGTTCGACAGTTTCAGCAGCAGGCGCAGGTCATTGAGCAAGTCCTTGCCCTTGACCTTGGCGTCGTAGCGCAGCACCAGGTTGCCGTGCGGGTCGACGATCCACAGTTGCGCCTCACCCGGCGCGGCGGCGTTTTTACTGAAGGTGGTCAGGTCCAGCGGGTAGCGCTGCAGTTGCGGGTATTCGGCCTTGAGCTTGGCGTCGTAATCGCTGCTCACTGGCTGCACACTCGCCAGTGCATGGCTGGCGCGAGAGGCATCGCGGCCCAGGCTGATTTGCAGCTGGCGCGCCAGGTACACCAGTTGCTGGCACTCGGCAGCACACGCGGTGGGCGCAGTGACCAACAGTTGCCAACGGTCTTCATCGGCCTGTACGCCAATGTCGGCGCGGGTCTGGCCGTTGCCGATCATCTCACCGTGGTAACTGCGGCTGTCGGGCACCCAGAACTGCAACTTGTACATAAAGGTGGCCAGCGCCATCGGGCCGATCACCATCATCAGGATCAGAATCAGCTGCCAGCGGCCTTTGCGCCGGTCGGGCGCCTCAGACGTGCTGGGTGGATTCATGGCCGCTCCCATGGGGTTTCTCCTTTTTGTTATGCCATCCGAGGTAGAGGTAAAGCGCCAGCAACGCCAATGCCATGGCGAACCACTGCACGGCGTAGCCCAAGTGTTTTTCCGGACCCATGGCGACCACCGGCCAGGTGGTGTCGTAGGTGCCGGGGCCGGGTTCGGCGCGCAGCTCATAGGCAAAACCGCTGCGACCCAACTCAGCCCAGAGCGCGGCGGGATGCAGCGCAGTCAGCAAGCGCGGCCATTGCGTGGTGGCGGGGTCAGCGTGCAGTTGGAAGGTTTCGCCGGGGGCGACGTACACCCAGGCATCCAGATTCAAAGGTTGTTCAGGCGTGGCGAACACCGGCGGCGTGCGCCGGTCCGGCCAGGGCAGCCAGCCGCGGTTGAGTAGCAGCCATTCGCCGCTGGCCTGGTCGTGAAAGGGCTGCAACAGTTCAACACCGGCCTTGCCGTCGCGCATGCGGTTGTCGAGCAGCACGCTGTGCTCAGCATCGAACTGGCCGCGCAGGCGCACGCGGCGAAAAGCCGGGTCGGCCATGCCCTGGAGCTGCACGCTGCTGACCGGCTCAGCCACACGCCGTTCGGCATAGCTGTCCACCAACAGCTGTTTTTCATGCCCGCGAGCCAGTTGCCAGAACCCCAGGCCCACCATCAGCGGCAGCAATACCAACACCACCAGCGTGGGAGCGAGCCCTGGGCGAAAGTCTTTTATGGCGCTGGCTATACTTGTTTTCATTGCCCGCCTTTTCATTGCCCGCCCATCCGAATGGAACCTGACCATGCTCAAAGCAGCCATTGCCCTGATGCTGATCGCGACTGTCGTGAGCCTGTTCAGTGGCTTGTTCTTTCTGGTCAAGGACGAGGGCAACTCCAACCGCCTCGTCACTGCCTTGACCGTGCGTGTTGTACTGGCCGCGATCACCGTGGGCTTGATCGCCTGGGGCTTTTTCAGCGGCCAGCTGGTCTCTCATGCACCGTGGTAAAACGCTTCACAGCACATAAACGAAGAAAAACAGGCCGATCCACACCACATCCACAAAGTGCCAGTACCAACTGGCCGCCTCGAACCCGAACTGGTGCTCGGCATTGAAGTGCCCCTTGAGGATGCGCATCAGCATCACAAAAAGAATGATGGTGCCGATGGTCACGTGGGCGCCGTGGAAGCCGGTGAGCATGAAGAACGTCGCGCCGTACACGCCCGAGCCAAGGGTCAGGCCCAGCTCTTTGTAAGCGTGCATGTACTCCTCGGCCTGAAAGCCCAAAAAGGCCCAACCCAACAGCACCGTCAGCGCCAGCCAGATTTTCAGCGCGCCGCGATGGCCCTTGCGCAACGCATGGTGGGCAAGGGTGATGGTTACGCTGGAGCTGACCAGCAAGATCGTATTGACCAGCGGCAAGCCCCACGGGCTGATGGTGCCTTCGGGCGGCGGGTACAGTTTCGGGTCAGGGTTATTGAGCAACGGCCAGGCAAATTCGAAATTCGGCCACAGCATGTGCGCGACGCCCTTGGAGCCTTCGCCCGCCAGCCACGGCGCGGACATATGCCGCACATAAAACAATGCACCGAAGAACGCGATAAAGAACATCACCTCGGAAAAGATGAACCAGGTCATGCCCCATCGGAACGAGCGGTCCATCTGCGCACTGTACAAACCCGCGCGGCTTTCCTTGATCACCGCGCCGAACCAGCCGAACAGCATGTAGGCCAGCAACAGCCCGCCGACGAAAAAAATCCACGGGCCATGGGATTCCGGGCGCGCTGCCTTGAGGTCGTTGAACCACACGGCCAGGCCGTACACCGTGATCAACATGCCAAACGTAGCAATTATTGGCCATTTGCTTTGCGCTGGTACGTAGTACGTATCATGAGACGACATGTATTCGCTCTCCTGATTGAGGGGGCAAACAGTAGCTAGCCGCCGGTATGGACGGCCACCGGCGGTTTGCGCGCAGTGATGTCAAACAGCGTGTATGCCAGGGTCAAATGCTTCACATCCTTGGGCATGGCGCGATCGACGATAAAACGCACGGGCATTTCTATGCGCTGACCTGGCTGCAGCACTTGCTGGGTAAAGCAAAAACACTCGGTCTTGTGGAAATACATCGCCGCTTCGGCCGGGGAAATACTCGGTACAGCCTGGGCGGTCATGGGTTTATCTGTGGGGTTGTAGGCCACGAATAGCATCTCGGTGACTGCGCCGGGGTTGACCACCACCTCATCGGCTTTGGAGTGGAACTCCCAGACCATGTCGATGGCATTGGTGGACATGAACTGCACGCGCACTTGGCGCGTGGGGTCCACCATCTGCTCACCTTCGTACTGCCCGGCGGTCTTGCCGTTGATGCCGAACGCCTTGCACATCACGTCGTAGATCGGCACCAGAGCGAAGCCGAACGCGAACATGGCCACTACCAGGATCAGCAGGCGAGTGACCAGGCGCTTGATGGGGACGGATTCAAGCATGGCGCTCACCCGCTCCTGGTTTTCCTGTGGGAGCTGGCTTGCCTGCGATGAGGCCCTGGCAGGCGATAGATTCGGCGCCTGACACACCGCTATCGCAGGCAAGCCAGCTCCCACAGGACACCGAGTCGACCTGCATCAACGCGTTCACTTGACCTCCGGCGGCGTCGTAAATGTGTGGTACGGCGCAGGCGAGGGGATGCTCCACTCCAGGCCTTCAGCGCCATCCCACGGTTTGGCCGGTGCAGGCGGGCCGCCACGGATGCACTTGATCACGATAAACAGGAAGAAGATCTGCGTGGCGCCAAACATGAACGCGCCAATCGAGGAGACCATGTTGAAGTCGGCGAACTGCAGGTTGTAGTCCGGCACCCGGCGCGGCATGCCGGCCAGCCCGACAAAGTGCATCGGGAAGAACGCCATGTTCATGCCCACAAAAGACAGCCAGAAGTGCAGCTTGCCCAGGGTTTCGTCGTACATGTGGCCGGTCCATTTCGGCAGCCAGTAGTAGGCCGAGGCGAAGATGCCAAAGATCGCGCCGGGCACCAGTACGTAATGGAAGTGCGCCACCACAAAGTAGGTGTCGTGGTACTGGAAGTCCGCCGGGGCAATCGCGAGCATCAGCCCGGAGAAACCGCCGATGGTGAACAGAATCACGAAGGCCACGGCGAACAGCATCGGTGTCTCAAACGTCAGCGAGCCCTGCCACATGGTGCTCACCCAGTTGAACACCTTCACGCCCGTGGGCACAGCGATCAGCAGCGTGGCGTACATGAAGAACAGCTCGCCCACCAGCGGAATGCCGACCACGAACATGTGGTGCGCCCACACGATGAACGACAGGAACGCGATGCTCGCCGTGGCGTAGACCATCGAGGTGTAGCCGAACAGCGGCTTGCGCGAGAAGGTCGGGATGATCGAGCTGACGGCGCCGAAGGCCGGCAGGATCATGATGTATACCTCGGGGTGGCCGAAGAACCAGAACACGTGCTGGAACAGCACCGGGTCACCGCCACCAGCCGCGCTGAAGAAGCTGGTACCGAAGTGGATGTCCATCAGCATCATGGTCACGCAACCGGCCAGCACCGGCATCACTGCGATCAACAGGAAGGCAGTGATCAGCCAGGTCCACACGAACAGCGGCATTTTCATCAGGGTCATGCCCGGCGCACGCAGGTTGAGGATGGTGGCGACCACGTTGATCGCGCCCATGATCGAGCTGATGCCCATCAGGTGAATGGCAAAGATGAAAAACGTCACGCTTTCCGGCGCGTAGGTGGTGGAGAGCGGGGCGTAAAAGGTCCAGCCGAAATTCGGCCCGCCGCCCGGCGTGAACAGCGTCGAGACCAGCAGCAGGAACGCTGCCGGCAACAGCCAGAAGCTGAAGTTGTTCATGCGCGGCAAGGCCATGTCCGGCGCGCCGATCATCAGCGGGATCATCCAGTTGGCCAGGCCGACAAACGCCGGCATCACCGCGCCAAACACCATGATCAGGCCGTGCATGGTAGTCATCTGGTTGAAGAACGCCGGCTGCACAATCTGCAGGCCGGGCTGGAACAGCTCGGCGCGGATCACCATGGCGAACGAGCCGCCGAGCAGGAACATGGTGAAGGCGAACCACAGGTACATGGTGCCGATGTCTTTGTGGTTGGTGGTCAGCACCCAGCGCATCAAGCCTTTGGCGGGGCCGTGGGCATGGTCGGCATGACCATGGTCGATCACAGTGCTCATGGCCGTTCTCCTGCAAAGGAAGGGGCTGTGCGGTTCAGGGCATACGCAGTTGAGGCCGTCATTTGCTTTCCGCCTGTTTCAGAGCCAGCACGTCTTTGGGCGTGACCATGTCGCCTTTGTTGTTGCCCCAGGCGTTGCGTTCGTAGGTGACCACGGCAGCGATATCGACTTCCGACAGCTGTTTGCCGAACGCCGCCATGGCGGTGCCGGGCTTGCCGAAGTACACGCGGTGCAAGTGGTCTTCCTTAGGCCCGATGGCAATCGGCGAGCCCTTGAGCGCCGGGAACATTGGCGGCAGGCCCTGGCCTTCGGCCTGGTGACAGGCCACGCAGGTGGTGTGGTAAACCTTGTCGCCACGCGCCACCAGCTCTTCCAGCGTCCACTCTTTGGACGTCAGCTCCTTGAGCTTGGCGGCTTCTGCTTTGCGTTCGCCCAGCCAAGTGTCGTAGTCGGCCTTGGATTTGACCTCGACCACAATCGGCATGAAGCCGTGGTCCTTGCCGCACAGCTCGGCGCACTGACCACGGTAGATGCCGGGCTTCTCGACACGGGTCCACGCCTCGTTGACGAAACCGGGGATCGCATCGCGCTTGACCGCAAAGGCCGGCACCCACCAGGAGTGGATCACGTCGGCAGCCGTCACCAGAAAGCGCACCTTGGCGCCCACCGGCAGTACCAGCGGCTGGTCGACTTCGAGCAAGTAGTGCTCGCCTTTGGTGGCCTGGTTATGGATCTGCTCGGCGGGCGTGGCCAGGTTGCTGAAGAACTCCACGTCCTGGCCCAGGTATTTGTAGTGCCACTTCCACTGATAGCCGGTGACCTGGATATCGATATCCGATTCACTGCTGTCGTAGATGTTGATCAGGGTTTTGGTCGCCGGAATGGCCATGGCCACCAGGATCAGCAAGGGCACCACGGTCCAGAGGATTTCCACGGTCGTGCTCTCGTGGAACTTGGCCGCCACCTGGCCCGTGGAGCGCCGGTGCAGGATCATCGACCAGAACATCGCGCCAAACACGATGATGCCGATCACCACACAGATCCAGAAAATGGTCATGTGCAGGTCAAACACGGCGTGACTGACTTCAGTAGCCCCTGGCGCCATATTCGTTGTCCAGGCGGCGTGCGCCTGGCCGAATACTGACCACAACAGTAGGCCCATCCAAACGTGTGGATGTCGCGTCATTGCGGGTTCCCCTTTATGTTTCTTGTTATCCCGCCGGTTTGCACCTGCGGCGAAGGGAGCGGCTTCCATACTGCTTACAACCGCCAAGCCTTGCCTGCGTCATGCAGTTGGGCGTCATCAGCTAATTGCGTACAAATCCGAGTATAGACAGCCGGGGCAACCCCGCAATGTGTAGGGGCAAATGAGCAGAAACAGACGGGCGGGCCCAATAAACCCGGGGGCGCAAACGTTTATCCGACGAACGATGGCATTTCGATATAACGCGCATGCATAACCATGAAATAATTATGACAAATGCGTCTTAGGCGCTCGTATAAACGAGCTACCTTATCCTCTCCCTTTTCCTACGCCTGTTTCACTGGAGCCTTCATGAACACCGCCGCATTGCGCGAGCAGATTTCCCGTGCCCATCAACACGAATCCGATACGGGCCAGCTTGCCCAGCAACTGGAAAAACAATTGCCGCACCTGCATTCGGCCATCTCCCTGGCTGACGGTGATCGCAACATTGTCATGACCCGCTTCGTCACTGCCTACATCGAACTGGTTCCGGACTTGCTGGAAGCCGCCAACGATGTGGCCCGCGAAGCCGGTATCGAAAGCCAGATCAAACCGGTGCTGAAAATCGCCGAGCATTTTTTCCTGCAACCGCCTGCAATTTTGGCCGGCCATGAAGGCCTGGACGGCCTGCTGGATGAGGCCTACCTGGCTCACCGCTTGGTTGAAGAGGTCAACGACCTGTATATCAAGCACTTCGGTCAGCCGTTGATTCCGGCAGATACCACCGTCGCCAACTTGATTGCCCATCAACTGATCGGTGAGCAATTCGCCAATCAGCTGGATGAAGCCGTGCATTTGGCGGTGGATGAGATGCTCAACGAAGAGAGTTTTGCGCTGGAGTCGGTTGAGGCGTATCGCGAACAGCTGAAAAGTCCGGAAACGGAAGCGGCGTGGAAGCGCTGGCCGTGCCTGTCGCGGCAGTTGGGCGTTGAGTTGGCGCTGGAACAGCCGGCCTGATTTCCGAGCGCACATAGCACTACTGTGGGAGCCGGGCTTGCCCGCGATGGCGGCGTGTCAGTCAACCAATTAGCTGACTGACCCACCGCCATCGCGGGCAAGCCCGGCTCCCACAATTTTTTATGGTGGTCAGACGGGCGCCGAACCTATCCCCACCGTCGTCCTCACCCGGCCTTCCAGCCTGCGCTTCAACCCACGCGCTTCGATCACCAGCGTCGAACCCTTGGCCGCATTCGCCCGGCCCCATTCCTCCAGTAATTCCAGGCAAGAGTGGTCGATGTAGCTCAAGTTACTCAGCGGCACATGCAAGGTGGTCCCGGCAGGCACCGTCGACAACACCTGAGTCAGCGCCGGCACTTTCAGGAAGGTCGCCGCACCGGTCAATCGCAACTCCATCTCACCCTTCTGGGGCAAATCGATCAGGCTGACTTTCAATCTCGAAGCTTTAAACGCGAGCTTCAGCAACGTGAGCCCAAAGCCCACCAATACGCCGGTCAAGAGGTCGGTGAAGATGATTGCCAGTGCCGTGGCGGCATAGGTGAACATCGGCATCCGCCCATAACGGCCCAGCGCGCGGAACGCCTTGACGTCCACCAGCTTGATCCCGGTGTACACCAGCACGCCCGCCAAACTCGCCACCGGAATGCTTTGCAGCACGCTCGACAACAACAGCACGAAACCCAGCAGCCACAGACCATGGAACATCGCCGACAGACGCGTAGTAGCACCGGCCTGCACGTTGGCCGAGCTGCGCACAATCACGCCGGTCATTGGCAAGGCGCCAACCAAGCCACAGAGCATGTTGCCCACGCCTTGGGCAGACAGTTCCTTGTCGAAATCGGAACGTTGGCCGCTGTGCATCCGATCGACCGCTGCCGCAGACAGCAGGGTTTCAGCACTGGCAATAAACGCCACGGCGAAGGCGGCGATCAGCAGTTGCGGATCGGCCAGGTTCAGCAAGTCGCTGGGGCGCAGCCAGTCGATGGCGTCGGCGAGGTTTTCCGGTACCTCCACGCGCTTGACCTGCAACGCCAGCACCAGGCTGGTCACTGTCGCCAGGCCCACACCTAACAAGGCACCCGGTACGAAGCGCAGTTTTTGCGGACGGAATTTATCCCAGCAGTACATCACCAGCATGGTCGACAGCCCCAGCAAGCCAGCCTGCCAACCCAGGCCACCGCCCAGCGTCGGAATGGCTTCGGCCACGGCTGCCGGGAAGCCTGCCAGGTTATCCAGCCCCGAGGGCTTGGGCGCGCCGTCGAGCATCACATGCACCTGCGACAGCACAATCAATACGCCGATACCCGCCAGCATGCCGTACACCACCGCCGGCGCCGTGACCCGAAACCAGCAGCCCAGGCGCAAGCGCCCGGCCACCAGTTGCAGGAAACCCGCCAGCAACAGAATCGGCCCGAGCATCATCATCCCGTGTTGACGCACCAGCTCGAACACCAACACCGCCAGCCCCGCCGCCGGGCCACTGACCTGCAGCGGCGACCCCGCCAGCCAACCTACCACCAGGCCACCGATAATCCCGGTGAGCAAGCCCTTGGCCGGCGGCATGCCGGACGCAATCGCAATACCCATGCACAAGGGCAGGGCGACTAGAAACACAACCACCGAGGCCAGCAGCTCCCGTGGCAATACAGCTTTCAATTGAGCAGCACGCATGATGGCTCTCCCGAGGGATTCGCCGGGCGCGGCAAAGCCTGGCTGCATCCATGGCAGCCACCGCTTGACCCGGCAGGGAAGTGTTTTAGAAGCGCGCTCTAGGCGTCGCGCAAGGAATCGGCTCGGTGCCGTTCAGCGGTCTGAATGCCGCCTGGTCTGCATCGTAAGCACGGATTTCGCTGGTCTCGATGTTGTAGATCCAACCATGGATAAACAAATGACCATTGGCCATGCGCGAAGCCACGGAAGGGTGGGTACGCAAATGCTGCAACTGGGCGATGACGTTTTCTTCGGTCAGCACCTTCATGCTCTCGCCTTCATTGGCGCAGTCGCAGTTGTCTTCGACCATGGACTTGGCGACTTCGGCATGACGCAACCACGCGCGCACCGTCGGCATCTTTTCCAGGCTGTCGGGGTTGAGTACTGCGCGCATGGCGCCGCAATCAGAGTGCCCGCACACGATGATGTGCTGTACACCCAGTGCGAGTACCGCGTACTCGATGGCAGTGGAAACCCCGCCGTTCATCTGGCCGTAGGGCGGCACCACGTTGCCGACATTACGCGTCACGAACAAATCGCCGGGGGAGCTTTGGGTGATCAGCTCGGGGACGATCCGTGAGTCGGCGCACGTAATAAACATCGCCCGTGGGCTCTGGGCCGTGGCGAGTTTCTTGAACAGTTCTTCCTGCTGGGGGAAGACGTCGTGATGGAAATGCAAAAAGCCGTCAACGATGTGCTTTAACGCTGCATCGGCAGACTCCGCCACCTGAGGGGCTGAAGCCGACGCAGCCAACGGCTGTTTATCCTTGTCACTCATGATTCATCCTCTTGATTAATGCAGGGGAGTGTTCAGGTCAGTTCGACGCCTGACTATTGGAATAGTTGAAAAACTAAACAAACCAAGGCGTCGACTCGTTAGTCACTCGCTGAACAAGGTAACCGCCGAAACTTAACTCAAACTGAATGAACCGCTCTAGAACGCGGGTTTCAGTGATGTCAAAACGCGACTATTCCTACAGCAGGACGCCATCGTTCTCTTCAGTTTACAACAATGCCATCTGCCTGCCCGGTGGGCAAAACGCCGTGCAATCCAGATTAAACCCTTCCCGTCGATTCAGCCCCAACCGCTTGATCGCTTTGTTGAAACGCTGCGCCAGCAAATCGGCAAACGGCCCCTCGCCACGCATGCGCACGCCAAAGCGGCTGTCGTACACCTCACCGCCACGCACTTGACGCACCAGGCTCATCACATGGGCGGCGCGCTGCGGGTAATGTGCCGCCAGCCACTCCTCGAACAGCGGCGCCACTTCCAACGGCAGCCGCAGCATCATGTAGGCGGCGCTCTGCGCACCAGCGGCGTGGGCTTCGGTCAGCAGGCTTTCCAGCTCACTGTCGTTGATCATCGGGATCATCGGCGAGCACAGCACGCCCACCGGGATACCCGCCTCGCGCATCACCCGAATCGCCCGCAACCGCGCCTTGGGCGCCGCCGTGCGCGGCTCCAGGATGCGCTTGAGCTCGTCGTCCAGGCTGGTGAGGCTGATCATCACCGCCACCAGCCGCTGACGCGCCAATTCGGTGAGCAGGTCAAGGTCGCGCAAGATCAGCGAGCCCTTGGTGATGATGGTCACCGGGTGCCGATAGCGCAGCAGCACTTCGAGGGTTTGCCGGGTGATTTTATAGTCGCGTTCGATAGGTTGGTACGGGTCGGTATTGGAACCCAGGTTGATCGGTGCGCACACATAACCTGGCTTGGACAGCTGTTGCTCCAGCACCTCGGCGGCGTTGGTCTTGGCGATCAGCTTGGTTTCAAAATCCAGCCCTGGCGACAGGTCCCAATAGGCATGGCTGGGCCGCGCATAGCAGTAGATGCAGCCATGCTCGCAGCCGCGATAGGGGTTGATGGAGCGGTCGAACGGCAAGTCCGGCGAATTGTTGCGGGTGATGATGCTCTTGGCCGTTTCGATACGCACTTCGGTGCCCTGAGTCGGCGGCACTTCCTGGAACCAGCCGTCGTCTTCGGCCACGCTGACGGTCGGCGCAAAGCGGTTATGCAGGTTAGTGGCCGTGCCCCGGCCACGGGGCGGCAACGGAGTAGACATGAAAACGCCTCGATACTGTTTTTATATACAGTATCGAGGCGCGAGGTTTCTGACCAGTGCCGTTTGGCGGCCAGGGCAGGATCAGTGCTTTTGCGTGACCTGCCCCAAGTCGTCACCCGACGTGGTGCGCATATCGCTCTTGCGCAGGTCGGCCACGTCACTGGCTTTGACTGGCGCGCCTTTATTGCCCCAGCTGCCACGGACGAAACTGACCACATCCGCGACTTCCTGGTCCGACAGACGCCATGCGAACGCCGGCATGGTGAAGGTCGACAGCGCCGTGTGAGTGGCCGGCAAGGTGCCGCCGTTCAACACGATGTTGATCAACGAGGTGGCGTCCGCCGTCTGCAACACCGGGTTACCCGCCAGCGCCGGGAACACCCGCGTATAGCCATGGCCGTCGGTACGGTGGCAGGCCGCGCAGTTGTCGATGTACACCGACGCACCCGGCTTGCTGTCATCACCTTTCCACAGCGCCTCGGCAACCTGTTTGTCGTACTGATGCGGCTGGTCCTTCGGATCCACCGCCGGCAGGCTCTTGAGGTAGCGGGCAATCGCCGTGAGGTCGTCCTGGGACATGTACTGCATGCTGTGTACGACCACATCACTCATGCCACCAAACACCGCGCTGCGTTCACTGCGGCCGGTCTTGAGGAACTGCACCAGCTGCTCCTCGCTCCAGCTGCCGAGGCCGTCTTTATGGTCGCCGCGCAGGCTTTTCGCGATCCAGCCTTCCAGCGGCGCACTGCCAGACAGGAACGCGTTGCCGTCAGTCGCGCTGAGGGCCTTTTCCTGCATGGTCAGGGCACGCGGTGTGTGGCAAGCGCCGCAGTGGCCGAGGCCTTCAACCAGATAGGCGCCACGGCTGATGACCGGATCGGCTGCTGCCTGATGCTCCTCGACTGCCGGCGCGAACATCCAGCGCCACGCCGCCAACGGCCAGCGCATGCTCAAGGGCCAGGGAATATCGCTATCCTTGTTCTCCTGGGCGACGGGCTCCACGCCCTTCATGAAGTACGCATACAACGCCTGCATGTCGCTGTCGCTGACACGGGCGTAGGACGGGTACGGCATCGCCGGGTAAAGCGTACTACCGTTCTTGGCGACGCCATGGCGCACGGCCTTGTCAAAGTCTTCGAAGCTGTAGTCGCCCAGGCCGGTCTTGTCCGGGGTGATGTTGGTGGAATAGATCACGCCGATCGGGGTTTCCATCGGCAGCCCACCGGCAAACGGTTTGCCACCCTTGGCGGTGTGGCAGGCCACGCAGTCACCGGCGCGGGCCAGGTATTCGCCCTGCTTGATCAAATCGGTCTCAGCCGCGCTTACAGAGCAACTGCTGAACAGGGCAAAACTGGCGATAACAAGTGCTTTCATGGTCATCGCTCCTTATGCCTGAACCAGTGGGCCGGGGTTTTTCAGGTACTGCTCGCGGATCGCCCGCGCCGACCAATAGGCCAACGCTGCCACCAGGCCGGTTGGGTTGTAGCCCAAGCCTTGTGGGAAAGCCGATGCACCCGGAACAAACACGTTGTGTACATCCCAACTTTGCAGGTAACGGTTCAACGCACTGGTTTTCGGGTCGGTGCCCATGATCGCGCCGCCATTGAGGTGGGTGGTCTGGTAGGACGCGGTGTTGAACTGCTCACCGACTTTTTTGCCCAGCACAGCAATGGCCTTGGGGTTCATCGCCGCGGCGACCTTGCCCATTTTCTCCATCATGAAGCGGTTCATCTTGATGTCGTTTTCCTGCCAGTCGAACGTCATCCGCAGCAACGGCAGGCCGTAGGCATCGCGGTAAACCGGGTCCAGATCCAGGTAGTTGCTCCGGTAGGATTGATGCGCGCCATGGGAATCCATCGACACTTGGTGGGTGTAGTAGTCGGCGGTGGCGCGCTTCCAGGCGCTGCCCCACGCCGGCGTGCCCGGCGGGTTGGACGTACCGGCAATCGGCCGACTGCCGGCCTGGTTGACCCACATCGGCGAGCCGCCCACAAAGCCGTGCGGGCCGTGGTCGAAGTTGTCCGCGTTGAAGTCATCGATGGCCACGCCATTGCCGCCCGCACCGATAAAGTTATTGGTGTGGGTGTCCTTGTCGAAGAAGGCCTTGATGGTGCCCATATTCTGGTAGGCAAAGTTGCGGCCCACCACGCCCTCGTTGGTAATCGGGTCGTAGGGTTTGCCGATGCCCGATAGCAACATGAGGCGCACGTTGTTGAACTGGAAGGAGGCGATGATCACCAGGTCCGCCGGCTGCTCGCATTCGCGGCCCTGGGCGTCGATATAGGTCACGCCGGTGGCTTTGCTCTTGGTGCTGTCGAGGTTGACCTTGAGCACATGGGAATTGGCCCGCAGCTCGAAGTTCGGCACCTGACGCAACGCCGGCAGGATGTTTACGTTCGGCGAAGCCTTGGAGTACATGTAGCAAACATAGCCACTGCAGAAACCGCAGAAATTGCACGGCCCCATCTGCGCGCCGTAGGGGTTGGTGTAGGGCCCCGAAGTATTCGCGGACGGCAGGTTGTAGGGTTTGTAGCCGACGTCGGTGGCCGCTTTCTGAAACAGCTGCGCAGACACAGTATTTTTCTGCGCTTCCAGCGGGAACGGATTGGAGCGGTCCGGCGCATAGGGGTTGCCGCCACGACCTTCACCCACCAACTGGCCTTTTACGGTCCAGGCCTGGCCGGAGGTGCCAAAGACTTTTTCGGCGTAGTCGAAAAACGGTTCCAGCTCTTCATAGCTCACGCCGAAGTCCTGGATGGTCATGTCCTTGGGGATGAAATTCTTGCCGTAGCGCTCTTCATAGTGGCTGCGCATGCGCAGCTCGATTGGGTCGACACGAAAATGCACGCCTGACCAGTGCAGGCCCGCACCACCCACGCCATTGCCGGGCAAAAACGCACCCAACTGACGGTTGGGCAGGGCGACGTCATTCACGCTATGGCGAATGGTCACCGTCTCCTTGGAGATGTCCTGAAAGAGTTTTTTACGCACGCTGTAGGTCAGTTCGTCGATGACCTGGGGATAATTGCCGTCTGGGTAGGTGTCCTGCATCGGGCCGCGCTCGAGCGCTACCACGTTGAGGCCAGCTTCCGTCAGTTCCTTGGCCATGATCGCGCCGGTCCAGCCGAAACCCACGATCACCGCGTCCACTTTCTTCATGATGGTCGCCACGTTTATGCCCTCTCGCCGCGAATGGAAACAGCCGGGAAGGGGTATTGCTCGTTGCGTTCAACCCAGTCCATGAAGTCGGCGCGGGCGCCAGGGAAGCCGATCATGGTCCAGCCGACCATGCCTTTGTTGCCACCGTGGATCGGGTCGCAGAAGAAGCCTTCCTTGGTGTTTTGCAGCAGCAGGTTGAAAAACATCTTTGCCGGTACGGCCTCGAAATGGGCGGTCATCTCGCCGCCGCCCGCCTCCATACGTCGCAGCATGTCATCCTGGGTAGCGCTGTCTTGCGCAGCAAAAGCTTTACCGTTGAACGCCTTCGACCACGCATCCGTGGCAGCAATGCCCAGGCGATAAATGTCTTTGGGCACCAATTTGCTCTGCCAACCCATCTCTGGCGCCGCATCGGCGTTGAACGGGCCTTGCATGAACCACAACGCACCGGCGGCGTACGGCGTGTTCATCTGGCGGTCGATGTATTCCGGCGCGCCGGCTTCCAGGGCACCTGGGCCTTGGGCGTCAGCCGGGATCAGACGGGCGACGGCGGCGTTGATAAACGCCCACTCTTCAGCCGTGAAGTAGCTTGGCTCGTAGGCTTTGTCGCTGACGGGCGTTTTGGCGGGAGCGGCCTGTGCCGGTTCCGGTGTAGCCATCAACATCGAGCCGCCAAGGCCAGTGCTGGCAACCGTGACCACCGGGATCAAGGTCAAGGATTTGCGTAAAAAGTCACGCCGCGGGTTGTCCTGATCTTGATCAGACATAGGTACACCTCATCATGTGGTCACGGGTTTATCCGCCGCTTCTAGGAGCAGCGTGAAGGTTGGCCAGGGCATTGGATCCCAAATGGATAGAACACACTGGCAATCAATAGTTACAAATGATAGCAGCCTAAGCATTAGAGGAATCGATTCAGCGCAAAAAACAGCGGATCAGATGGGCGGATTCACGATTCTTTGACAGCCACCTCACGCGGCATTGACCCCCGGTAGACGACTCTGTGGCCCATCAGCCCTATCCCATTTGGTCTCAACGCACATGTTCACGATTCGATTACTGCCCGCCCTTGGCCTGGCGTTCATGGCACTGCTCGGCACGCTGCAGGCCCAGGCCGACGAGGCTACGTCGATCCGCTCGCCGGAGTGGGCACAGCCGGTGGGCAACCAATTCAACCTGCACCAGATGACGCCCACCCTGTATCGCAGCGCGTTGCCGGACAGCACTGCGCTGCCGGTGCTGCAAAATCTGAAGATCGGCACGGTGATCAACTTCCTGCCGGAATCTGATGCGCCGTGGTTGGAAACTTCTGATATCAAACAGGTGCAGCTGACGTATCGCACCAACCATGTCGACGATGCCGACGTGCTGGCGGCACTCAGGGCCATTCAGGAAGCCGAAACCCAAGGCTCGGTGCTGATGCACTGCAAACACGGCTCCGATCGCACGGGCCTGATGGCGGCGATGTATCGGGTGGTGATTCAGGGATGGAGCAAAGAGGATGCGCTGAACGAGATGACGCTAGGCGGCTTTGGTAGCAGTAACGGCTTTAAAGACGGCGTTCGCTACATGATGAAGGCTGATGTCGACAAGTTGCGTACTGCGTTGGCCAATGGCGACTGCAGCACCAGTGAGTTTGCGTTGTGCTCTATGAAAAGCTGGATCAACACGGCCGGTAGCAGCCGTGTCGACCCAAAGAAAGACACCGAATTAGTGCTCACACCTTAAGCAGGTATCAGTCCTTTTTCAGCTTGGGATTAGGAAAAAACTGCACCGCCTGCACCTTCGGGTCCGCGGGCGCTTTCAACGCCGACGTATTGACCCGCGTGCCCAATTCCTTGGGCACCGAATTGCCTTGTTCATTCAGCGTGTCCGAATAACCGCAGGCTACACATTCGCGGTGCGGCACATCGTCTTCGGTCCACATTTTCAACTTGTCCAACTCTTCGCACGCCGGGCAGACCGCACCGGCGATAAATTGCTTTTTGCTCACCACAGGCCCATCACTCATGCTGCTGCGTCCTCACTCAGGCCGCTGTGGCGCAAGAGTGCGTCAATTGACGGCGCACGTCCGCGGAAGTCGACGAACAGCACCATCGGCGCCTGTGAGCCACCGCGCGCCAGGATCGCTTCGCGAAAGGCGCGGCCGGTTTCGGCATTGAGCACGCCGTCTTCTTCAAACTTGGAGAAGGCGTCGGCAGACAACACTTCCGCCCACTTGTAGCTGTAGTAACCCGCCGCGTAACCGCCGGCAAAAATGTGCGCAAAACTGTTGGGGAAGCGGTTGTAGGCTGGCGGACGCATCACCGAGACCTCATCGCGCACGCCTTCAAGCACCTGCGCTACCGTGCGGCCATCGCCGTGGGTGGCGTGCAGTTCGAAGTCAAACAGCGAGAATTCCAGCTGGCGCACCATCATCAAGCCGGACTGGAAGTTCTTCGCCGCGAGCATTTTTTCCAGCAGGTCCTGAGGCAGCGGCTCGCCGCTTTCATAGTGGCCGGAAATCAACGCCAGGCCTTCCGGCTCCCAGCACCAGTTCTCCATGAATTGGCTCGGCAGTTCCACCGCGTCCCAGGCCACGCCGTTGATGCCAGACACACCCGCGTGTTCAACGCGGGTCAGCAGGTGGTGCAGGCCGTGGCCGAATTCGTGGAACAGCGTGGTCACTTCATCGTGGGTCAACAGGGCAGGCTTGCCGCTGTCGGCCGGGGTGAAGTTGCACACCAGGTTCGCCACCGGGCTTTGCAGCACGCCGTCGACAGTGCGGCGGCGATCGCGCGCGCCGTCCATCCAGGCACCGCCACGCTTGTTGGCGCGGGCGTACAGGTCGAAGAAGAAACGCCCGACATGCTGGCCGTTTTCCTTGATTTCAAACAGGCGAACATCAGGGTGCCAGGTGTCGAAGCCTTTTTGCTCGGCGATTTCGATGCCGTACAGGCGCTGCACGATGGCAAACAGGCCGCCCAGCACTTTGTCGATCGGGAAGTAAGCGCGCAGCGCTTCCTGGGACACGCTGTAGCGTTGCTCACGGAGTTTTTCGCCGTAGAAACCGCTGTCCCAGCTTTGCAAGTCGGCGCAGCCTTGTTCGGCGGCGTAAGCCTTGAGCTGTTGCAGGTCCTGGGCGGCAAACGGCTTGCTGCGCTTGGCCAGGTCGCGCAGGAAGCTCAGCACCTGGTCGCTGGACTCGGCCATTTTGGTGGCCAGGCTCAGCTCGGAGAACGACGCGTAACCCAACAGTTTGGCCAGCTCCTGACGCAGGTCGAGGATCTGTTCCATCACCGGGCCGTTATCATTCTTACCGGCATTCGGGCCTTGGTCCGAGGCACGGGTGCAGTACGCCGCGTAGACTTCTTCACGCAGGGCGCGGTCGTGGGCGTAGGTCATTACCGCGTAGTAGCTTGGGAATTCCAGGCTGATCAACCAGCCATCGAGGCCTTTGGCCTGGGCGGCGGCAGCCATCTGCGCCTTGGCCGAGTCGGTCAGGCCGGCGAGGGTGGCTTCGTCGGTAACGTGCTTGGTCCACGCCTGGGTGGCGTCCAGCAGTTGGTTGGAGAACTTGCTGCCCAGCTCCGACAGCTTGCTTTGCACTTCGGCGTAGCGCTTTTGCTGCTCAGGCGGCAAATCGATACCCGACAGGCGGAAGTCGCGCAGCGAATGTTCCAGGATGGTTTTTTGCGCCACGTCAAAACCGGCGGCTTCCGGGCTGTTGGCCAGGGCTTCGAAGGCCTGGAACAGTTCGCGGTTCTGGCCCATCTCGGTGGAATAGGCGCTCAAGGCCGGCAGGCAAGCCTCGTAGGCTTCGCGCAGTTCGGCGCTGTTGCACACGGCGTTGAGGTGGCTGACCGGGCTCCAGGCGGCGCCCAGGCGGTCATTCAGTTCGTCCATGGCCAGTACCAAACCGGCCCACGTAGGGTTTTTGCCCTGGCTTTGCAGGATGCCTTCGATGGCAACGCGGTTGTCGGCGAGGATCTGTTCGATGGCCGGCTGCACGTGCTCGGCACGGATCGCCGAGAACGGCGGCAGGTCGTAGGACTGCAAAAGTGGGTTGTTCGCGCTCACGGTGGGTACCTTGGCTGAAGAAACTGATAAGACAAAGATGGGGCCATCTTAATTACAATCAACACCCACCGCAGCTATCAACCTATAAGAGAGAGGCTATCGTGACCCTTCGCACCTATCAGAACCACACGCCAACCCTGGGCGCCGGGGCTTTTGTCGATATTTCGGCGGTGGTGATCGGCGATGTCGAAATCGGCACCGACAGCTCGGTTTGGCCATTGACCGTGATTCGCGGCGACATGCACCGTATCCGCATCGGTGCACGCACCAGCGTGCAGGACGGCTGTGTGCTGCATATCACCCACGCCGGGCCGTTCAACCCGGACGGCTTCCCGCTGCTGATCGGCGATGATGTGACCATCGCGCACAAAGTCATGCTGCACGGCTGCACCGTCGGTAATCGCATCCTGATCGGCATGGGCAGCATCGTGATGGACGGCGCGGTGGTCGAAGACGACGTGATCATCGGCGCCGGCAGCCTGGTGCCGCCCGGCAAGAAACTGGAAAGCGGTTTTTTGTACGTGGGCAGCCCGGTTAAACAGATCCGCCCATTGACTGACAAAGAGCGCGCCTTTTTCACCTACAGCGCCGCGAACTACGTGAAGCTCAAAGACCTGCACCTGGCTGAAGGATTCGACCGATGACCCTGAACTACTCCACCGTGCTGTTCGACCTGGACGGCACCCTGACCGACCCGCGCGAGGGCATCACCCGCTCGATCCAGTACGCCCTCGGTAAACTCGGCATTGATGAACCCGACCTGACCAAGCTGGAACACTTTATCGGCCCACCATTGCTGCAAGCCTTTATGCAGTTCTATGGCTTCGATGAGGCCAAGGCCTGGGAAGCGGTGAATTTTTATCGCGAGCGCTTCAAGGTCACCGGCCTGTATGAAAACCGCGTATTCGACGGCGTGATGCCATTGCTCGAGGAACTGAATGGCCAGGGCCGCCAGCTGTATGTGGCCACATCCAAGCCGTGGGAGTTTGCCCGTGAGATTGCCCGGCATTTTGATTTTGCCAAGCACTTCAAGGTGATCTACGGCAGCGAGCTGGATGGCACGCGCACCAACAAGGTTGAGCTGATTGCCCATCTGATGAGCGAAGAGGGCTTGGACCCGGCGACTACCTTGATGATTGGTGATCGCAAGCATGACTTGATCGGGGCGCGCAGCAATGGGTTGGATTCGGCGGCGGTGGGGTATGGGTTTGGCAGTTTTGAAGAGCTGAATGCCGAGGCGCCGACTTGGCATTTTGAGACGCTCGAGCAGATGCATCAGGCGTTTTTGCAGAGTCCTTGAGGCCGCTATCGCAGGCAAGCCAGCTCCCACATTTGACCGGGTTCACAATTCAAACTGTGGGAGCT
>NZ_JAAAFV010000057.1:1057370-1141108 GCF_019352915.1 Pseudomonas sp. Xaverov 259 | reverse complement strand
TCCTGCGTTGGGTTGCGAAGCAGCCCCAAACCCAGACGCTGAGTTTTTTCAGGAAAATTGCAGTGCCTTTACAGGGGCCGCTTCGCAGCCCAACGCAGGACAAGCCTGCTCGCCACACCAGTCCACCTGCCACAGACTTCGTGTTAACCGGTAACGGCCACCACCTTCCAACCGCCTCAACGCCGCCTTCCGCGGCTCCACCGGCAACCCGCCCAGCTCCCACATTTGACCCGGTTCACAATTCAAACTGTGGGAGCTGGCTTGCCTGCGATGGGCATGGGTATCTACAACTTTTGAAGGCAGCCAATTTCTCCTGTGGCGAGCAGGCTTGTCCTGCGTTGGGCTGCGAAGCAGCCCCAAACCCAGACGCTGAGTTCTTTCAGGAAAATTGCAGTGCCTTTACTGGGGCCGCTTCGCAACCCAACGCAGGACAAGCCTGCTCGCCACACCAGTCCACCTGCCACAGACTTCGTGTTAACAGGTAGTGTGGATACTTATGCTGCAATAAGGCCCTACTGGCCACCACCTTCCAACTGCCGCAACGCCGCCTTACGCTGCTCCACCGGCAATCCACCCAGCTTCTCCACCGCCGCAAAAAATTTCACCCAATCCCCGCCTTGCTGCGCAAACAACGCCGCAAACGCCGGCACCCACTGGTCATACAGCCCGAACGGCAGCAACCGCGCATTGTTCAGCGGCTGGTTGACCCACACGTCATAACGCTTATCGCCGCCCCATTGGCTGTCGCGCATGTGCCGGTACTCACTGCGCAGGCGCTCGAACTCTGCCGCCTTGGCCTGGCGCATCACATCCACCGCCAAGGGCTGGGCGTACAACGCCTCCAAGCGTTTGCGGGTATCGAGCACCAACCGGATAAATTGATCACGCTGCAGCAACGCCGCATTGCTCAGCGGCGCCAAACCCCGCGCTGCGCGCCATTGGCGGGTGCCTTCCTGTTCGACGAAGTTGGCGTAGGATTCGTTGAACTCGGTGTCGTCCTTCACATAAAAACGCTGGTGCGCCAGTTCGTGGAAGATCAGCGTGGCCAGACGCTCATCTCCCCAACTCATCATCGAACTCATGATCGGGTCGTTGAACCAACCCAGGGTGGAATAGGCCTCGACGCCGCCAATCGACACGTCCATGCCTTGTTGCTGCAACACCGCCGCTTCGCCGCGTGCTGCGCCCTGGTTGTAATAACCGCGATAGGCCACGCACCCAGCGATAGGGAAGCAGTGGGTTTCAGGCGACAGGGAAAACTCCTGCGTGGCGAACACGTTCCAGACCACATAAGGCCGGCCAATGTCGGCGTACAGGCGGTAGCTCTGGTTGTCAGGCAGGTGCAGGTGCTCACTGGCAAAGGCGCGGGCCTTTTGCGATTGCACCAAGTGATCGCGCAACGCCTGTGGGCGAGCAGGGTCGGCGATGACCTCGGCAACCGGCTCCCGAGCCCGCAGCAATTGCCACTGGCCGCTGGCCAACTGGCTGTAATAACTCACACTGGAACAGCCGCTGAGCAGCAGCACCATCAACCCTGGAAGAAAACGCCTGACCATGCCCGACCGCCCCTGGGTTATTTGCCTGCCAGACTATCCTGCCGGCACGGAATTTTTCCATGCCGTGGCGTGTTTATACTGATACAGAGTCTGTTGCCACAGGCAGCCAGGTTCAATTCTTACCCACCGTTGAGTGCCCGCCATGCGCCAGCTGTTGCTACCCGTCACCGCCTTGTTTCTCAGCGCCTGCGCTTCGACCCCCATCCCGCCGGTCGACCCGCACCAGGCCTGGATCGATTTCGCCACGCCGACACCCGGCGCCAAACTGGTGATGGCCCAGCGCCTGGACGGCAAGAACCTCAATGACGGGCGTTTCTTCCAAGTGCCACCCGGCAGCCATGAGCTGATGGTGCGCTTTGATTTCGAAGTGAACACCGGGACCGGCTTTGGCGGCCTGGACCAGACCCACGACCGAACCTGCTTCATGACCCTGCAATACGACAACTTCCAGGCAGGCCAGCGCTATGTGCTGGAAGGGCGCTCGCTGGCTTTTACGCCCAACATCCGGCTGTACAACACGGCGCGTCAGCTGTTGGCTGAGGAGCACAGTGTTAATTGCATCTGATCAGTCGTTGTTCTTCTGATAGAGGATGCGCTTGGTGCCGTTTTCGCAGGAGCCGACGATCATGGCGCTATCGTGGTTTTTGGCTTCTTCCTCGGTGATGATTTCCAGTGTGTAAGACGGAATCGCCTTGGCCTGGATGTTTACCTCAATTTCTTTCCTGAGCTCTTCACAATCTTTTGGCGCGGCCACAGCCGAAGTGGCCAATACACCGCAAATGATCGCCAAGGCAAAACGTTTCATGTGTGAAGCTCCGTGAATGCACTGCGCACGGGTGTGCGCCTAAGGCTGCATAGCCTATAGGACCACATCCAGGAAACACGAGTTCTGATTTAACGCAGAACAAAGTGTGGGAGCTGGCCTGTGTGGGAGCTGGCTTGCCTGCGATGGCAACGCCTCGATACAACTGAATAACCGAGGTGAACCTATCGCGAGCAAGCCCGGCTCCCACACGGGGACCTTGCTGCCAGATCGTTCCCACGCTCTGCGTGGGAATGCCGCCTGGGACGCTCCGCGTCCCGCCCACAGCATTCAAGTTCTGCGCAGGTGTGACGCAGAGCGTCACGGGCTGCATTCCCACGCCGGAGCGTGGGAACGATCTAAAAACAAAATGTGGGAGCTGGCTTGCCTGCGATGGCGACGCCTCGATACAACTGGATAACCGAGGTGAACCTATCGCGGGCAAGCCCGGCTCCCACACAAGCCCGCTCCCACATTGGGGATATCGCTGTGTCAGTTAGACCAGCGTGGCATCCAGGCTGATTTTGGCGTTCAGCACTTTCGACACTGGGCAGCCTTCCTTCGCCTTTTTGCTCAGCTCCTCGAACTGCGCCTGGCTTGCGCCCGGAATCTTGGCTTTCAGCACCAGATGCACAGCGGTAATCGCAAAGCCGCCGTCTACCTGGTCCAGGGTCACCTCAGCCTGAGTGTCGATGCTGTCAGCCTTAAGCCCCGCATCGCCCAGAATCATGGAGAACGCCATGGAGAAACAGCCCGCGTGGGCCGCGCCGATCAATTCTTCAGGGTTGGTGCCCTTGCCGCCTTCGAAGCGGGCCTTGAAGCCGTAGGGTGCTTCGCGCAGCACACCGGTTTCCGTGGAAATGGAACCCAGACCCGTCTTCAGATCACCTTCCCAATGCGCGGATGCTTTTTTAACGATACTCATAGCTTTCTCCTCGAACGGTGGTTTTGCGTCAGTAAGGGTTCTGAGGATAGACGGCCCGGCAAAGTTCATCTTGTCGGAGAAACCCAGCGATTCAGTAGGAAATTTAACAGGCTACTATTGAATCTCGGGTATATGCCCTCATTGCATAGAGCATGCACATGAAGCGGCAGGTTTTGGTTCGTCTATAAGCCTGCGCACCTAATGGAGAAGCAGGCTTATGAAATCGCTGTCCGACGTGAAGTTTTCGACCCTCGACCTCGTGCCCGTGCGCGCCAACGGCAGCATCGCACAGTCATTGCGCAACTCGCTGGACCTGGCCCAGCACGTGGAAAAGTTCGGCTACAACCGTTTCTGGGTAGCTGAACACCACAATATGGACGGCATCGCCAGCTCGGCCACCTCGGTGTTGCTGGGTTATTTGGCTGGCGGCACCTCGACGATTCGCGTCGGCTCCGGCGGCGTGATGCTGCCTAACCACGCGCCGCTGGTGATTGCCGAGCAGTTCGGCACCCTGGAAAGCCTGTACCCCGGCCGCATCGACCTGGGCCTGGGCCGCGCCCCCGGTTCTGACCAGATGACCGCCCGCGCCCTGCGCCGTGAACGCTCCGGCAGCGCTGACGAGTTTCCGGAAGATGTGGCCGAACTGATGGCCTACCTGGGCCCGCGCACGCCTGACCAACGGATTATCGCCGTACCCGGCACCGGCACCAACGTGCCGGTCTGGCTGCTCGGTTCCAGCCTGTTCAGCGCGCAACTGGCCGGTGAGCGCGGCTTGCCCTACGCCTTCGCCTCCCATTTCGCACCCCGCTTGATGCATGAGGCGATTCGCGTGTACCGCAATCACTTCAAGCCTTCAGCCGTGCTGGACAAGCCCTACGTGATGCTCGGTATTCCGCTGGTGGCCGCCGATACCGACGAGCAGGCCGACTACCTGGCCACTTCGGTGTACCAACGTATTCTGGCGCTGATGCGCGGGCAAAGCCTGGTGCAGCGCCCGCCGGTGAAAACCATGGACGGTCTGTGGCTGCCCCATGAAAAAGACGCAGTCGGCAGCTTCCTTGGCCTGGCCATGGTCGGTAGCCCAGCGAAGATCCGCGCGAAGTTGGAAGTGTTGATCGAGCAAACCGGCGCCGATGAGCTGATCTTTACCAGCGACCTGTATGAGCATGCCGACCGGATTCATTCCTACGAGCTGCTGGCGCAGGTGATGAAGGGCTGATAACCCGCAGGCGAAAAAAAACCGACGCACTCGCGTCGGTTTTTTATGTCTGGAGCACGGGATTAACCGCGCTTGTAGACGATTTCCTTGGTGCCGCCTTCGCAGCTGCCAACGACTGTGTGGTCGCTGGGTGCCGCGCCTTTATCTACCACTTCCAGCGAGTAACCCGAGGCGCCCTTGGCGTCGATTTTCGCTGCAATTTCGCTTTTCAGTTCGTCACAAGGCTTGCCCGCCGCCAGGGCAGTGCCCGCAATGCTCAACAAACCTACCGCTAACAGGAACTTCTTCATCCGTTACTTTCCTTGCGCTGATCGAAAAGAGCGTGCCGACGCTTATGGCGTCGGCACCCAATGGTTGTAGCGCAGGTTATGGCAATCGGCCAGTCAGCAAGTTCAACTCACGGGATCAACTACTGGCAATTCGGAATCCCACCTTGAGCGTGACCTGGAAGTGCGCGGCCTTGCCGTCCTTGATGTGACCACGGGTTTCGGTCACTTCAAACCACTCCAAGTGCTTGATGCTCTTATGCGCTTCAGCGATGGCGTTGTTGATGGCATCTTCGATGCTGGTGGTCGAGGAGCCGACCAGTTCGACTTTCTTGTAGGTGTGATGATCAGACATTACGTTTCTCCTGAGGTCTCTAGTGAGCGTAGCAGTGAATCTTCGTACTGCTTCTGGCGACCAATCCCACTCGAAAGTTCAGATTTACTGCACTTTCTGAAAACCGTGGAGTCGGTATCTACACATGCCACTCAATCACTTCAGGAGAGTTCCACATGGCCAACACTTCTTTACGCAAAGCGTCGCTGGAAAGCATGGAAGCCGAGATTTCGAGCCTGCTCAAGTCCCTTGAGAGCCTCAAGGACGATGCGTCCGATGAGTCGCGCAAAACGCTGAAGGCCCTGAAAAGCAATGCCGAGAATGCCCTCAAGCATTCCCGCCACCTGATCAGCGATGCCTACGAAGAAAGCAAAGTCAAAATCCGCGAAACCAGTGCGGCAACCCGTGACTACGCACAAGAGCACCCATGGACTACCGCTGGCGTTGCCGTTGGCGCGCTGGGCCTGCTGGCGGCTTACCTGCTGTGCAAACGTGGTGACTAAACGGGCTGGCGCAACAGCTCAGCCTTGAGCCACTGCGCCAACTGACCCGCGCGCCCGTCTGCGGCGCGCTTGGGTAGCCACAACGCCAGGTGCGCCGGGGTTTCGCTAAAACCCCACGGCGCCACCAGGCGACCCGCGCGCAGGTCCTCTGCCACCAGCGGTTCGGGCGCAATCGCCACACCTAAACCCGCCACCGCCGCCTCCAGCAAATAATACAAATGCTCAAACCCCTGGCCGTGCTTCAACGCGCCGGGCTCAATGCCGTGTTGCTGCGCCCAACTGGGCCAGGCTTGCGGGCGCGAGGTGGTGTGTAACAAGGCTTCACCGCACAGGGCTTGGGGCGGCGCCTGGCGCAGGCGTTCGTAACCGGCAAAACGCGGGCTCATTACCGGGCCGATTCGCTCACTCGCCAATTCGTACACCTGCATGTCCGCTGGCCACGGCGGCTCGGCGAAGACCAGCAGGGCATCGAGGCCGGGGCGCCGTGGGTCGAGGTCGCCGTCACCCGCCGACAGGTGCAGACGCAAGTCGGGCAAGTCTGCGTTCAAGCGGCCCAAGCGTGGAATCAGCCAGCGCGCCAGCAAGCTGCCCGAGCAGCCGAGTACAAAAGGTGCGTC
This sequence comes from Pseudomonas sp. Xaverov 259, assembly GCF_019352915.1. Lineage (NCBI taxonomy): Bacteria > Pseudomonadati > Pseudomonadota > Gammaproteobacteria > Pseudomonadales > Pseudomonadaceae > Pseudomonas > Pseudomonas sp. Xaverov 259. Next base: position 1,134,886 of record NZ_JAAAFV010000057.1, on the reverse strand, counting down.
GGCGCTGGCCTGGGTCAGCTCGGCGCAAACATCCCTTAAACGCTCGAACGCTTCGGCACTGGCATCCCTGAGCCGAACGCCTGCATCTGTGAGTTTAAGGCCGCGCCCATCTTTGGCGAACAGACTGACCCCCAAGTGTTCTTCCAACACCTTCAACTGGCGACTGACTGCACCATGGGTCACATGCAGTTGCTCAGCCGCCTGGCTGACGCTGTTCAAGCGGGCAGTGGCCTCAAACGCACGCAGGGCATTGAGGGGCGGAAGGTCTCGGCTCATCTGTGAGTTTTCCTGACAGGTTGTGGCGATCTTATCGGTTTTCAGCGTGGAGCGTCAGGGGTAGAGTGGCCGTCATTGCCTCTCCTCACCTTCTTCCCTGGAGCGCCCCATGACTCAGTCCCAGACCGACCTTCGCAACGGCCCCGACGCCAACGGCCTGTTTGGCGCGTTCGGCGGCCGCTACGTCGCTGAAACCCTGATGCCGTTGATCCTCGACCTGGCCCGTGAATACGAAGCGGCCAAGATCGATCCGGCCTTCAACGAAGAATTGGCCTACTTCCAACGCGACTATGTCGGGCGCCCAAGCCCGCTGTACTTTGCCGAGCGCCTGACCGAGTTCTGTGGCGGCGCCAAGATCTACCTCAAGCGCGAAGAGCTCAACCACACCGGCGCGCACAAGATCAACAACTGCATCGGCCAGATCCTGCTGGCGCGGCGCATGGGCAAAAAACGCATCATCGCCGAGACCGGTGCGGGCATGCACGGCGTGGCCACTGCCACCGTGGCAGCGCGCTTTGGCCTCGATTGCGTGATCTACATGGGCACCACCGACATCGAGCGCCAGCAGGCCAACGTGTTCCGTATGAAGCTGCTGGGCGCAGAAGTGATCCCGGTCGTGGCCGGCACCGGCACCCTTAAAGACGCGATGAACGAAGCCCTGCGTGACTGGGTGACCAACGTCGACAGCACCTTCTACCTGATCGGCACCGTGGCCGGCCCACACCCGTATCCTGCGATGGTGCGTGATTTCCAGGCCGTGATCGGCAAGGAAACCCGCGACCAGCTGCAAGCCCAGGAAGGCCGCCTGCCGGACAGCCTGGTGGCATGCATCGGCGGTGGCTCCAACGCCATGGGCCTGTTCCACCCGTTCCTGGATGACACCAGCGTGGAGATCATCGGCGTTGAAGCCGCCGGCCACGGCATCGAAACCGGCAAGCACGCCGCCAGCCTCAACGGCGGCGTACCGGGCGTGCTGCACGGCAACCGCACCTTCCTGTTGCAGGACGACGACGGCCAGATCATCGACGCCCACTCGATTTCCGCCGGCCTCGACTACCCAGGTATCGGCCCTGAACACGCGTGGTTGCATGATATCGGCCGCGTTCAGTACACCTCGGTGACCGACGACGAAGCCCTCGAAGCCTTCCACAAATGCTGCCGCCTGGAAGGGATTATTCCTGCGCTGGAAAGCGCCCATGCCCTGGCTGAAGTGTTCAAACGCGCACCAACCTTGCCGAAAGATCACCTGATGGTGGTGAACCTGTCCGGCCGTGGCGACAAAGACATGCAGACCGTGATGCACCACATGGACCTCTCTCAACAAGAGCAGTCGAAGCAGGAGAAACACTGATGAGCCGCCTGCAAACCCGTTTTGCGCAACTGAAAGAACAAAACCGCGCCGCCCTGGTGACCTTCGTCACCGCCGGCGACCCGGGTTACGACACTTCGCTGGCGATCCTCAAGGGCTTGCCCGCTGCCGGTGCCGACGTGATCGAGCTGGGCATGCCCTTCACCGACCCGATGGCCGACGGCCCGGCGATTCAGCTAGCCAACATCCGTGCGCTGGAAGCCAAACAGAACCTGCTGAAAACCCTGCAGATGGTCCGCGAGTTCCGCAAAGACAACCAGGACACGCCACTGGTGCTGATGGGTTACTTCAACCCGATCCACAAATACGGTGTGCCCAAGTTCATCGCCGACGCCAAAGAAGCCGGCGTAGACGGCCTGATCGTGGTCGACATGCCGCCTGAGCATAACGGCGAGCTGTGCGACCCGGCCCAGGCGGCAGGCATCGACTTTATCCGCCTGACCACGCCGACCACCGACGACGTGCGCCTGCCAACCGTACTCAACGGCAGCTCCGGTTTTGTGTATTACGTGTCGGTGGCCGGTGTGACCGGCGCCGGTGCCGCCACCCTGGAGCACGTCGAAGAAGCCGTGACCCGCCTGCGTCGGCATACCGACCTGCCAATCAGCATCGGCTTTGGTATTCGTACCCCGGAACAAGCCGCCGCTATCGCGCGTCTGGCAGACGGTGTGGTGGTCGGTTCGGCGCTGATCGATCACATCGCCACTGCGAAAAATGATCAGCAAGCAATCGATGGTGTTTTGAGCCTGTGCGCGGCGCTGTCGGAAGGTGTCCGTAACGCCCGTAAGTAAGCGGCGTGTAGCAATGGGTAAAGTTCCTGATACAGAGGAATCATCTGGGTAATCCAGTACCTAAACTGACAAGACCAAGGGATTTCGAGCCTCGTTCGAAATCCCTTTTTTGTTCGTGCAGTACTGAGGAAAGCCCCCATGAAAATGCCTAAACGCTGGATCGCAGGTCTTGGCGTGTTGATGCTCGGCGCAAGTGCCCTGGCGCAAGCCGCGCCGCCCGACCAACGTGGTGATGGCCCAGGCCGTGGCGGCCCGCAAGGCCAGTACGAGCAACGCGGCGACGACCATCGCGGCCCACAGGATAACCGTCGTGGCCCGCCGCAAGACTTCGGCCCCGTGCGTCAGGTGATCCGTGACAACCACAACGACTTCCGCCGTGGCGCGCCACCACCTCCCGGCGTGCGCCTGGTACGGGGCCAACCGCTGCCACGCAACTACTACGGCGAACGCCTCGACAACCGCGCTTTGGCACATCTGCCGCAATACCCAGGGTATGAATGGCGCCGGTCCGGCGGCGATATCGTATTGATCGCCATCGGCACCAGCATCGTCTATCAGATCCTGGATGGCGCCCTTTACTAGGCCTGGAATACTTTTGAGCAAGGCCCGCTTGTTGTGAGTAAGGACCGCTTATCGTGGCGAGCGGCTTGTTGTGGCGAGCGGGCTTGCCCCGCGTTGGGGTGCGAAGCGCCCCCAAAACCCGACAACACGGTTCCTTCTGGAAAAAACGCAGTGGCCTTATTGGGGCTGCTGCGCACCCCAACGCGGGGCAAGCCCGCTCGCCACAACAGCCCGCTCGCCACAACAAGCCCGCTCGCCACAAGGGTTTTGGGTACAACAATGGATTTACAGTTCTATGCGCTCGACCTTGCCTACCAACAATACGTAGGAAAGCGCCCCGAGCAACGCCAGCACGGCGATATAGGTAATCGCCGGCGCAAACGAATCACCACTGGCCAGAAAGCCAATCACAATCGGCGTGGTAATCGCCGACAAGTTGCCGATGAAGTTAAACACCCCACCCGTCAGCCCCAGCAACCGCGCTGGCGCCAAAGTCGACACCAATGACCAGGTGATCGACGCCAGGCCATTGCCAAAGAACGCCACTGCCAGAAACGCAATCACCCAGGCCGTCGAATCCACATAGTTGGCGCCGATGATCGCCGTGGAAATCAGCAGCCCACTAATGATCGGCAGCTTGCGCGCAAAACCTATCGACGTACCCCGGCGAATCAGCCAATCAGAAAAAATCCCGGAACACAGCACGCCGATAAACGCAGCGAGGAAAGGCAGCGACGCCAGCAGCCCGGACTTGATGAAGTCCATGCCGCGGTATTTCACCAGATAGGTCGGGAACCACGTCAGGAAAAACCACAGTGTCGAGTTCAGGCAGAACTGCCCCAGGTAAATGCCCCACAGCTTGCGCTTGCTTAGCACTATCCCGAGGTCGACCCAACTGAACGGTGCCTTGACCGCTTTCGCCTGCATATCCACCAGGCCGCCGCCCTCGCGGATCAGCTCGATTTCTGCCGCATTGGCGCCTTTGAAATCCTTTGGCTCGCGGTACACCGCGTACCAGATCAACGCCCACAGAATGCCGACGCCACCGGTGGCGACAAACACCATGTGCCAGCCAAACGCATGCTGCAGCCAGGCCAGCACCGGCGTGAGGAACGCCAGCCCGACAAACTGCCCAGAGGTGTAAACACCAATCGCGGTGGCACGCTCGCGCTCGGGAAACCAGGTGGTGACCACGCGGCTGTTGATCGGGTAGGCCGGTGCTTCCAGTGCGCCGACGGCCATACGCAGCACGAACAGCGCAATAAAGCTGGCAGCAAACCCCAGCATCACCGTGGCGATGGACCACAACAGCAGCGCCACGGTGTAGAGAATGCGCGGCGGCACGCGGTCCACCAGCCAGCCGCCGGGGATTTGCATGGCGGCGTAGGTCCAGCCGAACGCGGAGAAGATCAGCCCGACATGCACCGGGTCGATCCCCAGTTCGCTGGTCAGCGCCGGGGCGGCAATCGACAGGTTGCTGCGGTCGAGGTAGTTGATCACCACGGTGATAAACAGCAGCACCATGATGAAGAAACGCTTTCTGCTAGGCGTGACGAGAGAAGCCTGCCCGGTGAAGGATTCAGGGTGCATGGGGGGTTGCCTCTTCTTATATTTATTGAGGTCCGGAATGGGGCCTGACTGAAGAAACTGGATCAAAACTGTGGGAGCGGGCTTGCTCGCGAATACGGTGTGTCATTCAACACATCCGCAACTGAGCTACCGCATTCGCGAGCAAGCCCGCTCCCACACTTGACCGCATTCCTTCAGTGAGCAATCACCACTCAGCGAAGCTGCCATCAGCATGCCGCCAGATCGGGTTGCGCCAGCGGTGGCCGATGGCGGCGCGTTCGATCACATATTCCTCGTTGACCTCAATGCCCAGGCCCGGCCCGTTGGGGATCTTCACAAAGCCTTTGTCATAGTTGAACACGCCTGGATTGCGTATGTAATCAAGCAGGTCGTTGCTCTCGTTGTAGTGAATGCCCAGGCTTTGCTCCTGAATAAACGCGTTGTAGCAAACCGCGTCCAATTGCAGGCACGCCGCCAAGGCAATCGGACCCAGCGGGCAGTGCAAGGCCAGGGCCACGTCGTAGGCTTCGGCCATGTTGGCGATCTTGCGGGTTTCGGTGATGCCGCCGGCGTGGGACGCATCCGGCTGGATGATGTCGACGTAACCTTCGCTGAGCACACGCTTGAAGTCCCAACGCGAAAACAGCCGCTCGCCCAAGGCAATCGGCGTGCTGGTCAACGGCGCCAGCTCCTTGAGCGCTTCGTAGTTTTCGCTGAGCACCGGCTCTTCGATAAACATCAGCTTGTACGGGTCCAGCTCTTTCATCAGCACCTTGGCCATGGGCTTGTGTACGCGGCCATGGAAGTCGACGCCGATGCCGACGTTAGGCCCGACCGCATCGCGTACGGCAGCCACGTTAGCCAGCGCAAGGTCGACTTTTTCAAAGCTGTCGACGAACTGCAATTCTTCGGTGCCATTCATTTTCACGGCGGTGAAGCCACGGGCCACGGCCTCTTTGGCGGCGCGGGCGGTGTCGGCGGGGCGGTCGCCGCCGATCCAGGAATACACGCGGATCTTGTCACGCACCTGGCCACCCAACAGGTCGCTGACCGACACGCCGAGCGCCTTGCCCTTGATGTCCCACAGCGCTTGGTCAATACCGGCGAGGGCGCTCATATGCACCGCGCCGCCACGGTAGAAGCCGCCGCGATAGAGCACGGTCCAGATATCTTCGATATTGCGTGGGTCTTTGCCAATCAGGTAGTCGGAGAGTTCCTCGACGGCGGCAGCCACGGTGTGGGCGCGGCCTTCGACCACGGGTTCGCCCCAACCGGTCACGCCCTGGTCGGTCTCGACCTTGAGGAAGCACCAGCGCGGCGGGACGATAAAGGTGGTCAGTTTGGTGATTTTCATCTTCTTATCTCTCTTATCGATGCAGCGCCAGGGGCGCAAACCTTGAGTTCAGTTAAGCGCGTTCCAGGCCGCGACATAGGCCTGGGCATTGCTCGCCACTTGGTCCACCGACATGCCCGGTTTGAACAACCCGGAACCCAGGCCAAAGCCCTTGGCACCCGCGTCGAAATACACCTGCATGTTGTCGGGTGTCACACCGCCCACCGGCAGCAGCAACGTGCCCATGGGCAATACCGCCAGCCACGCCTTGATCACCGCCGGGCCCATTTGCTCGGCCGGGAACAGCTTCAATACGTCGGCTCCTTCGGCCAATGCGGCGAAGGCTTCGGTCGGCGTCGCCACACCCGGCGACAGGAACAGGCCCGCCGCCTTGGCGGCCCGCAATACCTTGGCATCGCTGTGGGGCATGACGATGACTTGGCCGCCGGCGGCTTTGACCTGCTCGACCTGTTCCGGGGTCAGCACGGTGCCCGCGCCGATCAGGCAATCGGCGGGCAAGGTGTCGCGCAAGGTGCGGATGCTGGTGTAAGGCTCCGGCGAATTCAGGGGCACTTCGATCACGCGAAAACCGGCCTTATAGAGCACTTGGCCAATCGCCTGCGCTTCATCCGGGCGCACGCCGCGCAAAATTGCGACCAAACCGTTGTGTGCGAGTGCTTGCTTAAGCATGTCAGGCCTCCAGTACAGGTTGAGTGAGCCCAGCGGCGACGGCCAATTGCCACAGGCCGCGCTCGGTGGCCTCCTGCGCGAGGCTGACGTGGGCAAAGCCGCAGAGGGCGAGGGCGCGTTGGTAGCGGGCGCAGAGGTTGGCGGCACCGACCAGGACGATAGGCTTGTGCTTGGCCTGCGGTGGCAAGCCCGCGAGTTCGTGGCCGATCAACAGGCCGGACAGGTAATCGGGCTGCTCGTCGGGTGCCAGTTCGCCGGTCAAGCCCAGCGTGCGGGCGCTGAACAACGTCGACAGCACGCCGCGCTGGCCATCCTCCGAGAGCGCCACGTGCACGCCACGATCAAACGCCTCGCCCTGGAATTTTTCGGACGGTTGCTGGGTACGCCCAAGAATGCTGTGCTTGCTGAGTACCGCAAACAGCTCGCCGGTCATGAATGTGTCGAAGTGGGTGATGCAGCCTTCAACCACCTCGACCCATTTGGAATGGCTGCCCGGCAGGCCGATCAACACGTCGGCGCCCAGGCCCTGCAGCACACCGAGCACTTGGGTTTCTTCGCCGCGCATCACGTTGGGCAAGCCGACCTGCTCGATCACACCCGGCACAATATGCACCTGCACCCCGCGCACGCTACGCACCGGGTGCAAAGCCTGGCCAAGGCTGGCGACGTCGACGGGCGTTTGGCGGTAAGCCGCTTCGCTCCAGCCCTGGGCGCTGCCGACCATGCCGCAGGCAATCACCGGCAGGCCAGGCTGCGCGTCGAGCCAGTCGCCACAGGCCGCATCGAACGCCAACTCAAAGCCGTCACTGCAACGCACGCCGGCAATCTCCCGAGGTTCGCTGGGCAGGTGCATGATGCCGAACGCCAGTGCGCGCTGTTCGAGCACGCAGCCCGCCGGGCCGAGTTTGTAAGCACGAAGGGAGCTGGTCCCCCAATCGAGCGCGATCAATTGCGCCTGCATCGCTTCACCTGAAATGAGTGGGTGCTGAAAAAAGCAGATGGGCGAATATAAACCTATGACTGGCGATATCTCAATATATAAATAACAGTCCCATATATTGGGTTTTTGTAATAAAAAATCCCATCGCCTCGCACAGGGTGATGGGATTAGGTGCAACGGTGGTTAAAAAATAGACAGGTTCAACTCGCGCATCGCGCCCATCCAGATCGCGTAATCGGTGTGGTCCTTCAAGTCATCGCCGGTATCCGGGTGCAGGAACACCACCAACCCGTCGCGATGCAGCGCCAGCCACGGCAACACCACACCGATGTATTCCGGCTCGAACGCCAGCTGGCAGCTCCAGTCCGGGTGCGGGCCAACCGGCCTTTCGTGTACACGGCCCATGCGCAGCGGGAACAGCTTGGCCGCGTCTTCGCAGAGCTTGCGCGCCTGGTCGATGGTGCTGGCGTCAAAGTAGATATGGGCGTGGTAGCCCTTGATACGTTGCATGGCGAAATCCGGATCCAATATGCGCCGATCCTAGACCGCAATCGACGGCAGGGCTAGCCCGGTCAACGACTGCGCGCTGCTGGCTTGCTCGGCCACTAGCCAGTCAACAAAGCGCTCGACCAATTGCCCTCGGCGCTTGCGCTGGGGCTGCACCACGTAATAACCGAAACGCGAAATCACTGTGTCGCTGATCGGCCGGCACAGCCAGTTCTGCTCCAGCAGGTTATCCACCAAATGGCGCCAGCCGATGGCCACGCCCTGGCCGGCAATCGCGGCCTGGATCAGCAAGGTGTAATTGTCGAAGCGCAATTGCCCAGGCGTGGGCGCCGTGGTGATACCCAACTCACGAAACACGCCGCTCCAGTCAAACCACTGGCTGTTGTTTTCCTGGCGCAGGTGCAGCAGCGGGTAATCGTGCAAATTTTGTACAGTCAATGGCGTGGACTGGGCCTTGAGCCATTGCGGGCTGCACACCGGAAACACTTCCTCGTTGAACAGCCACAAGCTCTCGCCCTGCTTGAAACGACCATCGCCAAACAACACCGCCACGTCGATATCGCTGCGCAACGTGGCGTGGTTGCGTTCGCTGGTCACCAGGCTGACGTCCACCTGCGGGTTGGCCTGGTGAAAGCGATGCAGGCGCGGCATCAGCCAGTAGGCGGCGAAGGCGAAGTCGGTGGCCACTTGCAGCACTTCGTGCTGGTCCTGCTGGGTGATCGCGCTGAGGCCTTGGTTGATGGTTTGCATACCGCCTTGCACATGCTCGAAGAGCAGCGCGCCCGCATCCGTCAGTTCGATGCCTCGGTAGATGCGATCGAACAGGCGGATCGCCAGCTGTTCTTCAAGGCGCTTGATCTGCTGGCTGATGGCTGGCTGCGTGGTGCCCAACTCCATCGCGGCGGCAGTAAAGCTGCGATGGCGCGCCGCTGCTTCAAAGGCACGCAGCAGGTCGAGGGACAGATCACCGAGGGCTTCATACATAAGCTGTGCTTATCCTAGACATTGCTTTTCATGGGCTTTACCCCATTTTCCATGGGCCGCATGCTCATTCGCATAAACACCGCCTATGGAATGCCGATAGATCATGAAGCGCAAGAACATTCTTTTTATCATGGCCGATCAAATGGCCGCGCCGATGCTGCCGTTCTACGGACCTTCCCCGATCAAGTTGCCGAACCTGAGCCGCCTGGCTGCACAGGGCGTGGTGTTTGATGCCGCCTACTGCAACAGCCCGTTGTGCGCGCCTTCGCGCTTCACCCTGGTCAGTGGCCAGTTGCCGAGCAAGATCGGCGCCTACGACAACGCCGCCGATTTCCCCGCCGATGTACCGACTTATGCCCACTACCTGCGCCGCCTGGGTTACCGCACGGCGCTGTCGGGCAAGATGCATTTCTGCGGGCCGGATCAGCTGCACGGTTATGAAGAACGCCTGACCAGCGACATCTACCCGGCCGACTATGGCTGGGCGGTGAACTGGGATGAACCGCACGTGCGTCCCACCTGGTACCACAACATGTCCTCGGTGCTGCAAGCCGGACCGTGCGTGCGCACCAATCAGCTGGATTTCGACGAAGAGGTGGTGTTCAAGGCCCAGCAGTATCTGTTCGACCATATCCGTGAAGACGGCAACCAACCGTTCTGCCTCACCGTGTCGATGACGCACCCACACGACCCGTACACGATTCCCAAGCCATTCTGGGACCTGTACGACGACGGCGACATCCCAATGCCGGCAACCCCCGCGCAAGGCGATCTCGACCCGCATTCCCAACGCCTGCTCAAGGTTTACGACCTGTGGGACAAGCCGCTGCCTGTGGACAAGATCCGCGATGCGCGTCGCGCGTATTTCGGCGCGTGCAGCTATATCGACAGCAACGTCGGCAAACTCCTGCAAACCCTGGAAGACACCGGCCTGGCCGACGACACGATCATCATCTTCTCCGGTGACCACGGCGACATGCTCGGCGAGCGTGGCCTCTGGTACAAAATGCACTGGTTCGAAATGGCCGCCCGCGTACCGTTGCTGGTAAGCGCGCCAGGCCAGTTTGCGGCAGGCCGCGTGGGGAAAGCCGTGTCCACCGCCGACCTTTTGCCCACCCTGGTGGAACTGGCCGGCGGCGAACTGGACCCGCGCCTGGCGCTGGACGGCCGCTCGCTGGTCCCGCACTTGCAAGGGCAGGGCGGGCACGACGAAGTGTTTGGCGAATACATGGCCGAAGGCACCATCAGCCCGCTGATGATGATTCGGCGTGGCGCCTACAAATTCATCTACAGCGAAGACGACCCTTGTCTACTGTTCGATGTACACAACGACCCGCACGAGCGGGAAGACCTCAGCCAGTCACCGGAACACCGGCCACTGTTCGAGGCGTTTTTGACTGAGGCGCGGGCCAAATGGGACATCCCGGCGATCCACCAGCAGGTGCTCGCCAGCCAACGCCGTCGCCGCCTGGTATTCGAGGCGCTGACCCAAGGCAAGCTGAAGAGCTGGGATCACCAGCCACTGGTGGACGCCAGTCAGCAGTACATGCGCAACCATATCGACCTCGACGACCTGGAGCGCAAGGCACGTTATCCACAACCCTGCCAAAACCAATAAATAAACAGAGGGAAGGCCATGCAAAAGTTAACGGTGATACTCGGAGTCTTGGCGTTGAGCAGCGCCAATGTTTACGCAGACACCAGCTGTGACACGGTGAAGATGGCCGATCCAGGCTGGAGCGATATCGCCGCCACCAATGCCATCACCGGCTTCCTGTTGAACGGCATGGGCTACAAGGCCAAGGTCGACACCCTGGCGGTGCCGATCACGTTTGGCGGGCTCAAGGATGGCCAGGTGGATGTGTTCCTGGGCAACTGGATGCCGGCACAGCAGGGTTTCTACGACAAGTTCGTGGCCAATGGCGATGTGGTGCAATTGGCTAAAAACCTCGACGGCACCGAGTTCACCCTTGCCGTGCCGGACTATGTGTGGGACGCCGGTGTGCATGATTTTGCCGACCTGAACAAGTTTGCCGACAAGTTCGACAAGAAGATCTACGGCATCGGCTCCGGCGCGCCGGCAAATATTTCGCTGCAGGAGATCATCAAGAAGAATGACTTCGACCTGGGCCAGTGGAAGCTGATCGAGTCGAGCGAGCAGGCGATGCTGGCCGAAGTGTCGCGGGCGGTGAAAAAGCAGAAGTTCGTGACCTTCCTCGGCTGGACACCGCACCCGATGAACGTGCAGTTGAAGATGCATTATCTCAAAGGCGGTGAGAAGTATTTTGGTGACACCGGCAGCGTGTATACCTTGACCCGCAAGGGTTATGCACAGGCCTGCCCGAACGTAGGAAAGTTGCTGACCAACCTGAGCTTTACCCAAGAGATGGAGAACAGCATCATGGCGCAGGTGGTCAACAACAAGGTCAGCAATGCCGAGGCGGCGAAGGCGTGGATCAAGGCTAACCCGGCGGTGCTGGATAAGTGGCTGGATGGCGTAAAAACCCTTGATGGCAAAGATGCACTGTCTGCCGTAAAGGCCAAACTTTAGGGTCGAACATAATCCAAATGTGGGAGCGGGCTTGCTCGCGAAAGCGGTGGTTCAGTTGATACATGTGCGAGCTGACACACCGCTTTCGCGAGCAAGCCCGCTCCCACAGGGGACTAGTGTGTACTGATACTCTAAGCCAATCCTTTTAACCCGAGTTTTCGATGCCCCGGCCCAACCGCCACACTCTCTTGCCCTTCCTCGCCTGGCTGCCGCGCCAAACCCGCGCCAGCGTCGGCCGCGATGCGATTGTCGGGCTCAGCGGCGCCGTGCTCGCCTTGCCGCAGTCGATTGCCTACGCGCTGATCGCCGGGCTCCCACCCGAATACGGTCTGTATGCCGCCATCATCCCGGTGTTGATCGCGTGCTTGTGGGGTTCGTCGTGGCACCTGATCTGTGGGCCGACGGCGGCGATTTCCATCGTCCTGTATGCCAGCGTCAGTCCGCTGGCCGTGCCTGGCTCGCAGGACTACATCACGTTGACCCTGTTGCTTACGTTCCTGGCCGGTGTGTTCCAGTGGTTGCTGGGCATGCTGCGCTTCGGCGCACTGGTGAATTTCGTCTCGCATTCGGTGGTGCTGGGGTTCACTCTGGGCGCTGCCGTGGTGATTGCCTTGGGGCAACTGCCCAACTTGCTGGGGCTGGATTTGCCCAGCCAGGCCACGGCGATCAATAGCTTGCTGGCACTGGTAGACCATGCCGGGGAATGGGACCACGCCTCACTGGCGCTGGGCCTGGGCACCTTGCTGGTGGGCGCGCTGCTCAAATACCTGGTCCCGCGTTGGCCAACCCTGTTGATTGCCCTGGCGCTGGGCAGCCTGGTGGCGTGGCTGTGGCCGGCGATGTTTGGGCATGTGGCACTGGTGAGTTCGTTTGTCGGCAAACTGCCGCCGTTCAGCCCGCTGCCGATGGACCTGGACATGCTCCTGCGCCTGCTGCCCAGCGCCGTGGCAGTGGGCATGCTCGGGCTGGTCACCAGCCTGTCGATTGCGCGCTCGTTGTCGGCACGTTCGCAGCAACTGCTCGACGCTAATCAGGAAGTCCGCGCACAGGGTTTATCCAATATCGTCGGCGGCTTTTTCTCCGGGTACTTGTCGGCCGGCTCCTTTACCCGCTCTGGCCTGAGCTATGAAGCGGGCGCCTGCTCGCCGTTGGCGGGCGTGTTTTCCGCGCTCTGGGTAGCATTGTTTGCGTTGTTCGGCGCGGCGTTGATCGCGCACATTCCGATCCCGAGTATGGCCGCGAGCATCCTGCTGATTTGCTGGGGCTTGGTGGATCATCGTGGCATTCGCGCGCTGTTCCGCGTCAGCCGCGCCGAGTTTGTGGTGATGAGCCTGACCTGCGTCGCGACCTTGCTGCTGGAGTTGCAAACGGCGATTTATGCGGGCGTGCTGGCATCGTTGTTTTTCTACCTCAAACGCACCTCGCAGCCGCGGGTTCAGCAATGGCGCGACGGTGATGAAGATGTGTTGCGGGTGGGCGGTTCGATCTTTTTCGGCGCCAGCCATTACCTGCAAGTGCGGCTACAAAGCTTGCAGGGCGAGCGGGTGGTGATCGAGGCGCAGCAGATCAACTTTATCGACTATTCCGGAGTGGAGATGCTGCACCAGGAGGCGCGGCGGTTGGTCGGTTTGGGGCGCAGCCTGACGTTGCGCCGGGCGCGGCCGCAAGTCGTCGAGGAACTGAAAAAGCTGGAAGGAGCCGAAAAATGCCCCATCCATTTTGAAGAATAAACACGGTTGAAACTGTGGGAGCGGGCTTGCTCGCGAATGCGGTGGCTCAGTTAAGTAATTATTGACTGACACACCGCTTTCGCGAGCAAGCCCGCTCCCACATTTAGATTTTTGTCAGGCCAGTTGTCTACGCAACTCAGCCAACACCGGTGCCGACTCCGGGCGTACGCCGCGCCACAGGTAGAAGGCTTCTGCGGCCTGCTCCACCAACATGCCCAAACCGTCCATCGCCACCGCCGCGCCTTGCTCGGTGGCCCAGCGACAGAACGCTGTCGGCTCCTTGGCGTACATCATGTCGTAGCAAAAGGTCTTGCCCGGTTCGATCAGGCTGCCGGCAATCGGCGGTACATCGCCTGACAGGCTGGCGGACGTGGCATTGATGATCACGTCCACCGGCTCACGCAGCCAGTCGAAACCGCTGGCAGACACCGGCCCCAGGTCATCGAACAACTCGGCAAGCAGCTCGGCCTTTTCCACGGTGCGGTTGGCAATGATCAACGAGGCGGGCTGCTCGGCCAGCAACGGCTCCAGCGCCCCGCGTACCGCGCCACCGGCGCCCAGCAGCAGGATGCGTTTACCTTGCAGGCTCAGCCCGGCGTTAACCGTCAGGTCGCGTACCAGCCCGGCGCCGTCGGTGTTGTCGCCCAGCAGGGTGCCGTCGGCGAGCTTGCTCAGGGTGTTCACCGCGCCTGCGCGCTGGGCGCGTTCGGTCAAGCTGTTGGCCAGCCGGTAGGCGTCTTCCTTGAACGGCACGGTGACGTTGGCGCCCCGGCCTTGTGCAAAGAACTCACGGGCACAGCCGGTAAAATCCTCCAGCGGCGCGAGCAAGGTGCTGTAGTCCAGTTGCTCGCCGGTCTGCTCGGCGAACATGCGGTGAATCAACGGCGACTTGCTGTGGCCGATGGGGTTGCCGAACACCACATAACGGTCCATCAGACAGCCGCCATGGGCGCAGCAACACCCAGCCAGTCGCGATCTTGCAGGTAGTAATCGGTGAGGCGCGCTTCCTCGCTGTCGGCTTCGGCTTTCCAGTCGTAGCTCCAGCGCACTTGCGGCGGCAGCGACATCAGGATCGACTCGGTACGCCCGCCCGACTGCAGGCCGAACAGGGTGCCACGGTCGTAGACCAGGTTGAATTCGACGTAGCGGCCACGACGGAATTCCTGGAACTGGCGCTGCTGCTCGGTGTAAGCCATAGCCTTGCGGCGCTGCACGATTGGCAAGTAAGCGTCGATATAGGCATCGCCGATGGCGCGGATGAAGGCGAAGCAGGTGTCGAAGTCCCACTCGTTCAAGTCATCAAAGAACAGGCCGCCGATGCCGCGCGGTTCATTGCGGTGCTTGATATGGAAGTAGGTGTCGCACCAGGCCTTGTAGCGCGAATACACATCCGCGCCAAACGGCGCACAGGCCTGCTCGGCCACGCGGTGCCAGTGGACGCAGTCTTCTTCATTGCCGTAGTAGGGCGTGAGGTCGAAGCCGCCACCGAACCACCACACCGGTTCTTCGCCGTCTTTTTCGGCGATGAAAAAACGTACGTTGGCGTGGGACGTCGGCACATGCGGGTTGTGCGGGTGGATCACCAGCGACACGCCGAGTGCTTCAAAGCCACGGCCGGCCAACTCCGGGCGATGCGCGCTGGCGGACGGTGGCAGGCCACTGCCGAATACGTGGGAAAAGTTGACGCCGCCTTTTTCGATCACCGAACCGTTTTCGATCACACGGGTGCGACCGCCGCCGCCGGCAGGCCGGGTCCAGGCGTCTTCAATAAAGCGAGTGTCCGTCTCGAAGGTTTCCAGGGCGCTGCAAATGCGGTCTTGCAGGTCAAGCAGGTAGGCCTTTACAGCCTCGGTGCGGGTAGTCATGGCATCACCTTGAATCGGGCAAAGCTACGCGAGGCCATCGGGCGTCGGCGGCAAATGGGCGCACAGGATACCACTGCACCCGACCGCGCCGCAGTTGACGAAGATCAAGCTTAGGAGTGGGATAGGGGGCTACGCGATTCGACCTCAGGAGAAGTGCAGATGGCCAAACGTATCCAGTTCAGCGCCCATGGCGGCCCCGAAGTGCTTGAGTATGTGGACTACACCCCGGCAGAACCTGGCCCACAGCAGGTTCGCGTGCGTAACGAGGCCATCGGCCTGAACTTCATCGACACTTATTTCCGCAGTGGCCTGTATGCGCCGCCAGCCTTGCCATCTGGCCTTGGCGCAGAAGGCGCTGGCGTGGTGGACGCGGTTGGCAGCGAAGTCACGCAGTTCAAGGTCGGCGATCGCGTGGCCTACGGCAGCGGCCCACTGGGTGCGTACAGCCAGCTGCATGTGTTGCCTGCCGCCAACCTGGTGCACTTGCCCGACGACATCAGCTTCGAACAGGCCGCTGGCGCGATGCTCAAGGGCCTGACCGTGCAGTACCTGCTGCGTCAGACCTACGAGTTGAAGGGTGGCGAAACCATTCTGTTCCACGCGGCTGCCGGTGGCGTGGGTTCGCTGGCCTGCCAATGGGCCAGGGCGCTGGGCGTGAAGCTGATCGGCACCGTGAGTTCGCCAGAAAAAGCCGCACTGGCCAAATCCCTCGGCGCCTGGGAAACCATCGACTACAGCAAGGAAAACGTCGCACAACGCGTACTGGAATTGACCGACGGCAAAAAAGTCCCGGTGGTCTATGACGGCGTCGGCAAAGACACCTGGCTGACCTCGCTGGACAGCGTGGCGCCACGGGGTTTGGTGGTGAGTTTCGGCAATGCGTCCGGCGCGGTGGATGGCGTGAACCTGGGGATTCTGGCGGCGAAGGGCTCGTTGTATGTCACTCGGCCGACACTGGCGACTTACGCCAGCAACCCGAAAGACTTGCAGGCGATGGCCGATGATCTGTTCGCGATGATCAAGAGCGGCAAGGTGCGTATTGATATCAACCAGCGATTTGCGCTGGCGGATGCGGCGAAGGCGCAGACAGAGTTGTCGGGGCGGCGGACTACCGGGTCGACCATTCTTCTGCCGTAAGGCGAGAGATTTTTAAAGGTAGTAAGGGCCTCATCTCGGGCAAGCCCGGCTCCCACATTTGGAATGCATTTCCCTGTGGGAGCCGGGCTTGCCCGCGATGGCCGCGCCTCGGTCTCAAGACGGCCGCAACACCTCACCCGTCGCCAAATCGCGAATCAGGCTCGGGTTCTTGCGCCCACCCAGGGCACCACCCAGTACCAAATCCACTTGGCCACGGAAATACTGCTCCACACGAAGCCGCGTGCGCGCCGCCGGGCGACCTTGCGGGTTGGCTGAGGTAGAGATCAACGGCCCCACCTGCGCGCATAAATCCCTCACCACTGGATGATCGCTGACCCGCAGCGCCACGGTGTCATGCACACCGGTCACCCATTCCGGCAACATGCCCTGATGCGGCACCAGCCAGGTATTGGGCCCCGGCCAGGTGCTGGCCATGCGGTCGATCCAGGTGTCCGGGAAGTCTTCAAACAGGAAATCGAACTGGCGGATATTGTCCGCCACCAGGATCAGCCCCTTGTCGACCGAGCGATTCTTGATCGCCAGCAGCCGGTCCACCGCGTCTTCGTTCCACGGGTCGCAGCCCAGGCCCCAGACCGCTTCGGTCGGATAGGCAATCACCGCGCCTGCGCGAATTTCTCGTGCGGCTTCCAGCACACGCCACCTGTTGACCATTGCTCACTCTCCGGACTAAAGCTGTGGGCAGTTTACCGATGTTCTTTGCAAAAACTAATTACATAAGCGTGCCACGCGCCAGCCAGCGACCGCTTTCGCAGATCACCTGCCCTTCAAGCTCAAGCTCGGTGAGCGCCGCCAGTACGTGGGATAAAGGCCGCCCGCTGGCAATCGCCAAGCCCTCGCTGGTATGGGGCGCCGCATGCAGCAGCGCCACCAGCGGATGGGTGACGGGTATTGGCGCCGGCCGCGACAACGCCTGCCAGCCGCGTAAGCCGTCCAGGATGTGCTCGATGGACTCCACCAGCGTTGCGCCGTCGCGAATCAGCTGATGGCAGCCCTTGGCGCCCGGGTGATGAATGGAGCCCGGAATCGCATACACCTCGCGCCCTTGCTCGGCGGCAAGCTTGGCCGTGATCAGCGAACCGCTGGCCATGCTGGCTTCCACCACCAGTACCCCCAGCGACAGGCCGCTGATAATCCGGTTACGCCGTGGGAAGTTGGCGGCCTGGGGCGCGGCGTCCAGCGGGAACTCGGAAACTACCGCGCTGCCTTGGGCAATCATCGCCGCTGCAAGCTGGCGGTGGCGTTGTGGATAAAAATTTTCGAGGCCGGTGCCGAGCACGCCGATTGTCTGCCCCCCGACATCTAATGCCGCTTGGTGCGCAGCGCCATCGATGCCCAAGGCCAAGCCGCTGGTAATGACAAAACCGGCGCTCGCCAGGCTGCGCGAAAAGGCGGCGGCAGTGTCCATCCCAGGGCGGGATGCACGGCGACTGCCGACCATGGCCAGCTGCGGTTTTTCGAGGATGTTCGGCTCGCCAGCAACGAATAATAACGGCGGTGCATCGTCAATCTGCGCCAGCAATGCAGGGTACTCAGGCTGGTCCCACATCAGTAAATGCTGGGCCGGGCGCTCCAACCATGCGAGCGCAGCACTGGCGCCATCGCGAATTTCAGGGCTGCGCCTGGCATCGGCGCTAATGGGTGGCAACCCGAGAGAACGCCAGGCACTCGCCGGTGCGCTGATGGCCTTGGAGGCAGAACCAAATGCCTCGATCAATACACGAAATCGCTTGGGGCCCAGTTCCGGCAGCCTGTGCAAGCGTAGTCGGGCTTCCAGTTCTGCAGGGGAAATTTCAGGGCTGTTTGTCGGATACATTTGATCGTCCTTGATCTGAACAAGCTGTGGATAACTCTGTTGGTAACTTATTTAGCAGGCTATTTATTGCGTTTGTCGGGCAGTCTCGAATCGATCCATTACCGCGAGTGAACGCGAGGCTCTGAGCACCAGGCCATAACTGAGTTTTTCGTAGGTGCGAAACACCAGCAGCGTGCCAGCATCTTCATCGGGGAGTTGGGTCGGGGCGCCCGTGAGGCTGTCGCGTACGCTCACGCCGGCCTTGATCACCGTGAGCAGGTGGCCTTCGGCCAGGCCGTCACGGCGACCCTTGTTCAAGGTCACGGCATCCATTACGCCGATCTGGGTGACGCCCTTGGGAATATCGATAATGCGCCCTTCGATGAAAGGCGCAGGCCCCAGGTTGGCCCATTCGGCGGGCGGTTCGGCGCGCAGCAAGCGGTCGCCCGGGCGCACTTCCTGGGTCACCCGTTGCACCGCCAGGGTGCTGAGGTCGCCTGCCATCACAAAGCGTGCGCTGCCGATGTCGTCGGCATTGATGCCCAGCAGCTCCTGGGTTTGCGGGTCGGTGTAGGTTTTGCCGCGACGAAAGATCCCATAGTCCGGTTGGGTCGGGTCCAGGTCACCGCGGGCATGCACGCGTTCACCGTTGGCGCCCAAGACTCTTCCTGCGTCGGCGGCAACAATGTAAGGCGCGTTGTCCAGGTCCTGGGGAGTATCGAAAATGCGGTTGTGCAGCAAAAAGTGGCGGATGGCGTGTTGCGTGGCCTGTTCCAGGCGCGGGCCGGGCTGGGGAACCAGGGCCATGGCGAGCGGCGCCCACAACAGCAAGACGAGTAGCGATTTCCTCATGGGGTCAATCTCCTTTATTATGTACGTTCGCGTGAAATGCCAGAGCCTTAGCGGCTTTCGAACCTTTCACACCGGCGGTCTGGGTCCATCCCAACGCCGATTTGCCTCTACCTCACATGTGCAGCAATTACGCTTATGGCTATTTTGAACATCCTCGAATTTCCCGACTCGCGCCTGCGCACGATCGCCAAACCGGTGGCCGTAGTGGACGACAAGGTTCGTCAGTTGGTCGATGACATGTTTGAAACAATGTATGAAGCCCCGGGCATCGGCCTCGCCGCCACCCAGGTCAACGTGCATCAGCGCGTCGTGGTCATGGACCTGTCGGAAGATCGCAGTGAGCCGCGGGTGTTTATCAACCCCGAGTTCGAACCGCTGACCGAAGAGATGGGCGAATACCAGGAAGGCTGCCTGTCGGTGCCGGAGTTCTACGAGAACGTCGAACGCCCGCTGCGCGTGAAGATCAAGGCCTTGGACCGTGACGGCAAGCCCTACGAGCTGATCGCCGAAGGCCTGCTGGCGGTGTGCATCCAGCATGAATGCGACCACCTCAACGGCAAGCTGTTTGTTGATTACCTGTCCACGCTTAAACGCGACCGGATCAAGAAGAAGCTGGAAAAAAAGCATCGCCAGCAAGCTTGATGCCCTTCTTCCAAAGGCTTGCTGCGGCAAGCCTTTTTCTTTTGTGACTGTTTTTAACCGAGACCTCCCATGACCGAGCCACTGCGCATTGTTTTTGCCGGCACTCCCGAATTTGCTGCCGAACACCTCAAGGCGCTGCTTGCCAGCCCTTATGACATCGTGGCGGTGTACACCCAGCCGGATCGCCCGGCCGGTCGCGGGCAAAAACTGATGCCGAGCCCGGTCAAGCAGTTGGCGCTTGAACACAACATCCCTGTGCTGCAACCGCCCACCCTGCGCAACGCCGATGCGCAAGCGGAACTGGCTGCGTTGAAGCCGGATTTGTTGGTGGTGGTGGCTTACGGTTTGATCCTGCCTCAAGCCGTGCTGGATATCCCGCGCCTGGGCTGCATCAACAGCCACGCTTCGTTGCTGCCACGCTGGCGCGGTGCGGCGCCGATCCAGCGCGCGGTGGAAGCCGGTGACCTTGAAAGCGGTGTGACCGTGATGCGCATGGAGGCGGGTCTGGATACCGGCCCGATGCTGCTCAAGGTTGCCACCCCGATCACGGCTGAAGACACCGGCGGCAGCCTGCACGACCGCTTGGCCGAGCTTGGCCCACCCGCCGTGATCCAGGCCATTGCTGGCCTGGCGGCCGGCACGCTGGAAGGCGAAGTGCAGGACGACAGCCTCGCCACCTACGCGCACAAATTGAACAAAGACGAAGCCCGAATCGACTGGAGCCGCCCGGCCGTAGAGCTGGAGCGCCTGGTGCGCGCCTTCAACCCGTGGCCGATCTGCCACAGCACCCTCAATGGCGAAGCCTTGAAAGTGCTGGCCGCCACCTTGGCGGAGGGCAAAGGTGCTGCGGGTGAAATCATCGGCGCCAGCAAGGACGGCCTGGTGGTCGCCTGCGGTGAACAGGCGCTGTGCCTGACCCGCCTGCAATTGCCTGGCGGCAAAGCACTGAACTTCGGCGACCTGTTCAACAGCCGTCGTGAGAAATTCGCCTTGGGCACGGTTCTCGGGGCGGTTGCTCAATGAACCCGCGTCTGGCCGCCGCCAAGGCTCTCGCTGCCGTACTCAACGGCAAGGCATCGCTGAACAGTTCGCTGCCTACGCAAATGGACAAGGTTGAAGACCGTGATCGCGGTTTCACCCAGGACCTGGCCTTTGGCACCGCCCGCTGGCAGCCGCGCTTGTCGGCACTGGCGGCCAAGCTGCTGCAAAAGCCGTTCAAGGCCGCCGATGCCGATGTAGAGGCGCTGCTGCTGGTGGGCCTTTATCAACTGCTCTACACCCGCGTGCCCGCGCATGCCGCCATCGGTGAAACCGTTGGTTGCGCCGACAAGCTGAAGAAGCCTTGGGCCAAGGCCTTGCTCAACGCCGTGCTGCGTCGCGCCCAGCGCGAGAGCGAAGCGCTGCTGGCCGAGCTGGAACATGACCCAGTGGTGCGCACGGCGCACCCGCGCTGGCTGCAAAAATCCCTGAAAGCCTTCTGGCCCGAGCAATGGGAAGCCATTTGCGCCGCCAACAATGCGCACCCGCCGATGATTTTGCGGGTCAACCGTCGCCATCACAACCGTGACGCCTACCTGCAATTGCTCACCGAGGCCGACATCATCGCCACGCCGTGCGTGTACAGCGTCGACGGTATTGTGCTGGAAGCGGCCACCGACGTGCGCAGCTTGCCGGGCTTTGCCGAAGGCTGGATCAGCGTGCAGGACGAGGCCGCACAACTGGCCGCCGACCTGCTCGACCTGGCCCCCGGCCAACGCGTGCTAGACGCCTGCTGCGCGCCAGGCGGTAAGACGTGTCACATTCTGGAAGTCGAAAAAGACCTGGCCGGTGTAGTCGCCGTCGACCTGGAGGCCAAGCGCCTGGTGCGTGTGCGTGAAAACCTTGCACGCCTGGGCCTGAGCGCCGAGCTGATCGCCGCCGACGGCCGCGATACCGCCACCTGGTGGGACGGCAAACCGTTCCAGCGCATCCTGCTGGACGCGCCATGTTCCGCCACGGGTGTGATCCGCCGTCACCCGGATATCAAGCTCACCCGCCAACCCGACGACATCGCCGCCCTGGCCGTGCTGCAAGGCGAGCTGCTCGATGCAATGTGGCCAACGCTGGAGGTCGGCGGCATCCTGCTTTACGCCACCTGCTCGACCTTGCCCACCGAGAACACCGAGGTGATCCAAGCCTTCCTCGCCCGCACCAGTGGCGCGCGGGAACTGGACCTCGCCACAGCGGCCGGTATCAAGCAGCCCCATGGCCGCCAGTTGCTCGCGCAAGAAGGCGGACACGATGGCTTCTACTACGCCAAACTGATCAAGATTGCTGCCGCGCGCAGCTAATGGGTTTAAGGGAGTGACCGGATGAAGATCATCATCCTTGGTGCAGGGCAAGTCGGCGGCACGCTGGCCGAGCATTTGGCCAGCGAAGCCAACGACATTACCGTGGTCGACACCGACAGCGAACGCCTGCGCAACCTCGGCGACCGCCTGGACATCCGCACCGTACAAGGCCGTGCGTCATTCCCGACGGTGCTGCGCCAGGCCGGTGCCGACGATGCCGATATGCTGGTGGCGGTGACCAACAGTGACGAGACCAATATGGTCGCCTGCCAGGTCGCCCACACCCTGTTCCACACGCCCACCAAGATTGCCCGCGTGCGCGAAGCCGCCTACCTGACCCGCGCCGGTCTATTCAACAACGATGCGATTCCGGTGGACGTGCTGATCAGCCCGGAACAGGTGGTGACCCACTACATCAAGCGTCTGATCGAAATTCCCGGTGCCTTGCAGGTGATCGACTTCGCCGAAGGCAAGGCGCAACTGGTGGCGGTGAAGGCTTATTACGGCGGGCCGCTGGTGGGCCAGCAACTGCGCCAGCTGCGCGAACACATGCCGAATGTGGAAACCCGTGTGGCGGCGATTTTCCGTCGCGATCGGCCGATTCTGCCCCAGGGCGATACGGTGATCGAAGCGGACGACGAAGTATTTTTCATCGCTGCCAAAGCGAATATTCGCGCCGTGATGAGCGAAATGCGTCGACTCGATGAGAGCTACAAACGCATCGTCATCGCTGGCGGCGGGCAGATTGGAGAGCGCTTGGCCGAGGCCATCGAAAGCCGCTACCAGGTGAAGATCATCGAGATGAACCCGGCACGCTGCCGGCATTTGTCCGACACCCTCGACAGCACCGTGGTCCTGCAAGGCAGTGCCTCGGACCGCGACCTGCTGATGGAAGAAAACATCGCCGACGCCGATATCTTCCTGGCCCTGACCAACGACGACGAGGCCAACATCATGTCCTCGTTGCTGGCCAAACGGCTGGGGGCGAAAAAGGTGATGACCATCATCAACAACCCGGCCTATGTCGACCTGATCCAGGGCGGTGATATTGACATCGCCATCAGCCCGCAACTGGCCACCATCGGCACCTTGCTGGCCCACGTGCGCCGTGGCGATATCGTCAGCGTGCACTCCCTGCGCCGAGGCGCGGCGGAAGCCATCGAGGCGATTGCCCATGGTGATTCGAAGTCGAGCAAGGTGATCGGCAAGGCGATCCGCGATATCGGCCTGCCGCCGGGTACCACCATTGGTGCAATCATTCGTGATGAAGAGGTGATCATCGCCCACGACGACACGGTGATCGCCACGGGCGACCATGTAATTTTGTTCCTTGTGGATAAGAAACATATTCGCGATGTGGAGAAACTGTTCCACGTGGGGCTGAGTTTCTTCTAGGCAGCCACAACAGCCTTCTTTCACTCAAGGTGACAATAAATGCTCGAATCCCTGGAAAAAATGCTCGCCAAGGGTGTGGATAATTCATTGCTGCGCTTTGGCTTGGGCAAGGGTTATCTGGACTTGAAGGACAATGCTAAAGCAGCCGAGCATTTGCAGAAATGCGTCGAGTTCGATCCGAAGTATTCGGCGGCATGGAAGCTGTTGGGCAAGGCTCAGCAGGGGCAGGGTGATAACGCTGCAGCACGTTTAGCTTGGGAAAAGGGCATAGAAGCAGCCCTGGCACATGGCGACAAACAGGCCGAAAAAGAGATGACGGTGTTTCTGAAGAAACTCGATCGCCTGGCTTAAGCGGAACCCAATGTGGGAGCGGGCTTGCTCGCGAAGGCGCCGTGTCAGTCACCTAATGTGTGTCTGATACACCGCCTTCGCGAGCAAGCCCGCTCCCACATTTGTTTTATGATCGTTCCCACGCTCTGCGTGGGAATGCAGCCCTGGGCGCTCTGCGCCTGCCCTTAAAACCGTGACGCGGAGCGTCACAGGCGGCGTTCCCACGCGGAGCGTGGGAACGATCACGTGGTCAGTACCACCGCGCCTCACCCGGCGGGCGCTTCTTGAAGCGCTTCATGCTCCACATGTACTGGCTCGGGTAGGCGCCGACATAACGCTCCACCACCTTGCTCATCGCCGCGCAGGAGGTGGCGGTGTCGGTGCTGTACATGTCTTCCGGCGCCGCTTCCAGAATCACTTTGTAACCCGAACCGTCCGGCAGCCGCAGGGCGTGCAGGAACACGCCGACGGCTTTATGGCCTGCCAGCATGTTCGGCACAAACTTGCTGGTCAGCGCCTGGGTGGCGAAAAACGGCACGAAGATGCCCGCAGATTCCGCCGGCTCCGGGTCAGCGGGAATGCCCACCTGGCCACCTTTGCGCACTTCCTTGATCACGCTGAGGATGCCTTCCTTGGTGGAAGCCGCCACGCGGTTACCCAGTTGCACGCGCTGCTTTTGCAGCAACTCATCCACCGCCTTGAGCTTGGGTGGGCGGTAGAAAATGATCGGCTTGCACTGGTTGCAATAGAAGTGGTTCAACACCTCCCAGTTGCCCAGGTGGCTGGTGATGCCGACCACGCCTTTGCCAGAGGCCAATGCCTCATGCAGCACTTCCAGGCCTTCGACTTCGCGCACCAGGTCGATGGAGCGCTGCGCCGGCCAGATCCAGGCGCAAGCGCTTTCGGTCAGCGACTTGCCGATGTCCATCAGGCTTTGGCCTACCAGACGCTCGCGGGCGGCCGGGTCCATGTCCGGGAAGCATTTGGAGAGGTTGATCCGCACCGTGTCGCGGGAGCGGTTGGGGGTTTTCCACATGAGCCAGCCAATCGCCGTGCCGACGGCTTGTACGGCGCGCCAGGGCAGCAGGGCAAACAACCGGAGAGCGCCTACCAGCAAGGCGCCTTTAAACTTTTCCACAGGTCACTCCTGATCGTGTGTGGTGCGCAAAGCGGGCATTCTAACCGGCGTTGGCCAAGTCCGCGTAACGGTCGCAGTCCTGAGTGTGGTCCATGACCATGCCCGAAGCCTGCATGAACGCATAGCAGATGGTCGGGCCGACGAAGGTGAAACCGGCCTTTTTCAACGCTTTGCTCATGGCTTCGGCCTCGGGCGTAATCGCCGGGACTTGGCTGCGATCGGTAAAGTGGTTGACCTTGGGCACACCGCCGACAAACGACCAGAGCAAGCCCACCGGATCCTCCAGCGCCAGCCAGGCAGCGGCGTTGCGACGAGTGGCGTTGAGCTTGAGGCGATTGCGCACGATGCCCGGGTCGAGCATCAGCGCTTCGATTTCAGCATCGGTCAGCCTGGCCAAACGCTGCGCATCAAAGCCGAACAAGACCTTTCGATAATGCTCGCGTTTGCGTAAAACGGTGATCCAGGACAGGCCCGCCTGGAACCCTTCGAGCAAAAGCAACTCGAACAAGCCCTGCGCATCGCGCAGCGGCGTTCCCCACTCCTGATCGTGATAAGCCATGTACAGCGGATCTTCAGAACACCAAAAGCAGCGTGGCATAAGGCTCCAGGGAGTGGTGGCAGGGCCGAATCGGGTATACTCCCGCTCTTTAAATCGCAGCCCAAGTAACAGGTGAATTTCGTGAGCCAGCCTACGCCAGCCGTGCGTACCTTCCAAGACTTGATCCTCGCCCTCCAGCAATACTGGGCCGAGCAAGGTTGTGTGGTACTTCAGCCCTACGATATGGAAGTAGGCGCCGGCACTTTCCACACCGCAACATTCCTGCGGGCCATCGGCCCGGAAACCTGGAACGCCGCTTATGTGCAGCCCAGTCGTCGCCCGACTGACGGCCGCTACGGCGAAAACCCGAACCGTCTGCAGCACTACTACCAGTTCCAGGTGGTACTGAAGCCCAACCCGGACAACTTCCAGGAGCTGTACCTGGGCTCGCTGAAGCATGTCGGCCTGGACCCACTGGTGCACGACATCCGTTTTGTCGAAGACAACTGGGAGTCGCCAACCCTGGGCGCCTGGGGCCTGGGCTGGGAAGTCTGGCTCAACGGCATGGAAGTGACGCAGTTCACCTACTTTCAGCAAGCCGGTGGCATCGAGTGCTACCCGGTAACCGGCGAAATCACCTACGGCCTCGAGCGCCTGGCCATGTACCTGCAGGGCGTGGATTCGGTCTACGACCTGGTGTGGGCTGACGGCCCGTTCGGCAAAGTCACCTACGGCGACGTGTTCCACCAGAACGAAGTGGAGCAGTCCACTTACAACTTCGAACACGCCAACGTCGACAAGCTGTTCGAACTGTTCGACTTCTATGAAAGCGAAGCCAAGCGCCTGATCGAACTCGACCAGCCGCTGCCGTTGCCGAGCTATGAAATGGTGTTGAAGGCGTCCCATACCTTCAACCTGCTGGACGCCCGCCGTGCTATTTCGGTGACCGCGCGCCAGCAATACATCCTGCGTGTACGCACCCTGGCGCGTTCCGTCGCCCAAGCCTACCTGTTGGCTCGCGCCAAGCTGGGCTTCCCGATGGCAACCCCGGACCTGCGTGATGAAGTGTTGGCTAAGCTGGAGGCTGCACAATGAGTGCTCAAGATTTCCTGGTTGAACTGGGCACCGAAGAGCTGCCACCCAAGGCACTCAATACCCTGGCCGATGCGTTCCTGGCCGGTATCGAAAAAGGCCTGCACAGCGCCGGTTTGAAATTCGCTGCGAAAAAAGTCTACGCCGCGCCACGTCGCCTGGCGGTGTTGCTGACCGCGCTGGAAACCCAGCAGCCGGACCGCAGCATCAACCTCGACGGCCCGCCGCGTCAGGCGGCTTTCGACGCTGAAGGCAATCCGACTCAAGCCGCCCTTGGTTTCGCCAAGAAGTGCGGCGTCGAGCTGAGCGAGATCGACCAGAGCGGCCCGAAACTGCGCTTCAGCCAAGTCATCACCGGTAAGCCAACGGCGAGCCTGTTGCCGACCATCGTTGAAGACTCGCTGAACGACCTGCCGATCCCCAAACGCATGCGCTGGGGTGCGCGCAAGGAAGAATTTGTACGCCCAACCCAATGGCTTGTGATGTTGCTCGGTGACCAAGTCATCGACTGCACGATCCTCGCCCAGACGGCTGGCCGTGATTCCCGTGGTCACCGCTTTCATCACCCAGAGGCCGTGCGCATCACCTCGCCCGCCAACTATGCCGCCGACCTGCGCGCCGCTTATGTGTTGGCCGATGCCAATGAGCGTCGCGAGCTGATCAGCAAGCGCACCGAAGAGCTAGCCCGCCTGCAGGAAGGCACCGCCATCGTGCCGCCAAGCCTGCTCGACGAAGTGACCGCGCTGGTTGAATGGCCGGTGCCGCTGGTGTGCTCGTTCGAGGAGCGTTTCCTCGACGTGCCGCAAGAAGCACTGATCACCACCATGCAGGACAACCAGAAGTATTTCTGCCTGCTGGATGTGGACGGTAAGTTGCTGCCGCGTTTTATCACCGTGGCCAACATCGAAAGCAAAGACCCGCAGCAGATCATCGCTGGTAACGAGAAAGTCGTGCGCCCGCGTCTGACTGACGCCGAATTCTTCTTCAAGCAAGACAAGAAGCAGAAGCTCGAAGACTTCAACCTGCGCCTGCAAAACGTGGTGTTCCAGGAAAAACTCGGCAGCGTCTACGACAAGGCCGTGCGCGTTTCCAAGCTGGCCGCCTACATTGCCCCGCGCATTGGCGGTGACGCTGCCTGGGCAGCCCGCGCTGGCTTGCTGTCCAAGTGCGACCTGGCCACCGAAATGGTCGGCGAGTTCCCGGAGATGCAAGGCGTTGCCGGTTACTACTACGCCCTCAACGACGGCGAGCCGGACGATGTGGCCCTGGCACTGAACGAGCAGTACATGCCGCGCGGCGCTGGCGCTGAGCTGCCAAGCACCTTGACCGGTGCGGCCGTGGCCATCGCTGACAAGCTGGACACCCTCGTCGGTATCTTCGGTATCGGCATGTTGCCTACCGGCAGCAAAGACCCGTATGCCCTGCGCCGTGCGGCCCTGGGCGTGCTGCGTATCCTGATCGACAAAAAGCTCGACCTCGACCTGACCCAGGCCGTGGTGTTTGCAGTCGGCCAGTTCGGCACCAAGGTCAAGCAAGCCGGCCTGGCCGAGCAAGTGCTGGAATTTGTGTTCGACCGCCTGCGTGCGCGTTATGAAGACGAAGGCGTGGACGTTTCCGTCTACCTGTCGGTACGTGCCCTGCAACCGGGTTCGGCGCTGGACTTCGATCAGCGCGTACAGGCCGTACAAGCCTTCCGCAAGCTGCCGGAAGCCGACGCCCTGGCCGCCGTGAACAAGCGTGTGTCGAACCTGCTGAGCAAGGCCGACAACCTCGGCAATGCCGAAGTCGACCCTGGCCTGTTTGCCGATGCCAAGGAGTTCTCGTTGAACTCGGCCATCGCCAAAGCGGAAAACGCCGTGAAGCCGCTGCTCGCCGAACGCAACTACGCCGAAGCCTTGGCGCGCCTGGCCACCTTGCGTGAGCCGGTGGATGCGTTCTTTGAAGCGGTGATGATCAATGCCGACGATGCCGGCGTGCGGAAAAATCGCTACGCCATGTTGGCGCGCCTGCGCGGCTTGTTCATCAACATCGCTGACATTTCCGTACTGGGCTGACCATGTTGAAACTGCTGATTCTCGATCGGGACGGGGTAATCAATTACGACTCCGACGCTTACATCAAGTCGGTGGCGGAATGGATTCCGCTGCCCGGCTCGATCGAGGCCATCGCGCAGTTGAGCAAAGCCGGCTGGACGGTGGCCATCGCCACCAACCAGTCCGGCATCGCCCGCGGTTACTACGACATCGCCACCCTGGACGCCATGCACGCGCGTTTGCGCACGCTGGTGGCCGAGCAGGGCGGTGAGGTGGGGCTGGTGGTGTACTGCCCCCACGGGCCGGATGAGGGCTGCGAGTGCCGCAAACCCAAGCCTGGCATGTTGAAAACCATTGCAGAACATTACAAGGTGCCTCTTGCTGGGCTATGGTTCGTCGGGGACAGCCTCGGTGACCTGGAGGCGGCCAAAGCCGTCGACTCTCAGCCAGTTTTGGTTAAGACCGGGAAAGGCGAAAAGACCCAGGCGAAAAACCTGCCGGTAGGCACTCTGATTTTTGACGATCTGGCGGCGGTTGCCGCAGAACTTATTAACAACTAGCCGCCCTCGACTTCCTGAACAAGGATTGCTCGGGAGTGTGCTTTTAGCAGGCGGGCCATGTCCCGCAACGGTAAATGCTGCCATGTCGATTTTGCAGGCCATCAGAACCTTCTTCTTTTACCTGCTGCTGGGCACCAGTTCGTTTCTGTGGTGCACCCTGAGCTTTTTTATCGCGCCGTTCCTGCCGTTCAAGGCGCGCTATCGCTTTATCAACGTCTATTGGTGCCGCTGTGCGTTGTGGCTGACCAAGGTATTCCTGGGCATCCGTTTCGAGGTCAAGGGCGCTGAAAACGTCCCGGACCAGCCCTGCGTGATTCTGTCGAATCACCAGAGCACGTGGGAAACGTTCTTCCTGTCGGCGTACTTCTCGCCGCTGAGCCAGGTGCTTAAGCGTGAGCTGCTGTACGTGCCGTTCTTCGGCTGGGCAATGGCCATGCTGCGGCCGATCGCCATTGACCGTGACAACCCCAAGGCGGCGCTCAAGCACGTGGCCAAAAAGGGTGACGAGCTGCTCAAGGATGGCGTTTGGGTGCTGATCTTCCCGGAAGGTACGCGTGTGCCGTATGGCACCGTGGGCAAGTTCTCACGCGGCGGTACTGCATTGGCGGTCAACGCCCATCTACCCGTGCTGCCGATTGCGCATAACGCCGGCAAGTTCTGGCCGAAGACCGGTTGGGCCAAACGCGAAGGCACGATCACCGTGATCATTGGCGAGCCGATGTACGCAGAAGGTGAAGGGCCACGCGCCATTGCCGCACTCAATGACCGCGCACAGGCGTGGAATGAAGCTCAGCAACGGGCCATGGGTTCGCTGCCGCCTGAGCCCGTTGTAATCGAGACACCGGCGATTTAGCGATCTGTGGATAACCTGTGTACGGTTTGTTGGCGAATTGAC
Source organism: Pseudomonas sp. Xaverov 259 (assembly GCF_019352915.1). NCBI lineage: Bacteria > Pseudomonadati > Pseudomonadota > Gammaproteobacteria > Pseudomonadales > Pseudomonadaceae > Pseudomonas > Pseudomonas sp. Xaverov 259. The sequence goes on along the minus strand of NZ_JAAAFV010000057.1, from coordinate 1,104,965 downwards.
GTTTTTGCTTCATAACAAGCTGATTTACTTACATATTTCTCAAGCTCATAAAACCGCGAAAAACGTGCATAAGTTTTTCAGCATAAAAAAACCGGTCCTTGTGACCGGTTTTTTATGCACAGTAAAAAAGTACGTTTTTCATTCGTCGAGCAGCGGCAGTTGCACGCTGAAAGTCGAGCCTTTACCCACCTGGCTTTCACACAGAATGCGACCGCCATGGCGCTCCACCACAGCCTTGACCATGGTCAATCCCAACCCCAGGCCCTCACTGCCCTGAGCCGAGTCAAAGCGTCGGTACTGGCTGAACAACTCCGGTAAATCCTCTGGCGCAATGCCAGGTCCTTGATCGCTGATACGGCATTCCAGCCACCCTTGCGCGCTGCTATGGCTCAAGGTGACGGTGGTGCCGGAAGGGGAATACTTGATCGCATTCTCCAGCACGTTGAATAACGCGCGGGTCAGCAGCGACTGGTCGGCGCAGACCATGCCTTCATCGGCCTCGTCCAGGTCATGGACCAGTTGAATGCCTTTGAGTTGGGCAATGACCGCCACTTGATCGAAAGCATCCATGACCAGCATGGCAAACAGCGTGGGCTGAAACTGATAGCCGTCGGCTTCGGCTTTGGCCAGTTGCACGAAGGATTCAGTCAGGCTCAGCGCGCGCCTGACCTGTTGCTCGATCTGAGCAAACACCGGCGACTCACCGTTATGCACGTCCAGCAACGCCAGGATCGCCGAGTGCGGCGCACGCAGGTCATGGGACAGGAAGCGCAGCATGGTTTCACGGTGCTGCTGCGCTTCGCGCTCTTTGCTCAGGTCTGTGAGGCTCAGCAGCCAGCCAAGGGCAACGTCACCTTCGGCCGGTAGCAAGGGCGCTAGCTCAATGCGCAGGCTGCGCTGATGGATGTCGCGAAACTCAACGAGTTCCAACGCTGAGAGAGCAGGGCGTACGCCATTGTGCAGCGGCGGATAACCCAGATCGGCGAGTTGTTCGAGCAGGTTTTGGTTGACCAGCTCGTTACTGAACACTTCACGCGAAATTCTATTGGCCAGCAGGATGTTGCCTCTGGGGTCGGTAATCAGCGTGGCCACCGGCAGGCACTCGAGGCCATCAGCCATAAACCGCCGCGTGTCACGTGTACGGCTTACCGCTTGTTCCAGGGCAAAGATCCGCGCTTGCAGCACATCGCCCTTGCTCGCGGGAGCTCGCCGACGCTCGGGTAGCACTTTGGGCTCATTATCCAGGCGCGCCAGTTCCCAGCCGAAGTAGGCCAGGATCACGCTGAGGCGCCGCCAATTCCATATCAGGTAGCTGAGCAGCAAACCAATCAGGCACGCAGCCGGCGACCACCAGTGGCCCAGGCGCAGCAACACCCACGCGCCAAGCAATGCGGTGGCCATACAGCCCAGGGTCATCCAGAGTGCGTAGCGGGGGCGATACAACAACAGGCCTAGTAACAATGCTACCCAGATAGTCGCCATCAGTGCCGACACTGCGCCGGGCAGATCCACAATGCTGCGCCCTTGCAGCAGGCCGTTGAGCACGTTGGCCTGGATCTCAACACCCGCCGTGGTGCCGACAGTCGAGGAGAGCGGGGTGACGAAACGATCGCCCATGCCGGACGCTGTGGCGCCTACCAGAACAAGCCGGCCCCGCAGCCGTTCTGGATCGACCTCACCGCGCAGGACGCTGGCATAGGAGACTGTAGGAAAACGGGTGTCGGCAGCGATGAACGGGATCCGAATGGCGTGCTCGCGATGCCACGACGGGTTGATTTGCGGCAGGGGCTCTCCTGGCATCTCAGACGCCTGGCCGCTCAATGCGTAGGCCATCCACGCCAACTGCGGCGTAGTGTCACCGGGTGGGCCCTCACGCAAAAAAAGGCTGCGCACCACGCCGTCACTGTCCGCTTCGACATTGATATGCCCCAGGCCTTTAGCGCATTTGAGCAGCGGCAGAACTTGCGCGTCGGGCGCGCTGTAGCTGGCCGCCTCCTCACGCAACAGTGGCAGTACCACGTTGCCGGCGCCGCATACAGCGGCCGCGAGGCGTTGGTCGTTGGCGAGCACACCGGGCTCACTGAAGATCACATCGAAGAGGATGGCCGCCGGTTGCGCGGCACTCAGGCGGTTAATCAGGTCGGCGTGCAAACTGCGCGGCCAGGGCCAGCGGCCCAGCTCTTTCAGGCTAGGGTCGTCGATGGTCACCAGCACAATGCGCGGGTCTACCGGCAGGGGCGCCAGGCGCCTGAGGCTGTCATATAGCGGGTTGTTAAGCGCCAGGCCCGGGCTCAACGAGAGGTAAGCGGTCATTGGCAATAACAGCAAACCTATCCACAACCACTCGCGCACCAGGCCGTGGAACAGGCGCTGGGCATGGGTGGGCTGGCGTTTCTCGGCCTTGCGCCAAAGCATCATGGGTTAACCACCGCTGGCCTGTGCCTGGGTGGCGGGTGGGTAATAGAAGATGTCATAAACCCCGGTTTCTCCCTCCAGGCCCTGCGCGTCATAGGCGGACAAACGCACGTGGTAAAACGATGCTTTGAGCCCAGTGAAGCGCATTTTCGGCTCACTGGAAAAGTTTTCCTGCTTGATGTTCATAAAGGCTGAGTCGGTCGCCACTTGGGCACGGTAGCGCAGTGCACCGGGCAATGGCCGCAGGTACAGGCTCCAGACCGGCGACTGGCCTTTCTGGCCGTCCTGGCCAACCAATACAGGCGCGGGCAAAAGCTCCATGGTCTTGAGTTCACCTTGTTGTCTGATCAGCAGACCTTGGCGTGCGTCCACCTTCACTTCGGCTGCGGCGCTGCCTGCTGCGCGGTTAACCGCTACCTGGCCATTAAGCACTTCGAGCACAGATTGCTCGCCGTCATTGCGCACGCGAAAGTGCGTGCCGCGCACGCCCAGAACGCCGACGGGCGTCATGATCTGAAAACGGTCGTAGTCACTGGACCGCTTGATCACATAGGTCTCAACCTGGCCCTGTTCCAGAATGACCTGGGGAATCGCCTGTTTCTCCACAAGGTGCAGGCGCACCTGTGAACTGGAGGGCAGCACCACGCTGGAACCATCACCCAGGCGCAGGCTGACAAAAGCCGATTCCGACGTCTTCACGCCTTCTTGCTCATCAATGCTCATCCCTTCCAGCAGGGGCTGTGCCCTGCCTTTGGCATCGAGCTTCCAGGCTTCACCCGTCAAATGCTGCACAACGGCCGGCAGCGGTTGTGCGCGGCACTGGTACGGCTCGTCAATATGAGCGGGGCGATAGGGCGTGGCCGCCTGCGCAGTATCGATGACCAAAGGCAGCAACGCGGGTAGGGCACACCATAATCGATAGGCAGAACAGGTCATGGTGCTCATCACCCGGGTAATTTCAGACGGCATCTGACCTCGGCACGCAGAGGTTTACGGCAGCGCATGTGTCGGCTGATCCTTTTCCTCAGGGGTGGGAGCCGGTATCTTTCGACTAGCAGGTACGAAGACTTTAAACGGGTTTACGGCCCTTTGATATCAGCGTACCGATAGATCCTGTGAGCATTGAGTCTGGCCACAATTGTTCAGATTCAACTACAGGCATCTACGCATTACATACGCGATTGAACAAGCCGTCGGCTGTCGTATTTTTTGTAGAAAGGACCCACCCATGCGTGTCGCAATACTGGACGACGAACCCGCTGAATTGCGTCGGGTTGAACAGACGCTGCGACAGATCCCCAGCACCGCAGAGCAACCCTGGTCCCTGCATTTCTTCGAGCGCGGAGAAGACCTGCTGCGCCAACTGCGCCGCGAAACCTTTGACCTGTTGATACTCGACTGGCAACTGCCCGACATCACGGGTATCGCATTACTGCGCTGGACGCGCGAGCACATGGACTCACCACCCGCCGTGATCATGTTGACCAGCCGAGATGCCGAGAGCGATATCGTCACCGCACTCAACAGCGGGGCGGACGATTACGTCAGCAAGCCGTTTCGGCCAAATGAACTCAAGGCTCGGGTTAACGCAGTGCTACGCCGCCATGGGCTGCAAAAGCCAGCGACTAATGAGGTACAGAGTTTCAACGACCTTACCTTTGATGATGCCGAGCTGACGGTGACACGCGCGGGTAAGCCGATCAATCTCACTGAGCGTGAATACCGCCTGGCCAGTTGCTTGTTCGCCAACCTGGCACGGCCACTGTCTCGGGAGTATCTGTATGAGCGGTTTTGGAGCCATGAAGAAATGGTCTCCTCACGGCCACTGGATACACATATTTATCGGCTGCGTAACAAGCTGGGGTTGACCGCCGACAGAGGTTGGCAGCTGCTGACCATCTATGGGTACGGCTACCGGTTGGAGAGTGTGGCGGCGGCGGCCCAGGGTTAAAAACGCTGATGTTCCACGTGGAGCAATTGTAAAACCCTTTAGTTTCACGCAATAAAAAAGGCCAACGCTAAACGTTGGCCTTTTTGTTTTAGCGGGTAGCCTGATCAGAAATCCAGGTTAGACACCGCCAAGGCATTGCTCTCGATGAAGTCACGACGAGGCTCGACCGCATCACCCATCAGGGTGTTGAAGATCTGGTCTGCGCCAATGGCGTCTTCGATGGTCACGCGCAGCATGCGACGCTGAGCAGGATCCATAGTGGTTTCCCACAGTTGATCCGGGTTCATCTCGCCCAGACCTTTGTATCGCTGGATAGTGTGGCGCTTGGTGCTTTCGGCCATCAACCAGTCCAGGGCTTCCTTGAACTCCTTGACCGCTTTCTTACGCTCGCCACGCTGGATGTAAGCACCGTCGTCCAACAGGGTGCTCAATTGCGCGCCGAGGGTGACCACGGTTTTGTAGTCGTTGCTGCCAAAGAAGTCGCGGTTGAAGGTGACGTAGTTCGACAGGCCGTGGGAGATCAGTTCGACCTCTGGCAGCCACACGTTACGTTCACGGTCTTCACGCAGGCTGGCTTTGTACACCAGGCCAGACTTCTCGACGGTGCGCAGGCGCACTTCGTACTGAGCCAACCAATTCTGCATGTGGGCGTGATCGCCCAACTGCTCGAGGCTCACGGAAGGCAGGTAGATGAAGTGCTCGGTCAGCTCCTGAGGGTACAGGCGCGACAGACGCTTGAGGGTCTTCATCACCATGCGGAAGTCGTTAACCAACCGCTCCAGCGCCTCACCGGAAATGCCCGGGGCCTCGTCGTTCAAGTGCAGGCTGGCGTCTTCCAGGGCCGACTGCGTCATGTACTCTTCCATGGCGTCGTCGTCTTTGATGTATTGCTCTTGCTTGCCCTTTTTCACTTTGTACAACGGCGGCTGAGCGATGTAGATGTAGCCACGCTCGATCAGCTCCGGCAACTGACGGAAGAAGAAGGTCAGCAGCAGGGTACGAATGTGCGAACCGTCGACGTCAGCATCGGTCATGATGATGATGTTGTGGTAACGCAGCTTGTCGATGTTGTACTCGTCGCGGCCGATACCGCAGCCCAGCGCCGTGATCAAGGTGCCGACTTCCTGAGAAGAAATCATCTTGTCGAAGCGAGCCTTCTCGACGTTGAGGATCTTACCCTTCAACGGCAGGATGGCCTGGGTGCGACGGTTACGACCCTGCTTGGCGGAACCGCCAGCAGAGTCACCTTCCACCAGGTACAGTTCGGAGAGGGCAGGGTCCTTCTCCTGGCAGTCAGCCAGTTTGCCCGGCAGGCCAGCGATATCCAACGCGCCTTTACGGCGGGTCATCTCACGGGCCTTACGCGCCGCTTCACGGGCACGTGCCGCGTCGATCATCTTGCCGACGACCAGTTTGGCTTCGTTCGGGTTTTCCAGCAGGAAGTCGGAGAAGTACTTGCCCATCTCCTGTTCCACTGCGGTCTTCACTTCGGAAGACACCAGCTTGTCTTTGGTCTGGGAGCTGAACTTTGGATCCGGCACTTTCACCGAGATAATCGCAGTAAGCCCTTCACGCGCATCGTCACCGGTAGTGGCCACTTTGTGCTTCTTGGCCAAGCCTTCCGCTTCGATATAGGTGTTCAGGTTACGCGTCAGTGCGGAACGGAAACCCACCAAGTGAGTACCGCCGTCGCGCTGTGGAATATTGTTGGTGAAACACAACAGGTTCTCGTTGAAGCTGTCGTTCCACTGCAGGGCGATTTCAACGCCGATGCCGTCTTCACGTTGGATGTTGAAGTGGAACACCTGGTTGACCGCAGTCTTGTTGGTGTTCAGGTATTCAACGAACGCACGCAGGCCGCCTTCGTACTTGAACAGTTCTTCCTTACCGCTGCGCTCGTCCTTGAGGACGATACCGACACCGGAGTTAAGGAACGACAGTTCACGAATACGCTTGGCCAGGATGTCCCAGCTGAAGTGGATATTCTTGAAGGTTTCGTCAGAAGGTTTGAAGTGAATCTGCGTACCGGTAGTTTCACTTTCGCCAACGATTTTCATCGGCTCTTGTGGAACACCATGGACGTAGGTCTGTTCCCAGATCTTGCCGCTACGGCGAACAGTCAGGATCAGCTCTTCGGACAGGGCGTTCACCACCGACACACCTACACCGTGCAAACCGCCGGAGACTTTATAGGAGTTGTCGTCGAACTTACCGCCGGCGTGAAGCACGGTCATGATGACCTCTGCCGCCGATACGCCTTCTTCTTTGTGCACATCAACCGGAATGCCGCGACCGTTGTCGCGCACGGTGATGGATTCATCCGGGTGGATGATAATGCTGATGTCGTCGCAGTGACCGGCCAAAGCTTCGTCGATGGAGTTGTCGACCACCTCGAACACCATGTGGTGCAGACCGCTACCATCATCGGTGTCGCCGATGTACATACCGGGACGTTTGCGTACGGCATCCAAACCTTTCAGCACTTTAATGCTGGTCGAGTCGTACGTGTTTTCTTCGCTCATGCCTTCACTCCCGATGGTCGTGGGTCTGGGTGATACGGCCCTGTTCCACGTGGAACAAAGCGACTGGCGTTTCCGTCTGCCAGCCTTCCCTCAATAATTCGTGGTCTACACAGGTGATAAACACCTGGCAGCGTAAGTCTTCCAACAAGCGGCACAACGCGCGGCGGTGTTGCTCGTCGAGTTCGGACGGCAAGTCATCCACCAGATAAATACACTGACCGCGCCGGGCTTGGCTAACCAAATGCCCTTGAGCAATACGCAGTGCACACACCACCAACTTTTGCTGACCACGGGACAAGATATCCGCGGCATTGTGTGCGCCTAATCTAAGACGCAAATCAGCACGTTGTGGGCCTGCCTGGGTATGGCCAATTTGCTGATCCCGCTGCAAGGACGTGGCGAGCACTGCGCTCAGCTCACGTTCTTTATCCCAACCACGGTAGTAGCTCAGCGTCAGCCCCTCGAGTTCCAACAACTCACTCAAGGTCTGCTCAAAGACTGGTTTCAAGGCTTTGATATAGGTACGGCGGTATTCATCTATTTCGTCGCTGGCCAGGCACAGTTCCCGGTCCCAGGCTGCTTGCGAAGCGGCGTCAAGTGTACCATGCCGCAGCCATGAGTTCCGCTGCCGCAGGGCCTTCTGCAGGCGCTGCCAAGTGGCCATGAAGCGCGGTTCCACGTGGAACACTCCCCAATCGAGGAACTGCCTGCGGATTTTCGGCGCACCTTCCAGCAGGCGGAAGCTGTCTGGGTTGATCAGCTGCAACGGCAGGATTTCTGCCAATTGCGCGGCGCTGCGGGCATTTTGCCCGTCGATGCGAATCTGGAACTCACCGCCGCGATCGCGGGATATCCCCAGTGCGCTATGCCCACCTTCTGCCAGTTCAACTTGACCAAACACTGTGCAAGCTGGCTGTTCATATTGAATCACCGGTAACAAGCGAGCACTACGGAAGGAACGGGCGAGCCCTAGCAGATGGACGGCTTCCAGCACGCTGGTTTTGCCGCTACCGTTAGCGCCGTAAAGGATATTGATGCGGGGAGAGGGGGAGAAGGTCACCGGGTGCAGATTGCGCACCGCGGTGACAGAGACGCGACTGAGGGACATCTAGCTTCTGCTGAGCATGATTACAGGCGCATCGGCATAACAACGTAAGCCGAGTCGTCGTTGTCGGATTCTTGCACCAGGGCACTGCTGTTGGAGTCCGACAGAATCAGGCGAACCTGTTCGGTGGTCATCACGCCCAGTACATCCAGCAGGTAGCTCACGTTAAAGCCGATTTCCAGCGAGCCGCCGTTGTAGTCAACGCCGACTTCTTCTTCCGCTTCTTCCTGCTCCGGGTTATTGGCCTGGATTTTCAGCTGACCGTTGGCCAGTTGCAGACGAATACCACGGTACTTTTCGTTAGACAGAATCGCAGTACGGCTGAACGCTTCACGCAGCGCCTGACGATCGCCGATCACCAGCTTGTCGCCACCTTTTGGCAGCACACGCTCGTAATCCGGGAATTTGCCGTCGACCAGCTTGGACGTGAAGGTGAACTCGCCGGTGGTGGCGCGAATGTGGTGCTGACCCAGGACGATGCTGACATTGCCATCCGGCTCGGTGAGCAGACGCGCCAGTTCAAGGATACCTTTACGCGGCACGATGACTTGGTGACGGTCCGGCTGGCCGATATCTGCACGCATCGAACACATGGCCAGGCGGTGACCGTCGGTGGCCACTGCACGGATAACGCCTTCAGCGACCTCCAGCAACATACCGTTGAGGTAGTAACGCACGTCCTGCTGGGCCATGGCGAAGCTGGTGCGCTCGATCAAACGGCGCAGTTTGCTTTGGTCCAGGCTGCAGGTCAGCGAGCCTGGGCCTTCTTCGACGGTAGGGAAGTCATTGGCCGGCAAGGTCGACAGCGTGAAACGGCTGCGACCGGCCTTGACCACCAACTTCTGCTCATCAACCCTGATGTCGATCAGCGCGTCGTTGGGCAGGCTCTTGCAGATGTCCATCAGCTTACGTGCTGGCACGGTGATTTCGCCGGGCTCAGCCGGTTCTTCCAGCTGCACACGACCCACCAGTTCGACTTCCAGGTCGGTACCGGTCAAAGACAATTGCTGGCCTTCGACCACCAGCAATACGTTGGAAAGCACCGGCAAGGTCTGTCGGCGCTCGACGACGCCTGCGACCAGTTGCAGGGGTTTCAACAGGGCTTCGCGTTGAATGGTGAAATGCATGGTCTAGTCCCTTGCCTTAATAAGCTGCGCTGGTGCCATCAGGTAGTCAGTGTACGCAGCAGGTTCTTGTAGTCCTCGCGAATATCCGCGTCGGATTCCTTAAGTTCATTGATCTTGCGGCACGCGTGCAAGACCGTGGTGTGGTCGCGACCGCCAAACACATCACCGATTTCCGGCAGGCTATGGTTGGTCAGCTCTTTAGAGAGCGCCATCGCCACCTGGCGTGGACGTGCCACCGAGCGCGAACGGCGCTTGGACAGCAGGTCGGAAATCTTGATCTTGTAGTACTCAGCCACGGTGCGCTGGATGTTATCCACACTCACCAGCTTGTCTTGCAGGGCCAACAAGTCTTTCAGGGATTCGCGAATCAACTCGATGGTGATGTCGCGGCCCATGAAGTGCGAGTGTGCAATGACCCGCTTGAGCGCGCCTTCCAGCTCACGCACGTTGGAGCGAATGCGTTGGGCGATAAAGAAGGCCGCATCGTGGGGCAGGTCGACTTTCGCCTGGTCGGCCTTTTTCATCAGGATCGCCACGCGGGTTTCCAGCTCCGGCGGTTCTACCGCAACGGTCAGCCCCCAGCCAAAGCGTGACTTCAAGCGTTCTTCCAGGCCTTCGATTTCCTTCGGGTAACGGTCACTGGTCAAGATGACCTGTTGGCCGCCTTCAAGCAGGGCGTTAAAGGTGTGGAAAAACTCTTCCTGGGAACGTTCCTTGCGAGCGAAGAATTGAATGTCATCGATCAGCAAAGCGTCCACCGAACGGTAGAAGCGCTTGAATTCATTGATTGCGTTGAGCTGCAAGGCCTTGACCATGTCAGCGACGAAGCGCTCCGAATGCAGGTACACAACCTTGGCATTCGGGTTCTTCTTTAATAGATGGTTACCCACAGCGTGCATCAAGTGGGTTTTACCCAAGCCAACCCCACCATAAAGGAAGAGTGGGTTGTAACCATGCTTGGGGTTATCGGCTACCTGCCAGGCGGCCGCGCGGGCCAACTGGTTGGATTTACCTTCGACGAAGTTCTCAAAGGTAAACGTACGGTTCAGATAACTGGTGTGCTTGAGCGCACCTTCCACCTGCACGGTGCGCTGTTCGGCGCGAACCGGTGCTTGTTGGGAGCTGGCGCCGGCCATCGGGTCGAAGCTGTCACGCGACGGCTCTTCATTTATAGGCGCGTTTTTCTGCGATGAGGATTTCGACGGTGCCTGGGCAACGGGCGCCGACGAGTTATTAACAGGTGCCGGTGCCGCTTGGGCTTGCGACGCAGCAGCAGCCAACGGCGCATTCGGCGCAGCGCGAGGTGCAGAACTGCGTTTGCTGCCTATTAATAAGGAAAGCACGGGCGCAATGCCGTTGCCGTGTTCATCGAGCAATTCGAGAACGCGGCTCAGGTATTTTTCGTTGACCCAGTCGAGAACAAAACGATTCGGCGCGTAGACACGCAACTCGTCGCCTTCGGCTTCGACCTGTAGCGGACGGATCCAGGTGTTGAATTGCTGGGCAGGCAGCTCTTCGCGCAAAAGCTCCACGCACTGCTGCCAAAGTTCCACTGACACGGATATCCCCTAAGTTGAAAGCCGGTGAGGCAAAAACAGCCGCCATTGTAGCGGCCAGTCGCCCACTTATCCACATGTAGGTTGCTCACAGGGCAGCCAAAATCAATGTGTTAAGTACAAAAAAGCCGACCAATGGTCTGTGCATAAGCTCTGTGGATAAGCGCACCTAAGCCCGTTGTACAAGTGGGGTCAAAAGTCTGTGGGTAACTGGCCTGTGGATAACAACCCATTCCACCCACAGCTTATCCGACAGCGCAGCACAGGCAGAGCACCGTTTTCCCCCGTACTTGTCATTCTCTGTACAGCAGGTGGAATATGGCCTCAAGGCAGTTATCCACAGATGATCGCCTGCCTAGCTTTTATAAGCTTTACAGAAAAGCTTTAAATAACTTCCTTCTTTATTTTTATATCTATGGCATTGCTCGTGAAAGCCTGGCGTACAGAAAAGGACCGATTACCCATAGAAGATCTAATTGAAGGAAAAGCTGGTTGGAAATTGACCTAGAGGCTTGCTTTCTCTAGAATCGCCGGTCTCTTAAAACGGGGGCCATTCCGGCCCGTTGTGGACGAACCAGGTAACAACGCCATGAAACGTACTTTCCAACCAAGCACCATCAAACGCGCCCGTACTCACGGCTTCCGTGCTCGCATGGCTACCAAGAACGGCCGTGCTGTCCTGTCGCGTCGCCGCGCCAAAGGTCGTGCGCGTCTGGCAGTTTGATAATCCGGTACTGGTGGTGAGTCAGGACTTCAGTCGGGAAAAGCGTCTGCTAACCCCCCGGCATTTCAAGGCAGTCTTTGACTCCCCCACCGGCAAGGTTCCGGGGAAAAATCTCCTGCTCCTTGCGCGTAACAACGATCTGGATCACCCCCGTCTCGGGTTGGTGATCGGCAAGAAGAGCGTAAAGCTCTCCGTTGAGCGCAATCGCCTCAAGCGTCTGATGCGCGAATCGTTTCGCCTCCACCAGGACACTCTGGTTGGTTGGGATATTGTTATCGTCGCGCGCAAAGGCTTGGGGGATGTAGAAAACCCCGAATTGATTCAGCATTTCGGCAAGCTCTGGAAACGTTTGGCGCGTACCAACAAGCCAGCACCAGCAGTCAGCACCGAAACTGTAGGGGTAGACAGCACCAATGCGTAAACTGGCGCTCGTTCCGATCCAGTTTTACCGTTATGCCATTAGTCCTCTGATGGCAGACCACTGTCGTTTCTACCCCAGCTGTTCCTGCTACGCGTTAGAGGCCATAGAAAATCATGGTCTTCTGCGCGGTGGCTGGCTGGCCTTTCGTCGTTTAGGCCGCTGTCATCCGTGGAATCCCGGTGGTTTCGACCCGGTTCCACCTATCCCTACCTCCCGTTCTTCTTCGATGGCCGAGTAATCATGGATATTAAACGCACGATCCTGATCGTCGCCCTGGCAATCGTGTCCTACGTCATGGTTCTTAAGTGGAACCAAGACTACGGCCAGGCTGCCCTGCCGACTCAGAATGTTGCTACCAACCAGGCTGCGCCGGCTATTCCGGACACCCCGTTGGGTAACAATGCGTCCGCGAGTGCCGATGTTCCCAGCGCGAATGGCGAGACAAGCGCCCCTCTAGAAACGCCAGTGGTCACCAATAAAGACCTCATCCACGTGAAAACGGATGTGCTCGACCTGGCTATCGACCCACAAGGTGGTGATATCGCGCAGTTGAAACTGCCGCTGTATCCACGTCGCCAAGACCATCCGGATGTTCCGTTCCAACTGTTCGATAACGGTGGTGAACGTACTTATCTGGCGCAAAGCGGCCTGACCGGCACTGACGGTCCGGATGCTCGTGCTACCGGTCGTCCGGTTTATTCGACCGAACAGAAGACTTATCAACTGGCCGATGGCCAGAACCAGCTGAATGTCGACCTGAAATTCAGCCTCGACGGCGTCAACTACATCAAGCGTTTCAGCTTCACCCGTGGTCTGTACGACTTGAAGGTCACTTACCTGATCGACAACGAAAGCGCCAAACCATGGACCGGCAACCTGTTTGCCCAGCTCAAGCGTGACAACAGCGCCGACCCTTCTTCCAGCACCGCCACCGGCACCGCGACTTACCTGGGCGCCGCCCTGTGGACAAGTAGCGAGCCGTACAAAAAAGTGTCGATGAAAGATATCGACAAGGGCACGCTGAAAGAAACCGTCCAAGGCGGCTGGGTTGCCTGGTTGCAACACTACTTCGTGACCGCATGGATCCCGAACAAGGGTGACGCCAACCTGGTTCAAACCCGCAAAGACAGCCAAGGCAACTACATCATTGGTTTTACTGGCCCGGCGTTGACCGTCGCTCCAGGTGCCAAGGCTGAAACCAGCACTACCCTGTACGCCGGCCCGAAAAGCCAGGCTGTGCTCAAAGAGTTGTCCCCAGGTCTGGAACTGACTGTGGATTACGGCATTCTGTGGTTCATTGCCCAGCCTATTTTCTGGCTGCTGCAACATATCCACAGCATTGTGGGTAACTGGGGCTTCTCGATCATCTTCCTGACCATGCTGATCAAAGGGATCTTCTTCCCGTTGTCGGCAGCCAGCTACAAGTCGATGGCGCGTATGCGTGCCGTTGCGCCAAAACTGGCGGCTCTGAAAGAGCAACATGGTGACGACCGGCAGAAAATGTCGCAGGCCATGATGGAGCTGTACAAGAAAGAGAAGATCAACCCGCTGGGTGGTTGCTTGCCGATTCTGGTGCAGATGCCGGTATTCCTGTCGCTGTACTGGGTGCTCCTGGAAAGCGTCGAAATGCGCCAGGCACCGTTCATTCTGTGGATAACTGACCTGTCGATTAAAGACCCGTTCTTTATTCTGCCGATCATCATGGGCGCGACCATGTTTATCCAGCAGCGCCTGAACCCGACTCCGCCGGATCCGATGCAGGCCAAGGTGATGAAAATGATGCCAATCATCTTCACCTTCTTCTTCCTGTGGTTCCCAGCTGGTCTGGTGCTGTACTGGGTGGTCAACAACGTGTTGTCGATCTCTCAACAGTGGTACATCACACGTAAAATCGAAGCGGCTACCAAAAAAGCTGCGGCGTAATTTACTCTGTGGATAACCACTCAAGACGCCCCCTAGTGGGGCGTTTTGCTTTCTGTCACTTTTGTTCTGGAACCTGCTGATGAGCGCTCCTCGTGAAACCATCGCTGCTGTCGCTACCGCTCAAGGTCGCGGCGGTGTCGGTATCGTTAGAATTTCCGGGCCGCTGGCCAGCATGGCAGCCCAGGCCATCAGCGGCCGTGAGTTGAAACCCCGATATGCCCATTACGGGCCATTCCTGGATGCTGATGAAACGGTATTGGATGAGGGGTTGGCGCTGTATTTTCCCGGGCCTAACTCGTTCACCGGTGAAGACGTCCTGGAACTGCAGGGCCATGGCGGCCCGGTGGTACTGGATATGTTGCTGCAGCGTTGCCTGCAATTGGGCTGCCGTCTGGCGCGACCAGGCGAATTCAGCGAGCGGGCGTTCCTCAACGACAAACTCGACCTGGCCCAAGCCGAGGCGATTGCCGATTTGATCGAAGCCAGTTCTGCACAGGCGGCGCGCAATGCGCTGCGCTCGCTGCAGGGGGCTTTTTCCCTGCGTGTGCATAACTTGACCGAGCAGTTGATCAGTCTGCGTATCTACGTTGAGGCTGCGATTGACTTCCCAGAGGAAGAAATCGACTTCCTCGCTGATGGCCACGTCCTGGCGATGCTGGATAAAGTCCGTGATGAGTTATCCACCGTCCTACGCGAGGCCGGGCAGGGTGCTTTGTTGCGTGACGGCATGACAGTGGTGATCGCCGGGCGACCCAATGCTGGCAAGTCCAGCCTGCTCAATGCGTTAGCTGGCCGAGAAGCTGCGATCGTCACCGAGATTGCCGGCACCACCCGGGACATCTTGCGCGAACATATCCACATCGATGGTATGCCGCTGCACGTGGTTGACACCGCCGGCTTGCGCGATACCGACGACCAGGTGGAAAAGATCGGTGTGGAACGGGCGCTCAAGGCGATCAGTGAAGCGGACCGTGTATTGCTGGTGGTGGATGCCACTGCGCCAGAGGCTATGGATCCTTTTGCCCTGTGGCCGGAATTTCTCGAGCAGCGGCCAGACCCGGCCAAAGTTACCTTGATCCGTAACAAGGCCGACTTGACCGGCGAAGCCATTGCCATGCAGACCAGCGACGATGGCCACGTCACCATCAGCCTGAGCGCAAAGTCGGCTGGCGATGGGCTGGAATTGCTGCGCGACCACCTCAAGGCCTGCATGGGCTATGAGCAGACCTCCGAAAGCAGCTTCAGCGCACGCCGCAGGCACCTGGAGGCGCTGCGCCATGCCAGTGCGGCATTGGAACACGGTCGGGCTCAACTGACCTTGGCGGGGGCTGGCGAGCTGCTGGCTGAAGATTTGCGCCAGGCACAGCAGCTGCTTGGGGAAATCACCGGTGCGTTCAGCTCCGATGATTTGTTGGGACGGATCTTTTCCAGCTTCTGTATTGGTAAGTAGCCAAGTTATCCACAGCGCCTTACCAGTTGTAGGACACCGTGCCGAGCAAGGTACGGCTGTCACCCCAGTAGCAACGCCCGGCATCGTTGCAACCGGATACATATTCCTTGTCGAACAGGTTCTTGGCGTTCAGATCCACTGACCAGTGTGGGTTGATCTGATAACCCACGGCCGCATCCACCAACGTCACGCTTCCCGCATCCAACTTGCCGTATAGCGTAGGGGCGGTGTAGGAAAAGGTACTGTCGAAGTAACGCACACCACCGCCCAGGGACAAACCCTTGAGCTGGCCATCGAGGAAGCGGTACTTGCTCCATACCGACGCCTGGTTACGTGGAACCCCTGTCATTTGATGCCCTTCAACCAGTGACGTCGCAGAATCCTTGGTAATCCTTGCGTCGGTATAGGTGTAGGCGGCGGTGATATTCAGGTTAGTCGTGAGATTGCTGTTGATCTCGACTTCTGCACCTTTGGCGCGACTTTCACCGACTTGGCGATAGCTGTTGGTGGTGGCGTCCAGGTAGGTGTCGTCTTGCTTGCGCAGGTCATACACCGACAATGTCATCGCGGTGTCCCAGCCGATCGGCTCGTATTTAACCCCCACTTCGTATTGGCGGCTGGTAATCGGCTTTAACGGCGAACCGGCGTTGGAAATCTGCTGCACCGGGACGAAGGCGGTGGAGTAGCTGACATACGGGGTCAGCCCGTTGTCGAACTGGTACATCACCCCGCCTTGATAGGTGAATTTCTTGTCCTCAGAGCCGGTGTTGCTGGCCTTGTTTACCTTGTCGCGAAAATCACTGTTGACCCAGTCCTGGCGACCACCCAGCAGGAACAGCCAGTGGTCGTACTTGCTCTGCACCTGTGCATAAACCCCTTTCATCTGCTGCTCAAGCAAGGTGTTCTGTACCGCGATCGGCGTGAGTGGGTCGCGCAGATACACCGGGTTATACACATTGATAGTGCCGGCAAACCCTGCGTCCCAGTCCTGATTGAACGAGGTGCGGTCATAGCTGGCGCCGAACAACACAGTGTTTTGCAGGTCACCCAGTTGGAATTTACCTTCGAGTTGGTTATCCAGGGAATACACCATCGACTTGTTGTAACGGTCGTAGGCGGTCATGTTCAGCTGGGTGCCAAAGCCGCGATTATTCAAGGCACTCGGCCAGGTTTCATGGCGGTTGATGCGCGACTGCATGTAGCGCGAGTTCTGACGGAACTGCCAGTCGTCATTGAAGCTGTGGCTGAACTCGTAACCGGTGCTCCAGGCTTCGCGTTCAAAGGTGTTCCAATCCGGATCGCCAAGCATGGTGTGTTTGGACAGCTTGCCGTTGGGGTTACTGAGCAACGTGCCGGCGGCCGGTAGGCCGAGTTCCAGGTTGGTGTGGTCCTTCTGGTAGTTGGCCAGCAGCGTCAGGGTGTTGTAGTCGTCGAAGTTCAGGGTCAGGGATGGTGCGATATACAGGCGATCATCGGGTACATGGTCGGTCTGGGTGTCGGACTTGCGGCCCAGCATGACCACGCGGCCAAGCACATTGGCGTTGTCATTGAGCGGCCCGGAGATATCAACACCCAATTGGCGCCGATTGTTGGAGCCATAGCCCAATTGCACCTCGCCTTGCGGCGTGGCAGTCGGGTGTTTGCTGACCAGGTTCACCAAGCCACCCGGTGCGTTTTCGCCGTAGAGCAGGGATGAAGGACCGCGGAAAATTTCCACGCGCTCCAGGCCATAGGGCTCGCTGGTGGTGTCATACCGGTTACCTTGCACTCGTAGGCCGTCGCGCAACAGGCCGTAGCCATAATCCGTGGCGTTAAAGCCGCGAATGAAGAACAGATCACCGGCCAAGCCATCGCCGGCGGCAAAGGGTGGGGCGAAGATCCCCGGTACATAACCCAAGACTTCAGTCAGCGTCTGCGACTTCTGGTCCTTGATGCGCTGGCCGGTGACCACCGATACCGACCGGGGCGTTTCCGACAGCGGCGTACTGGTCTTGGTGCCGATACGGCTGTTTTGTGCCTTGTAGCCCACGTCACCGGCACTATCCTGGTTGAAACCCAGTTGTTGATACGTGCTGATGGTCGTGGGTGCCAACGTCAGTTGCCCGGCGGGCGCGGCTTGCAACACATAGCTGCCGGGCGCCTGCACCGTAGCCTGCAGCCCCGAGTTTTGCAGCAGCAGTGCAAAGCCCTGATCAACCGAATAATCACCTTCCAACCCTGGCGTGTTTAAACCTGCGGTTTGCTCAGGGGAAAACGACAGGATCACATTGGCCCTGGCAGCAAACTGGCTGAGGGCTGCGTCCAGCGGGCCGGCAGCGATGGTGAAGTACTGCGCCGTGCTGGCGGCCATGGCACCGGCTGGCAGCAATAAACCTGCGGTGGCGGCCGAGCACAGTAATAAACTGTAGGTCATGCCATGGTGAGAAAGGCGTTGGCGTAGTTTGGTAGGAAGGCGCATAGGTGGTGAAGCCCTGTAGGTAGCGTCGTGATTACCTGTAGGGCCGGGCCAGGTAAAAAAAAGATAACCCCCCTGTGGGTTATTTTTTGCTTTCAGCCCAGATGCGTGACCGCGACCCAATAGCGGCTGAAATATTTCACCTGTATCGGCAGCGTGGCTTGCAGGTTAGCGAGTACCGCGTCGGTGGAGTCCAGGCGGAACGTCCCGGAGACTCGCAAGCGTGCCGAAGCCGAATCGCATCGCAGAACGCCGGGGCGGTAGCGCGCAAGGTCGGCAAGCAGATCCCCAAGGCGAGCGTCGAGAACGATGACCTGACCCTCGACCCACGCCGCTTGCGTGCGGCGATAGAGATGACTGGGCTGCACATTTTCCCGGTCGAAGTCAGCACTTTCGCCGGCATTGAGCAATCGCTTGTGATCCGGCATGTCGGCAGGCGAAAGGCTCACTTGGTCTTCCAACACTCCCACCCGAGTTGAGCCCGTTAGTTGACGCACGGTAAACCGAGTCCCCAGTGCCTGGACGCGGCCTTCGTGAGTTTCGACGTAAAAAGGCGTTTGCCCACCCAGTTTGCCGGTGTGGATAAGTACCTCACCGTCGCGCAGGCGGATCAGACGCTGGCGTTGATCAAACACCACATCAATTGCGGTGCTGGTGTTCAGATCAATCTGAGTACCGTCAGCCAACTCGATGCGCCGGCGTTCACCGACGCGTGTTCGATAATCCGCCCAGAAATTGCCCACGGCCGTGTGTTGTTGGACATTGAAGCCCAGATAGCCGGTGGCGCCCAATACCAACATCCACTTGAGCACCTGGCGCCGTTGTTGCGTAGCCGATAAAGCGCGACGCGTGAAATCCTGGGGCAGGGCGCCGAGGCTACGCTGTAATTGCTCCAACTGGTTCCATGCCACTTGGTGAGAGGGGTCGCCGTTGAGCCATTGCTGCCAGGCATGCCGTTCGGCCGCCGTTGGCACCTGCGCTTGAAACTGCACATACCAGCTGGCAGCCGCCTCGAAAACCTTGCGATCCGGCGCGGGCATTACAGGGTCGCCATGATCAATGAGCATTCGGTGAGCGCACGGATCATGTGTTTCTTGACCGTCGTCAGCGATACCTGCAACTGCTGGGCGATCTGTTGATAAGTCAGACCTTCAATCTGCGACAGCATGAAAATATGGCGTGTGCGCCGCCCCAAATCCGACAGGGCTTTATCCACAGCCACCAGGGTTTCGATGATGATTGCCTTGTCTTCTTCACTGATGGCAGTGGCTTCAGAACGCTCGGCCAACGACTGTTTATAAGCCTGTTCAATGGCGGATCGACGATAGCGGTCAATCACCAAACCCCTGGCGATTGTGGCCAAGTAATCACGCGGTTCAAGGATTTGCCCTGCATGGCGACCGCCCAGGATACGCACGAAGGTGTCATGTGCCACATCGGCTGCATCGCAAGCGTTGTGCAACTTGCCTTTAAGCCACCCGTGCAGCCATGAATGGTGCTGCTCATAGATGTGCTGGACGGCAGCCGTGTGTGAAGGAAAGGGCATAGGGCGCGACAGGACAGGTTAATGATAATCGCTATTATTAACTGCGCCGCCGAATTCTCACAATAGCTCTGCTTTTTTTTAGATCCATACACCGAATCGAAAGCTTTGGTGGCCTTGCCATGCCCTCAAGGAGGGAATTCTGTGGATTAAGCCCTGTGAATAACCGCACCTGTGCCCAGTTGATAACAGGGCCTGAAACCTGAGTAAAAACCCCTCTGTGGATAACCACCTCTTTAATCCACAGGCTTAAAGCACTTATCCAAGGGCCTCATTGGCACATGACCACAGACTTTTGAATCTCTGTACATAAAGTAAATTAAGGCCTGTAGAGATCTATCCACAGAAAACAGGCTCAGTAGAAATAAACATAAAAACAAAGATCTTATAAATTTCTTCTTTTTTAATTTCTATTGTCTGTGATTCATCCACAGCTGGTTAAATTTTGTGCAAAGGGTTCTTTAGGAAGGGCTAAGTCCCTATACTTGCCGCCAAAGCTCTAAAACTCTTTCAACAAACAATTCCTGATTACCTACATAAGCAGGCACGAGGTGCGTGGTGGATTTCCCTTCCCGTTTTGAAGTGATCGTCATCGGCGGCGGTCATGCCGGTACCGAGGCAGCACTGGCGTCAGCACGCATGGGGGTTAAAACCCTGTTGCTGACGCATAACGTGGAAACCCTCGGCGCCATGAGTTGCAACCCCGCCATTGGCGGGATCGGCAAAAGCCATCTGGTTAAAGAAATTGATGCCCTTGGCGGTGTCATGGCCATGGCTACTGACAAAGGTGGTATTCAATTTCGCGTGCTCAACAGCCGCAAAGGCCCGGCCGTACGCGCTACTCGGGCACAGGCCGACCGCATCCTGTACAAGGCTGCGGTGCGTGAAACCCTGGAAAACCAGCCGAACCTGTGGATATTTCAACAAGCTGCCGATGACCTGATCGTCGAACAGGACGTGGTGAAGGGCGTTGTCACCCAGATGGGCCTGCGTTTCTTCGCAGAATCCGTGGTGTTGACCACCGGTACATTCCTGGGCGGACTTATCCACATCGGTATGCAGAACTATTCCGGCGGTCGCGCCGGTGATCCGCCGTCGATTGCCCTGGCAAAACGCCTGCGTGAATTGCCGCTGCGTGTCGGTCGCCTCAAAACCGGAACCCCGCCACGTATCGACGGGCGTTCTGTGGATTTCTCGGTGATGACCGAACAAGCCGGTGACACACCGATCCCGGTCATGTCGTTCATGGGCAACAAAGAACAGCACCCGAAACAGGTGAGCTGCTGGATTACCCACACCAACGCCCGCACCCACGAAATCATTGCCGCGAACCTCGACCGTTCGCCGATGTATTCAGGGGTGATCGAAGGTATCGGCCCGCGTTATTGCCCGTCGATCGAAGACAAGATCCATCGCTTTGCCGACAAGGAAAGCCACCAGGTCTTCATCGAGCCGGAAGGCTTGACCACCCATGAGTTGTACCCGAACGGGATTTCCACATCCTTGCCGTTCGACGTGCAAATTCAGATCGTGCAGTCGATTCGCGGTATGGAAAACGCGCACATCGTGCGTCCGGGCTACGCCATCGAGTACGACTACTTCGACCCGCGTGACCTGAAGTACAGCCTCGAAACCAAAGTCATCGCCGGTCTGTTTTTCGCCGGCCAAATCAATGGCACCACCGGTTACGAAGAAGCCGGCGCCCAAGGTTTGCTGGCCGGGACCAACGCTGCATTGCGCGCGCAGGGCAAAGACAGCTGGTGCCCGCGTCGCGATGAAGCGTACATCGGCGTATTGGTCGATGACCTGATTACCCTGGGCACCCAGGAACCGTACCGGATGTTCACTTCCCGGGCGGAATACCGTTTGATCCTGCGCGAAGACAACGCCGACCTGCGCCTGACCGAAAAAGGTCGCGAACTGGGCCTGGTCGATGACGCGCGTTGGGCAGCCTTCTGCAAAAAACGCGAAAGCATCACGCTCGAAGAACAACGCCTGAAAAGTACCTGGGTTCGCCCCGGCACCGAGCAGGGCGACGCGATTGCGGAAAAATTCGGCACGCCGCTGACCCACGAATACAACCTGCTGAACCTGCTGTCGCGTCCGGAAATCGACTACGCTGGTCTGGTCGAAGTGACAGGGCAGGGCGCAGAAGACCCACAGGTTGCCGAGCAGGTCGAGATCAAGACCAAATATGCCGGTTACATTGACCGCCAACAGGACGAGATCGCTCGCCTGCGCGCCAGTGAAAACACCAAGCTGCCTGTGGATATCGATTACACCGGGATTTCCGGGTTGTCGAAAGAAATCCAAAGCAAGCTGGGGATAACTCGGCCGGAGACGCTGGGCCAGGCTTCGCGTATTCCCGGCGTCACACCAGCAGCCATTTCGCTGTTGATGATTCATTTGAAAAAACGCGGCGCGGGCCGTCAGTTGGAGCAAAGCGCTTGAGTTCGTTGGTCACCTCGCAACACGCCGAAGAGTTATCCACAGGTGCACGCCAGCTGGGCGTGGACCTGACCGCAGCCCAGCACGAATTGCTGCTGGGCTATCTGGCCCTGTTGATCAAGTGGAACAAGGCTTACAACCTGACTGCGGTGCGTAACCCTGACGAAATGGTTTCGCGGCATTTGCTCGATAGCTTGAGCGTGATGCCGTTTATCGAAAATGGCCGTTGGCTTGACGTGGGCAGTGGCGGTGGAATGCCTGGCATTCCGCTGGCAATCCTGTTTCCCGAGTCGCAAGTGACGTGCCTGGACAGCAACGGCAAGAAAACCCGCTTCCTGACCCAGGTCAAACTCGAGCTCAAACTGGACAACCTGCAAGTTATCCACAGTCGCGTAGAAGAGTTCACACCTGAACTGCCCTTCAACGGAATTGTTTCCCGGGCCTTCAGCAGTATGGAGAACTTCAGCAGCTGGACGCGCCACTTGGGCGACCGCGATACCCGCTGGCTGGCAATGAAGGGCGTTCATCCAAGCGACGAGCTGTTAGCATTGCCGACAGACTTCCACCTCGATAGCGAACACGCCTTGGCCGTACCCGGTTGCCAAGGCCAACGCCATCTGCTGATACTGCGCCGCACGGCATGATTGGGAACACAAGCAAGAATGGCTAAGGTATTCGCGATAGCGAACCAGAAAGGTGGCGTGGGCAAAACCACCACCTGCATCAACCTCGCAGCATCCCTGGTCGCCACCAAGCGTCGGGTGCTGTTGATTGATCTTGATCCACAGGGCAACGCCACCATGGGTAGCGGTGTGGATAAACACGGCCTGGAAAATTCAGTCTACGACTTGCTGATTGGCGAGTGTGACCTGGCCCAGGCCATGCACTACTCCGAGCACGGTGGTTACCAACTGCTGCCGGCGAACCGCGATTTGACCGCGGCGGAAGTGGTGCTGCTCGAAATGCAGATGAAAGAAAGCCGTCTGCGCAGCGCCTTGGCGCCGATCCGCGAGAACTACGATTACATTTTGATCGACTGCCCACCGTCGCTGTCGATGCTGACGCTCAACGCGTTGGTGGCCGCCGATGGGGTGATTATCCCCATGCAGTGCGAGTACTTCGCGCTGGAAGGTCTGAGTGACCTTGTGGATAACATCAAGCGTATTGCCGAGTTGCTCAACCCGAACCTGCAAATCGAAGGCCTGCTGCGGACCATGTATGACCCGCGCCTTAGCCTGATGAACGATGTGTCGGCGCAGCTCAAGGAACACTTCGGTGATCAGCTCTACGATACGGTGATCCCACGCAACATCCGCCTGGCCGAAGCGCCAAGCTACGGCATGCCCGCGCTGGCGTACGACAAATCATCGCGTGGTGCCATTGCCTACCTGGCACTGGCCGGCGAGATGGTTCGCCGTCAACGCCGCAACTCACGCACCGCTGCAGCCCAGCCAACTTAAGGAATCCCCATGGCCGTCAAGAAACGAGGTCTCGGACGTGGACTGGATGCACTGCTGAGTGGTCCGACTGTCACTTCGCTTGAAGAACAAGCGGTGCAGGCCGACGAGCGCGAGCTGCAACACCTGCCGTTGGACCTGATCCAGCGTGGCAAATACCAGCCACGCCGCGATATGGACCCTCAGGCGCTGGAAGAACTGGCAAACTCGATCAAGGCCCAGGGCGTGATGCAGCCGATTGTGGTGCGCCCGATCGGCGGCGGTCGTTTTGAAATCATCGCCGGCGAACGCCGCTGGCGCGCGAGCCAGCAGGCCGGCAAGGAAACCATCCCGGCAATGGTGCGCGATGTACCGGATGAAACCGCCATCGCCATGGCGTTGATCGAAAACATCCAGCGTGAAGACCTCAACCCGATCGAAGAAGCGATTGCGTTGCAGCGTTTGCAGCAGGAATTCCAGCTGACCCAGCAACAAGTGGCCGACGCGGTGGGTAAATCCCGCGTCACCGTGTCCAACTTGCTGCGTCTGATCGCGTTGCCGGAAGTCATCAAGACCATGTTGTCCCACGGTGACCTGGAAATGGGCCACGCCCGTGCTTTGCTCGGTTTGCCGGAAAATCAACAGGTTGAAGGGGCGCGACACGTTGTCGCACGGGGGCTTACGGTGCGTCAGACGGAGGCGCTGGTTCGCCAGTGGCTGAGCGGCAAACCTGCACCGGTCGAAACCGCCAAACCTGATCCGGATATCGCACGCCTCGAGCAGCGCCTGGCCGAGCGGCTGGGCTCTGCGGTACAAATTCGTCACGGCAAGAAGGGCAAAGGGCAATTGGTCATCGGATATAACTCGCTTGACGAGCTTCAGGGCGTCCTTGCCCACATCCGCTGAAACATTTGCTTATGTAGCGCGCGATCGGAAAACACTACCCGACAGTTGAATAGGGGCTGAACCGCCCCTATACTCTGCGCGCATTTTGTCGGCACAAATTATGCCAAGTTATTGATTCTCGGCAGCCGACCATTGAGGAGCAAGAGTGATGGAAACCCGCACGCCAAACACGTTGCCGTTCCATCGCTTGGCTGTTTTCCCGGTTTTATTGGCTCAATTTGTCATTTTATTAATCGCCGCGTTGGCGCTTTGGTACTGGCATGGAGTCGTAGCCGGATATTCAGGACTCTGCGGAGGCCTGATAGCCTTGCTGCCCAATATGTATTTTGCTCACAGGGCCTTTCGGTTTTCCGGCGCCCGAGCAGCCCAGGCTATCGTCCGGTCATTTTATGCCGGCGAGGCGGGGAAACTGATTTTGACGGCAGTGCTGTTTGCACTGACCTTTGCAGGTGTGAAGCCATTGGCGCCGCTGGCTGTATTCGGCGTCTTCGTGTTGACCCAACTGGTCAGCTGGTTCGCTCCCCTGCTAATGAAAACAAGACTTTCGAAACCTTAGGGCGTTTGAGGCAACCATGGCAGAAACAACCGCTTCGGGCTATATCCAGCACCACTTGCAGAACCTGACCTTCGGTCAGCTTCCCAACGGCGGCTGGGGCTTCGCCCACACCGCAGCAGAAGCCAAAGAAATGGGTTTCTGGGCTTTCCACCTGGATACTCTGGGCTGGTCGGTCGCACTGGGTCTGATCTTCGTCCTGATTTTCCGCATGGCGGCAAAAAAGGCGACTTCCGGTCAGCCAGGTGCTTTGCAGAACTTCGTTGAAGTATTGGTCGAATTCGTCGATGGCAGCGTGAAAGACAGCTTCCATGGCCGTAGCCCGGTGATCGCACCGCTGGCACTGACCATCTTCGTCTGGGTGTTCCTGATGAACGCCGTCGACCTGATCCCGGTCGACTGGATTCCTCAGCTCGCCATGGCGATCAGCGGCGACCCGCACATTCCATTCCGTGCCGTATCGACCACTGACCCTAACGCTACCCTGGGCATGGCCCTGTCGGTATTCGCGTTGATCATTTTCTACAGCATCAAGATCAAGGGCATCGGCGGCTTCATCGGTGAACTGACCCTGCACCCGTTCGGCAGCAAGAACATTTTCGTTCAAGCGCTGCTGATCCCGGTGAACTTCCTGCTGGAATTCGTCACCCTGATCGCCAAGCCGATCTCCCTGGCTCTGCGACTGTTCGGCAACATGTATGCCGGCGAGCTGGTGTTCATTCTGATCGCTGTGATGTTCGGCAGTGGTCTGCTCTGGCTTAGCGGCCTGGGCATTGTTCTGCAGTGGGCGTGGGCTGTGTTCCACATCCTGATCATCACCCTGCAGGCCTTCATCTTCATGATGCTGACCATCGTCTACCTGTCGATGGCGCACGAAGAGAACCATTAAGACCAGTCTCGACTAGTCTGATGTCCTTCCCGGTGAAACGGGAAGGTGGCCCACCAGGGCTATGAAACGATTTGTTTTACCGCTTTAAAATCTAAAAAACCTAAACCATACGACGTAAAAGTCGGGAGGAAAGATGGAAACTGTAGTTGGTCTAACCGCTATCGCTGTTGCACTGTTGATCGGCCTGGGCGCCCTGGGTACTGCCATTGGTTTCGGCCTGCTGGGCGGCAAGTTCCTGGAAGGCGCAGCGCGTCAGCCAGAAATGGTTCCAATGCTGCAAGTTAAAATGTTCATCGTTGCCGGTCTGCTCGACGCCGTGACCATGATCGGTGTTGGTATCGCTCTGTTCTTCACCTTCGCGAACCCCTTCGTTGGTCAACTCGCCGGTTAATCACTCGTTTTTTCGAGTGATTGGTGTGTTGTGCAACGAACGAGCGAGGTATTGGCGTGAACATTAATGCAACCATTATTGGTCAGTCCTTAGCGTTCTTGATTTTTGTCGTTTTCTGCATGAAGTTCGTATGGCCTCCGGTCATCGCAGCTTTGCACGAACGTCAGAAGAAGATCGCGGATGGACTGGACGCTGCCACCCGTGCAGCTCGCGACCTGGAGTTGGCCCAAGAGAAAGCGGGCCATCAACTGCGCGATGCTAAGGCACAGGCAGCTGAAATCATTGAGCAAGCCAAGAAACGCGGTAATCAGATTGTTGAAGAGGCTGTTGAAAAAGCCCGTATCGACGCTGACCGTGTGAAGGTTCAGGCTCAGGCCGAGATCGAGCAGGAATTGAACGGTGTCAAAGATGCGCTGCGTGCCCAACTGGGTGCTCTGGCCGTCGGCGGTGCTGAGAAGATCCTGGGTGCCACAATCGATCAAAACGCGCACGCGGAGCTGGTTAACAAACTGGCTGCTGAAATCTAAGCGAGGGCGATCATGGCAGAATTGACCACGTTGGCCCGACCTTACGCTAAGGCAGCCTTCGAGCACGCCCAGGCCCACCAGCAGCTGGCCTCTTGGTCAGCCATGCTCGGCCTGGCTGCAGCAGTGTCGCAAGACGACACCATGCAGCGCGTGCTCAAGGCCCCGCGACTGACGAGCGCAGACAAGGCCGCCACTTTTATTGAAGTGTGCGGCGACAAGTTTGATGTGAAGGTACAGAACTTCATTCACGTCGTTGCCGAGAACGACCGTCTCCCGCTTTTGCCGGAGATCGCCGCTCTGTTCGACCTGTACAAGGCCGAAGAAGAGAAATCGGTAGACGTTGAAGTGACCAGTGCTTTTGCATTGAACCAAGAACAGCAAGACAAACTCGCCAAGGTTCTCAGTGCACGACTCAATCGGGAAGTGCGCCTGCAAGCTTCGGAGGACGCATCCCTGATTGGTGGTGTTGTTATCCGTGCCGGCGACCTGGTTATCGATGGCTCGATTCGCGGCAAAATCGCGAAACTTGCCGAAGCATTGAAATCTTGAGTTTGAAGGGGCAGCAGAGCAATGCAGCAACTCAATCCTTCCGAAATAAGTGAAATTATCAAGGGCCGCATCGACAAGCTCGATGTGACCTCCCAAGCCCGTAACGAAGGCACTGTCGTCAGCGTATCTGACGGCATCGTGCGGATTCACGGTCTGGCCGACGTAATGTACGGCGAGATGATCGAGTTTCCGGGCGGCGTCTACGGTATGGCCCTCAACCTGGAGCAAGACTCCGTAGGTGCCGTTGTATTGGGCGCTTACCAGTCTCTTGCCGAAGGCATGAGCGCCAAGTGCACAGGCCGCATCCTGGAAGTTCCGGTTGGTAAGGAACTGCTGGGTCGCGTAGTCGACGCACTGGGTAACCCTGTTGACGGTAAAGGTCCACTGGGCAACACCGAGACCGACGCGGTCGAGAAAGTTGCTCCAGGCGTGATCTGGCGTAAGTCGGTAGACCAGCCTGTACAGACTGGCTACAAGGCTGTCGACGCCATGATCCCAGTCGGCCGTGGCCAGCGTGAGCTGATCATCGGTGACCGTCAGATCGGTAAAACCGCTCTGGCGATCGACGCGATCATCAACCAGAAAGACAGCGGCATTTTCTGCGTCTACGTAGCCATTGGTCAGAAGCAATCGACCATCGCCAACGTGGTTCGCAAGCTGGAAGAAAAAGGCGCCCTGGCCAACACGATCATCGTGGCTGCCAGTGCTTCGGAATCTCCTGCGCTGCAGTTCCTGGCACCGTACTCCGGTTGCACCATGGGTGAATTCTTCCGCGACCGCGGTGAAGACGCGCTGATCGTTTATGACGATCTGTCCAAGCAAGCAGTGGCTTACCGCCAGATTTCCCTGCTGCTGCGCCGTCCACCAGGCCGTGAAGCTTACCCAGGCGACGTGTTCTATCTCCACTCCCGTCTGCTGGAGCGCGCATCCCGCGTTTCGGAAGAATACGTAGAGAAGTTCACCAACGGCGCAGTAACCGGCAAAACCGGTTCCCTGACCGCACTGCCGATCATCGAAACCCAGGCTGGCGACGTTTCCGCGTTCGTTCCGACTAACGTGATTTCCATCACCGACGGTCAGATCTTCCTGGAATCGGCCATGTTCAACTCCGGGATCCGTCCTGCTGTGAACGCCGGTGTTTCGGTATCCCGTGTGGGTGGTGCCGCTCAGACCAAGATCATCAAGAAGCTCTCCGGTGGTATCCGTACCGCTCTGGCTCAGTACCGTGAACTGGCGGCATTCGCCCAGTTCGCTTCTGACCTGGACGAAGCGACCCGTAAGCAACTTGAGCATGGTCAGCGCGTTACCGAGCTGATGAAGCAGAAGCAATACGCCCCAATGTCGATCGCTGACATGGCGTTGTCGCTGTATGCCGCTGAGCGTGGGTTCCTGACTGACGTCGAAATCACCAAGGTCGGCAGCTTTGAACAAGCGCTGATTGCTTACTTCAACCGCGATCACGCCGACTTGTTGGCCAAGATCAACGTGAAGGGTGACTTCAATGACGAAATCGACGCTGGCATGAAAGCCGGTATCGAGAAGTTCAAGGCCACCCAAACCTGGTAAGCCGCAGCGGGGGCCGCAAGGCTCCCGCTTGCTAACCTGATAGGTGTTACATGGCAGGCGCAAAAGAGATTCGCAGTAAGATTGCGAGCATCAAAAGCACGCAAAAGATTACCAGCGCCATGGAAAAAGTGGCGGTCAGCAAAATGCGCAAGGCACAAATGCGCATGGCTGCTAGCCGTCCTTATGCGGAGCGTATCCGCCAGGTAATTGGGCATTTGGCTAACGCCAACCCGGAATACCGCCACCCGTTCATGATCGACCGCGAAGTTAAGCGTGTGGGTTATGTGGTAGTGAGCAGTGACCGTGGTTTGTGCGGTGGTCTGAATACCAACCTGTTCAAGGCCCTGGTCAAGGACATGGCGGTAAACCGCGAAAAGGGCGTCGAGATCGATCTGTGTGTTGTTGGTAGCAAGGGTGCGGCCTTTTTCCGTAACTTCGGCGGTAACGTCGTTGCAGCTATCAGCCACCTGGGTGAAGAGCCGTCGATCAATGATTTGATCGGCAGTGTGAAGGTGATGCTGGATGCGTACCTGGAAGGCCGGATTGACCGCCTGTCCGTGGTATCCAACAAGTTCATCAACACCATGACCCAGCAGCCAACCGTGGAGCAATTGATTCCACTGGTGGCGACTCCGGATCAGGAACTCAAGCACCACTGGGACTACCTCTACGAACCAGACGCCAAAGAGCTGCTTGACGGCTTGATGGTGCGCTACGTGGAGTCGCAGGTGTACCAGGCGGTGGTCGAGAACAACGCAGCTGAACAAGCGGCGCGGATGATCGCGATGAAAAACGCTACCGATAACGCCGGTGATCTGATCAGCGATTTGCAGCTGATCTACAACAAGGCGCGTCAGGCTGCGATCACCCAAGAGATCTCGGAAATCGTCGGCGGCGCTGCCGCGGTTTAACGGTTCAAATATTCAGAGGATCCAGCTATGAGTAGCGGACGTATCGTTCAAATCATCGGCGCCGTTATCGACGTGGAATTTCCACGCGACAGCGTACCGAGCATCTACAACGCTTTGAAAGTACAAAGCGATGCCGGCACCACTCTGGAAGTTCAGCAGCAGCTGGGCGACGGCGTGGTACGGACCATTGCAATGGGTTCCACCGAAGGCCTGAAACGTGGTCTGGGTGTGCTTGACACTGGCGCTGCCATCTCCGTACCGGTCGGTAAAGCGACCCTGGGCCGGATCATGGACGTACTGGGCAACCCGATTGACGAAGCTGGCCCGATCGACACCGAAGAGCGCTGGGGCATTCACCGTCCAGCTCCTTCGTTCGCCGAACAAGCTGGCGGCAACGATCTGCTCGAAACCGGTATCAAGGTTATCGACCTGGTTTGCCCGTTCGCCAAAGGCGGTAAAGTCGGTCTGTTCGGTGGTGCCGGTGTAGGCAAAACCGTAAACATGATGGAACTGATCCGTAACATCGCCATCGAGCACAGCGGTTATTCCGTGTTCGCAGGTGTTGGTGAGCGTACTCGTGAGGGTAACGACTTCTACCACGAGATGAAGGACTCCAACGTTCTGGACAAAGTGGCACTGGTTTACGGTCAGATGAACGAGCCGCCGGGTAACCGTCTGCGCGTTGCACTGACTGGCCTGACCATGGCCGAGAAGTTCCGTGACGAAGGTAACGACGTTCTGCTGTTCGTCGACAACATCTACCGTTACACCTTGGCCGGTACTGAAGTATCCGCACTGCTGGGCCGTATGCCTTCTGCAGTAGGTTACCAACCGACCCTGGCCGAAGAGATGGGCGTTCTGCAGGAACGTATCACTTCGACCAAAGAAGGTTCGATCACCTCGATCCAAGCGGTATACGTACCTGCGGATGACTTGACTGACCCGTCGCCTGCGACCACCTTCGCCCACTTGGACGCCACCGTCGTTCTGTCCCGTGACATCGCTTCCCTGGGTATCTACCCAGCGGTCGATCCACTCGACTCGACTTCGCGCCAGCTGGATCCGAACGTGATCGGCCAGGAGCACTACGACACCGCTCGCGGCGTTCAGTACGTGCTGCAGCGTTACAAAGAACTGAAGGACATCATTGCGATCCTGGGTATGGACGAGCTGTCGGAAGCCGACAAGCAGTTGGTAAACCGTGCTCGTAAGATCCAGCGCTTCTTGTCGCAGCCGTTCTTCGTGGCTGAAGTCTTCACCGGTGCTTCGGGTAAATACGTTTCCCTGAAAGACACCATTGCTGGCTTCAAAGGCATCCTCAACGGTGACTACGACCACCTGCCAGAACAAGCGTTCTACATGGTCGGCGGCATCGAAGAAGCGATCGAGAAAGCCAAGAAACTGTAATCTCGGCGCCCGGAAACGGGCGCTCATCAGGTTGAGGCAATCAGATGGCTATGACAGTCCATTGCGATATCGTCAGCGCGGAAGGGGAAATTTTCTCCGGTCTGGTAGAAATGGTGATTGCACACGGCGATCTGGGTGATCTTGGTATCGCCATGGGTCACGCACCGTTGATCACCAGCTTGAAGCCAGGTCCGATCACTCTGACCAAGCAAGGCGGGGAACGTGAGGTGTTTTACATCTCCGGCGGCTTCCTCGAGGTTCAGCCGAACATGGTCAAGGTACTTGCCGACACCGTGCAACGTGCTGGCGACCTGGATGAAGCCTCCGCTCAGGAAGCCGTCAAGGCTGCCGAGAAGGCCCTGAACGAAAAGGGTGCGGACTTCGACTACAGCGCTGCTGCTGTACGTCTGGCCGAGGCTGCAGCTCAGCTGCGCACGCTCCAGCAGATCCGCAAGAAGTAAGCGGCCTGGCCGCAATGCTTCAAGCGCGATTGATTAAAAAGGGTAGCCTCGGCTACCCTTTTTCTTTTTCAGCAAAACACTTCTCAGGTCTGAAGTCGGACCGCCCAGGATTGGTAGCCATTAATGTCTCTTGAAATCGTCATTCTCGCCGCAGGCCAGGGCACACGCATGCGTTCGGCCCTGCCCAAGGTGCTGCACCCGGTCGCGGGCAATTCCATGCTTGGCCATGTTATCCACAGCGCCCGACAACTGGACCCACAGCGCATCCACGTGGTGATCGGCCACGGCGCTGACGTGGTGCGTGAACGCCTGGCCGCGGATGACCTGAATTTCGTGTTGCAGGACAAGCAACTGGGTACCGGCCACGCGACGGCGCAAGCTGTACCGTTCATCAGCGCCGACACCGTGCTGATCCTCTATGGCGACGTACCGCTGATCGAGGTTGAAACCCTGCAACGCCTGCTCAAGCACGTAATATCCGGCCAGATGGGGCTGCTCACCGTTGAGCTGGACGATCCTACCGGCTACGGTCGCATCGTGCGCGATGCCAGCGGCAAGGTCGCGGCTATCGTCGAGCACAAAGACGCCAGCGAAGCCCAACGTGCGATTACTGAAGGCAACACCGGCATTCTCGCCGTGCCGGCCAACAAGCTGGCTGACTGGATGAGCCGTTTGTCGAACAACAACGCCCAGGGCGAGTACTACCTCACCGACGTCATCGAAATGGCGGTAAGTGACGGCCTGCTGGTTGCCACCGAACAGCCCCACGACCCGATAGAAGTGCAGGGCGCCAACGACCGCAAGCAGCTTGCCGAGCTTGAGCGTCACTATCAACTGCGCGAAGGCCGCCGCCTGATGGCCCAGGGCGTAACCCTGCGCGACCCGGCGCGCTTCGATGTGCGCGGTGAAGTCACGGTTGGCCGCGACGTGCTGATCGATATCAACGTGATCCTTGAAGGCCGCGTGATCATCGAGGACAACGTGGTGATTGGCCCCAACTGTGTCATCAAGGACAGCACCTTACGCAAAGGCGTGGTGGTCAAGGCCAACAGCCATCTTGATGGCGCGGTGATGGGCGAGGGCAGCGATGCCGGCCCGTTTGCGCGCCTTCGTCCGGGCAGTGTGCTGGGTGCCCGTGCGCACGTCGGCAATTTCGTCGAACTTAAAAACGCAAAAATGGGCGACGACGCTAAGGCGGGTCACTTGGCCTACCTCGGCGATGCAGTGATCGGCGCGCGCAGCAACATCGGCGCTGGTGCCATCACCTGCAACTACGATGGCGCCAACAAGTACCAGACGACCATTGGTGAAGATGTGTTTATCGGCTCCAATAACTCGCTGATTGCGCCGGTCACTATCGGTGATGGCTCCAACACTGCGGCAGGTTCGACCATCAACCAGGATGTGGATAAGTCGCAACTGGCTGTGGCCCGCGCCCGCCAGCGCAACATCGACGGCTGGAAACGCCCGGTCAAAATCAAAAAGACCTGAGTTATCCACAACCCAAAGATCAATACAGTTCAAATGTGGGAGCGGGCTTGCTCGCGAAAGCGTTCGGTCAGGCACTGAAAAGTTGACTGACACACCGCATTCGCGAGCAAGCCCGCTCCCACATTGTGCTCAGTGTTGTGCAAAAACTTTTCCATCTGCTTGACGATTTCCTGCCAATAGGTTTTGATTGCCTTCGTTATCTTTCGAAGCGAAACTTATCATCACCATGTCGAAACGAAATACACCCCAACGGCGCCACAACATTCTGACCCTGCTCAATGAACAGGGCGAAGTCAGCGTGGACGAATTGGCCAAGCGTTTCGAAACCTCGGAAGTGACCATCCGCAAGGACCTCGCCGCCCTCGAAAGCAATGGCCTGCTGCTGCGCCGCTATGGTGGCGCGATCACCATGCCCCAAGAACTGGTCGGCGACGCCGCGCAGCCCATCTCGGCCTACAAGCGCGCCATCGCCCGTGCGGCCGTCATGCGCTTGCGTGAACACGCGCGCATCATCATCGACAGCGGCAGCACCACCGCCGCCATGATTCCTCAACTGGGCCCGCAGCCCGGTCTGGTGGTGATGACCAACTCCCTGCACGTGGCCCGCGCCTTGAGCGAGCTGGAACATGAGCCGGTGCTGTTGATGACCGGCGGCACCTGGGACCCGCATTCGGATTCATTCCAGGGCCAGGTCGCCGAACAAGTGCTACGTTCTTACGATTTTGATCAGTTGTTTATCGGAGCCGATGGCATCGATCTGGAACGTGGCACCACCACCTTCAACGAACTGCTGGGCCTGAGCCGTGTAATGGCCGAGGTCGCCCGTGAAGTGGTGGTGATGGTCGAATCCGACAAGATCGGCCGCAAGATTCCCAACCTGGAACTGCCCTGGAGCAGCGTCCATACCCTAATTACCGATGATCGCCTGCCGCTTGAGGCCCGCGACCAGATCCAAGCCCGCGGCATTACGCTGATATGCGCGGCAATCATCTAGGAGATACACCATGTGTGGAATTGTAGGCGCAGTCGCTGAACGCAACGTCACCGCCATCCTGCTTGAAGGCCTCAAGCGCCTGGAATACCGCGGCTATGACAGCGCCGGTGTAGCCGTATTTACCAACGCCGGTAAACTCGAGCGCATGCGTCGCCCAGGCAAAGTCAGCGAGCTGGAACAAGCCCTGCTCGGCGAGCCGCTGGTGGGCCGTCTGGGTATCGCCCACACCCGCTGGGCCACCCACGGTGCGCCGTGCGAACGTAATGCTCACCCGCATTTCTCCGGCGACCTGGCCGTGGTGCACAACGGCATCATTGAAAACCACGAAGTGCTGCGCGAACAACTCAAAGGCTTGGGCTACGTGTTCACCTCGGACACCGACACTGAAGTCATCGCTCACCTGCTCAACCACAAGCTCAAGGACCTTGGCGACCTGACCGTCGCCCTCAAGGCCACCGTCAAGGAACTGCACGGCGCCTACGGCCTGGCCGTGGTCTGCGCCAGCCAACCCGACCGCGTGGTGGCTGCACGCAGTGGCAGCCCGTTGGTGATTGGCCTGGGCCTGGGCGAAAACTTCCTCGCCTCCGACCAACTGGCCCTGCGCCAAGTGACTGACCGCTTCATGTACCTGGAAGAAGGCGATATCGCCGATATTCGCCGTGAAAGCGTGCAGATCTGGGACGTCAACGGCGTGCCGGTCGAGCGCGAAGCCGTGCAATACCGTGATGGTGCCGAGGCCGCTGATAAAGGCGAATTCCGCCACTTCATGCTCAAGGAAATCCACGAGCAACCGTCCGTGGTGCAACGCACCCTGGAAGGCCGCCTGAGCCACAACCAAGTGCTGGTCAACGCCTTCGGCCCGCAAGCCGCCGAGCTGTTCGCCAAAGTGCGCAATGTGCAGATCGTCGCCTGCGGCACCAGCTACCACGCCGGTATGGTTGCCCGTTACTGGCTCGAAGAACTGGCCGGCATCCCGTGCCAGGTCGAAGTCGCCAGCGAGTTCCGCTACCGCAAGGTGGTGGTGCAGCCTGACACCCTGTTCGTGACCATCTCCCAGTCCGGCGAAACGGCCGACACCCTGGCCGCGCTGCGTAACGCTAAAGAGCTCGGCTTTCTCGGCAGCCTGGCGATCTGCAACGTCAGCATCAGCTCGCTGGTGCGTGAGTCCGACCTGACCCTGCTGACCCAGGCCGGTCGCGAAATCGGCGTGGCGTCCACCAAAGCCTTTACCACCCAACTCGTTGGCCTGTTGCTGCTGACCCTGTCCCTGGGCCAGGTGCGCGGCACCCTCGCCGAAGGCGTCGAAGCCACCCTGGTCGAAGAACTGCGCCGCCTGCCGACCCGCCTGGGCGAAGCACTGGCGATGGACAGCACCGTGGAAAAAGTCGCCGAACTGTTCGCCGACAAGAACCACACCCTGTTCCTCGGCCGTGGCGCGCAATACCCGGTGGCGATGGAAGGCTCGCTCAAGCTCAAGGAAATCTCGTACATCCACGCCGAAGCCTACCCGGCCGGCGAACTCAAACACGGCCCATTGGCCCTGGTGGATGACGACATGCCGGTGGTCACCGTCGCGCCGAACAACGAACTGCTGGAAAAGCTCAAATCCAACCTGCAGGAAGTACGCGCGCGTGGCGGCCAGCTGATCGTGTTCGCCGATGAAAAAGCCGGCATGACCAACGGCGAAGGCACCCACGTGATCAACATGCCGCACATCCACGACACCCTGTCGCCGATCCTCTACACCATCCCGTTACAACTGCTGTCGTATTACGTTGCCGTGCTCAAGGGCACTGACGTTGACCAGCCGCGTAACCTGGCGAAGTCGGTGACGGTGGAGTAACAGGCCATACCCTGGAGGCCCTCGGGTCTCCAGCTTGCTGTCGAAATGGACCTCGTCATACGAAAGGATTCGGTTTTGAAGCAAACTCCCTTTTCAACGATCCGCGAGCGTTTGAACAATCGCAGGTTCGCTGTCGCCAACAACACCCACGGGCTTTCCGGCTCCGGCACGGTGTTTCACTACCTGGTCGAGGGTGATGCTATTACCGGCACTTACCAAGGCGGCCGAATCCACCTGGGGCAGCAGGTCGGGCGTGTGACAGGCGAGGATTCCATCGAGCTTCTGTACCAGTGCCTGACCACGCAAGGAGAGCTCCTTGCCGGCTGGTCCCGTGGCACTGTCGGCTATGACGACGTCGGGCGTACTACGCTGGGCTTCGAGTGGGGCTGGCTGTCGGGGGCGACCGGCGGCGGGAAATCCAGCTATATCGAACTCATACCGGACGAGGAAATACGTATGGCATTGAATGCAGATTTTTCCTAAATTAAAAAGTCGGAAAAAATATCGGAAAAATAAATCTGAATATCGATATTAAAACCGGGATAAGCCCAGCTAATATTGATCATTGTGAAAAAAAATATCGGAAAACAAATCGGAAAAAGGTAACCGTAATGGCGCAGGAATTTATTTCTGGAAACCATTGGCTTGAGCCTATCTGGCCTTCCCCGGGGTTTCCTGCGTCGACAGTGCGTACGGCAGAGTCCCTCGGCTTTCGCGCTGGAAAGCTGACAGGGCTCTTGCCCAGGCAAACGGCCAACCGCATAGGCGGTTTGATGCGGATCACCAGTAGCTATTACAGCAACCTGATCGAGGGCCAGTTTACGGAGCCGGTCACGTTGTCGGCTCGCGTGCCCAGGCGTGACCCCAAGGAGCTGCGAGCTCTCGCCGAAAGTCATATTGGCGTTCAGGAATTGTTGGAGAGAGCCTTGCGACGGCCCCAATCCATGGACGCCCCTTGGGATCTGTTCTTCGCGCCAGAACTGGTGTCTGTTGTTCATCGCCGCCTTTTCCGCGAGGCGAGTGATGAAGATTTACGGCTGGGTGACGGCCACCTGCTGGTGCCTGGCCAACTGCGTGACGCCGCGCAGCGAAACGTTCTGGTGGGTGACCATGCTGCGCCAGCCTGGGAGGCTGTAACGCCCATGCTCACTCGGCTTCAGCAGGTCTATGGCAGACAACCTGACCTGACCCCGCGAATCCTTGGCTCGCTGGCTTACCATCATCGCCTTGCTTTCGTGCACCCTTTTGAAGATGGTAATGGCCGGGTTATACGCATGATGACCCACCTGCAACTGATGCGGCTTGGGCTTGCTTCACCATTGTGGTCACTGTCCAGAGGGTTGGCACGGAAGCAGGATGAATACTATGCCCATCTGCGCGCAGCGGATCAGCCTCGCCGAGGCGATCTGGATGGTCGGGGTCAACTCACCCAAGCGGGTTTGTTTGGCTTTGTGGAATTCATGCTGCAGGTTTGCATCGATCAAATGGACTATGTCGAGCAAGCCATGGACCTTGTGTCCTTGCGCCACCGGCTGGAACGGGTCGTCGGGCTTGAGCCGCGATTTATCCAGGCAGGCGTGAAGCAGGAAATGGCCAAAGCGATCCATATCTTGCTGACCCAAGGCGAGATGCTTCGAGCCGACTTCAAGACGTTTTCCGGCCTGCACGACCGAGTTGCCAGTGAGCAACTCAGAAAACTCATTGATTTGGGCGTAGTTGAAGCCTCTTCAGCAAAATCACGGTCGATCTTTCCGGGACTGCCTGTGTGGTTTGCACAGTTGATCTTTCCCGATTTGCACAGACGTTTCTAGCCTTGAACGATGCGCTTGTCGGTTCTGTGCGCTAAGTCCGGGTGCTTCACTGCGCTTTAGCCCTAGAATGCCTCCCTGTGGATAACTCAGCCAGGGAACGCCTTCACCATGAACATAGAACTGCTTATCGCCGGTATCGTCGTGCTGATCATTGTCGTGGGCTTGATCGGCTGGATGGTCGGCGTCTACAACGGCCTGGTGATGCGGCGCAACGATGTGGATAAAGCTTTCGCCAATATTGACGTGCTGCTCAAGCAACGGGCCGATCAGATCCCCGACCTGATGCGCGTGGTGCAGACCGCCATGAACCATGAGAACGCATTGTTTACCCGCCTCAGCGACGCGCGCACTCAATACCTGAACGCCAGCAGCCTCAACGCTAAGGTCGATGCGTCCAACCAGCTCAACGCGGCGCTCAAGTCGGTGATTGCGGTGGCGGAGAGTTATCCGGCGCTGATCTCGGGGCCGAACATGGTCGAGTTGCAACAGGCTATCTCGGCTGTGGAGGAGCGCATTGCTGACCGGCGTGAGTTCTTCAATGAGTCGGTGAACCTCTATAACATCGCCATCGCGG
This sequence comes from Pseudomonas sp. Xaverov 259, assembly GCF_019352915.1. Taxonomy (NCBI): domain Bacteria; kingdom Pseudomonadati; phylum Pseudomonadota; class Gammaproteobacteria; order Pseudomonadales; family Pseudomonadaceae; genus Pseudomonas; species Pseudomonas sp. Xaverov 259. The sequence goes on along the minus strand of NZ_JAAAFV010000057.1, from coordinate 1,067,016 downwards.
TGTTCCCCGACCTGTTCTTTGCGCGGATGCTCAGCTATCAGCGTATTCCGCTGTTGGCCATCAGCGCCGAAGAAACCCGCTACGAAGGCGTGAAACTTGAGGTGCCGGGGGCATGAAAACCACCCAGGCAGGCGTTGTGGTGAAAAAGCCGAAGTGGAAAACCGCGCTGGCGCTGGTGTTCCTCGCCGGCTTTATCGCCTTGTTGGTTTATGCGCCAAACATCCTGATTGCGCTGTTTTTCCCTGTGGGCATTCTGTTCGGATTGCTGGTCAGCTTTGGCCCCAGCTTCTACAAAACCGAGCAGCGCCTGGCCACCAGTCAGATTCGTTCGCTGGCCATGGGCCTGGTGGAAGTGCGCGGCAAGGTGATTGCCGACCAGACCATGCTGTCGCCGGTCTATGGCAAGCCGTGTGTGGGTTATGTGCTGATTGTCGAAGAGGGGACCAAAGACAAGGACGGCGATTGGAGTTGGAGCCGGGTGTTGGGTGAGGCGCGCTGTCATGACTTCCGGCTGCGGGACGCCAGCGGTGAGGTCCGCGTGATTGCTGAAGGGATTGACCTGTTTGGTAATAAATCGCCTGTCGAGTATGAGCTGCTCGGTAGTTCCCGCCGCCAGGGTGAAATCCTGTTGGTCCAGGACCTGGACGTGATGCTGATTGGCGACGCCGGTGAGCGAGAAGGCCAAACGGTTATTTCACAGGGCAGACACCCGAAGGCGGTGTTCGGCGTAGTACTGACTGAGGATGTGGAAAACCGCCGAGTGCTGGCGCCGTTATGGCGCGCCGGTGGTTTTTATGGCGCGGTGGTTGGGCTGCTCGGGGTGGGCGTCATGGCCATGACGCCAGCGCATTTCGCTCAACTGCATTTGCCCGGCCCCGAGACTTATCCACAGATGGCCGAACGGGGCCCGTTCTATCAATTGCTCGCCTGGCTGTACCGCGAGGGCGGCTTTCAGATTCCGTTCATGGCTGCGTTTGGCTTCTTTTTGGCCCTTATCGTCGTCATGATGGCTACCCGGCTAGTCCTGCCCAAAGGTATTCGCCTGGCCGTGGGGCGCGTACTGGGAGCATGGATGGGCTTGGGCATGGTGATTGGCGGCGTAGTGACCCTGCTGCTGTTCGTTGCCCATGTGGATACGATGAAGTTGTTTCTGGTGTGGATGCTGATCCTGCTGGGCACCTTGGTGTTCTCAATCTTCGAGCAGAGAAAACTTGGCGCGGCGTACAACCATTATGCCAAGCGCGTGGGCAAAGCCAGCTTCGGCGATGAAGACGCCTGATCAGGGCGATTGAAGAGGCAAGACCACAACCCTCAAAGCAGCAAAGATCAACTGTGGGATCAGGGCACAAACTCCACTTTCAGCCTGCGGCTCGCACTGCGGCCCTGATCATCACTTACCCGCAACTGGTATTCGCCCGACTTGCCCGGCCGCCAGTTCAACGTGGTCTGCGGCGGGCCTTGGCCGATCAGCGTCTGGTCGGCAAACCAGTACAGCGTGGTCGCGTCGCTGGCCGCGTTGGCATTGAGCGGGATACTTTCCTGCGGCTGGGACAGGCGCAACTGGTAGCTCACCTGGGTCAGCGGCGAGCGAATCTGCGGCGCTTCGCTTTGGTCGCTGATGCGGTTGGGCTGGCAATTTTTCATCACATTAGGCGGTGTGCGCCGGGGCAGGCCGGCGGCGCGGTAAAGGCGCTGCACATCGCTTGGCCAGAATTCGAAGACTTCTTCGCGGGTGTATTGCGGCTCGAACGGCGGGCACGCGGCCTTGCCGGTGCGCGTATCGATCAGTACCGGGCGATGCAGGTTGGACACGCGAATCGGCGACACGCCGGGTATGTACCAGGTCTTGCGAGTTTGCGGGCACCAGCGGTTGGGCAGCTCGCCGGAGGCCGCGCACACGTCGATGCGCACCAGCCCGGCGGGCGGCTTGTCGGGTTTGATCACCACATTGGGCAAGGCCAGGGGCAATGCATCGGCGATCCGGAAGAACAGCGGCGCAGCAGTTTTGGCGCCGATAAACGTCGGGTTCGGCCGCCCATCAAAGTTGCCCACCCACACCACCAGCACATACGGCCCCACCAGGCCCGCGCTCCAGGCATCGTGAAAGCCCCAGGACGTGCCGGTTTTCCACGCGGTACGCCAGTGGCGGCCGGGCAGGCCATCCGGGCGCGGGTTGCGGCGCAGCATGTCGCGCACCATAAACGCCGCTTGGGGCGTGAGCAGTTGCGCGCCGGTGGTTTGCGGCTGTTCCTGCAAATAGCGCAACGGCCGCAAGTGCCCGTCACCGGCGAGCATCACATATAAGCGCGCCAGCTCTTCGGGCGTCATTTCGCCGCCGCCCAAGGCCAAGGCCAGGCCGTAATGGGCTTCACCGCGCAGGCCTTTGATACCGGCGCGTTGCAGCAAGCCATACAGTGAGGGCGACTGCACCTGGCTGGCGAGCCATACCGCTGGAATATTGCGACTACGGATCAACGCGTCCCGCGCCGTCAGTGGCCCGACAAAACTGCCGTCGAAATTTTCCGGTTGGAAGTAGCCGAAGTTACTGGGTAAATCCTTGAGGATGCTCATGGGGTGGATAACCCCCTGATCCAGCGCCAACCCATACAGAAATGGCTTGAGCGTTGACCCCGGCGAGCGCCGTGACAACACGCCGTTGACCTGGCCGTGGATGCTTGTGGATAAGTAATCCGCCGAACCTACCAGCGCCTTGACGCTCTGGTCGCGGCTGTCCACAAGGATGGCCGTGGCGTTTTCCACACCGGTACTGCGCCGCTCGGCAATAAAACCGGTGATCAGGCGTTCGAGCAGTTGCTGCAAAGGCAGGTTGAGGGTGGTGTTCAACTCGTTGCCGGGCTGCGACGCCAGCAACTGTTCGCTCAAGTGCGGCGCCAGAAACGGGATCTGCTGGCGGTTGCGCGCCTCCAGGGGCAAGTCGAGCAAGCTGTCGTTACGCGGGTCCTGTGGATAAGTTTCGCGCCAGTCGGCCATCAAGCGCAGCCGCGCATGTTGCAGCGACGGCCCGAAGCGTGCGCGCCGCCCCGGTTGCTGCGGGATCACCGCCAGCGCCAGCGCTTCGGACAACGACAACTGCGCCGCCGACTTGCCAAAGTAAATCCGGCTGGCCGCTTCGGCACCTTCGATATTGCCGCCCATGGGCGCCAGGTTCAGGTAAGCCTCAAGGATATCGTGCTTGCTGTAGCGCGCTTCCAGCCACAGCGCCAGGGCCATCTGCTGCAATTTGCCTGGCACTTGGCGGGTGTTGAGGTCCCACAGCCGCCGCGCCAACTGCATGCTCAAGGTCGAACCGCCCTGACGCTGGCCGCCGCTGTAGGTGGCCATGGCCGCACGCAGCAACGCCGGGGGGTTGATGCCCGGGTGCCAATAGAAATTACGGTCTTCCTTGAGCAACAAGGCTTCGACCAGTGATGGCGACATGCGCGCAAGCGGCAGCCATAGGCGGTATTGCCCATCCTGCGCCAAGGTCATGCGCAGCAGCGCGCCGTCGTCGGCCAACACCACGCGGGACGAGGTGACGGCCTGTTCGAGGGGGGCGTGGGGCCACCATCGCAGCCCCGCCAGCGTGCCTGTAACGAGCCCCGCCGCTGCAAGCAGCGGCGTCAGGCGTTTAAGGCTTGGTAATTTCAAGCTGGCCTACTTTGCCGCGCCCTTGCAGGGTGGTTTCGTACATGCCTTCGGCGTAGGCCGGTGGCGTATTGAACGTCCCCGCGTTGGTGGCGCGCACGCGGTACACGAAAGTGCCTACATCACGCAGCGCGGTGCCGTACAACACCACCCGATCATCGCGCACGTCCACGTAGTCCGGCTGCCAGTTGCTCAGCTCGGTCTCGCCGATCGGCGCCTGCCAGGCATCGAGTTCATCACCGTCGGCGGTTTCCACGTACTCGGAATCGTCGCCTTCACTTTCACTTTCTTCGTTGCTGGCGGCCGCTTCCGGCTCCGGTGGCAAGTTATACACAGGCTCGACACCGCCTGGCAGCAAGTCGACCACGGCCACTTGCTGCACTTGGTCACGGTCGGTGGCGCGCAGGCGCAGGCGCACCAGGAACTCGTCGCCCACCGCGACTTTGCTCACCGTCTCGCCTTTGAGGTCGAGGTATTCGTGGATGATTTCCAGGCCATTGTTGATCGGCTTGAGCTTGGCGCCCTTGTCGAAACCGGCTTCGCTGAGCATGTAGAAGGCGGCCGGTCCGTCGGTTTTTTCCATCACCAGCTTCTGCGTTTTACCCGGCACGGCGGCGCGCGGTGGCTGGCCGGCCATCTCCAGCAATTGCTGTTGCTTGTCACCCAGCCAGGCGGTCGCCTTGAGGGTCATGTCGCTCTGGGCACGCTGGCCATAGTTGTCCAGGGCGCGCAGCAGCAGGGCGGCCGACAGCGAGTTGTAACGCTGTTCGTTCAGGCGCTTGCCGAGTTTATCCAGCAGCGCCGTCGGTACATCGTCAAGCAACTCGGGGAAGTGACGCGCCAGCAGGTGCAAGTGCTCGGCATCGTGTACCAGCGGGTCGTAATACAGGCCATCGCTCTCCCACTTATCCACCAGCGAACGCCACGGGATTTTGCGGAACAAGGTATCGGCCTGACGATCCTGCTTGAGCAGCTTGTAACTGGCCGCCAGGTAAGCGGCGCCCAAGTCGTTCTGCCAGGTGTCTTTGAAGTAGCTCTCGTAACGCTCGCGGATATCGCTCAAGGCGCCGCTCACCAGAATTCCCTGACGGCTCAAGAGGTAACTGGCGTAGGCACGGTTGCGCAATTCCGACAGACCTTCGCTCGGGCCATTGGCCAAGTCGGTCAGGTAGGCGTTGGAGCGCGCCAGCAGGTCTTCCGGCACCGGCAGCCCGCGTTCCTTGGCTTCGATCAGGAAGTCGGTGGCGTACAGGCTGGCATACGGCGCCACGTCCGGGTTGGCGGCCCACAAACCAAAGCCACCGGCCGAGTTCTGGCGCTGGCGCAGCATGCGCACCGCGCCGCTGAAGGCTTGTTCGGCTTCTGGTGCGGTACCGCCCCAGATCAACGCTGGCATGGCCTTGGACACCAATTGCTCGGTGCAGGCGTAGCCATAGTCATCCAGGTAATGCTTGAGGCCGTTGGCCCATACCAGCGGCGAGGCGGCCACACCCAACTGCACATCGCGCAATTGGCTGAACAGTTCGCGGGTCGGTTTCAGCTCTTTGCTGGCGCTGTCGAACCGGCCCAGGCTCAAGGCCACGCGATGCTCGCTCAGTGGGCGGATCGAAGTGGTTTCCGCCACCTGGATACGTTTGCCGTTCGGCAGTACCGCGACAAAACGCAGGTCCGCCGAGCCGAGGGTTTCACCCACCTTGATCTTGAACTCGGCGGTGCCTTCCTTGCGCGGTTGCAGCGACAGGGTGCTGCCTTTGTCGCCCTGCACATTGAGGCCGTCGCTGGTCTGCACTTCAAACTTCACGTCCGCTGCCGCGTCGAGGTTACTGAACACCCCGGCGCTCACATTGAACACATCCCCCGGTGCCACAAAGGCCGGCACGTTCGGCGTGATCACAATCGGCCCGCGCACTTCGGTATTGGCCTCGCTGACACCCACGCTGTCGCTGTCCACCGCCACTGCAAACAGGTGCAGCTTGCCGTTGAAGCTGTCCGGCACTTGGTAGTGCAGTACGGTTTCACCGGCGGGCAGGTCAACCAGCCCGGACCACCAGGCCACTGGCGGCTGGTGTTTACGCTTGAACGGGTTGAGGTGGTTGGCCAGCGCGCCTTCGGTGTCACCACCGGGCGCTGCCCCACTGAGCAGGCGGCTGAATTCCGGCAGGATCAGGTCAAGGATCTGACTGGTGCCAACCTCCAAGGCGCGTTTCTGGAAGAAGAAGCCCAACGGGTCGGGCGTCTGGTAACGCGCCACTTGCAGGATGCCTTCGTCCACCGCGTAAACTACCGCGCGGCCTGGGCGGTCGGCGGTCACCTTGATGTCCAGCGTCTGCCCCGGCTCGATCTTCTGCGGGCCTTCAACCTTGAGCGCCATGCGCCGCGCATCCAGGTTGATGCTGAACGGCACCACGCCGTAGGACAGCGGGCTCATATAAACCTCTGGCGAACCCATGTCGCGCACAAACTGCACGTTAACGTAGGCATTGCCCTCAAGCCCGGCAGGCACGCGGATATGTTGCACGCTGTTGGTGCTGTCGGCCTTGAACCACTGTTGGGTGTAAACCTTGTCACGCTCGATGGTGATCAAGCCGGCACCGGTGTACGGCGCGCGGATGCTGATCGCAATCTCATCACCGGTGGCGTAGCTGCGTTTATCCAGGCGCAGTTGCAGCTCGGCGTTGCGCTCCAGGGAGCGCGAGGTGTTGCCACGCCCGGCCACGCTGTAGTCGATCTGGTTGAGCAGGCGGCCATTGGCGTCTTTGACTTGCAGGGTGAAATCACCCGGCGTGCCGGTGTTGAGCGTCTGCTTGGCGCCGTCCTTGGTCATCGTCAGCGGTGAGGCCGGCTGGCTGATGTTCTTGATGCGTGACTCATATTTGTAGGTGCCGTTGGACTGTTTCACCAGTACCGACACGTAACGGTGTTCGACCACTTCACTGGTCAGGCCATCCACTGCCATCGGCGTGAGGTCTGGCGCGACGGCCAGCCATTGCACCTGACGCGGGGCGTCCTTGGCGACGTACGACAGCGAGTCCTGACTTTTCACACCGACCAGATAAGGCGCAGACGACACCAGCAGCGCACTTTGCGCCGCCACGTTGCGGCCACCTTCGGCCTCGAACACCTGGGTCATCACCTGCAGGCGATAGGTGCTGCTGGCGAAGCGTTGCAGGTTGAGGTCGAGCACGGCCTGGCCGTTGTCGTCGACGCTGGTTTCAGCCAGGTCTTCGGTGCTGGCTTCTTCCAGAGAGTCGTTGAGGCGGAAGCGGTAATCGGGGTAACGGTCAAAGGCCGCGAGCGTCGGGCTCAGGGACATCTTCGCCGTGACGCGCCGGCCGGCTGCCGGAGCGCCGAACAGGTGCATGGCGGTGACTTTGGCCACCACTTGGTCCGGCGGGATCCAGCCCAACACCGGCGTGTCATGCAGGCTCAGGCTGACCTTCATGCGGTCCGGCTCGAAGTCGCGGACCTTGAAGCTGACACTGCCCAGGTCGGTGCGGGTGTTTTTCTGGCCGATCAACTGCAAGGTCGCGGTGTACTCCCCGGCGGGGGCGACTTCACTGCTGGGGAAATCAAAGGTTTCAAAGCCGCTGGTGGACAGCTTCAGCGGCTGGCGAATCACTTCCAGGCCGCGCGGGTCGGTGATTTGCAGCTCTACCGGCAGGCCTTGCAAGGCGCCTTTCCAGTCGCCGCTGCGCACGATCATGCCCAGGTGTGCGGTTTCGCCCGGGCGGTACAGGCCACGGTCGGTGAACATATACGCGTTGAGGCGATTAATCGCGCCGTCTTCTTCCAAACCCCCTACATCAAAGCGTGAAAAGTCCAACTGCTGGGACTGACGGGCAATCGGCAGGAACGACTGGTCATTGCCGCGCGTGACCACATACATCAGCGGCGTTTTCTCACGGCGCAGTTCGTCCAGTTTGGCGAAATGCGCGTGGCCTTCGGCGTCGGTGCGGCCGCTGGCGACCGGCAGACCGTTGCGACCCATGATGTCCACTTGTGCATCGGCGACCGGCGAGCCGTTGCCGATGGACTGCACAAAGACATCATGGCTGCCGTCGCTGGAGCGCTTGGCGATGATGCCGAGGTCGGTAACCACGATAAAACGCAGGTCGCTGGTGCTGTTGCGTTCGTACTCGAAGGTACGCTCGGCCGGGTCATCCTGCGGGCTCAGCTTGAGCACGAAAATACCGCGACGGCCGCCATTGGCGGTGAGGTAGTGGCTCAGGTCCACGTTGTCGTAGACGGTTTTCGCCGGGTCATTGGACGACAGCGCAATATCCAGCGACTGACGCTCAACCATGCGGTCGAAGTATTCATTGCCGAAATTCGGCCGGGCGAAGCTGCCGCTGCTTTGGTCGACCAAATGCTGCAACTGGTTGGGCAGCAGGCGGGCGATTTCCACATGGGCGCCGGGCACGCCACGGGCCATGAAGCCTAGGCGTTTTTCGCCGTTGAGGCTTAGCAGCGCGCCGTCGGACAAGAACTGCAAAGTACGTGGATATGCCGGCATGCTGATCAGCGAGGCGGTAGGGTTTTTCGCCAGGTAGCCACCGATGGCTTCCAGGTTGGCAGGCACGCGCACGTACAACGCGCGGCCGGCCGGGGCTTTGAACTTGAAGGCATGCAGGGTGTTCAGCGGCTCGACGCTGGGCACGTGGGTCAGGCTGACCTTGGTGCTGCGCGCCAGCATTGCGTCATCGATATCGTTGCTGGTGTAAGGGCGCGTGTCGTCTTCGGCCTTGGCCGGCAGCAGCCAGGCCTGGACCTTGCCGGCGATGGTGTCATCGGCCACGGCGCTGGAGCTGCTGAACATCAATACCGGCTCCGGTTCGCCGCGCTCGTTGTCGACAAAGCTGACTTCGGCAGCGGTAAACGTCAGGCGATAACGGCCGGGCACGGTGACTTCCGCCACCAGTGGCGCGGTGCTGGCATTGCCGCCGTCACGGGCCTTGATGCCTTCATCGAGCTTGGCGCTGACCGGCGTGCTTTCCAGTGGCGTGGCCAGGGCGGCGGAGCGCACGTAAGCATTCAGTTTGAGCTCGTCGAATGTGATTTCCGGGCGGTTGGGCAGTTGGGCGTCGCGGTAGGCCAGGCCTTTGCCGAGGGTTACCGAGACGCGCTTGCGCAGGTTGTCTTCATCCACCGGGTGGGAAAAGTGAAAGGTCGCCACCAGCTGTTTCAGCGTCGGGTTGGACGGGTCCTGGTACAGCTCGTTTTGCGCCAGGGTGGCGCGGAACGGTTGGGTCGAGAACTGGCTGCTGTATTGGCTCAGCAGCACGCCGTCAGCCAGCAGTTTTTTCTTGGCCAGGTCGAGTGTGTAATGAGCATCCACAGGCCAATCTTTTTCGGGCACGAACAATAACGTGCGGTCGTCGGACCAGCGCCAGGCACCGGCTACAGCGGGTTTAAGGGTAATGCCTTCAGTGACCGGCTTGCCAATCGCCGCCAGCGGAGCCACGGACTCGGCAAAACGCACCTGCAAGTTATCCACAACCGCAGGCTGCTGGGTGTAATCGGTCAGGTTCGGCTTATGCAGCGAATAACCCACGGTGTGGGGCTGCGGCAAATTCGAATACCAGTGCCAGCCGTAGAAGCCGGCGGCGGCCAGCAACACCAGGCCCAAGACCCCGGCACCCGCCTGGCGCGGATGGGCGCGGGCTTTACTGCCCAGGCTCCCCACGCCACGGCCCGTGGCTCGCAGCCAGGCTGGCGGCTGCCATTGGCCAAAGACGGCACTCACCACAGTCAATAAAGCGCCGAGAATTCGGCGGCTGATCGCTTTCAACGAATCGAACATGGTGAGCATCCCTGGCAAAGTGCGGCCTATCTTACACGCGTCTTTGATACAAAAGATGACGTGAAGTGGTCAGCGTGCTCAGGCGTGTTGCACAAAGGTGAGGCGTACCGCAAAACCGATCAAAAGACTGCCCGTGAACCAAGGTTTCGGGCTTAGCTTGGCCTCCCAATACACCACAAAACACCTGTGGGAGCTGGCTTG
>NZ_JAAAFV010000057.1:1051045-1057111 GCF_019352915.1 Pseudomonas sp. Xaverov 259 | reverse complement strand
CAGCCCTGCTCGCCACAACAGCCCACCTGCCCCAGACTTCGTGTTAACCGGTTGTGTAGATGCCTATGCTGCGATGGCGGTGGCACAGCCAAAAGTGATGCCGGCTGACACTCCGCTATCGCAGGCAAGCCAGCTCCCACAATTGATCTGTGTTGGGCTTGAGAGAGTGTGTGTTCCTCAGGTCCACCAGTACCGCACAAGGTGGAAGAAAATCGGCGCGGCAAAGCACACCGAATCCAGCCGATCCAGCATCCCGCCGTGGCCTTCGATCATGTGCCCCCAATCCTTCACGCCCCGGTCGCGCTTAATCGCCGACATCACGATGCCGCCGGCGAAGCCCAGCAGGTTGATCAGCAGCGCGATCAGGAATGACTGCCACGGGTTGAACGGCGTGGTCCACCACAACGCCGCGCCGATCAGGGACGACAGCAGAATCCCGCCGACAAAGCCTTCTACGGTTTTGGACGGCGACAAATTGGGCGCGATCTTGTGTTTGCCAAACAGCTTGCCGCACACGTACTGCAGCACGTCCGACAGTTGCACCACGATCACCAGGTAAGCGATCAGCAACAGGTTGCGGCCTTCGTAGCCGGGAATATCGAGTGTGAGCAAGGCGGGCACGAACGATACGCAGAACACCGCGATCATCAGGCCCCATTGCACCTTCGACGCACGCTCCAGAAAGTGCGTGCTGTCGCCACCCAGCGAAGCAAGGATCGGCAGCAGCAGGAACACATACACGGGGATAAAGATCGAAAATAGCCCGTACCAGTCCGCATAAATCAGCAGGTATTGCAGCGGCAGCGCCAGGTAGAACGCGGCTACAAGGGCCGGGTAATCGCTGCGCCGTGTCGGCGTAAGGGTGAGAAATTCGCGCAGGGCGTAGAACGACACCGCATAGAACAGCAGGATCACCGCACCAGTGCCAAGCCAGAAAGCGATGCCGATCACCACCACCATTACCCACCACGCATTGATGCGGGCGTTGAGGTTGTCGACCACCGCATTCGGTGTGCCACGGGTGCGCAGTTTGAGGATCAGGCCGATCAGCGAGGCGAGCACCAGGATCGCGCCGATTCCGCCGAACAACATCAGGGTTTGGCTATCCATGTCAGACATGCTCCGGGGCAAGGGCAAGCAAGGCGTCGCGGCTGCGGGCAAGGAAGGCGGCCTTGTCTTCACCGTCTTCCAATTGCAGCGGCGCGCCGAAGCTGGTGGTGCACAGCAACGGCAGCGGCAGTACGCGGCCCTTGGGCATGACTCGGTTGAGGTTGGCGATCCACACTGGAATCAATTCGGCTTGTGGGTAACTTTTTGCCAGGTGATACAGGCCGCTTTTGAACGGCAGCAAACCGTCCTCCAGATTGCGCGTGCCTTCGGGAAAGATGATCAAGGAATCGCCACCTTCCAGCGCGGCCAGCATCGGCTGCAAGGGGTTATCCACAGGGTCTTTGCGCTCACGGTCGATCAACACGCCGTTGAACACGCGGTTGATGATGTAGCGGCGCAGTGCGCTTTGGTTCCAGTAGTCACTGCCGGCCACCGGCCGGGTGAATTTGCGCAGGTTCTGCGGCAACGATGCCCATAGCAAGACGAAATCACCGTGGCTGCTATGGTTGGCGAAGTAGATGCGCTGCACCGGCACCGGCGCGCACCCCAGCCACAGGCTACGGGCGCCGGTGACAGTACGGGCCATCGAGGTAATCAGGGTGGCGACCACGGGTTCGAACATGGGGATTCCTTATCCGGCGAAAGGTAGCCAAGGGCTGGCGAGGATTACGGCCAGGGTCAGCAGCGCTTGCGCACCCAGCAACCAGGCTTGTTTGCGCAGCAGTTTGAGCGCGCCGCGACGGCGTTCGGTCCAGGGTCGGCCCGCGCGTTTGGGCGATTGCAGGCCGAGGCTCTGCAAGGCTTGGTCGAGATCGGCCGTGCGCTCGGTGTCGCGGGCCAGCAGGGCGAACAGGTCGGCGTCGAAGGCCACGCGCAATGCCCAGTACTTTTGCAGCAGGCCGAGAATAATCATCCACAGGCTGAGCAGCAGGCACAGCGTCGAAACGCTGGCCAACAGCAATTGAGCAAGGCCGAATAATACGCCGGCCACGGTCAGGCCTGTGGATAACTGGTCCAGCGAGCGGCCACGGCGCAGCAGGCTGGCAACCACCTGGAGTTCCATATCAGCGGGCATGGGGCAAACCCTCCAACGCTTTACGGTGAGCAGGATGCAGGACCACTTCGGCCCGTGCTGTACGAATAATAGCCACTGCCTCGTCGACCGTTGCGGCGCGCCCGCTGTGCAGCAACCACGCGGCGACGGCGCTGGCGCTGCGCGAGTAGCCGAGGGCGCAGCACACCAGCAACGGGCCGCTTGAACGCAGGCGTTCAATGGCCTCGGCAGCTAGCAGGCATTGCGCGGGTGTTGGCGCGATCAGGTCGAGCACAGGCACGCATTCATAGGCGCGGCCCTGTGGATTAATCGGCAATTCGGCGCACAGATCGACGATGGCCTTGAAGGAACCTTGCTCGCCGGTGGTAGGAATTCGACCAAGCCAGACGTTATCCACAATCTGGTCAGGCTGTGGATGTCTACGTGTCCACAGCCTGGAATTTATCCACGCGGCCGCCAAGTAGGGTGCATACAGCCAGCGCGCCGCTGGCGTGAGCCGACCATCAGCGCGTTTTTGGAAGCCCGAGGCGCCCAGCACGAGGTAATTGGCCTTGATCAAGCCTAAGGAGACCGCCGGCCATAGCAGCCACAACCACCAGCCGCGCATTACAAAGGCCAGAATCACCAGCGCCACCGCGCCCAAGCCGTAGCGCACACCCAATCGCCAGCGCTGGGCATCCCGCGTCAGTTGTACATTCAACAGCGGGCTCGGATGTTCCACCGGCCACAGCCACACGCATAACCAACCGGCCAGGGCGCCTGTGGGTAAGTCGATAAAGTGATGTTGATAAGTGGTCAGCACCGAAATACCGATCAACGCGAACCAGCCATGCACCAGCCAACGCCAGAACCCTTGGGTGTGACGCTGGTACATCACCCACAAAATCACCAGTAGCGCGATATGCAGCGACGGCGCTTGGTTGAAGGGTTTATCGAAGCCGGCCAGCACCGCAAACAGCCAGCCGAATACGCCATCCAGCTCCGGCCGTTCAAAGGTGAAACGCAGCGGCCAGATCAAAAAGCAGCTCACGGCAATGACTTGCGCACTGAGCAGGCGCAACGCGTGTTGTTTCAGCTCATGGCGAGTATTGGGCAGCAGCAGTGAAAACCCGTAGAGCAGGTCGATGGACCAATAGGGCACGATGGTCCAGGCCCAGAACGGCATATGGGTTTCCCAGCCGAAGACCAGCGTGCCGACGTCGCTGCGCTGGCTGGTGACCCAGGTGGCAAAGCCGTAGGTGCTGAAAAACAGCGGCGCCAACAGCAGCAGCCACAGGACTGCGGGTTTCAATAAGCCGGGTTCGCGCATGCTCAGATCTTCTGCGCCAGGGACACGGTGAAAATGCCCCACTCATCCACACGCTGGGTGATTTTGCGAAAGCCCGCCGCCTCGACCAATTGATCCATTTCGGCCTGGCTGCGACGGCGCATTACCCAGGCCTGGCCCTGGCGATGGCTGGTCAAGGCGCGGGCGATCAGTTCCAGTTGCGGGTGCCACGGCTGGCCGGTGTAAACCAGATACCCGCCGGGCTCCACTGCTTCGGCAAGACCTGCCAGCGAACCGCCGACCATGCCGTTATCGGCAAACAGCTCATACAGGCCGGACACCACCGCCAAGGTCGGCTTGGGCGCCAGTGCCGCCAGGTCTGCTCTATCAAATGCATCGCCTTTGACGAACTGCGCGATGTCCCCCAAGCCTTTCTCGCGAATCAGTGCGCCACCGTCACGCACGTTGATATCGCTGTAGTCGCGCAGCAGGATCGATTCCGGCAACGGCGAAACGCCCTGCAAAGCTTCGAGAATGTAGCGCCCGTGGCCGGCGGCGATATCGACGATGCGTACTTCTCGATCCTCTGCGCGCAACTTGGCCATGGCCAGCCGCAGCAGTTCTTCGACGTTCAGCTTGCGCTGGCGAATGCCGCGCCAGCCGATGGAGTTGAGGTAGTTGGTGTCGATCATCCGCCCCAGGCCGCCCTTGCCGGTGGGCCTATTGCGGTACACATAGTCCAGGGTGCTGCCGGAGTCGAAGCCGGTGTCGAAACCCAGTTTCACCCCGTCCGACAGGTTCTTGCCCAGGCCCATGCTGGCGCGGGTCATGCGCCAGTACAGGTCGCGCAGGGAGTTACGCGGCAGCGGCGCGGCGAGGGCTTCGGACTCGGCGCAGGTAGCGCCAAGTTTGTCGGCGTAGAGCAGGGCGGCGCGGTCCAGCGGCTGGGCGAAGTTCTGCAGGATAAAGCGCCGGGCGCTGTTCACGGCCACGGCGCGGTCGCGCTCGCCAAGGGTGTCGTGGAAAAATCCGGGCAGGATGTGCAGCTCTTTTTTCAGGCTGCCCAGCCGGTCGAAAAATTGCTGCTGGGGTTTGCGGTGCACCACGAAGTCGGAACCGGAGATGAGCAATTGCGTCGGCACCTGGATCGCCTGGGCATCGGCCACCACCCGGTCGGCGGCTTCGTACAAACCGAGCAGCACATTCACCGAAATCGCCTTGGTGATCAGCGGGTCGCTGTCATAGGACGCGACGCGCTCCGGGTCATGGCTGAGGAACTTGGCCTTGACGTAACTGTTGACGAAAAAGTTGCCGCGAAACTTGCGCATCAACGCCAGCCCAGGTCGGGCGAAGGGCACGTACAGCTTGACCTTGAACGCCGGGGAGGCGAGCACCAGTGCGCGGATTTTTGGCGCGTAGTCGTGTACCCAAGTGGCCGCAATCACCGCGCCGACGCTTTGGGCGATAACGGCGAAATTTTGTTCTTCTATGCCGTAAGTGGCGCCGATGTGTTCGCAGAAGGTCTGCACGTCGCGGGCGCTGGTGGCGAAGCTTGGGCTGTCACCGCGCGCGCCCGGCGATTGGCCGTGGCCACGGGCGTCCCAGGCGAAGAAATCGAACTGCGGCAGGTCGAGTTCGTCGACCAAGTGGGCAATACGGCCCGAATGCTCGTGACCACGATGGAACAGCAGGATCGCCTTGCGCGGCGCGTCGCCCACAGGCGCAGTGGCCGGCCAGTGCCGATAAAAAAGCTCGACGCCATCATGGGTACCGAAGGTGTGCTCTTGCTGTTCGCGCATCGCAAAAATCCTTATGCAATCGGAGAGGTTTCTTGTTGTTCTTTGAGGCCCTGACGCACGCGGTTGACCAAGGTGTAGGCGAGCAGGGCAGCCACCACCCACATCACTGCGTCGACCCAGCCGGCGCCGAGCCAGCCCAGCGCCACGCCAGTGGCGAGCACACCGAGTACGAACGCCCGATCACTTTTGCCCATCGGCCCGTCATAGCGGCGTGACGCCCCCACCATCGGCCCCAGTACACCGGCGTATTCGCTGAACACGGCAAGCAACGTCACCAGCAACACCGGCGCCAGGCTCACGCCGGGAATCAGCGCAAAGGGCAGGATCAACGCGCTGTCGGCGATCACGTCGCACAGTTCATTGAGGTAGGCACCCAGGCGCGATTGCTGGCCGAATTCGCGCGCGAGCATGCCGTCGATGGCATTGAGGGCCATGCGCAGGATCATCCACAGCGGGATCAGCGCAAACAGCCAGAGGTGTTGGGCAAAGCTGGCGATCAGCAGGCCGACCAGCAAGGAAACGCCGCCGGCCAGCACGGTAATCTGGTTGGCGGTGGTGCCGTTGTCGTAGAGACGCTGCACAAGAGGGCGCAGCAGGTTTTGAAAACGCGGTTTGAGCTGGTAGATCGAAATCATGACGCTTCCTTGTCCATGGGCCCGCGAAAAACTGTTTGGAGTGTGCCGATTAATCCGTGCCTGCACCAGTGATGGCTTGTGTTTCTGGGGGTTTAATCACTATTGCGAGAGCACCACAGGACAAATGTGGGAGCTGGCTTGCCTGCGATGGGCATAGGTATCTACACAGCCGGTTGACACGAAGTCTGTGGCAGGTGAGCC